>CAZCOB010000017.1:0-38490 GCA_964500415.1 uncultured Dehalococcoidaceae bacterium | reverse complement strand
GTCCTTCAAGCTCGGCGCCCAACCTCCTCAGCATATTCTTACCGAACAGGATTTTCTTAGGACTCAGAAAGTAAGACATGGTGTTTTACCTCCTTTACCGGATTTAACCGAGCGGGTCTTCTCGCGGGTCGATGCCCGCGATGTTACGGGCGAAACGCTGCTTGGCATCCATGTCGGTCTCGCGTTCAATCATTATCTTCTGCGCCTGCGGCGAACCGGCGCCGTGCATGGACTCGGTATGATAGCTGGGAGCCACCACGCCGAAGCACATGGCATGGATGAGCGTCAGCATGCGGTAGCGTTCCTCGGTGGAATAGGCGGGGTCGCCTTTGAGATACTTGTCAATATATTTACCTATCTCCGGGTGCCTGAAGTCCTTCTCGGAGGGGGTGGTGACCAGGATACCGCCGGCGATGTCCTCGGCCAGCCGGGTAATTTCGTAGGGGAATCTGGTCGTGTTGTGCTTGCAGACGTTAGCCAGAAGTATATGGGCCTGGTAGTTGCCCGCTTTGGTTTGCCAGCCCTGGTGGGCACTGGCCAGCCCGCAGGCGTGTATCGTCTCGGAGAGGTGAATCATCTCCCCGATTTTTTCCCTGATATGGGCGGCACGGCGCACGCCGTTATAATCGGCCATAGAGGCAGCGGCACCGATGAGAACATCGGCGATGCCGGGTTTGCAGCCGCCGTAGCTCTGGCGGTGATAGGCGGCGAAACGCTCCACCAGCATAATGGAAAAATCATATTCGCCGCTCATGAAGACCCGCTCCCAGGGGACGAAGACGTTGTCGAAGACAGTCAAAGTCTCGTGGCCGCCGAAGCCGTAGTTGCCGACGTCTATATCCCCTTCCTCAAGCTTGCGCGTGTCGCAGGACTGCCTCCCGTAGATATGGGTGATACCTTTAGCATCGGTGGGTACGGCGCAGCATACCGCGTAGTCTTTATCATCCTCGCGCATCCTGAGGGTGGGCATGAGCAGCATTTCGTGGGAATTCACCGTTCCGGTGATGTTGCCCTTGGCGCCTCTGATAATCACGCCGTCATCCCGGCGCTCGGAGATATGGACGAACATATCCGGGTCTTCCTGCTGGCTGGGCGCTACGCCCCGGTGGCCTTTGACGTCGGTCATAGCCCCGGCGACGGTCAGGTCGTTCTCCTGGACATATTCCAGCCACTTTTTAAACCTCGGGTGATAATCGGTGCCGTATTTCTCGTCGATTTCATAAGTGGTGCTGAAGGTGGCGTTAATACCGTCCATGCCGACGCATCTCTGGAAGCAGCAGGCCGTCCTCTGTCCCAGCTCTCTCTGGAGCTTGATTTTACGGACCATGTCATCGGGGCTTTTAAAGAGGGAGATGAACCTGTTGACCTTTTTCCCGGTGAGCAGGGACTCCGTAACGGCCAGGTCTGCGGTTTCGGGTTCGTGGGCGAGCTTGTAGGTCATGGCCACCGCATTGGTTGATGGCTTGATGATGGGGTTATTAACCCAGTCCTCGACCTTTTCGCCAAGCAGATAAAGGTTGAATTTCAGCTGGCGCAGGCTTTCAACATACTGACGTGCTGTCTTCAACATATCTCCCCTCCTTCCCAAAGGCCATTTGCCTTATTCGGGTGAAGAAACGTGATTCGGGTCGAAAATCGCCTTTATTCCGTCTTCTTTTTCCGGGTAGTTACCCCAGACCGGCCCGAACACCTTATTATCGGGTACCAGGGCATAAGCGCCTTTTTCGGCGCAGGCAACCTCAACGTCGTTCTTCCATTCCTGGAGGGCATAGTTATCTTCCACGGCTGCCATGCGAAGGCATTCCATCTTGGCGACATAGCCCAGTTCGTAGGGGCAAATCCAGTCTGTGGAATTATACTCCTGCAGTATCGGGGGCCTGTGCTCATCGCATATCTTGTCGACAACCCTGGCGTATGTCACGGCCTGGTTAATGGACTCGTAGGAAACTTCGGAGGCAAATCTGCCGCCTACTACGTTGGCGCAGATGGCATCGGCGGCCATGAAGTGGGTTTCGTCACGATTGGGGGCTTCGCGGGCCGAACCGTTATAGTCCTTGACGATATCCAGCAACACCTTTTCCTCGTATTCCAGGCGTTTATCGGAGCCGATACCGTAGAGCAGAACCCGGAGGTCTTCCTGCTGGCGGGCCAGCTTGGCGCCGGCTTCCTTCCAGTACTCCCAGAATCCACCGCAGCCCACACCCCGGCTCCGGGCGATGCCCCGGAATATCGGGGGCACCGTCATGACAATCAGGGCTATCTCACATCGGCCCAGTTCAAAGATGGCATTAACGGCATCTTCCCTGGAATAAAAGCGGATATTGTACCACTTGAACCGGTTGGTCGGCAGCGTCATGGTGGTATGGTAGGCCCACCCCTCCGGCTTCAGTTCCTCGGAAACGAAGGGGAATACCTTTACCCCTATCCTGGTGATAATCCCGAGCCTCGACTGGTGCCCGGCGCACCCCCTGAGCAGACCGCGGAGGTCGGGTCCGGGGCCTTCGCCCCAGAAGAAATCGCTGGCACCGGCCAGCGAACCCATTTTCAGCAGTTCGCCGTCGGGGAGCACCCATTCGACACCCAGCAGCCGCTGGTAACCGAGTCCATGCCTCCAGCCGATAGGGGCATCACCCATATTGACGGTATTGGCCACGACGGAAGATTGACCGCCGCATCCCGGCACGAAGGTGACCAGGCCCATCTTGAGCAAATCGGACTGTAAGGCCGCGAAGGTTACCCCAGGCTCGACGACAGCGTACAGATTTTTTTCGTCTATCTCCAGCTTGTTCATCCGCTTCAGGTCGATGAGGATGGAGTCGTCCTTTCTGGCGTAAGTACCGGCGCTGTAGAAAGTACTGGTCACCACGAAGGGAATCCTGTACCGGTTGGCTACCCTGACGATGGCCTGTACCTCCTCGGTGCTGCCCGGCTCGATGCTGCACGCGGGACGGCGCTTTTCGTCGGTAGGGTCGGACAGACTGCAATATCGGTCCGCTTCACAGATTGCCGGGTCGTCACTGACCCACTCCAGCCCGACAATGGATTGCAATGTTTGATAGGCTTCTTTAGGTATACTCATCGCTGTCTCCTTTACCCTTTTTCTACCTGATTGCCCGAATCATTACTTCGGTGATATCGTAAACTTTCATTCCCGTGTTATTTTCATCGGCGGACTGGCCGAGGATGTCCTTGCAGTTGGGGCAGCAGCTTACGATAGCCTCGGTGCCGGTGCCCTGGGCCTCTTCGACCCTTTCCCCGGCGGTCCACAGAGCGAAGTCCGGGTGGGCAATCCCGACGCCGCCGCCGTAGCCGCAGCACCAGGCGTTATCGTGGTGCCTCTCCATCTCGACGAGTTCTATACCCCGGATGGCTTTCAGGATATTCCTCGGCGGCTCGTAAATACCTTTTTCACCGCGCCGCCACGTTTTACCCACGGCGATGTTCGGCGACTCGTATTTCGGTTCCCAGTGATACCACGGTTCGGCCAGCCTGCCCAGGTTGCACGGGTCGTGGTAGGTTACCTTCATGGGAACGCGCCGGTTGAACTTAAGTTTGCCGTCCTGCATCAACCGGTCGATATATTCCGTGATATGCAGGACGGTGTACGGCATATCCTCAGTGGATTTTTCCATAATCCTGGGGTAGTCCACCTTGAGGGTCTTATAAACTTCGGCGTCGCTGGCGATAACCGTCCTGGCGCCGGAGCCCGTGATAGCCTTGATATTATGGTCGGCTACCTCTCTGGCAAGTTCCAGCTGGCCGGTGGCGAACAACTCATGGCCGCTGCTCCATTCGTCTTTCAGCACCATGAATTTTACCCCGGCTTTGTCCAGCAGCTTTGCGGTAGCCTGGGCTATCTCCGGGTGCCGGTAAGAGGAGGGGTCCCCGACGAAGTAAAGAATTTCCGCTTTAGCGGCCGGCTTGATATCCGATGGCAGCCACTTGAGGCGGTCCTGGTGAGGCGCGCCGTAGATATTGTGGCTGGCCTTGACGTTTTTAGCCAGCAGCTTGTGCTCGGGCAGGGGGCCCTTGCCCTGTTCGACGCAACGGCAGCGTAGCGTTTCGATTACCTGGAGAACTTCGACATCCAGGTTCCGTTTGCACCTGATGTCACAGCCGCCGCAGAGGGTGCACTTCCATAAAGCATCCATGAGTTTCGGGGTGAATTCCAGCTTGCCGGCCAGTTCGGCCAGGGAAGCGTGGAGCAAGCCGTGCGCAGAATAAAGGTTGTATCTGTACCTAACATCTATGGGGCACTGCCGGGAGAAGCGGGAACTCTTGGTATAGTTCAAGTCCACGGACTTGCAGTAGCTGCACCTTACGCACGTTTCCGCCTGGTGTTTGTATTCTTCAACTTTCAACATTTTATCACCTACTCACCTTATCTAATTTGGACTAGAAGCAAAGTCTGCCGGGGGACATGATGTTATTGGGGTCAAAGAATTTTTTAACCTTTTTCAGGGCGGTGGTATAGCTTGTGGCCCTGTCATAAACCATATCCGCCACCACGCCGTAGGGCCGGGAAAAGTAGCCGCCCATGCCAATGGCGTTCTCGGCGGCTTCAGCATAGAGGTTGTGAGCCATCGCTACTTCGTCGGCATCTGCCGGGTTGTAAGGGAAGTTCATTTCATAATGACAGGAGCGCCCGTACTCCATGGGTTGGACGTAGACGCCGATATCGTCGATACAGTAGCCGTTCTCGGCGGCTACCTGGTTCAGGACCTGGGTGAACTCGGAAGCCCGGTCCAGCGTCGTGTAGAAGAAGATATCCTGGCTGGCGCCCTTTTGGGCGAACTTCCAGTAGGTCTTCTTTTCAGGCCAGGAGTTGCGGAGCATGCCCGGCAGCTCTCTTTCGATGCCCGGTAAGCCGGGCATCGAAGTCGGCAGTTCCGGAATATGTAGTTCGGCGGCGGCGTCACGCAACCCGTCCTCCTCGTATTCAATCCTCTCTTCGGGGCGTCTCCAGCCTCCGCCGGAGACCAGGATTACCGTCCACGGCGCCAGGACTCTCAACAGGTTATTAAAATCCGCCGGCCATTTTTTAGCCAGAATGGTCGCCAGGTTTACGTCGTTCAATATGAGGCACTCCTCGCCTATCATACGCCGCTGCACGTTATAGACAAGCTGGACGGCATCATCCAGGCTGTCGAAGGGGATAAAAAAGGTCTTATCTATTTTAGGTCGGGGGGCCAGCTTTACCTTGGCCCAGGTCACCACCCCCATCGTCCCCTGAGCCCCCTGAACAAGCCAGTTATAGGAGAGGTATCCCGGCCCTCCGGGATTAACCCCCTCTGCCAGGCTCTTATCAGGAAATCCCGGAACAGCGGAAGAGCCGGTGCGGAAGGCCTGGCCGTCGGGGAAGACCACCTCGCAGGTTACGAAGCTGCCGGCGTACTCGAACTTGGGTATCAGCATCGGTTCCCTCTCCAGGTGGCTGGTCAGCACCGACTTTTGCGGGTGGGGGAGCAGAGGGTTGAGGTCCATCATCTTATATTTAGCCGCTTCGGCCTGTAACTGCCCCCAGGTAACACCGGGCTCGACTCTTACCATTTTGTTGTGCGGGTCAAACTCCAGAATCCTGTTCATCCGCCGCAAGTCCAGTACGATTCCACCCAGATTGGGAATCGTGTTTCCGTAGAAATGGATGCCGGAGCTACAGGGCACGACGGGAACGCCGTTTTTATTGGCGAGCCTGACGACCTTCTGTACCTCATCCGTATTCTTCGGCCTGGCTATATAGTTGGGGGTGCGGGGTGTACTGAGACTACAGTCCCTGGAATAAGATAGAAGTGCTTCAGGGTCGTCGGAGACATTGGCTGCGCCGACTATCTTGGTTAGCTCTTGTTTCATCTGCACTGTTACCTACCTCCTCGGTTTTTACCGTATATACGATTCCCAGGCTACTTTTACGTTACCCGGGAATAAACAATAAGCAATTATTATTAACTCTATCACCTTATATATCAGTATTATAAGTTTTCCTCTGAAATTATCATACTACGGGTATAACATCTCCCTGGCGGCCTGCCTCAACTCGTCGCGGAAATCCGGGTGGGCTACCGATATCATAGCTTCCGCCCTCTCCCGTCGGCTTTTACAATCGAGATTGGCGATGCCGTACTCGGTAACCAGGTAGTCGAGATAGACCATGGGAATCATTATCACCGTGCCGGCCTCAAATCTGGGCACTATCCGCGAAACCTTGCCGTCGAGCGCGGTGGACTTCAACATGGATATGGAGCGCCCTCCCCTAGAATAGTGCGCGCCGACACAAAAGTCCACCTGTCCCCCGGGGCCGGTAATCGGGGTCGGGCCGAGGTGGGTGATAATGACCTGTCCCAGGAGGTCGACCGTAAGGATGTTGTTGATGGCTACCATGTTTTCCTGTGCGGCGATTCTGGGGATGTGGCACTGGGTGGAGATATCCCGGAAAAGGAAAGCGGGATTATCCCTGACATATTCCCGCGACTCGATGCTGACGGGGTTATCGTAGCCGTAGAGCTGGAGGTTGGCGGCGGTTACGATGCCGGTATCGCGAGTTTTATATTTGCCGGTGATGACGCCGCGCTTAACCAGCTCTATCGTCTGAGAATAGATAACCTCGCTATCGATGCCGAGGTCGTTTTTCTCGGCCAGGAAGCCCATAATCGCCTCGGCGGCGGTGCCCACTCCAATCTGTACGGTATCGCCGTCGTTGACCAGGGAGGCGGCATTGGCGCCGATGACCTGGGACAGCTCCCACTCTTCATCAGACGGCGTCATGCCCAGGATTTCCTTGCCCCTGAGTTCCGCCTCATCGGGTGCTTCGACAAGGTAGTCGATGTCGTCAATGTTGACGTATTCACCGTTCACCGAGGTGAGGCGGGGGTCGATTTCGGCGACCTTTACTTTAGCCGACCGGCAAACGGTGGGGGTGTACCAGGGGTGTGGCCCGAAGCTGCAGCGGCCGTTTTCGTCGGGCGGGGTGAGCTTGAAAAAGAAGAAGTCCTTATAGTGGTACAGCCGTCCCCTGTTGGGGTCTTGTTGCCTCTCGCCGTTGCTCAGCCCGAAGACGGTCGGTTGGTAGTCGATTTTCTTATTGCGCACCTCTTCCCGGGTGGTCCTCAGCGTCATGGGGTCCTTGATATGGAAGGCTTTTTCCATTTCAGGATACCGGCTGGGGTGGAGGAACGGAAAGTCCTCCACCCAGTGAGAAGTTAATGTTACGTTTTCCAGCTCATTGTATCGCTCTGATACGGCCACAATGATGTCCTTGGGCTGGTCCATCATGGCAAAGATGACATCGGAACCGGATGTTATCAGTCCCGCCGCTTCTCTGGCCGTTATTAATTTATCGCGGTATTTATCCTGCCACTTCATTATTTTCTTATTTCTTTATCCTGCTTTTTGCACCCGGGGCGATGACGTGTTACGGATAGATTTTTAGTTGCCCGGTTCGTCGGCGGCAACATCTCCGGCGATTCTGCCCTGCGTGAAGCACTGAATCGTCATGGTCCCGGTGTAGTATTTCGAGGGTATGCCCATCAGACCGCCGGCAATCTCACCCGCGGCATAGAGGCCGGGGATAACATCGCCGAACTGGGTGAGTACCTGGGTCTTGCCATTAATTCTCAGGCCGCCCTTCATCGAGGTCAGGCAGACCTTGCATTTGACACCATAGTACGGAGGCGTTTCTATCGTGTGGACCGGTTCGCCCGGGTGTGCCATTCCCTGCAGCTTCCGACCAAGTTTCCGGTCGTAGCCGTACTTCTTGATATCCGAGTTATACTCGTCCAGGGTCTTCTTGAGACCGCCGGCATCGATACCCAGGACCTTTTCCAGTTCTTCTATCGTATCCGCCTGGTAAATTTTTTCCTTTCCCTTTCTCTTGTAGGGGTCTTCCTGCCTGGCTCTTTCGTCGGAAATGACAAAATGCAGCCCGGTCGGGTCCTGCGCGATAATGTCATGGTACCTCATGGTGTAGGAGTCCAGGTCGCTGGTTGCCTCGTTGGCCCATCTCTCACCATGCCGGTTCACACCGATACCGCCCAGTCCGGAACTCGTTAATAACGAACCGGTCTCGGCGCATATCGGCAGCGAGGGGCAAACGGCCAGCCCGATATTGGACGTCCCGGCGCCAATAGCCATGGCCATTACCAGACCGTCACCCTGGTGGGTGGGGGGAGCCGTCGGCACCAGGTCGGCGTAGGCCGGGCCATATTCTTTAACCAGTGCCAGATTCTGGCAGAAACCTCCGGCTGCTAGAATTACCGCTTTCTTGGCCCTGAAGCTCAAAGTCTTTCCATCGGCTTCCGCGGTAACGCCGATAACTCTTCCGGTATCAGGGTCGACGATGAGTTTCCTGGCGCGGTGTTTGTGGCGGACGTCTATTTTCGTGTTTTTCAGGGCATTCCGGAGAGTGTTGCACAGGCCGACGCCGTGGCCTTCGAACCTTACCGAGCGCCGGACCTTATGCCCCGGGGCCAGCTGCAGTGCTTCTGGCTTGGCGCCTATTGACAGCAGCCATTTAAATACTTCCTGTTGCCGGTCGACTAAAGCCCTCCACAGCTCCGGAGAACCGCCGCCAACCGCTAGAGCCTCCTCGTACATCTGGTCCGGGGAGTCCTCTATACCCTGTTCTTTCTGGAAGTCTGTGCCGGCGAAGGGCGTGCCTCCGGCAATCATGGCCAGGCTGCTGGCCATGCCGGTCGAAGCCTCCAGTACAATTACCTTGGCTCCCTTGTCATACGCCGTAATGGCTGCCGGGATGCCGGTATTGCCACCACCTACTACGATGACATCAGCTTCACCATCCCACTTCTGGGGAACTTTCGAGACAGTCACGAGAGTACCTCCTTTCTATACTCCAATCCTGAGAGCCTTTATCGGGCTCGTCAGGCTATAATTATGGGGCTCGCTATCATCATATCCTTGACGGGCATCTTGGTCATAATCTCGGCGCCTTCATCGCCGATTACAATCATCTCTTCAAGTTTCGTCCTGCCGACCGCAGGGTCAGCCTCCATGGCCTCTACAGCCATGGTCATGCCCTTTTCCAGTATCATGGGGTAATCGAACGACCAGAGCCGGTTGATAATCGGGTATTCGTAAAGCCACAGGCCCAGGCCGTGGGCTAAGTCCTCGCACCAGGTGTACTCCTCGGTGGGGTAGCCCCTCTCCCTGGCGGGCAGCCAGTGTTTGGCGACATCGGCGGTGGAGACCCCGGGCTTGATGGTTTCGATGACGTTATGTACCCGCTCGTAGCTCCTCTTGTGCATGTCTATCTCTTTCTGGTTGGGCTTGCGGCCGCAAATTATATTGCGGTAGTAGCAGGTATTGTATCCCAGGTAGGTAATGCGGCAGAAATCGACGGTGATAACGTCGCCAACCTGTACTATACCGGTGTTACGTGCGCCTCCCAGGACTCCCCAGACATCTTCGGCACCGGCGCTGTACATGGCTTTATTGGCCACGGCGATGAGCTCTCGTCCCAATACACCCGGTTTGAGGGCCTCATACAGGGCGTACCAGCCGACCTCGGATATGGCTACCGCCATCATTATGCAGTTAATTTCGTCCTCCGTCTTGACCGCCCGCGCCTCCAACATCGGAGTCATAACATCGACGGTCTCGATGCCCGCTTCTCTTAGCGCCTGCTGGGCGGGTTCATCAAGCTTATCAACGCCCAGTTTTTCCTTTTCCATGCCCTTTTCTTTTAAGTCCTGCTTGATGGACTGGGCGAATTTCTGAGCCCTTTCCCAGGTGGCGGCCGGCCCGCAGGCTTCGTCGGCCCACAGTATAGCGAGCTTGAGGTTCTCCGGCTTAACCCAGGGGCATACCCCGAAGAGATTGCCGGGCGGCAGCTCGTAGATGATGGGGTCGTGTTCCGCAAAGGCTACTGTGTATCTGAGCTGGTCGATAAAATTGACCGCCTTGGTGCTGGTAACGTAACGCATGTTCTCGGGGCGCATTAACAGGCAGGCGGCTATTCCGTGTTTTTTCAGGGAAGCCTGGGCTTTGGCCAGCCTTTCCTCCCTCATGCGGGTGGTGTTTATCCTCTCCGACCAGTCAACTGCCTCCGGTCCCCCGAATGGTCTAACCGCAAATTTCGCCATTAGCCCCCTCCTTTACTGATGAATAGTTATATAGTCACGGCAACGTGATTTTATAATTCCCCAGATTAAAAATCAAGTTTTATAAATCATTTAAATTGTTCAGGCTACCTTAAACCCCAGATTGCGGGCGACCGTTTTTCTGTGAAACCGGGCATCGCCAAAGGCAAGCTCGGCGGCCTTGGCCCGCCTGAAATACAATGGCATATCGTGGTCCTCGATGATAGAAACGCCCCCGTGTGCCTGCGTGCCCAGGGCGACGACGCGTTGATAGGCATCGCTTACCCAGGCCTTGGTTATAGCGGCTTCACTGGAGTAGGGGTGCCCGGTACTTACCCTCCAGGCTGCCTCATAAGCAGCTGCCCTTGAGCCTTCAACCTCTAATAACATATATACACAATGGTGCTGTATTGCCTGGAAAACGCCAACGGGGACATCAAACTGTATTCTTTCTTTGACATAGGCTACCGTCATATCCAGTACCACCTCCATGCCCCCCAGCATCTCACAGGATTTGGCGATGGCGGCACGTTCGATTATCTTCTGCACTTCACTCCAACCCCGGTTCAACTTACCGAGGATGTTCTCCCTGGGGACTTGTACCTGGTCGAAAATTACCTCACACTGCTTATCTCTGGCGATGGTCTTTAATACGGTTTTGCTTATGCCCGGGCTCCCGGCATCGACTATAAATATGGTAATCCCATCTTCAGCCTTGCCTTTATCATCCGTCCTTGCAACACACAGAAAGTAATCGGCAACATTAGCGTCCGGGATGAAGAGCTTGGTGCCGTTGATGACATAGCCGTTATCAGCGGCGGTGGCTTTGACTTTCACCGAGGCGGCATCGTATTTACCGCTGGCCTCGGTCAAGGCCATGGTAAAGATTGCTTTACCGCTGATAATATCGGGCAGGTATTTCTGTTTTTGCTCATCGCTTCCAATATCCAGTATGGGTAAACCCCCCAGAGTCACCGTTAAAAAAAACGGCCCGGGGAAGAGGACACGCCCCATCTCCTCGAGAAGTATAGCCAGGTCGAGGAAGCTCATACCTCCGCCGCCGTACTCCTCCGGAAATGCCAGCCCCATCCAGCCCAGTTCGGCTATCTCCTTCCAGAGCCCCGGCGAGTAGCCCTTCTCATCCTTTTCCATTTCCCTGACCAGGGATTTGGGGCACTTCTCGGTCAAAAAATCACGAGCCGATTTTCTTAATATTTCCTGTTCTTCAGAGAGTCTTGGATCCACGGTAAGACCCCTTTCCGCATATTACTTTCTGGGCAATCCTAGGCCCCTGGTAGCAATGAGCAGTTTCTGAATCTCCTGGCTGCCATGGACAATCGTCCAGCGTGGGGTATCCAAAAATTCGCGTAATATTTCACCCTTCAGGGGTGCCCATTTAGAGTCTTTAGCAAGTTGACCGTAAGGCCCTAATATTTGCATAGCAGTGTTGTATAGAAGCCGCCTGGTATCACCACTGAGCAAGCGTGATACCGCAGCGCCGCCTCCGTAGGGAGGAGTAACATTGAGGTCGGCAAAAGCAGTTGCCTGGAGGCCCATCAACTCCTGTACGTGCGTCCTGATATAAATGTCCGCCATTGCCTCCGGAATCCACCTGTTTTCATCGGCATCCTGTTTTTCTTCAAGGACATACTTTACCAGGGTGTCAATAACCTTCTTGGTTCCGGTAGCCAGACCACCTCCCCCACCGCCGCCGTAGAGGGCACTCATAATGACCGCCCAGCCGCCGTTTTTCTCGCCCACCAAGTTGGCTCTGGGAACGCGCACGTCTTCATAAAAGACCTCGTTGGTTCTCAGGCCGGCCATGGTTACCAGCGGACGTATGGTAATCCCGGGGCTTGTTAAGTCAACCATGAAAAGGGATAATCCCCGGTGCTTCTTCTCGGCGGTAGGGTCGGTTCGGCTGAGCAGCCAGTGATAATCGGAGAAGTGGGCTTCGGTGTTGTAAATTTTCTGTCCGTTCAGGATAAACTCGTCGCCATCCTCTACCGCGCGTAGCTGGATTGAGGCTATGTCGGAGCCTGCATTCGGTTCGGTATAACCGAGGGCGAACTCTATTTCTGCCCTGGCAATACCCGGTAAAAATCTTTTTTTCTGCTCCTCGTTTCCGACGATGAGGAGGGCATTGCCGATTTCAACACCATCGAGGGGAAAGGGGGCGTAATGAGAGGTTATTTCATCCACCTTGATAGCCTCGGACATGGCGCCCATGCCACGACCGCCATATTCTACCGGCCATCTGGGGGCAAGCATTTTCCGGATACCCATTTTCCGGAGCAGTTCCTTGGAGTAGGGGCCTTCACCCTCCATAGATAACGTCTCAGCAACAACATTCTCATTGCATTCCTTATCCAGGAACTCGTGTATTTCTTTCTGGAATGCCTTTTCTTCAGGGGTGAGCTCAAAATCCATTCTTCATTCTCCTAAGGCCATAGCATGTCGCACGCGGTAGTACGTCTACCTTTATCAGGTCGAACTGCAGGCAAAGGCATTAAGAAACGGCCGGCAGTCTCTATTGCTTCTAAATAATAACCCGGGCCTGCGATAGCAGACCCGGAGTTTCTATCTCTTATATACTATGGCGGAGGAGTTGCCCAGCTTGCCCGAGTTTACCGAGAAGCCGATTTTAGCCCCATCGACCTGCCTTGAGCCGGCATCTCCTCGCAGTTGCGTTACTATCTCGTAGGTTTCCGCGAGGGCCTGCGCCGGAATGCACTCACCTGAAGAAGTGCAGCCGCCGTCCGTGCATATCGGAATCCTGCCCCCCATTGACGTGGAGCCTTCTCTGAGCAGTTTTTCAGCCTCGCCTTCCTTGCAGAGTCCGATATCTTCGTACCACTGTATCTCCATGGCCCCGGTAAGGTCGTAAACGCTGGCTACATCCAGGTCCTCGGGGCCTACGCCGGCCTCTTCGTAGGCTTTATAGGTCGATTTTATACCGGCGTCGTTTTCATTTGGCGGCGGGACTTCGCTGAAGTCGCTGCCGAAACCGCCCATGCCGGGGGCGGGGTACTGCGGGTTGGAAGCCCCGATACCGGCGATAATAATCGGCTTGGTGGTATATTTTTTCGCCACGTCCGTGCTGCATACCACGCAGGCGGCGGCGCCGTCACTGGTGGCGCACACCTGGTAGAGATGCAGGGGATAAGCTACCATAGGGGAGTTTAATATTTCTTCTGCGGAGTAGATTTTATGATAGCGGGCATTGGGGTTAAGGGATCCGAACTTACTTGCCTTGACTTTTTGCAGGGCAAGGTCCTCTTCGGTCAGACCGTATAGCTGCATGCGTCTCTGTGCCGCCATGGCAAACCCGGTGAAGTTGGCCGAGCCGAGGATTCTGAATCGCTGGCTATCGAGGTCGGTCTCGTCAAATTCGTCGTACTTGGTGGTACCGAAGGCCCCCTTCGGGGAGATGCTCCCCCCGCAGACGAGGGCTATATCGATAAGGCCGGAGGTGATATAAAGGTGGGCCGTCCTTAATGCGTAGCCGCCGGTGGCGCAGGCGTTATAATTGTTGGTCACCGGTATCCCGGTAAGGCCGAGGTTTTGTGCCAGGGCCGAGCCCGCCAGCATCCCCTGGATGCCGGCCCACGGGTCCTGCCCGCAGAATAATCCCTGTATATCTTTCCACTCCATATTGGCATCTTTGAGTGCCATCTGGGCAACTTCCAGGTTAAGCTCGTGGACGCTCTTTTCCGGGAATTTCCCCCAGGGGTGAATCCCTATGCCTATGATAGCGGCTTCTCTCATCTTTTTACTCCCTTTATTCGTTAACAGCTTGATTATTTAATGGTCCGGGTGGGCGCGATGTTACCTTATGACTGAACCGGCCGGAACATCCAGCTCAGGACTTCATTTCCCTGGTCGTCCACATATAGTACCTCTCTCACGGTCTCCATTTCCATGCCCACCTTGAGCGTACTCAAGTCGACGTCTTTAGGAACCTGCCCCCCGACTTTTATACCCTCCGGCAGCGCGATGCTGACAACGCCGAAAGGCACGAACGGGTCCGGCGCGTGATAGGGTGGCGGTGGCGGGTAATGATTAACGGTATAAGCAAATAACGTACCCTTTCGGCTGAGCAGTATGTCTTCCAGGGGTTTGGTTTTTTCACAGAGGGGGTTGTGGCAGGTTTTGGCTTTAGGGAAGAAGTAATGCCCGCAGGACTGGCACCGGTTGCCGATAAGTTGAGGTTCCTGCGGCGGCATGGTCAACCACCCCTCAAGGCAGGGAATTTGCTTTTTTACTTCCATGAAAAATGCTCCTTCTAATTCTGGCGGTGTCCTGGCACGGTGATGCAGGTATTTATAAGTCTACCACAGATTAAGAGTTATATTTTACCAAAAATTCATTAAGCTGTCAAAGTAGATTATTCCTATTGCAACTAATTAATATGGAAAAAGCATTTACCCGGTTGAAGTCACCTTTCATCCAACGCAACTATTTGCTTACCTGGATTGTGCATCGGAAATAAGTTTAAGCGCATGCTCTCTAATTTGCTTCATCGTAGTGCCTAACGCCTCGGTCTCTTTCTGGTTCAGGGGGTGTAACAGTGTCTGACCGAGGCGTTGCTGCCCGGCGGCCCGCGAATCTTTAACGAATGCTAGCCCCTCTTTTGTAATGCTGACTTTTCTGACCCTGCGGTCGCGGCCTATGGCGGCTCTCTGCACGAAGCCCAGTTTCTCAAGCTTATCAACTACTCTGGTTACAGCATGTTTGGAGCGAAATATCCTCTCGCTCAAATTGGTCGGTGTCATCGTACCGCCGTGTAATACCAGGTTATGCAGAACGCTAAAGCCAGTGCGGCCAATGGGATATACGGCCAGTTCGATATCCAGATACCGGCTGACGACTTCAGCAGTGTAAACGAACGACAGGAAAGTTAAGACCCTCAGTTGAGCTGCCTGCTCTCTTATCTCATCAGCCATCGATTTAAGCTCGTGGTTAGAGACCTTACTCATCGGTAATCTCCTTAAAATATGTATTGTGTATATTGTTTATAAAATATATAGTTACTACGGTATTATAGTACATTTCGCCAAATCCGTCAGTAAAGTAAACCGGTACCGGGGAAACAGGCTGCCTTTTATGGTGGTAAACAGAACGCTGACCAAAATTTATGGACTTTGACAAGGTTTAGTTTAACTGATTAAAATGGTCAAAACCGGTTTGTATTGTAGCAGCCGATATCAAGTGCCTCCAAGTGTTAACGGTACGGCAGAAGCCGGTGGTAAAATATTGATTATTATCATATCGGGCCAAGACATAACGGACCGGCAAGGGAGTAAAGAATATGAAACGTGAAAAAGGTTCACAACCGGTATATAAGGTTAAAGCTAAAGAAACCGTACTCGTTCCGATGCGTGACGGCGTCCGGCTGGCGGTTGATATCTACCGCCCCGATGCCGGGGGGAAATTCCCGGCCCTGCTGGCGCTGTGCGTTTACGGCAAGGACCTGCAGGTGTTACCGGTCAAGCAGCCGCAGGGGCGTGAAAATTCGCTGGTCTGGGACGGCACCATGGAAGCCGGTAATACCGGGTACTTCGTGTCCAGGGGCTATGTGCACGTCATCGCCGATGTCCGTGGCTGCGGCGATTCGGAAGGGGAGTACGTCGGCATGTGCAGCCACACCGAAGGCGAAGACGGTTACGACCTCATCGAGTGGATTGCCGCGCAGCCCTGGTGCGACGGTAATATCGGGATGGTCGGCATATCCTACCTCGCCGGCGTGCAGGCGTACACCGCCGCCGAGCAGCCGCCTCACCTCAAGGCTATTTTCCCCTGGGAGATATGGAGCGATATCTATCGCCAGATGGCTACGTCAGGGGGCGTTATCCAGCCGCTGATGTACCGGCTGTTCAGCGGGAGGGGTATGGACCCCGGCCCCACCAACGGCAGCGGCATGGCGCATAATAACATCGTATCGGCGGCGGTCAAGAATACGCCCACGGATGAGTTGAAAAAGCTCTGGGAGGAACGGCTCGGCGACCCCGACCTGATGGTCTACAGTATCTACTGGAGCTGTCTCCGATACCCTAAAAAGAGCCCTATCTTCGCCGACTTCCTGTTCTACCCCAACGACGGCCCCTTCTACTGGGAGCGGACACCCTATAAAAAATACGACAAAATCAAGGTGCCGTTTTACACCGGCGGCCCGTGGGTCGGCTTCTGGCCGGACGGCGCCTTTGCCATGTACCAGGGAGTGAACGCCCCCAAGAAGATAATCCTGGCGCCGCTGGCCCTCTGCGACGAGCGTCCCTGGTACCAGATGCACGACGAGGTTATCCGCTGGATGGACCACTGGCTCAAAGGGATAGACACCGGCTTTATGGAAGAACCGCCGATTAAACTATTTATCGGCGGTATCAATGAGTGGCATTATGAGAATGAATGGCCCCTGGCGAGGACGCGGTGGACGAAGTTCTACCTGCGCAGTCGGGGTCGTCTCATAACCGAGGCACCCATGTTTATCGAGGGTCCCGACAGCTTTACCCAGCAGCCCCTCGATGAGACCTCGGAAGTCAGGTCGATTAAGTATTCGTCCGCGGTCTTTACCAGGGATGTGGAAATTACCGGGCCAATGGCCCTCTACCTTTATGCCGCCATAGACCGGGAAGATTCCAACTGGAATGTGACGCTCTGGGATGTCGACCAGTACGGGGCGAAGAGGAGCCTGACCTCGAACTGGCTCAAGGCTTCGCACCGCGCCATCGATGAAAGCAAGTCCGAGCCGTGGAGTCCCTGGCATCCGCATACGGAGAATGTCCCGGTAACCCCGGGGCAGGTTTACGATTATGCCATCGGGCTTTCACCGGTAGCCAACGTGTTGCGGCCCGGCCACCGTCTTGAGATAGAAATCGCCAGCATGGATAACGTCCCCGGCGCGCTGCATATCTGCAGCAGCAAAACAACAACGCACCGGATTCACCACGACCCGGAGTTCGCCTCCTACCTGCTGCTACCGGTAATTCCAGGGGATTAAAAGAAAAGATAAATCAAAAGGTCGATAAAATCCGGCGCTATTTTCTTTTTTAAAAGTATGCTTAATAAATTATTTGACCGGAGACACTAACAGAGTGTATTATTATGCAGATTTAACTCATCCGGAGAGCTTCTAACAAACAGACAGAGAGGGAGGTAACATGGCTCGAAATGTGAAGCCTGAAACGGGCGAAAAAACCTGTATCAAGGGTACCGGTTTGAGTAGCTTCGGTGACAACTCAAATATGGCAGCCGTCGATGTTAAGGACGGGAAAATCGTCAGGATTAGACCATTCCACTATGATTGGAAGTACAAACCCGAGGAATGGCAACCGTGGCAGATGGAAGCCCACGGTAAGGTTTTTAAACCGCCCATGAAGTCCATGATACCTCCCCACGGAATAGCCTACAAAAAGCGGGTATTTTCCCCCAACCGGATTCTCTACCCCCTCAAGCGGGTGGACTGGGACCCCAATGGGGAGCGGAACCCCCAGAACCGGGGTGTCAGCAAGTACATCAGGATATCGTGGGACGAGGCTACTGATATAGTAGCCAGCGAACTCAAGAGGGTAATCAAAAAGTACGGACCGGAAACAGTACTCCTGCAGGCGGACGGACACGGCGAGACCAAGGTGATACACTCTACCCATGGCTGTAATACCAAGCTTCTTGACCTTATGGGTGGTTATACACAGCAGATAAGAAATCCGGATAGCTGGGAGGGATGGTACTGGGGAGCCAAACATGCCTGGGGCTGCGAACCTGTCGGCATGTACACGTCTTATCTCACCAATATTTACCCGGACATGGCCGAGCATACCCAGATGATTATACATCAGGGATGTGACCAGGAAACCACACCGTGGGGTTTCTGGTCGGGACAGATGCCCAGTCTCTATTCCTACTGGTTCACCGAACTTGGAATAAAAAGCATATATATCTGCCCCGACTTAAATTACGGGGCGGCTGTTCACGCCGATAAATGGATACCCGTATTGCCCAATACCGATGCCGCGTTGCAGCTTGCCCTGGCTTACCAGTGGATGACCAATGGTACTTATGACAAAGAATACGTGGCTACCCATACCTATGGCTACGACAAGTTCGAGGAATATGTTTTGGGAAAAGAAGACGGAATCCCCAAGACCCCCAAGTGGGCAGCCGAGCTGTGCGGCGTACCGTCCCGCATCATCAAAGCCCTGGCGAGGGAATGGGCATCC
The DNA here is from genome assembly GCA_964500415.1 of uncultured Dehalococcoidaceae bacterium. Lineage (GTDB taxonomy): Bacteria > Chloroflexota > Dehalococcoidia > Dehalococcoidales > RBG-16-60-22 > JAFGPF01. Next base: position 20,180 of record CAZCOB010000017.1, on the reverse strand, counting down.
AAGACGACGACCGTGGCGCACGGATTCGGCGGGCCCTACATAAGAGGGCCGTATTCAACCGAGCCGGCCCGGCTGGAAGTCCTGCTGCTGGCGATGCAGGGACTGGGAAAGCCGGGGACGCACCAGCTTACTTGGGTCGGAGGCTCGTTTTTCGGCGTCAGGGATCTGGGACGCGAGGTTCCTCCCCTGGCAGGCAAGGCTCTGGTGAGGCCATCGGTGAACGCCGCGTATCATGGCTATCATCCCGGTCCGGATATGCAAAAACAAATCATCCCCAAGCCTATGATTCACGACGCCATCCTGGACGGGCACTTTGATATATACGGCAGCTCGGAGCAGATGTCGAATAGGACAGACCAGTTTAAGAGATACGTTTATCCCGTCCCTGGCTGCTCGGAAGTGCACATGATTTGGACCGATACACCCTGTCTGTTAACCTGCTGGAACGACAGCAATAGAAACGTGGATGCCTACCGGAGCCCCAAGATAGAGTGCATGGTCGCCCAGCACCCGTGGATGGAGAACGATTGCCTCTTTGCCGATATTATCCTGCCGTCAAACACCAAATTCGAGACGGACGATATCGGCAGCGACATGGAAAGCGCTCATTTTTCAACTGTTTACCGTGAAAGGCAATGCGTCGAGCCTGTCGGCGAGTCCAGGAGCGACTACGAGGTGGTAATTGCCGTGGCCGAGAAGCTGGGTCTGGCGGAAGAATACACCGGGGGTAAATCTATCGAAGAATGGATAAAATTCGGTTTCGACCAATCCGGCGTACCGGAAGCAGGTCTGTTTACCTGGGAGGAGTTGTGTGAAAAGGACTACTATGTCATTCCCACCGACCCCGAATGGAAGAAATACCGGGCCGGCATGATAGAGTTCTACGAGGACCCGAAGAAGCACCCCATGACGACGCCATCCGGTTTAATCGAGTTTTATTCCCAGGGTTTGGCCGAGCACTTCCCCGATGACGATGAGAGACCGCCGGTACCCCACTGGATACCGTATGGTGAATCCCATCAGGAGAGTCTGCTGCTGGAGAGGGCAAAGAAATATCCCCTCCTCGTTATATCTAACCACCCGAGGTGGCGTGTTCATGCCCAGCTTGATGATATTAACTGGTTCCACGAGATAGAGACGTGCAAGGTAAGGGGGCCGGACGGGTATTTGTACGAGCCCTTGTGGCTCCACCCTTCCGAAGCTAAGAAGCGGAATATAGAAAGTGGAGACATTGTCAAGATATACAACGAGAGGGGGGTGGTGCTCTGCGGGGCCTACGTCACCGAGAGGATAATTCCCGGGGTGGCCTATATTGACCACGGGGCGAGGTACGACCCGATAGTGCCCGGCGAACTTGACCGTGGTGGCGCCATCAACACGATAACGCCGCACAAAGGAACGTCGCGGAACTGCCGGGGTGGAATGGTGGTCAGCGGGTTCCTGGTGGAGGTAGAGAGGGCCGACCTGGACGGGTTAAGGAAGCAGTATCCCGAAGCGTTCAGCCGACCGTATCATCGGGCCTCCGGGCTGCGATTTGATAGAGTATTAGATGGAGGTAAACAGTAAAGATGAAGGCAATGGTGATAGACATAAACAAGTGCAACGGGTGTTACAACTGCCAGATAGCGTGCAAGGACGAGCATGTAGGGAATGACTGGAGTCCGATAGCCAAGCCGCAGCCGGACACGGGGCAGTTCTGGATGAAGGTAACGGACGTGGTGCAGGGGAGCGTACCGAAGGTAAGGGTGCGGTACATGCATGACATCTGCCAGCACTGTGACGAAGCGCCGTGCATACCGGCCTGCAAGACGGGGGCGATATACAAGAGGGAAGACGGGATAGTAATCATCGACCCGGAGAAGTGCACGGGGAGTCGAAACTGTATAGATGCCTGTCCGTACGGGGTCATTTACTTCAACAGTGACCTGAATATAGCGCAGAAGTGCACGATGTGCGCGCATTTGTTAGATGACGGGTGGAAGGTGCCGCGGTGTGTGGATGCCTGTCCCACGGATGCGTTAAGGTTCGGGGAGGAAGAGGAGTTAAAGGAGTACATTGAGCAGGCGGAGGTGCTGCACCCGGAGTACAAGGCGAAGCCGCGGGTATATTACATCGGCCTTCTTGATAAATATTTCATCGCCGGGGCGGTATACGACCCTGAGGAGGACGAATGTCTGGAGGGTGCGACGGTTACTCTCACTGATGGTAAGGGAAAGAAGGTAGCCGAGTTAAAGACGGACAATTTTGGGGACTTCTGGTTTGAGAGGCAGGAGCCTGGGGAGTACTCGTTGAAGATAGAGAAGGGTGGATATCTTCCGCGTAAGATAGAGAATGTTGATGCCAGCAAAGACGTGAACGTGGGGGATATCGAGCTTTATAAGGGATAATCGCAAGCTGTCTGGATAAACATTTCATGTCCCGTGCGCTGGCGGCTCGGGTCGCCGGTGCGTGCATTATGAACTCAATGCGCGGCAGGTGGTGCTTTCTCTGTTCATGTTGAAAATGGATTAATTCATCGTTTTCATGCCATAATTATTTCAGGAAGCTGAAACAAACGGGGTGACGAGTGGCACAAAAAGATAAGCCTCAAAAAGCAGTGAAAACATACATTAAAAGCACCGATTTATCCTCCGGGAGCAAGCACTCGCATCTGGCGTTTATCGATGTCAAAGACGGGAAAATAGTCAGGACCAGGCCGTTCCGCTACGACTGGAAGTATAAGCCGGAGGAGTTTAACGCCTGGAAGATAGAGGCGCGCGGCCAGACCTTCAACGTACCCATGAAGTCGCTGATAGCGCCCTTCGGCCTGGGCTATAAAAAGCGCGTCTATTCACCCAATCGGATTATGTACCCGTTGAAGAGGGTCGATTGGGACCCCGACGGCGAGAGGAACCCGCAGAACCGGGGCAAGAGCGGCTACGTCAGAATCTCGTGGGACGAGGCCGTGGAAATAGTGGCCGCCGAGATAAAGAGGATACATAAAAAATACGGGCCGTACGGCATACTCGGCCAGGCGGACGGACACGGCGAGACGAAAGCGGTGCACGCCACCCACGGCTGCGGCTGCCGGCTCCTCGAACTCATGGGAGGGTTTACCTTTCAGGTGCGGAACCCGGACAGCTGGGAGGGGTGGTACTGGGGCGCCAAGCACGTGTGGGGCTGCGAGCCGGTCGGCCTGCAGTGGCCTTATAATGCCAATATCATCCCGGACATGGCGAAGCACACCGAGCTTATACTCTGCTGGGGGTGCGACCCCGAGACGACGCCGTGGGGGTTCGCGGCGGGGCAGATTGCCAGTCGGTGGTTTTACTGGTTCACCGAACTCGGCATCAAGCAGATATACGTCTGCCCGGACCTGAACTACGGCGCGGCTGTTCACGCCGATAAGTGGATTCCCATCCTCCCCAACACGGATGCCGCGCTGCACCTGGCTATAGCTTATTTCTGGATTACGCAGGGGACTTACGATAAGGAGTATATAGCGACACATACGGTGGGATTCGATAAATTCGAGGAATATGTCCTGGGTAAAGAAGACGGGATTCCCAAGACGCCGAAATGGGCGGCGGAGCTATGTGGGGTGCCGTCACGTATCATCAAGGCCCTGGCTAAAGAGTGGGCGTCCATGGTAACATCGACGGCGCACGGCCTCGGCGGGCCTTATATCCGGGGGCCTTACTCGCACGAACCGGCCCGGCTGGAGGTAATGCTGCTGGCGATGCAGGGACTCGGCAGGCCGGGGGTGCACATGCACGCCGTCCTGGAAGGCGCGTTCTTTTCTTCGGCGGTGCTGAAGCGCCGCTGTTTCAAGCACCGGCCCTGGGGCGTAATCGAGCCGGATATCTCTAAAGCGGTGCGGGGGTATGACAACTTCGCGCCCATGCCGAAACAGGTCATTCCGAAGTGCCTGGTTCACGAGGCTATTTTAAAGGGGAAGTTCAGCATTTACGGCAGCGGCTACCAGATATTGCCGACCGAAGACCAGTTCAAGAAGTACGTTTATCCCGTCGCGGGCTGCTCGCCGATACACATGATATGGACCGATAGCCCCTGCCTGACGACCTGCTGGAACGACGGCAACAGCCATGTGAAGGCCTACCGGCACCCTTCGATTGAGTTCATGCTGGCCCAGCACCCCTGGATGGAGAACGACTGTCTTTTCGCCGATATCATCCTGCCTTCCAATACCAAGTACGAGACGGAGGATATCGGTGAAGGCACCACCGGCGACCAGTTCGAGAGCATTTTCCTGGAGAACAAGTGCATCGAGCCAATCGGGGAGTCGAAGAGCGAGTATGAGATAGTCTGCCTGATAGCCGAAAAGCTGGGCATGCTGGAGAAATATACCCAGGGTAAATCGGTACAGGAATGGATAAAGTACGGATTCGACGGCTCCGGCGTTCCCCAGGCGGGCCTCTGCACCTGGGAGGAATTCAAAGAGAAGCAGTACTACGTCGTCCCGACCGACCTCGACTGGGAGAAACACCCGGCCGGCATGTATGAATTTTATAAAGACCCGGAGAAACACCCCCTGGCGACTCCCACCGGCAAGCTGGAGTTTTACTCGCAGAGACTGGCCGACAACTTTCCGCATGACGAGGAGAGGCCGCCGGTGCCCCACTGGATACCCTATGGAGAGTCGCACCAGGAAAGCCTGCAACTCCCCAGGGCTAATAAATACCCCCTGCTCTGCCAGTCCAACCACCCCCGCTGGCGGGTACATGCCAACCTCGACGATGTAAACTGGTTCAAGGAAATTCCCACCTGCAAGGTCAGGGGGCCGGACGGCTACCTTTATGAGCCTGTCTGGCTACACCCTTCGGAGGCCGCTAAGAGGGGCATTAAACACGGGGATGTGGTGGGGATATACAACGAGCGGGGCAGCGTCCTCGCCGGGGCTTACGTGACGCAGAGGGTCATGCCCGGCGTGGCATATATCGAACACGGCGCCAGATATGACCCTATTATCCCCGGGGAGCTCGACCGGGGCGGCGCCATCAACACCATTACCCCGTACAACTGGTCGTCGAAGAATGCCGCCGGGATGGTGGTCAGCGGTTTCCTGGTAGAGGTGGAGCGGGTCAATATCAATGAATTGAGGAAGCGATACCCCGAAGCGTTCGAGAGACCCTACGATTGGGCCTCCGGGCTGCGATTCGATAGAGTGATAGTTCAGTAATTTTATATTTAGGATATCAATGTCGGAGCAGGTTCTAACTCAGTGCACCGTGGGCGGCGCTGTCTTTGTTCATGTTAAGGACGGCGTGATAACGCGCATCCGCCCTATCGTCTTCGACGAGGATGACCCCCCGACGTGGACGATTAAAGCCAGAGGGAGGCAGTTTTCGCCGTTCCGAAAGGTCGCCCTGAATCCGTATGTCGTCCCTGAAAGAAGTCGGGTATATTCCGATAAAAGAATAAAATACCCATATAAAAGAGCGGATTTCAATCCCGACGGCGCCAGAAACCCGCAGAACCGTGGTAAATCCGGCTATGTAAGGATAAGCTGGGACGAAGCCCTGGACAGCGTCGCTGATGAGATGAAAAGGATAAGGTCTACCTATGGCCCGGCCGCCATCACCGGCAGCACCTCGTCGCACCATAACTGGGGCCTGCTGTTCTACAAGATGGGGCCCTTCGGCAGGTTCTTCCAGCAGCTCGGATATACGACACTATTCGATAACTCCGATAGCTGGGAGGGTTGGCTCTGGGGGGCGGTACATGCCTGGGGATATCACTGGAAGCTCGGCGTCAGCGATAACGTCGATATGCTCCAGGACGCCCTTAAAAATACGGAGATGGTTGTCTTCTGGGCGAACGACCCCAATGCCACCGCCGGCAACTACTGCGGCCAGGAATCCGTCATCTGGCGGATGTGGCTGAGAGAGCTGGGGATTAAGATGGTGTTCGTCGACCCCTGGTGTAACTACACGGCGGCCACCCTCGGCGATAAATGGATAGCCCCCCGCCCCGGCACCGACGCCGCCTTGGCCGAGGCCATCGCTTACGTCTGGATAAAAGAGGGAACCTACGATAAATGGTTCGTGGAAAACCGCACCCTGGGCTTCGACGAGTTCAAAAAGCAGGTGCTGGGAGAGAAAGACGGCACTCCACGGACGCCGGGATGGGCGGCGGAGATAACCGGCGTCCCGGCGCGCGATATCACGGCGCTGGCCAGGGAGTGGGCTTCGAAACGCACCATGCTGGGCTGCGGCGCCATGTACGGGGTCGGCGGGGCCTGCCGGCAGGCCTACTCAACCGAGTGGACCCGGCTCATGGTGTTTCTCATCGCCATGCAGGGGCTGGGCAAGCCCGGGGTTAACGTCTGGGGCGGCGCCAGTATGGGGCCGCCGGTTGATTTCTCTTTCCAGTTCCCCGGGTATTCTTCGGTGGGGTGGGATACGTTCGGGCTGGTAGCCGAAAAGCCGGCCGTCAATAAAGTGACCCAGCGGGACTACCGCCTGCTGCTGCCGGAGTCCGTCATGAATCCGCCGGTGAGCTGGATAGGCGAGGGTTTCTGCGGGGAATCGATTGAGCAGCAGTTCAAGCCGTACACCTGCCCCGAAGCCGGTCCTGACGGCTCCGATATTAAGATGCTCTACCGTCACGGCGGCTCGTATATATCGACCATGACGGACACGAACCGGTTCGTAAGAATGTACCAGAGCCCCAACCTGGAGTTTGCGGTCAACCAGGACTGTTTCTGGCAGAGCGAAACGCGCTTTGCCGATATAATTTTACCGGCCTGCACCAACTTCGAGCGCAGCGATATCTCCGAGTGGGCTGCCCCCGGCAGCTACGGCGCCGGCGCAGTCGGGCATAACCACAGAATCGTCGTTTACCAGAAGAAATGTATCGAGCCGTTATGGGAATCCCGGCCGGACTACGATATATATACCGACCTCGCCGAAAGGCTGGGTTTTAAAGAAGAGTACACGGAAGGCAACTCGGAGGAGGACTGGATTAAGAAAATATACGATATTTCCTCGATGCCGAAAATTATGAAGTACGAGGATTTTAAAAAGAAGGGGTATTATGTCGTCCCGCCCCCCGGAAAGGACTACAAACCCACCGTTTCTAATCGCTGGTACTACGAAGGACGCCCCTGTGATATACCCGACTCCACCAATCCCCGGTTCGGGAAAAAGGGGCTGGGCACCTATAGCGGCAAGATAGAGTTCGTCTCGCAGAGCTTGACGCAGCACTTCCCCGACGACGAGGAGAGGCCGCCGCTGGCGAGGTATATACCGAGCTGGGAAGGGTACGATTCGGAGCTGGCGAAAAAATACCCGCTCCAGCTTATCTCGTCCCACCTGCGGTTTTCCTTTCACACCCACCACGAAAGTAAGTCGCCCTGGCTGGACGAAATCCCGGGGAATCGCGTTATCAAGGACGGGTATGCCTGGTGGCCGATTCGCCTGCACCCTTCGGATGCTGAAGCCCGCGGTATCAAACACGGGGACATCGTGAAAATGTATAACGACCGCGGCGCGGTGCTGGGTATAGCGCAGCTTACCGAGCGACTCCGGCCCGGGGTGGCTCACTCGTTTCAGTCGTCGGCCAAGTACGACCCCCTGGAGCCGGGCAAGCCGGGCAGTATCGATAAGGGCGGGTGCGTCAATCTGTTGACACCGGCCAGGATGATATCCAGAAACGTCCCGGGCATGGCCAGCAACTCCTGCCTGGTAGAGATAGCCCGATGGGAAGGGGAATCATAAATGGCCAGGTACGGCATGGTAATCGATATTGCGAAGTGCTGCGGGTGTTATAATTGCTTCCTGGCCTGCAAGGACGAGCACTGCGGGCAGGAATACCCCGGTTATGCGGCAGCACAGCCGATGTCCGGCCAGTTCTGGATGAACATAATCGAGAAGGAAAGAGGGCAATACCCGAAGGTAAAGCTCGCTTATATCCCGGTGCCGTGCCAGCACTGCGAGGACGCGCCGTGCGTGAAGTCGGCAAGGGACGGGGCCGTGTACCGTCGCCCCGACGGCATTATCATCATCGACCCCGAAAAGGCAAAAGGACAGAAGCAGGTGGTATCTTCCTGTCCCTACGGCGTTATCTACTGGAACGAAGAGAAGAAACTCCCCCAGAAGTGCACTTTCTGTGCCCATCTCCTCGACGCCGGCTGGAAGGAGCCGCGCTGTGTCGAAATGTGTCCCACCGGCGCCCTGGCCTTCGGCGACCTTGACAATCCCGAAAGCGAGGTATCCCGGCTTATCGCCTCCGGTAATGCGGAGTCGCTGCATTCAGAGTACGGACTCAGGGAAAAAGTGGTCTATATCGGTCTGCCCAAGAAATTCGTGGCCGGAACCGTAGTCTATGGTGATACGGACGAATGTGCCAAAGGCGCGGTGGTTACCCTGACCGGCAACGGTAAAAAGATGGCGGTAAAGACGGATACCTTCGGCGATTTCGAGTTCGAAGGTCTGGCCGATGATGCGGATTATACCGTGAAAATCGAAGCTGAGGGTTACCAGCTAAAAGAACTGAAGGTAAGTACTAAAACCGATGTCTACCTGGGTGTGATATCAATCTGACGGTTTGACAAGAACTGAGGCAGGAATATATCATTGTAACGCCAAGCATTCTTCCGAGAACGACCGTTAAAAGCTATCTTCAATTGAGTATTAGATGGAGGTAAACAGTAAAGATGAAGGCAATGGTGATAGACATAAACAAGTGCAACGGGTGTTACAACTGCCAGATAGCGTGCAAGGACGAGCATGTAGGGAATGACTGGAGTCCGATAGCCAAGCCGCAGCCGGACACGGGGCAGTTCTGGATGAAGGTAACGGACGTGGTGCAGGGGAGCGTACCGAAGGTAAGGGTGCGGTACATGCATGACATCTGCCAGCACTGTGACGAAGCGCCGTGCATACCGGCCTGCAAGACGGGGGCGATATACAAGAGGGAAGACGGGATAGTAATCATCGACCCGGAGAAGTGCACGGGGAGTCGAAACTGTATAGATGCCTGTCCGTACGGGGTCATTTACTTCAACAGTGACCTGAATATAGCGCAGAAGTGCACGATGTGCGCGCATTTGTTAGATGACGGGTGGAAGGTGCCGCGGTGTGTGGATGCCTGTCCCACGGATGCGTTAAGGTTCGGGGAGGAAGAGGAGTTAAAGGAGTACATTGAGCAGGCGGAGGTGCTGCACCCGGAGTACAAGGCGAAGCCGCGGGTATATTACATCGGCCTTCTTGATAAATATTTCATCGCCGGGGCGGTATACGACCCTGAGGAGGACGAATGTCTGGAGGGTGCGACGGTTACTCTCACTGATGGTAAGGGAAAGAAGGTAGCCGAGTTAAAGACGGACAATTTTGGGGACTTCTGGTTTGAGAGGCAGGAGCCTGGGGAGTACTCGTTGAAGATAGAGAAGGGTGGATATCTCCCGCGTAAGATAGAGAATGTTGATGCCAGCAAAGATGTGAACGTGGGGGATATCGAGCTTTACAAGAAGACATAGTATTAACGCTTTTATTTGAAAATACGTTCAGGGGTGCGATATGCCAGATAAAGAGAGAACTATCGTAAAAGGGCTTTCCTTCGGCGGTGTTACCGAAGACGCCAATGCCGGCATGGTCGATGTTAAAAACGGTAAAATAGTGAGAATCCGGCCGCTGCACTTCGACTGGAAGTACACACCCGAGCAGATCAGGCCGTGGAAAATCGAGGCACGGGGCCAGACCTTCGAGCCGACTTTAAGGACGCTGCTGCCTCCTTACGCCATAGCGTACAAAAACCGCGTTTACTCTCCCAACCGGGTTATGTACCCCTTGAAGAGGGTTGACTGGAATCCCGACGGCGAGAGAAATCCGCAGAACCGGGGCAAGAGCCGGTACGTCAGGATATCCTGGGACGAGGCCACGGATATCATCGCCGCCGAGATAAAGAGGATTCAAAAGAAATACGGACCAACGGCGATACTGGCGCAGGCGGACGGACACGGTGAGACGAAGACCATCCACGCCGCCCACGGGTGCTGCCGGAGGTTACTGAGATTGATGGGCGGTTATACCTGGCAGGCGAGAAATCCAGATAGCTGGGAGGGGTGGTACTGGGGGGCTAAGCATGTCTGGGGGTGCGAACCGGTGGGCAAGCAGCGTAACAGTACCAATTGCCTCCCCGATATCGCCCAGCATGCCGGGATGATTTTATTCTGGGGTTGCGACCCGGAAACAACGACCTGGGGGTGGGGAGGCCAGACGGTCAGCCGGTTGTGCTACTGGTTTACCGAGCTGGGAATAAAGCAGGTATACGTCTGCCCGGACCTGAACTACGGCGCCGCCGTACACGCCGATAAGTGGATTCCCATCCTGCCCAATACCGATGCCGCCCTGCACCTCGCCATAGCTTATTTCTGGATTACCGAAGGACTTTATGATAAAGAGTATATCAGGACTCACGCGGAAGGGTTCGATAAATTCGAGGAGTATGTCCTGGGTAAGGAAGACGGTATTCCCAAGACCCCTACCTGGGCATCGAAGATAACCGGAGTGCCGACCAGGATAATCAAGGCGCTGGCCAGGGAGTGGGCATCCAGGACTACCGCGATATCGCACAGCAACGGGGGCCCCGGCATCAGGAGTCCGTACTCGACGGAGCCGGCCCGGCTGGAGGTATGCCTGCTGGGGATGCAGGGACTCGGCAAGCCGGGAGCGCACCAGTTGAGCATGATTGAGTGGGGAATCTTCGGGGGGTGGAACCCGCCGAACTGGCTAATAGGGGACGATACCAACCCCATGCCCGGGCCGATGGTATATCCGAGCGTGGTGGAAGCGAACCGGGGATTTACCGAGCCGGACATGCCGCAGCAGATTATTCCCAAGCTGCTCATTCATGAAGCCATTCTCAATCCACCCCTGAGCTGGTACGGCAACACGATGTGCCGGTACCTGGTTGAGGACCAGTTCGTGCAGTATAAATACCCCGCCGACGGCTGTGTCGAGGTACGCATGATATGGACCGATACACCTTCGTGGATGTCCTGCTGGAACGGCGGCAACCGGATGGCGGACGCCTTCCGGAGTCCGCAGATAGAGTTCGTTTTAGCGCAGCACCCCTGGATAGAGAACGATTGTGAATTCGCCGATATCATCCTGCCGGCCACCACCAAGTTCGAGACGGAAGATATCCAGGTAGATGTATTTACCGCGGAATTCCGGTCGATATTCCTGGACGGTAAATGTGTCGAACCTAGAGGGGAATCGAAGAGCGATTATGAAATCGTCTGCGCCATCGCCGAGAAGCTGGGCATGCTCGAAGAGTACACCGGCGGTGAAACCGAAGAAGGGCTGATTAAGAAAGGATTTGATACCTCGGGCGTACCTCAGGCAGGCCTCTGCACCTGGGAGGAGTTCAAGGAAAAGGGGTATTACGTCGTCCCCACCAATCCCGACTGGAAGAAGAAGGATGTCGGTATGCGGCAGTTCTATGAAGACCCCGGGAATAATCCCCTGAGGACGCCCTCCGGCAAGCTGGAATACTATTCCGCGCGACTGGCGGAGCACTTCCCCGGTGACAATGAAAGGCCCCCGGTGCCGCACTGGATTGAAAAGGGAGAGAGCCACGACGAAAGGCTCTCCGGCGAGAGGGCGAAAAAATACCCCCTGCTTATCGTTTCTAATCACCCCAGGTGGCGGGTGCATTCCCAGCACGATGATATGGAGTGGCTGAGAGAGATAGATACGTGCAAAATCGTCGGCCCCGACGGCTATGCCTACCAGACGATGTGGATTCACCCGTCGGAAGCCGCCAAAAGGGGTATCAAACACGGGGACGTGGTCAATGTCTTCAACGACAGGGGCGGAGTCCTCTGCGGGGCTTATGTCACGGAGAGGCTGATGCCCGGCACCGTCTACGTCGACCACGGGGCGAGGTACGACCCGATAGTCCCCGGCAAGCTCGATAGAGGCGGCGCCATCAATACCATCACCCCGAATAAGCCGGTCTCCAAGAACGCCACCGGCATGGCCGTGTGCGGATTTCTGGTCGATGTCGAGCGGGTCAACGTGGACGAATTGAGAGAGAGGTACCCCGAAGCGTTTAACCGACCCTATAACAGGGTATCCGGTTTATGCTACGAAAGAATGTTGTATCATGGCGATTAAAAGTCGATTGAGTATCCCTGTTTAAAAGCCGAAAATCAGAAAGCCATAACTTTCGCGGAGAGGTGGAGTTATGGCTTTCACTATTATAATTGTCTTAATATATTACAGCATCACGGTGCCGCCATCGACATAGATGACCTGCCCGGAGATGAAGTCCGAGTCCGGTGAGGCCAGGAAGAGGGTAGCCCCCACCAGGTCTTCCGGCTCCTCGCGGCGGGGGATGGACTGCCCTGAGGCAGCGGCATCGAACGATGCACCGCCGCCGGTCATATCCAGGCTGGCTTCGGTAGCCGTGAATCCCGGAGCGATAGCATTAACATTGATATTCGACTTGCCCAGGGCGTGGGCCAGGGCGTGAGTCAGCGTGTATATCGCCCCCTTGCCGCAGGCGTAGGGCATAAATATGGGTGCTCCGCCCACCCTGGCAGCATTGGAGGCAATGTTAATAATCTTGCCCTTGCCCGCTTTCACCATGAGGGGGGCAATCGCCTTGCAGACCATCCAGGTTCCCTTGACGTTTACCGCAAATATACGGTCCCATTCCTCCTCCGTCCAGGTGTCCCACGGTTTGGCCCGGATACCGAACCATATAGCGGCATTATTAACCAGGATATCCACCCGGCCGTAAAGTTCCATGACCTTATCCGCTATCTTCTGAACATCGCTGGCAACAGATATATCTGCTTTAATAAAAGTGACTTCCCCGCCTTTGGCCTTGATTTCATTTTCCGTATCGGCGGCCCTTTCCAGGCTGGTGGTGGTGAGGAGCAATCTGGCCCCTTCCTCGGCGAACCTTAAGGCGAAGGCCTTCCCGAGGCCGCGGCTGGCCCCGGTAATAACAGCCACTTTATCCTTGAGTACTGGTGACATGAAAACCTCCTTTTATTTTTCGGTTCATACCTATCGAGGGTATTATACACCTTTATAACGGCAATTTCATACGGTCGGCGCCGTCCTTGACAAGGATAACTTTAACCGCTTAGAGTTTTTATGGCACGGGGATGCCAGTCAAAGTTGAAAGAAACGAGGTGAAGCATGGCCGGTCCGCTGGACGGAATCAGAGTTCTTGACCTGACGCAGGTATTATTCGGCCCTTTTGCTACCATGCTGCTCAGCGACCTGGGAGCCGAGGTAATCAAGATAGAGAGGCCGGGGGTGGGCGATATCGCCAGGGGCAACGGCCCGGTGGTCAGGGGAGTGAGCACTTACTTCCTCAGCCTTAACCGCGGTAAGAAAAGCCTCACGCTGAATTTAGCAGACGAGCGAGGGGTTGAGATATTACTGAAGCTGGTAAAAAGCGCCGATATTCTGGTGGAGAATTTCAAGCCGGGAACGATGGAGAAACTCGGCCTGAGCTATGAAAGGGTCAGGGAGCATAACCCCGCGATTATTTACGTGGCCGGCTCCGGCTTCGGGCAGAACGGGCCCTATGCCGGTAAGCCCGCTTTTGACGTCATTGTCCAGGCCATGGGAGGAATCCTCAGTATCACCGGCGAGGAGGGCGGACCGCCGGTAAGGCCGGGCGTGTCCTACGGCGATATTGCCGCCGGACTGTTTCTCTGTGTCGCCACTCTCGCCGCTTTGCAGGAACGCCATAAGAGCGGGGAAGGGCAGTTCGTGGATATCAGCATGCTGGACTGCCAGGTAACCGCCCAGGAGAACGCCTTTGTCCGCTACCTGAATACCGGCGAGATACCCCGCGCCATCGGCACACGGCACCCCGTCATGACGCCGTTCCAGGCCTTTCAGACTAAAGACGGCTATATCGCGGTGGCCCTGAGGGGTGGCATCAAAGACCAGTGGCCGCTTTTCTGCGCCGCTATTGACCGCGTCGATATCATCGACGACCCGCGATTTGAGGACGGCTGGATGCGCACTCAAAATTTCGGAGTGCTGGAGCCGATACTAACGGAGTCCATGAAATCCAGGACTACCCGGGAGTGGGTTACTGAGCTTGAGCAGGCGGGTATACCCTGCGGTCCGGTGAATACCATCGACCAGGCGGCCGCCGACCCCCAGATAAACACCAGGGACATGATTGTTGAGGTCAAGCACCCTGAAGCGGGCAATTTCAGGGTTGTCAACACGCCCTTTAAGTTTTCACGGACGCCCTATAAAGTGGAAAAAGCCTCACCGGACCTGGGCCAGCACACCCGGGAAGTCCTGAGCCGGCTGCTGGGAATGACCGGTCAGGAAATCGAGAAGCTAAAGGGTTCGGGTGTGATATAGGGTTGGCCCGTAAATATTTCAGACTTTCACGGAGTTCAGCAGCTTCTTGACGTCTTCTGCCAGCTTATCCAGGTCCTGCTGGTTAGGTCGTCCCCTGATATCTCCCAGTCGGCCTTTGGTGCTGTTATCTTCGGAGCCGTGAAACTCACCGACATAGTACCATTCGTCGACGATATCAAATCCAAGGTGTTCGAGAAATTGTCCCATGTATTTGCCCACGGGTATCGCTTCGTTAATGCCGGTGTGTGGCCCAGAATACGTGGCAAAAACCACCGCGTATTTACCGGGCACCTTGGGGGAAGACAGCTTGACGGCACCGCGTTCACGGTAGTAGTCCATTTTGTCTTTGATGTATTGCATAACCGGTTCGGGGGGCTGCCACATAAAAGACGGTGAGCCAATGAAAACCAGGTCATAATCGAAGAGGTCCTCGTCTTGAGCTTCTTTCACAGGTTTTAACACTGAGCTTGCACCGCTGGTTTTCAGCGTGTTATCGATGGCCTCGGCTACCTTTTTGGTGTTTCCCGTGCCCGACCAGTAAATGATGAGTGCCTTCATGGACATCTCCTTTTATTCGTTTAGGGGTTCTGCAACTCCCGGGCCATATCTTCCAGTATATCCTTTTCCCACTGTAAAAATTTATCTCTACCGAGGGTGAATGCCTTAGGTTTCCATTCCATCTCCTTGAGGTTGTGCGTTATCGTCGGTAGCCAGTTATAGGGGATAGACGTCAGCACCCATCCCGGCGGGAATGCCTCTATGGATATCCCCCCGAAGCCCAACCCGGTGATAAAGTAGTTCACCTTGCCGGTGAGATACGGGTAAACGAAAAGCCAGGAACAGGCTAGTGTCGTTGTTACCTTACTTTCGTACATGTCCCCGGTAGAGTAGGCCATCGACCGCAGCACGATTTCCGCCTGTGTGGCATCGGTCATAAGAATCAGCAGGTCCGGCTCGAAGGTAATTTTGTCCAGCGGGGCGAAAACGACGTAGTTAACGGAGCCGCTATCCAGGTTGTAGTTATACTGGTTTATTTTTTTATTGGCACGGGCTTCCTGAAAGATTCCCAGTCTTACCCCCAGCTCTCCGCTTTTCGCAAAGGACGGGCCTTCGCCACTCATCATTCCCAGGGTTTGTTTTCCGAAGCAAATTTCATTCTCTTTAGTGAAATAGAAAGGAGCTTCTCTTTGATGTGCCTCTCCAATTGTTTCACAGAGGGCTAGATTCTTGTCCAGCTGATTTATGCCTTCCGGTTTGCTGAACAGAAACTTGACGCCTACCGGCGGCTTCTCCAGGTTCAACTTGCCGAAAATGGAAAGGTCGGTTTGCAGCGGTCTCATCTTGACCTCCTTTAGAATCTTTTTCCGACAAAGACGGGTGGGGAATTGCGGTAGCCCCGTCGTCGATAAAATGCTTAACCGCTCAGCCCCTGGGCCGCCCGCTGGATGGTCTCGTGTAAACTCGGATGGCCATGAATAGCAGCCGCAATATCCCGGACAGTCCCTCTCATTTGCATGACGGCGGCGACTTCATGTATCAGCTCTGGTGCCTGGGGTCCGACGATGTGGGCGCCCAGAATTTCACCGGATGCCGCATCGGCAATTATCTTCACGAACCCGCGGCTCTCCCTGATAATACCGGCCCTGGGGCTTTGGTCGAAGGGAAATTTGCCGATCCTGATATCCAGTCCTTTTTCTTTGGCTTCACCTTCGGTGATGCCGACCGCTGCCATGGGCAGCACCGTGCGGACGGAACGCGGCACCACGCGGTAATCGATAGTCGCGTCTCCGCCCATCGCGTTCCTGCCGGCTATCATTCCCTGAATCATGGCGACGCTGGCCAGCATCATTTCGCCGGTGACATCACCGGCGGCGTAAATCCCTTTGACGCCGGTCTCCATTTTTGCGTCGGTTTTTATTCGCCCATCGTTTACCACGACGCCGGCATTTTCCAGTCCGAGCCCGTCCAGAAGCGGCTGCTGCCCCAGGGCGAATACCGCGTATTGCGCGTTTACCTGATTTTTTTTACCCTCGCCGGAGATAGTTATCGCCTTACCCTCTTTGCCGTCGTCAATACTCTCTACGTCTACCCCGGCATAGATGCGGACGCCGTCGCCTTCGAGGGCCTGGCGCAGGTAGGCGGCGACTTCTTCATCTTCATTGGGGAGTAATTGAGACCTTCTGGCTATGAGGCTGACGGCGCTGCCCAGGTTAGCCCAGACGGCCGCCAGTTCCAGAGCCGTAACGCTGCGCCCGATAATCGCCAGGCTCTTCGGGAGCTCTTTCAAATCCAGGAGTTCCTTGGCCGTAAGCACCCCGGTGCCGTAAGCCCCGGGCACCTCGTACCTTCTGGCAACAGAGCCGGAGGCGATGATAATTTTCTTCGTCCGGACTGTCTTTGTCGTTCCGTTATTAAGAGTTATTTCTACCTCGTCCGGTGAGAGCAGCTTTGCCGCACCGATAACTACCCGTATGCCGGTGGCCTGAAGCTTGGCTTCCATACCGGCCACCACCCCACTGACCACCTTCTCCTTTTCGCTTATTAACTTGGGATAATTAATCCGCAGTTCACCAGTATCGATGCCGTCCTTCCTGGCCTCTTTTATCGACCTGATAACTTCGATGCAGTGGTCCATGAAGCACATCGGTATGCAGCCCCAGTTCGGGCAGATGCCTCCCACCCTCTCCTTCTCCACGAGCGTTACCCTGCCGCCGAGTTGAGCGGCGAACTGCGCCGATAGAAAGCCGGCGGTGCCCCCGCCTATTACCAAAATATCCGTCTCAGCCAATATCTGCATCCCCTTCTTATAGAAGTACCGGATTATTTTTTCCGTAGAGTCAGACTACCACGCTGCGATTACATTGTCAATTGACACGGGTGGATACGAATTATAAAATCAGCCTATGAGGGTTTACTTCATACCGAAAAGCCGCCCGGGTAAGTGGTCGACCTGGCTGATTGTCGCCTTTATCGTGTTTTACGGGGTATTCTGGCTCTTTGTAGCTTCGGGACAGCGGGGTGGTGAAACCTTTTTCAGCAATCTTTTACTGGCGGTGCCGGTAGTCATTGCGGCGATTTCCGGTATTTCTGCCTTTTTTATGGGAATTATCGGGGTTATAAAAAGCCGGGAGAGGGCGATTCCTGTTTATCTAGCTATCTTAATAGGGTTTATAGTCTTATTGTTCGTGGCTGGTGAAATTATCTTCCCACATTAGAAAAATCCCCCGAATCATTTCCGGGGGATTTAAATTAACTTTGGTAGCGGGGGTTGGATTTGAACCAACGACCTCCGGGTTATGAGCCCGACGAGCTACCACTGCTCTACCCCGCGTTGAGGCGCATTTTTAAGTATAGACCTTCAAAGAAGATGTGTCAACCCTGCGATTTCTGCTGTCGCTTGCGGTGATTTTCGATAAAGCGCCTGGCGAACCTGTCGCGGCCCAGAATAAGGTCGGTGGCCAGTACCGATGGTTTTACCCTGGCGGCATCGGCAATTAAGACCGTGGCGCCGGCGCCGATGACCATGGAAACCCAGGCGTTATTGATTATGGGGCGGTCCGGCATGCCGAAGGAGATATTGCTGGCGCCCATGGTCATGTTTACTCCCAGCTCCTCCCTGATACGGCGGATGGCCTCCAGGACGTCCTTGCCGGATTCCGCCTCGGCGCCGATGGCGAAGGCCATGACATCAATAACGACGTCCTCGCGCGGGATACCGGCTTTCTCCGCACTCTCCACGATTTTATGGGCGATTTGTACGCGCCGGTCGGCGTTCTTGGGTATACCTTCGTCATCTTGCACCATGCCGATAACGGCCGCCCCGTACTCTTTCACGAGAGGCAGCACTCTATTCAGGGAGTGTTCCTCGCCGCTGACCGAGTTGACGAGCGGCTTGCCCTTGTATACCTTCAGGGCGGCTTCCATTGCGGCAGGGTTGGGGGTATCGAAGCAGAGCGGTACGTCTACGGCTGCCATTACCACCTTTACCGCCTCCGGCATGAGGGCGACATCATCCACCCCCGGAGCATCGATATTTACATCGATGATATCCGCGCCGGCCTCGACCTGCTCGATTGCATCTTTGCGGACAATATCGAGGTCTCCTGCTTTCAGGGCTTCGGTTAATTTTTTCCTGCCGGTGGGATTGATGCGCTCGCCGATAAGCACTGCCGGACGGTCGATAGAGATGATGACTTCTTTTTTGGCGCTTGATACTTTAGTTTCCATTGGTCTATTCTCCTGTTCTATTTGTATACGCCGTATTCCTTGGCAGTATCCATCATGGCGTGCAGGTTTTCAATGCTGCCCTGGTCCATGCTGGTCGCCGCGCTCAGGATATAGCCGCCGCCAGGGGCGCAGGTCTCAATGAGCTTGCGGCAGCCATCTTTAACATCCCGGGGCGTGCCGGTGACCATGGTCGAAATAGGCAGATTGCCGGCGATACAGTTCTTTTTGCCGACGGTCGCCTTGGCCCGGGCCATGTCCATGTATTCGAAGTACCATACCATGGATGCCTTGGGCATGTCCTGGATAATCTCCAGTCGCGGTATGTAGTTGCCCTCGGCGAAGGGCATCGGCACGAGACCCTCGTCAATCATGCCTAGCAGGACTTTCTTGAAACTCGGCCAGTAGAACTCATCGAACTGCTTGGGGGACATAAACCCCTTTTCACCCTTGTGCAGCGGCATCATGATTATGGGCGCCATGGCCATGTCGGCATTGGCGACTGCCTCCTGGATAACGAGGGGTATTAGTCTATCCATGGCTTCGTGGATTTTTTCCGGCTGTCGGTACATATCGATGAAGATGCCCCTGGTGCCGCGGAGCATGTCGGTCAGCATATCGAACGGGGCACCGGAGAAGCCACCCCCGAAACCGGCGTAGCCCCTTTCAATTGCCTCACGGGCCACCACGCCGATGGTCATCTGCCATTTCACGATTTCCTCACCGGCTCTGAACATGGTCGTGTAGGCCTTTTGTATAGCCGGGTCGGCAAATATGCCCAGATAGAAAATCGGGATGCCGACGAAGGCGGTGAGGTGGGGCAGAGCAGCCAGGGGAGCGAAAGCCCCTGCCTGGCGGGGCATGAAGGTTCTCAACCAGAAATCGGACGGGTCTATAATGAGCTTGTCGTATTCATCGGCCTTCATGTACTCGCCTTCGACGAACTGGTAAGAGCCGACGTCATCGGCGATACCGTGTCCCGGCCACTTGTGAATCTTGTGGTCAATCATTTCCAGCGCCGGGGCCGGCAGGACTAGCCCGGGGCCGCCGAATGTGTCCATATCCCCGAAGTCGTCCATGAACTTCATCCAGGCATCCCTCTGCTTCTCGTAATCATTCATCACTGTCTTGAGGTCGTAGCCGGCGTAATAGGCCGGGAAGTAACCTACCGGTAGCAGGCAGGGGACCCTGTCCGGTTCTTCCATCTTTAAGGCTTTAATGAATCTGGTGACGCGCTCTTTATAGACTTTTTCCGCTTCTTTATTCTTGAACTTCACGCCGGGAGCCGCCAGCCACTTTTTAAATCTCTCTTCACGCTTCTGCTCCGGGGTCAACTCCGCCCAGTTTGCGACTGTATCCCTAACAGAGCGTGGGGGGTTATTTAAATTGGCCATTATCATCGTAAAAAGTCCTCCGTAAATATTTTCTATTTATAATAGCCGTATTCCTTGGCGGCGTCCATCATGGCATGCAAATTTTCCGGCTTGGCCATGTCAAAGGTTGAGCCGCCGCTTAAAATAAAGCCGCCGCCCGGCGCGCAGGTCTCGATGAGCTTGCGGCAGTTTTCCTTCATCTCTTTGGCAGTGCCGGTGTAGGCGATGGAAG
>CAZCOB010000016.1:0-43642 GCA_964500415.1 uncultured Dehalococcoidaceae bacterium | reverse complement strand
AATCGGAACACTGGAGTTCCTTGTCCTGAAAACTCAACGGATGACCTCCTTTCTTATTTTAGTTGGTTCGAGCTAAGGTCATCCGTAACCGGGTCGGGATAAAGTAATTTTAATTGCATGTATGATAACCTAGACTGATAACCACCAGAGCATATTATATAATACGCAGGCGCAATTTGCAATAGCTAATTAGTAATATTTATTTTTTTACGCTCCGCACTCACCCCTTTTTATGCACCATGCTGATGAAACGGCCGCCGTTTGATGGCAAAGGCCAGCCCGGCCGCCAGGAATTCAAGGGTGGCCTGGACGACGAAGAACGAGTAATAGCTGCCGGTCAGCTCGAAGGTGACGCCGCCGGCATAAGCGCCCAGTGCCATACCGACCGTGTGGCAGGACATCGTTATGCCGATTATCGTGCCCATGCGCAGTCCTCCGAAGAGGTCGGCCACCAGCCCGGAAGTGAGCGGCGACGTGGTGAACCAGCCGAAGCCGAACAGGGCCATGGACAGGTAGAGCAGCCACAGCCCCGATTTACCGGGGTCGATGAGGATAAAAACGACGACGATAACAAAGGACAGACTGCGGATGACATGGGTCAGCGCCAGCACCCGGCTCCTGGCGTACCGGTCGGATAAGTGACCCGTCAGCAGCACGCCCACCAGGTTCAGGCCCCCCTGGACGCTTATGAAGCTGGCGCCAATCATCTCCGTGTAGCCGAGGTCGGTAGCGAAGATAACGATATGGGTCATCATGAAACCGCAGCCGATGCCGCAGATAAGCTGAGTGCCCAAAACTAGCCAGAAAGCGGCGTTCCGGGAGGCTTCGGCCAGGGTATGGCCGGAAAGCGCGGGGACCCCGTTCCGATGGCTGGCGGCCCCCGGTTTTAACGGCCGGACAGGCTCGCCATCAGGGTCGCCCCCTTTCTCTCCGGGGCCGTTGCGTACCAGTATAGTCAGGGGCAACAGCACCACGAAAGTGACCCCCGCCCAGAAAAACATCGTCTCCCGCCAGCCCCAGGCGAGCACCAGGTACTGGGAGAGGGGCGAGAGGAGCAGGGCCCCGATGGGCATGCCGGTGGCGGCGATTCCCTGTGCACGGCCCCTCTTCTTCACGAACCACCGGTTTATCAGCACCTGGCTGGCCTGCAATGACTTTATCTCGTACAGGAACCGACCGGCAAAGATGTGCCAGATACCGGCGGCCAGCCCGTTGACCGTGGCGCTGGCGGTCTGCGTGGCCAGGCTGACAAAGAGCATGGCCTTAGGCCCGAAGCGGTCGATGAGCCGGCCGATAAACGGAGTGGCGATGGCAAAGAGGAGCAGCGCGAAGGTATGGACGGCGGAAAGGGTGGCCCTGTCCCACCCGAACTCTTCCAATATCGGCTTGAAGAAGATGCCCACGCCGACCGCGCTCACCAGGAAGAGCATGACCCAGGAGGCGGCGATTATGTACCAGCCGTAGAAGAAACCGGGCTTGGGGGAAAGGCACGTTTTCTGGTTGTTATCCAATGAATTTTTCTTTCTTAATAGTTAAAAAGGGTTTCTTTTTAAGTACAGTATAGCAAAAGCACCCGGGTTAGGCTAAAAATGTGATAAAACTCGTTGACTGTATGTTTGACTTCACTTAAAATGTGGGAATAGCGTAAGCGCACTAACGCGAAAAAGGGGGGCACTTATGAGTTATGAACCACAGTTCACCAGGCTGCGTGTCTACAACATCTTCATGGGTTTTCTCCACCTCGCCCAGGCAATCTTCATCATCATCCTGAGTAACGACTTCAAGCTGCCGATTACCACCTCTTTCCTGACTTATGACGAAGGACTCGGCAAGCTATGGCCGGTCACCGATACCCTCGTCAGTTTGCCCTTCGGCATCATGGTGGCCGTGTTCCTGCTCATTTCGGCCGTCGCCCACTTTACCATAGCTTCCCCCGGCGCGTTCGGCTGGTACGTCAAAAACCTCAAAAGGGGCATTAACTACGCCCGGTGGTACGAGTATTCGCTGAGCGCTTCCCTCATGATAGTGCTCATCGGGATGCTTTGCGGCGTGTACGACCTCGGCGCGCTTATCATGGCCTTCGTGCTTACCGCCGTGATGAACCTCTGCGGTTTGATAATGGAGGTGCATAACCAGACCACCGAAAAGACGAGCTGGACATCGTACGTGGTGGGGTGCATCGCCGGGGTAGCGCCGTGGGTGGCCATCGCCATCTACTTTTTCGGCTCGCTGGCGCAGGCGGAAGGCGGGGTACCGACATTCGTGTACGTCATTCTGCCGACGCTGTTCGTCTTTTTCTTCAGCTTCGCGCTCAATATGGTGCTCCAGTACAAGAAGGTGGGGCCGTGGCGCGACTATTTATACGGCGAGAAGGCGTACGTGCTGTTGAGCCTGATTGCCAAGTCGGCCCTGGCGTGGCAGGTCTTCGCCGGGACGCTGCGCCCGGTGTAGAGCGGCCCGGGGAGATATATCAAGACGGAATCGTGTGAAAAGGGGCGCGATACCACCGCCGTATCTCCCCTGAGCGTAAGCTTTTTTAAGGCCCCTCGTTTTGACATAGGGCACGTGCGAATTTTATACTTATCATGCAGGTCCGCGAATCTTGGCGGCATAAATCCAGACAAGCAGAGGTGAAATCGTCATGGGTGCGCCGACAGCACTGACCACCGATAGCGTTGTCCTGGTGTTAATCGACTTTCAGGAAAGGCTGTTCCCCGTCATGCACGAGAAGGAAAAGCTGCTGCGGAGCGTCTTAAAGCTTATTCAAGGGGCGAAGGTGCTGGAGATACCGATAATCATGACCGAGCAGTACCCGAAGGGACTGGGGCCGACGCTGCCGGAGATAAGAGAGCTATTACCGGATGTAAAGCCGATTGAGAAGGTGTGCTTCGACTGCTGTGACGAGGGGGCTTTCGGTGAGTCGCTGGAATCCCTGAAAAGGAAGCAGGTGCTCATCGCCGGCATCGAGGCGCACATCTGCGTTTACCAGACGGCGATGGCGCTGTTCCGTTCCGGCTACGAAGTGCAGGTGGTCGGCGACTGCGTTTCGTCGCGTGAGCCGGAGAATAAGCTGGTCAGCCTGTTGAAGATGGGGGCGGCGGGGGTAAGCCCGACGACCGTGGAAATGGCACTGTTCGAGCTGCTCAAGGTTGCCGAAGGGGACAAATTCAAGCAAATCAGCAACATCGTCAAATGAATCAAGAAAAATTTAATCCTATAGAGTTCCGGCGTAAAATTCATCCGTCGAAGATGATGACGCGTGACGACTCCGGCAAGTTTGTTGAGGCGGCAATACCCCTGGAGTTCCGCTTCGACCCTCTGACCGGCCGGACCTGCCGCATCGTTCAGTTCTCGCTGGAAAGAATCATCCGGCCGGATATAAGAGCGCTGGTAGATAGGTCACGGGAGTTACCCTGCCCCTTCTGCGCGCCACTCGTCGACAGGATTACGCCCCGCTTTCCCCCCGACCTTATCCCGGATGGAGTTATCCGCCGGGGCAAAGCGCTGGCCTTCCCGAACGCCAGTCCGTGGGACGTTTACGGCATCGTCGTGGTCATTTCCGATGAGCATTTCATTCCTCTGGACGGTTTCGACCTTGAGACCGTGCTTGATGCCATGATGGCGGCGCAGGCACATATCAAAGCCGTACAAAAGGCCGACCCTGCGGCGAAGCACCACTTCATCGCTTGGAACTATATGCCCCCTTCCGGGGGGAGCCTCGTGCACCCGCACCTGCAAAGCAACGCCGGTTACCACGCGGCGTACTACCAGAAACAGGTGCTGGAGGCGTCCGAAAGTTATTATCGGGAGAAGGGAACGAATTACTGGAGCGACCTCCTGGAGCAGGAGAGACGGACTGGGGAGAGGTACGTGGGGAAAATCGGCAACACGGAGTGGCTCACGGCCTTCGCGCCCCGGGGGCGCCTTTCCGATGTGCTGGCCGTATTCCCGGGTAAAGCCTCGATCGCCGAACTCTCCGAGGACGACCTGCGGGATTTTGCCTCCGGTCTGCTTAAGGTATTCAAATATATTGACGAGTTGAACCTGCTAAGCTTTAACATGGCCACGTACTCGGGGTTCGATAAAAGCCAGTTCTGGGCGCATGCCCGGATTACGCCGCGTGGCTCGCTGCTGTATTCGCCCATCGAGACCAGCGACCAGTTCTACTACCAGATACTGCAGGACGAGAATATCTGCATCCTGCCGCCGGAGGTCGCCTGCGAACGACTGATAAAGCAATTTATCGCCTGAGAGCTATTTACATTATGTAATTTGGGTGTATAATATTATATAGAGCGCTTTTTATTTACGGCTGTTCCTGATGAAAAGCGGTTATTTTATGAAAAGCCAAACGCCAGTTTTCAGATAAACGTCCAGATAAAGGAGGGTACACCGGATATGGGACACAAAGGTCCAGCGAAACCCGCCGTCTCCAACAGACCCGGGCAAGCTAAGCCATCTGCGCCGAAGAAAAAGTAATTTCATCTGGTATATACTTTTAGGGGAGTCGTAAACTTAGAGAATGATTCCCCTGTATTTTTTGTTATGGATAGTATAAACACCTCAGGAGACAACTCAGAAAATCCGGAGACGATGGAGTGCCGGCGCTGTGGGGTCTGCTGCACCCGGCACCAGGCGTTCGTCACCCCGGAAGACATCGTACGCATTACCGCTTATCTGGGGATAACCATGGAGGACTGGGAGCGGCTTTATGACGATTCGCGGTGGCAGTTTTCGGAATACCGCCTGATACGGCACGTAAACGGCGCCTGTGCTTTCCTCACGTATGATAACGGCCTGGCTACCTGCACCATCCACCCGGTGAAACCCGCCTGCTGCGCCGCCTGGAAGCCGGGGCCGGACAGGACGGAGTGTAGAGAGGGGAGGGAAAGGGGTGGTGGCAATACGCATTGATTTTATTCTCATTGCAGGTGTAAAGGAGGAAACCAGCATGCGGTTTTAAAGCGAGTAGATTTCAGACTGTTGACAAGTGCTATCATATATGATACTATTCCAAAGAGAGTGATGATGTGAGTAAGCGGGACAAGAGGGAGGAGAAAATTAGACAAAATCCTATAAATGTCTCGATTGTAGATTTCGAAGCTCTCGTCAAAAATTATGGTTATATTGAATCTGGTGCGAAGCACCACAAAGCAGTAGTAGGTGACTACTCTATGACTTATAAACGTGAAAATCCGATTAAATCTGTATATGTAAGACAATTACTGAAGTTCATAGACATCATTCAGAAGTAAGGGGTGTATGTATGAATAATGATATTCAGGCCAAGGTTGAATATTATCTCAATCAGCCGTATACATTCCTTTTAGAACAACACAATGATGGTGAAAAATCTTATTATTCCCTGAGAGTACTCGAACTGGAGGGGTGTATCACTACCGGAGATACCATGGAAGATGTAGCGGGAGACTTACAAGATGCTATGCGCGAATGGCTTCAGCTGAATATCAAGCTTGGTAGAGCTATACCCAAACCTCTCAAATCTAAGCGTTACAGTGGTAAGGTAGTCTTACGTATGCCGCCGGTCTTACATGAATCTCTGATGTTCAAAGCGGCACAACAAGGTGTTAGTCTTAACCAGTATCTCGTGGCGTCGCTTTCTCATACTCTGGGTTATCAAGAAGGTGTGGATGCCGGTGTAAAATCCGCGCGGCGAGTTGAAGAAGAGAAAGTAAAATCTCGCTGATTTTAACAACAAAAGCGTCAGCAGATTGTTATAAAATGAAAAATACCCTGAAAATGCGAGGGTTCTTTTTTCCTCCTGGTAGACCGGCCTATAATATTATAGCTCTCAATCCTTTTCCAGCGCTTCGGCGATAAGCTCGCTCAGGTCTTTAACGCGCAGGGTTTCCTCGGCCTCTCTGGCCTTAATACCGTCTTCGAACATCGTCAGGCAGTAGGGGCAGGCCGTGGCCACGATATCTACCTTCGCCTGGATTATTTCGTCGACTCTCCTGTTGCTGACCCGCTTGTCCGGGTCCTCCTCCATCCACATGTGGCCGCCTCCCCCGCCGCAGCAGAAGCTGTTCGACCGGCAGCGTTTTAGCTCCACAGCCCTGATGCCCCGGAGAACGCTCAATATCAGCCGGGGTTCTTCATAAATATCGTTGTAGCGTCCCAGGTAGCAGGAATCGTGGTAGGCTATTTTCGCGGGTTCTAGCCTGCCGAGTATAAGTCGGCGCTGGCGTAGCAAATCGAGGATAAACTGAGTATGGTGAATAACCTCGAAATTGCCCCCAAATTGCGGGTACTCGTGCTTGAGGGTGTTGAAGCAGTGGGGGCAGGCGGTAAGAATCTTTTTAACATCATGCGCCTTGAGTATCTCGATATTGCTCTGGCAGATTGTCTGGAACAGGTATTCGTCACCCATGCGCCGGGCGGGGTCGCCGCAGCAGCTCTCTTCCTCGCCGAGTACGGCAAAATTAACCCCCGCCGCCCGCAGTATAGCGACCATGGCCCTGGCGATACTCATGTTGCGGTCTTCGAGGGCCGCCGTACAGCCCACCCAGTACA
The DNA here is from genome assembly GCA_964500415.1 of uncultured Dehalococcoidaceae bacterium. GTDB lineage: Bacteria > Chloroflexota > Dehalococcoidia > Dehalococcoidales > RBG-16-60-22 > JAFGPF01. The sequence continues at coordinate 37,108 of CAZCOB010000016.1, read as the reverse complement.
GTATCTCCGGGTTTTCATTCTCCGACAGGTCTGGCACTTCCAGGCCCTCGTACCAGGTGGTACGCGTGGCGGTAGTGCCGCGGAAGGGGTGCCCCCTGGCTCCCAGGCTTTTCAGCGTGTTCTGGACTTCTTCGGGGAAGCGGCTCTGCTCCATAGCCAGATTGCGGCGCATATCGATTATCTTGTCGACGTGCTCGACGTAAACCGGGCAGGCCTCCATACAGGCGCGGCAGGTGGTGCAGTCCCAGATTGCCTCGTCGGTAATAACCTCGGCAATCATGTCCTTGCGGGCCTCGACGGGCTTTTTCTGCCAGGGCACGGGATACGTCTCGTAAAGGTGGTCTTTTAAGTCTAAGATAACCTGCTTGGGGCTGAGGGCTTTGCCGCTGAAGTTGGCGGGACATACATCCTGGCAGCGACCGCAGCGGGTGCAGGCGTCCAGGTCCATGAGCTGCTTCCAGGTGTAGTCTTCGATTTTAGATACGCCGAACAACTCGGTAGTTTCAAAATCGACGGGTGTCAGCGCCCCTTTTGGCCTTAGTGAACGGAAGAATATATTTACAGGTGATAGTAGTATGTGTTGCAGGCGGGAGCGGTTTACCCAGATATAGCCGAGGAGGATAAAGGCCGGTACGGTGTGGATGATGGCCCGGTGCCATACCAGTATCTCATTCTTGGCTTCGACCAGGAAAGAGGGGAAGATATGGGAAAGGCCATAACCCACCGGTGACCATAGAGTCCAGTCGGTGACGGTAGTATCGCTGGCGGCGATGCGGTATCCCTTTACCATGAAGCCGGTGAGGACGATGAGGAATATCCAGACGTAGAGCAGGGAGTCCTCCGGCATATTGTCCAGGCGGGCGGGGCGGATAACGTAGCGGCGGATTACCGCCAGGATGCCGCCGATGAGCAGCAGCACCCCGCCGGCTTCGGCGGCCCAGGAAGCGTAAAGGTAAACGGTCTGCGGCGGGTTGGTGATACCGGTGACGTATGAAAACAGCCGTGTTATTTTACCCAGTACCAGAATGGCCGCCCCGCCGAAGATGAGGGCGTGCATGATGCCGGGATACAGTTCCTTGCCCCGGATAATGCGGATATTGGTTATCGCTACTGCCAGCGTCGTTACCAAACGCTGCCACCAGTGCCCCGAACGGTCGTCCGGCTGGCCCAGTTTCCAGAGTCGGTAATGGCGACCGAAGCCGAAGACAAAGGCCGCGACCAGCAGCGGGACGAATACCAGGACGCCGATGATAACCGGCAGGAAAATCTCCCTGATATAAATCAGCTGGCCTGCCCAGAAAATTTCACCTGAAGACATTTAAATATTCCTTAAATTTTTCTCCTTAATTATCATACCGCCGGGTAAAAAGTGGTCAGGTGGGCGATAAAGAATATCAGGACAATAAAGCCGACCGCCAGGAGCGCCAGGACTACGGCCTTACCGTATCTCGGCCCGATACCCAGGTCGGAGGCGGTGAGTCTTACACCGTGAAGCACGGCGTAGCTTATAGCCGCCAGTATCAGCACTTCAATAACGATAGCGATAGTTCTAAACAGTATGTCCATTTTTTCCACTCAACGGCCCGAACTGGGTCTGGGCCTTGCATGCGGGACAGAGTTCGAGCTGCGAAACCGATGAATACCCGGCGGCCTTCATCCTGGCCTGTAATTTCTCTATCATGCTTTTGGGTCCGATGGCACCGCCGCACCGCGAGCAGCGGGCGATTTCATCCTCGAATAGTACCGACGGCTGGTTCATTTTTTCCGGTTCGAGGAGGCGTTCCACCTGGAGGCACTTTTCCGGACAGATTTTCACGCACAGACCGCAGGCCACACAGACGCCGTGTTTGAAAAGCAGCCTGAAGGTATCGGAGTTTTCACCTGATGAAATAGTCAGCGCGCCGGTGGGGCACTCCTGGACGCAGAGACCGCAGCCCGTGCACTTCGTAGTGTCGAGGCTTACCCTGCCGAGCGGCGAAAGCTTTTGTAAAAGCTCCCGGCGGCTGATTCCTTCTTTACTATCCTTCATCTTTGCTTTCACTTGTCTCTGCGGTATCGCCTGGCTGTTCTACTTCTTCTGCACTTTCTTTAACGGTTTCCTTTGCCGGCTCTCCGGGCGGTAAAAGCTCCAGGTATTTCAGGCCCAGGATGAAAAGAAGCGCCAGAAGGGCGATTATCCCGATGGAAAGCAGCATTTCCAGCGGGGTCAAAGGGAAAGAGCCCGTAGCGCCCCAGACTCCCTGTATTTCCCCCGGATAGTAATGCATGGGGTAGGCCGCGCCGGGGATTACCAGGTAATACCTTTCGAAGAAAACGCCGATAACCACCGAGGCCCCGGCCGCAACCACCCAGCCGATAGTCTTGTTAGTGCGGGGATTGAACAGGATTGCCAGCGGTATGACGGCCCCCAGGCCTATCTGGAACCCCCAGAAAATCCAGCTGTACCGCCCGGTGAGCATATATACGGCGGCTTCCCGGTGGGGCGAGTAGAGGTGGGTCAGCTTATCGACGATGATTAAAATAAGCAGAATGATAATAAAATACGTGAGCAGCCGGCCCAGGGAAGCGATAACCTCTTTTTTCAGTTCGCGACCGCTCAGCGCAAGGGTGAGCACCATGACAACGATGAGCAGGGCCACGCCGGAGGCGAGCGCCGCGGCCAGGAACTCCAGGGGTCTTACCGGCGAGAACCAGGCTTCCCTGGCGGCAACAAAGCCCCAGATAGCTCCCGTGCCCATGTGCACCAGGACAGCCCAGCAGACGGCGATTATGCCCATCGTCCGGGAGAAGCGGCTATTGGCGAATATTATCCCCAGGTAGATAAGGCTGATAATGAAGTAGCCGCCGTAGAGGATGCCGTTGATGGCGAACATCGACTTCATGTTGTTCAGGTAGAAGAACATGAAAAGACGCCAGAACTTCTCCGGCCTTCCCAGGTCGATGGCGATGGAAAGCATGGCGCCGAATATCAGGACGATGGCCAGAAAGACCGCCATCCGGGCGATGGGGCGGTACTCCTCTCTGCCGAAAACGTAGGTCAGCGAGGAGAGAATCAGGGAGCCGGCGCTGAGTCCAATCAGGTAGATGGTGAGAACGATGGGCATGCCCCAGGGGATAACGTTGCTGCTGCCGAACACCTGGTGCCCCTGGATATAGCTCAAAATAAAGCTGATGAAGCCGGCCAGCGCCAGTATGGCCAGGACCGCTATCAGGTAGCGGTAGCCTCTTGATTTTCCCTCAAGGGCGACAAAATCCGTTGTCAATCAACACTCCTCATGGTACTGTCATTGCGAGCCATCCCGATGAGCTACCCTTACTCCTGCGAATCGGAGGCGTGGCAATCTCTGCGGTGGCCTTCCTTTAACTTTCTGCATTACTTGTGCATCCCATGAGATTCTCACGGTCGCTTCGCTCCCTCAGAATGACAGTCATAAATCCTTATTTCGGTAAATAAAACACCTTCGGGCTGGTGCCCATCTCCTCGCGAAGTCGCAGCCACTGTCGTGATGCGAGCAATCGCGCTACCTGGCTTTCGGGGTCGTCAAGGTCGCCGAAGGCTATGGCGTGAGCCGGGCAGGCTTCGGCACAGGCGGGGAGGACTTCCTCCCCCACCTTTTTCCCTTCTTTGATTGCCTGGTCGATACGGTGGAAGCAGAAGGTGCATTTCTCGACCACGCCGTGCACGCGGTGGGGGAACGGCCAGATACCCCTGTCGGCGCGCTCTGGGGGAGGGTCGGGGCGGTGGTACTCTTCGTCCTCCGGCTCTTTATAATTGAAACTGCGGGCGCCGTAGGGGCAGGCGACGATGCAGTACTTGCAGCCGATGCAGCGCCGGAAGTCTTGTATCACGATGCCGTCCTCGCGGCGGTAGGTAGCTTTGGCCGGGCATACCGTCACGCAAGGTGCGTCGTCGCAGTGCATACAGGGCATCGGTATCAGGTCGATTCTTACCGTAGGGTATTCGCCGTTGCTGACGGCGATGACCTTGTGCCAGAAGGGCGTCTGGCGTTTTTCGTGCTCCTCCGGCGAGCCGTACGGCACGTTGTTCTCCGCCTTGCAGGCCACGGAGCACGACTGGCAGCCGGTGCATTTATCGAGGTCGATTACCATTCCCCATCTTGTCATTACGCAGCTAACCTCATGCCTTATAGACCCTGACCCTGGTATTGAAGAGAGCGGACTGCCCGCTCAGGCGGTCGTAGTCCACGCCGATAATCTCGTTGGGGTTCACGCCGATGCCGCGGTCCCATTCGCCGCCGGCATAGTGGCCTTGTCCAGTGGCGATACCGACCACGCCGGGGTGAATCCCCTCGAACACCCTGGCCTTAGCCTTAATTTTATTAAATTGAGATTCCACCCAGACCATGTCGCCGTCTTTAATGTCCAGACTCCGGGCGGTACGGCGGTTAATCTCGGCGAAATTCGTCCAGCCGGCGCCGTGCATCACCAGGAACACTTCCTGCGCCCAGGGGTAGTTCTGGCTGCCGTTCTCGATATTGAGCAGCGGCTGGTAGGTGGTTAATACCAGCGGATAATCTCCGTGGTCGCCCAGGAATTCTGCCTCCCGGTAGTAAGGCAGGCCGGTCAGGTTGTCGATTTCTTCGCCTTTCTCTTTGAGCAGCGCTTCCAGATTTCCCGACCGGAATTCGAATTTCCCGGAAGGGGTGTCAAAAATGCGGTCGTATTTATAGTATTTATAGTCCGGCCCCACCCAGACTCCCTGCTCCACTAACCTATCCCATGAAGCGAGGTCGGCGGTGCGGTATTTAACGAATCCCCCGGCACCGTCGCCGATGCCCGCAAAGGACCGCTCCACCGTGCCGCCCAGTCGACCGGCCATATTAAATATAATATCGATGGTGCTTTTGGTATCGTACAGGGGCGTCACCGCCGGCTGCTTGAGCCTGACCTCGGCGAAGCCGGAGCCCGGCGGCGAGTGTTCGTAAGCCCACGACTCCATGAAAACGGTCGAAGGCAGGATGATATCGGCGTACTCCGCCATCTCGCTGATGAACGGGGCAACGTGGACGTAATAGGGGACCTTGCCGAGAGCCTCGTCCCAGCGCCCGGCGCCGGGGGCGGACATATTGAAATTGCCGTTGAAGCCTATCGCCATCTCGACCGGATACGGCTGGCTTTCCAGGATAGAATCGGCCACCCGGTTGGTGACCACCTCCGCGACGGGGAAGCTGCCCGTTTTCCGAAAGTCCAGCGCCGGCCTGGATTTGCCCTTTCGGGACGTGTCATCTTCGGCGATTTCGGGCAGGGGGTGGTAGGGGGGGTCTTCCTGGTAGATTACCCCGCCGGGGGCATCGATGCTGCCGACCAGGGCGTTCAGGCAGAAGATGGCGTAGCCGGTGTAAGAGCCGTTGGGCCAACTGGTGGCACCCCGTCCCCTCCAGGCTATGGCCGGTTTAGTCGTGGCGAATTCCCTGGCGAGCTGCCGGATAGTATCGGCGGGGATACCGGTGGTGGCCGCCACCGCTTCCGGGGCATAATAATCAATAGCCAGCTTTTTGTATTCATCGAAGCCGGCGGTCCACTTACTGACGAAATCGGAGTCGTAAAGGCCTTCGCTGATGATAACGTGGGCGATGGCCATCGCCAGGGCGGCGTCGGTGCCGGGATTGATGGGCACCCACCGGTCGGCCTTGAGGGCGGTAACCGAGTAGCGGGGGTCGACGACCACCACCTTAGCGCGGTTGGGCCTTTCGCGGCGGATTTTACCCCACATCCTCAGGCCCCGCGCCAGCGGCTTGTACGATTCCAGGATGTTCGCCCCGAACGACAGGATGTAATTCGTACGTTCGAGGTCATAGGCGCTCTGCGTGTAATGGCCGTCGGCCATCCACTCGCCGGCCTTGTCCGCTTCATTATTGAGCCCATCGGCGGACACGAGATTGGGCGTGCCGTAGGCAGCGGCAAAGCGGCGAAAAATATCCTCGTCGCTAACGGTGTTCAGTCCGTAGAGAAGGAGAAGTCTTTCCGGCTGCCCGTTCTCTCTCAGCGCTTTAAGTCTCTCGCCGACCTCGTGCAGCGCCCGCTCCCAGGATATTTCCGTCCAGCCGGGGTTAATCCCCCTGCCTTTGGCCGGATTGGTCCTTTTCAGGGGTGTGGTGATGCGGGCGGGGTCGTACAATACCTGGAGGCCGACGTTGACGCGGGCGCAGTTCTCTCCCTCGGAAACCTTAGATAAGGGATTACCGGTAACCTTAACCGCCCGACCGTTGACCACTCTCACCCTGGTGGCGCAGCGCGTAGCGCAGTTCAGGCAGGAAGTGGGTACCCACTTCTCGGTGATGACGCCATCGCCCCCGGGTAGCTCCGGAGAAAAGACGGCGGAACCCAGGGCGGGGCGGCTGAAGAAGCGGGTGACAGCGGCCGCGACCCCTGCTAGCGCGGTTAACTTAATGAATGTTCTCCGGCTTATGCCGGAAAGTCCACTTTTTCCCCTCTGCAACCTGGTTGACTTATTGTTCTCCATCAAACCTGTAAACTCATTATCACGCGCTGTAAGATTACGGTTGCATTCGTTCTTGAAGTAGTCGGTCTGATTTGACAAAGCTGTTGGCTGGTCATGCTTTTGATGTCCAGCTCGGATAACCCGAACCAAATTTACAATACACTATAGTAGCCTAAAAAACAAGAGGGGAGCGTCGTTCCGCAGGCTGATTTTAAAGCCCGGTGTTCATTTTGCCCTTCCGTTTTGTGCTACAATATTCCCAAGAAGGATACGGTGAGAGTAAGGAGAAGAGGAAATGTCTGAATTGAAATACGCTAAGAATATCATTACCGAGGACCTGATGCCGCCCCAGTCGCCCGAGGCCATCAAGTTAATGGAGGACCAGGCGAAGGCAGGCAGGACTATCGACCGGACACTTTTGCTGGGGATATACGATTCGATATTGAAAGGCGCTTTTTTCGCCGGGTGCGAAATAATATGGGGTCTCGATGGTAGCGGCCCGGTGAACATCGAGTTGCCCCACACGCATGATTTCGATGAGATTATCGGGTTCGGCGGCACCAACCGGAACTACCCGCGGGAGCTGGGGGGAGAGATAGAGTTCTGGCTGGGGGATGAAAAACACATCATCACCCGGACGTGCCTGATTTTTATCCCCAAAGGCGTGAAACACTGCCCCATTATTTTCCGGAGGGTCGATACCCCCATCTTCATGTTCGAGGCGGGGAACGACACGGTCTACGAGAAGTTAAAGTAGCCCCCCGCCACGAAGGCACCAGAAATATATAAGAATTTTCTTAAAAGTATTTTCCGGACATACCCGCGGTGAAGTGGAAAATCGGCCTGTCCACCCTTCTGATGATGAGCGGGCAGTGCTTGATTCCCGCCGGGATAAAGGCGATGAAGGTCCTGTCCAGGATGTTCTGCTTGCCGTCTATCCACAACTCGACTTCGCCACAAAGGTCGTAAATGTCGTCCGGGTTGGTGCCGATATAAGCAATGGTTTCGTCATAGTCATGCACGTGCTCTTTAGCGATGCCTTCTTCGCCTTTGGTCTCGGGCCACTTGCCGGGCCAGTACCAGGACGTATCCATGTAGAAGGCCCCCGGGCGCACTTCGCTGTCCATTTTAATCAGGAGCGAGCCTTCATCTTCGGTTAATACCGGAGTCCAGTCGGCCGGGACGAAATCCTTTTTCAACTCCGTGACAAAGTATTTTTTATCCCATTGAGCCATAATTATCTATTCTCCTTTCCTTTTTTCGTGACCGCCGGGGTCGGCCTCGGCCAGGGTGCCGGCGCCGAGCATGATAGTCATCTCAATGTGCGGCTTATCGAAACGCTTCCAGGTCAGCGGCCCGTGTTTGATGCCTTTGGGCACGAAAACCGCCGAGGTCTTATCTATAGTGAGCGGTTGGCCGTCCACCATGAATTCTATTTCCCCGCCCAGCTCCTCGCGATTATCGGGGTCGGTGCCCATGTGTATCACTATCTCGTCATAATCGTGGCTATGCTCGTAGATATGGGTGGGAGGGTCGGGCATATCACAGACCCAGCCGGCTTCTATGTACAGCTTTATCTCGGGTATAAGATTGCTGCTCATAAGGGTCATGGCGGGGTGGCGGCCTTTGACTACTTCGGGCGGCGTCACCTCGTACGCGGGTTTCTTAACAAAATATTCTTCAGCGTTGATTTTTGGCATTTTATCTCGTTCTCCTCCGTAATTTAGTGCAGTCGTAACAGATTATATTCTCTTTATTAGGAATCAAGCAACTAAACCATAGTTATCTCTTTTTTCTCTCTGCCGGGGATTTTACCAGCGTTTTAGATAGTCTGCATATGCCGGTAAACTTATAATTGATGCCGCACTTGTGATATGATTTTAACATATAGAGAAAACTCGGTTGGTATAATATACTCACGGTGCCCTGTCTATCATATAATATTACATGAATATAGATAGCACCGGCGCGGCGGGTGCCCGGGACACGCAAATGCAGATATTTGAGTATTATAGCAGATAAATCAGGAGGTATATAGTGTTACTCGAAAACAGGGTGGCTATTGTTACCGGAGGCGCTAAAGGAATGGGGAGGGGCATCGCCCTCAAGTTCGCTGAGGAAGGGTGCGATGTCGTCGTCAATGCTCTGCATATAGAGGGCGCCGAAAAGGTGGCGGAAGAAGTCAAAGCCTTGGGACGCAAGTCCCTGGCGGTAAAAGCCGACATATCAAACAGCGCCGAAGTGCAAAAGATGGTTGACGAGACCATTAAAACGTTCGGGAAAATAGATATCCTGGTCAATAACGCCGGGGGAGTTATGGGGGTGCAGGGGGGAGATACCGAAACGGCGACCGAAGAGGACTGGGACAAAGTGTTGAGCGTGAACCTGAAAGGCGCGTTCCTGGTGTGCATGGCGGTGATACCCCACATGAAAAAGAAAAAATACGGCAAGATAATCAACCTTTCATCGATGGGTGCCGTCAGTCCGTCCGTTTCCGTGCTGCATTACCATTCGGCCAAGGCCGGGATTCTGGGTTTAACGTTGAACCTTGCCTTCGAGCTGGCCCCCCAGAACATCTATGTAAACGCCATTGTCCCGGGGCCTATCGAGACGCCGTTCTGGGATGCTTTGCAGCCACCGGGGCCGGGCAGAGATGCCTTATTTGCGGCGATAGCCAAAAAGGAAGTCCCTCTGGGGAGGATAGGTAAACCGGAAGATATCGCCGGGTCTGCTCTGTTCCTGGCATCGGGGCTTTCCGACTACGTTACCGGCCAGATTATCTGCGTCGCCGGGGGGCAACCCCTATCGTCACACGCGGCCACTTTCCTGTCATCGGGTGAGAGACCGGGCGGATAACTAAAGGGAAGGCATTCATAACGGAGGAAACGATGAAGAAACTCAGAGTCAGGAATAAGAAGATAGACGATGGCCTTCTGATGAAAAAGAGGCGTGAAGAGCTGGACAGGTGGCCGACCGGCAAGGAGGTTGATTTCGAAGAAGCGGTGGCGTACCAGAAGAGCCTGCCCGATAGTAAAATCTGGTGGAAGGTGATGACAAAGCTGCACGAAGAGGGCAGGATGAGCGTCTTCCCCAGGGCCGGAACCCCGGTACTTGAAAAGATGATTGAGCTCTGCCAGGGTCTGAGGGACTCAGGCGTTGTCCTCATCCCGGTAACCACCGATAGCTATACCCGTCTCCGCCAGTATGAAAAGGTCGAGGAAATCCTCAAGGAGTGTGAGAAAACAGGCAAGCCGTTGCTGAACGGGTATCCCATCATAAACCAGGGCGTCAAGAAGACCCGCAAACTCGTTGAAAGCATCGATGCCGCGTTCAGCCCTAGGGGGGCCGGCGGAGAAATAGCCATCGCTTCCGGGATGACGACCGCAGAGGCGGGAATGGGATTCCTGGGATTCGGCAGCTATGCCAAAAATATGACCATCCAGGACCTTGTCGAAAGCAGCCAGAACGGTATGAGGGTTCTCGGCTGGTACGCCGACAGGGGAGTGATTTTGTGCAAGGACCTCCACGGGTGGCTGCCCAGCTCTCCTTTCCCGTTGAGCATCAATCTTGCCTGCCAGGTTATAGAGGCGGTTACCGCCGCGGAGCAGGGCCAGAAGGCTTTATACCCGCTGGTGCACTGCATGGGTAATATGACCCAGGATTTAGCCTGGATAAGACTGGCCCCGAGGATAATCCGGGAGTACCTGGACAAGTTCGGCTATCAGGACTGCATGATTATCGGCACATGTCCCGCCCAGACGCCCCTTTTCCCGGTCGCTATGGACATGGGAGGCGCCTTTGCTTATCTTTGCTACGTGTCGATGGTGGGGGCGTTATCCAAGAGCAACGCGGTCGACCTGCGAAGCATCGACGAGGGTGCCGGCGTTCCTACCAAGGATACCAATGCCGTAAGCTACCGGGCGGCCAAGTGGATTTTCGACGTGGTGCGGGAGCAGCAGGTTGAAATCGATGTCAAGGGCATAGACATTGAAGAAAAGGTGGCCGAGACAGAGATAAATGCGATACTCGATAGAGTCCTTAACCTCGGCGACGGCGATATCGTCGATGGCACGGTGAGGGCCGTCGAGTCCGGAGTCCTCGATTCGCCGTGGAGTCCCAACGTTAACGTAAAAGACCAGGTGCTGGGGGTGAGGGATGCCAAGGGAGCCTGCCGTTACCTTGAGTTCGGCAATCTTCCTATACCCGAGGAAATAAAGGAATTCCACCGCGGGAAAGTGGCGGAGAGGGAAAAGCTGGAGGGGAAAAAGGTGGATTACCATGCTACCGTCAGGGATTTATGGAGTCTCAGCAAAGGTAAAATAGTGGGCATACCTCCTTATGACCAGTAGTCTCCCGGATTGACCGGGTATCATAGACCCAGGAGGAGAAGCGATGAAGAATACACCGACAATCATAACCGGAACAGTGGGGATGGATGCGCATGTCATCGGCACCAAAATCGTTTCCCGCGCGCTGAAGGATGCCGGGTTCAAAGTCGTCGCGCTGGGTATGCAGGTATCCCCGGAGGAGTTTATCAGCGTCGCCCAGGAGACGAAGGCGGACGCTATTTTAATGACCTCGCTTTACGGCATGTCCGAGCTGGACTTAAAAGGTTTTAACGAGAAACGGATGGAGGCCGGGCTGGGAGACGTGCTTCTTTATATAGGCGGCAACCTGGTAATAGGCAGGTACGACCCTAAAGAGGTCGAGCCGAGGTTTAAAAAGCTGGGGTTCGACCGCGTTTACCCGCCCGAGACGGATATCGTGGCGGTGATTAAGAGCGACCTCAAAAAAGATTTAAAAGCAAAAGGGAAAATGTAGTCGATTTGATGCCACATGGACGATATCAGACTGCTGATTGATTTCGGGAGCACTTTCACCAAGGTCGTGGCAGTTGACCTCGGCAGGGAGGAGGTCTTGGCGGCAGCGCGGGTTCCTTCGACCGTGGAGAGCGATATAACGGTGGGGCTGGGGGAAGCCTTAAAAAAGATAGAGGCTCATACCGGCACGGGCGGGCTGGAGGAGAAGGAGGCGTTAGCCTGCAGCAGTGCCGCCGGCGGTCTACGCATGGTCTGCGCCGGGTTTGTGCCAGAGCTTACCAGCAAGGCGGCTAACCTAGCCGCGCTGGGGGCGGGGGCGAAGGTAATCGGCTGCTATTCCTATAAACTCACGCAGCAGGAGATACAGGAGATAGAGGCAGAGGCTCCCGATATTGTTCTCCTATCCGGCGGGACGGACGGCGGTGACGAGGGGGTTATTATTCATAACGCCAGGTTATTCTCCCGCACCGGTGGGGCGGTAACCAATATTATCGTTGCGGGAAATAAGACGACTCATGATGAAATAAGGGAAATTTTCAGTGATAACCGTAAAAACGTTTTATATACGAAGAATGTCATGCCGGAAATAGGCGTGCTGGATGTCGCTCCCTGCAATCGGGAAATACGGGAGCTGTTCATGAAGAATATCATCGAGGCTAAAGGCATCGCGCGGGCCAAAGCGGTTATTAAAGACGTTATCATGCCGACACCCTCGGCGGTGCTGGAGGCGGCCAGGCTGATTGCCGACGGGTGTGAAGGCGCTCAGGGATTCGGCGAGCTAATCGTCATCGATGTCGGCGGGGCGACGACGGATGTACATTCAATCGCCCAGGGCAAGCCCGCCCGGGCCGATACCATCATGACCGGGCTGCCGGAACCGTATGAAAAAAGGACGGTGGAAGGAGACCTCGGCCTGAAATATAACCTGGACAGGCTCCTCGAACTCGTTAAAGGGAGAGAGCTACCTCCCAACTTCGATGCCATCGTAAAGGGATTCCACGAGGGGAAGCTACCGCAGACGGAAGAGGAGTTCGCCTGTCACCGCTTGCTGACCTGTCTCACGGTAGAGGTCGCCATGAGCCGGCATGCCGGGAGGGTAGAGGTGGTCTACGGGCCGACCGGAGAGAGGCTGGTGCAGCACGGCAAAGACCTTACCGGCGTGAAAACCGTCATCGGCACGGGAGGCCCGATTATATTTTCCGACAGATGCCGCGAGATACTGGGATATACCCTGTTCCGGGAGGAAAGCCCCTTCAGCCTCAAACCGGAAAATCCGAAGTTCTACATTGATGAACAATATATCCTCTATGCGGTGGGACTGCTCAGTCAGGTCGAACCGGAGAAGGCTCTGAGCCTTGCCAGGAAGTACCTGATACAAATATAGTATTACTCACGGGGGATAAAGGCGAAAGGTGAAATATGCTTAATCATTGCCGGGCGCTGGATTTAACCGACGACAAAGGTTTCCTGTGCGGTAAGACACTGGCCGACCTGGGCGCCGACGTCATAAAAATCGAGAGGCCGGGGGGTGACCCTTCGCGGGGAATCGGGGGATTCTGGCACGATACCCCCGACCCCGAAAAGAGCCTGTACTGGTTCGCCTATAACTCGAATAAAAGGGGCATCACCCTGAATATAGAGTCGGCGGAAGGACGGGAGATATTCAAAAAACTCGTCAGGACCGCCGATTTCGTCATAGAGTCGTTTCCGCCGGGCTACATGGAAAGGCTCGGGCTGGATTATTCCAGCCTCAGCGGGATTAATAAAGGAATCATCATGGCGTCCATTACGCCCTTCGGAACGGAAGAGCCCTACCGCGATTATAAAGACTCGGATATCGTCGTCATGGGCATGAGCGGGACGCTGTACCAGACCGGAGAGACCGACGGCCCGCCGGTGCATATCAGCACACCGCAGGCCTGCCTTCACGCCGGGCTGGACGCCGCCGTCGGCGTGATGATTGCCTACCACTACCGCGAGATGACCGGGGAGGGACAACATGTCGATGTATCCATGCAGCAGAGCGCGGCCTGGTTCCAGGCCAACGCCGTGCCGACCTGGGAGCTTATGGAGAGAAATCTGAAGCGGTCCGGGGCTTTTCGTGCCGGCATGAGCAAGGACGTCGGCCAGCGGCAGGTGTGGCCGTGCCGGGACGGTTACGTATTCTTCAACGTCATCGGCGGCAGGACGGGCGCCAAGTCGTTGAGCGCGCTGGTAGAGTGGATGAATGAAGACGGCGGCGCCACCGATTTTCTGCTTAACATGGACTGGGACAACTTCGATATGTTTACGGTAACGAAAGAAGAAATGGATAGCATATCAGAGCCGGTCGGGGAGTTCTTCAGGAGCCATACCAGGCAAGAACTCCTGGCGGGGGCGGTGCCGAGGGGAGTATCCATCGGCCCGCTTTCCAGCATGGAGGACCTTCTCAACGACGAGTGCCTCCGGGAGCGGAATTTCTGGAAGGAGATAGAGCACCCGGAGCTGGGGGCGAGCCTTACCTATCCGCGGGAGTTCGTAAAGTCGACGGAGACGGACTGCTCCACGCGCTTTCGGGCGCCGCTAATCGGCGAGCACAACGCAGAAGTCTATAACAAAATAGGCCTGTCTCAACAGGAACTTACAGAGTTAAAAGAGGCAGGAATCATTTAGGGGAGTAACGATATTGGATATAGATAAACGGGAAGGGGTTTTCAGCGGGTTGACGATACTGGCTTTCTGCTGGGCGGTGGTCGGCCCGCTAACGATGAAGTTCTTCGCCGACCACGGTGCGAAGGTTATCCGGGTGGAGACGCGCAAAAGGCCGTGCACCATGAGGTCTTCGGCCCCTTACAAGGATAATATACCGAACTATAACAAGGGGGGCTATTTCAACTATTATAATTCCAATATTTTAAGCCTGTCGCTGAACATGGACACGCCCGAAGCCCGGGAGATAGCGAAAAAACTGGCAGTCGAGTGCGACGTTTTCATGGAGAACTACACGCCGGGCGTCATCGAAAAGTGGGGGCTGGGTTACGATGAACTGAAAAAGATACGTCCCGATATTATCATGCTGCGGCAGAGCGGTTATGGGTCGTGGGGGCCTTATGCCAAACTGCCGGCCTTCGGAATGGTGCTGGTGCCCATCGCGGGCCTGCCCAATTTCATCGGCTGGCCGGATAAAGAACCCCTGCCGGTGGGAGTTTCGGCCTATACGGACTGCATCAGCCCGCGTTTCGCCACGGCGACTTTGATTGCCGCGCTCGATTACCGTAGAAAGACGGGGAAGGGCCAGCTGCTGGACCTGTCGCAGTTCGAAACAGCGCTCTACTTTATAGCGCCGGCCATTCTCGACTACGTCGTCAACGACCGGGAGCCGGAAAGAATCGGGAACTCCTCGCCCAATGCCGCCCCGCACGGCGTCTACCCCTGCCGGGGCGACGACCGCTGGTGCACCATCGCCGTATCCAGTGATGAGGAATGGGCGGGTCTCTGCCGGGAAATGGACAGGCCCGAGTACATAGATGACCCGCGGTTCAAAAAGTTCGCCGACAGGAAACAGAACGAGGACGAGCTTAACAGATTAGTCGGCGAGTGGACGACAACCTTAGTAGCCGAAGAGGTAATGGAACGGCTTCAGTCCGCCGGAATACCCGCCGGCGTCGTCAAAAATACCGCCGATGTATATAACGACCCGCAGTTAAATAAACGCAATATCTACTGGCCGATGGAGCACAGCGAGATGGGGATGTTCACCCACCTGGGGCAGAGCTTCCAGCTATCGAAAACGCCGTCGCAGGCATACTCGCCGAGTCCTCTGCTCGGTGAACATACGGAATATATCTGCACCAAGTTGCTGGGCATGTCCGATGAGGAGTTTATCGACCTCATGCAGAAGGGAGTCTTCGAATAAGTAACAAGTAGCAAGTCACAAGTAGCAACGGGGGAGGGGATAAGGGGAGTGGATTCTGGCTTTCGCCAGAATGACAAAACGCAGCACATGGAGGTACGAAATGCTGAAGTTTGAAAAGGCAGGCGAATATGAAGACGTTATCTACGAAAGGAGCGGCTACGTCGCCCGTATTACCTTGAACAGCCCCGAGACGATGAATACGGGGGTAAAAGACTTTAATAAGGCGCTGGCCGTGGTCGAAGATGCGGACGATATTAAAGTCCTCATTATCAAGGGGGCGGGGCGAGCCCTGGCCGCCGGCGCCCCCCTGAATGAGGTCGGGTTCGTCTACGGCTGGAAAGAGCCGAAACACGGTGAAAGAGCCCCCCGGACACCTATCAGAAACAGGCTCAAGTTTGACCGGAAGATTTTTTACGAAGGTATGCTGAAGCTTTTGTTCTTCCCCAAGATAACAATCGTCCAGGCGCACGGCTACCTGCTGGGGGCTTCCATGGACATGTACCTCGCGTGTGATTTCCTGGTCGGCGCCGAGGACTGCAGGTTCGGGGAGATAGAGGTCAGGCTGGGCGTACCCAACCTTACCATCACCCCGCTGATGATAATGCGTATCGGCCTGACCAATGCCATGGACCTGTGCATGACCGGCAGGATGATTGACGGCAAGGAAGCGGCGCGCATCGGTCTCATCAACCGGGCGGTGCCTATCGACCAACTGGAAGACGAGGTCAACCGTTATGCCGAAGGGTTTGCCAAGTTCCCGCGCGATGGTATCGCCATGGGCAAGGCATCCAAACAGGCCGTCTGTGATGCCATGGGTATTACTGTCGGTATGACCAACCACTGGATGATGCACACCATGCAGACTAATATTCATTTTGAAGAGGATGAATTCAGCTTCTTTAAGGCGAGAAGAGACATGGGCGTGAGAGACGCCATTCACGCGCGGAACAAGTTTTACGAACTTCTGGATAAATAACTAAAGGCAATAATATGGACGCTGCTTACGCACTGGCAAAGAACCTGGTTACGGTAAAATATGATGATATTCCCCGGGATGTCGTGGGTATCACCAAAAAGCAAATCCTGGATATACTGGGAGTGGCGCTGGGGGGTTCTTCACGTCCCGGCGTAAGAGAGCTGGCGGAGCTAATCGGGGAGTGGGGAGGCAAAGAAGAGAGCACGGTGCTCTGCTTCGGGCACAAGGTACCCGCGCCGAATGCCGCCCAGGTGAACGCCACCATGGGCCATGCCCTGGACTACGACGATACCGGCGACGGTCCCACGCATCCGTCGGTGGTGATTGTACCCACCTGTCTGGCGATGGCCGAACGTCGGGGCGGCGTGAGCGGTTGCGATTTTATCGCCGCGGTCACCCTGGGCGTCGATATGATGGGCAGGCTGGGACAGGCATTCAGGTCGGGCTTGAAGACCGCGCCAGTGGGCGGTCACCCGGGGGCGGGGTGGCACCTTACCGCACTATACGGCTACCTGGCGGCTGCCGGTGTTGCCGGAAGGCTGCTGGGGCTGGACGAGAATAAACTTCTCAATGCCTTGGGAATCGCCTATCACCAGTGCGCCGGCAACGGCCAGTGCGTCACCGAGGGCGCCCTGACCAAAAGGATGGGGCCGGGCTTTGCGGCCAGGGGGGGAATAGTGGCGGCGCTGATGGCGGAGAAGGGCATTACGGGCGCTAAAGACTGCCTCGAAGGGGAAGTCGGGCTGTACAACCTCTACCACAAGGGAGAGTACGACCCCGAACCCCTCACCGCCGACCTGGGCAAACGTTTCGCCGGGGCAAACGTCGCCATGAAGCCATATCCGTGCTGCAAGGGCACTCACGGCTACGTTGATTTGGTGCTGGGTTTAGTCGATAAAAATCATATCAGGGCCGAAGACGTGCAGGAAATCACCGTCTTCTGCCGGGACGAAACCTATTTTTTGCTGCACCCGCTCGAGAAGAGAAGTCGACCCGAAAATCCGGTCGATTCCCAGTTCAGCATTCCGTGGGCGGTGGCGGCGGTTTTCGCCAGGGGACGGGCCGGCATCGGAGAATTTACCGAAGAGGCTATCAAAAGCCCGGACATCCTGGATATGTCCGATAAAATACGCATTCAAGTAGACGCCGACCTGAAACAGGCAGAGGGGATGGACCCGGCGAAAATCGGCGTAACGACGCAGCAGGGACAGACCTATATCGAACAATCGGTATCACCTGCTAACAGCCCGGAGAAGTCGCCACCCTTCAGCGCCTACGAAAGAAAGTTCAGGGATTGCGCCGCTTATTCGGTAAAAGCGCTGGCGGAGAAGCAGGTCGACGGTATTATTGCATCAATCAAGCATCTCGAACAGATAGACGATATCAGGGAATTAGTCGAGCTATTGAGCTGAGAGAGGAGGCAGGTAATGGGGTGTCCTCTGGATGGCATTAAGGTATTGGATTTCAGTATCGCCGTGGCGGCGCCGTTCGGCGGAATGATGCTGGCGGACATGGGCGCGGAGGTAATCAAGGTGGAGAGAGTGCAGGGGGAGGCGCAGCGGCTGGGGCTGCCCGCCGGCATGGACGACAAGCTAGACACCAGCATCGTCGAAAAAATGCCCGATACGGCTTCGTGGATGGCCTTTAACCGCGGCAAGAAGGATTTGGCAATCGACATCAGGACGGAAAAGGGCAAGGAAATCGTCCTGAAGCTGGCTAGAGAAGCCGATGTTGTCTTACAGAGCTTCCGTCCCGGCGTGGCGGAAAGACTCGGAATCGGCTACGAGGACATATCGAAAATAAATCCGAAAGTGATATACTGCTCCTTCTCCGGCTACGGCGAGGCCGGCCCCGTCGCTCACCGGGCCGGTGGCGACATGTGGAGTCAGGCGATGTCCGGCATGGTCAGCGTGATGGGATATCCCGGCGGCCCGCCGCAAATGTTACCCTTCCCCGCCTGCAACCATGTCGGCGGGATGCTGGTGGCCTACTCAATAATGACGGCTTTGTTCGTGCGGGAGCGTACCGGGGAGGGACAGGCGATAACCGTGAACAATCTGAACGCGGCATTGTACCTGCAATACAGCGGGTTCGCCGAATACCTGACGGGCGAGAGGATGCCATATAAATCGGGGCGGAGCTACGGCTCTCCGCCGTTCGGTCCCTTCCGCGCTAAAGATGGGGATGTGCTGACTATCTTCGGGACGGGGCCGATGTGGCCCGATTTCTGTAAAGTCGTGGGTGTGGAGCACCTGGCGGACGACCCCAAATTCAAGACCGATGAGGCCCGGCACGAGAACCGGGAGGAAATAGGTCGGCTGCTGGACGAGGCTTTCAGCCGGAAGACCCGTGCGGAATGGCAGCAGCTCTTCCGCGAAGCCCGAATGCGCTGCGACCCCTGCCTGACCTACGAGGAGACGTGCGCCCATCCTCAAATTGAGGAAAATGACATGATTTATACCACGCAGCACCCCACCCGCGGCGAGGTAAAGATGCTGGGGACGCCGGTGAAACTGAAGAAAACGCCGGGGCACCCCCAGGGGCCGTCGCCGATGCTGGGTCAACATACCGAGGAAATATTACTTGGGCTGGGGTATTCGGCCGGAGATATCGCTGAACTGGAGGCCGGGGGGGTAATCAGGACGAGCCGGAAAAGGGGATAAGGCGGTGGGGTTGTAAAATTGCTGGATTCCCGCTTTCGCGGGAATGACGGAGTGGGGATATCGGATTCTTCGCTGCCCCTTCGCTTTGCTCAGGGCTTCCCTCAGAATGACAAGCAGGGGGATGCCCAGCTATCATTTGCCTGCAATGGCGTCCAGATAACGATGGTACCAGGTCAGGTAACGCATCAGTTTAGCAGCGCGGCGGGCGTTGCCCTGGATGATAACCTTCTCCCGGCGAAAGAGGGCGGACACGGTGGGGTCGGGGTTGAAATCACGCGATTGCCATAACAGAATTACCGGCTTCCCGTATTTTTCCGACTTTTCGCTGATCAGTTTCAGGTTTTTCTCTTCCTTTTGCCGGTGAGCCATGATTTGCGCGTCGTTGAGGCCCATGCGGTTGGCCAGGAGGTCCCTGTCCATGACAATCGGGGCCAGCAGGAAAACCGCGTCGATGCCGGTATCTTCGAGCAGCGCCATGAGCAGGTCGGCTATTGCCGAGAACTCGGCGATACTGGGGCCGGCCATATCGACGGGGTTCCGGCGGGGCCATCGGGGGGGCAGGTATTTATCCATTTTTTTCAGCGTGGCTTCCTCAAGACTGCCTATTGCCAGTCCCTCCTTCTCGCACGCTTCGGCGGTCAGCGCCCCCGGGCCGCCCCCGATGCTGAGTATGCCGACGCGGTTGCTCCGGGGCAGCGGGCAGTTGAGCAGGGCGTATACCACGTCGCAAAGCTCATCGTCGTCATCGACCCTGATTACGCCGGATTGCCGGAAGGCGGCGTCGTAAACCGCGTCAGAGCCGGCCAGCGCCCCGGTGTGGGACATAACAGCCCGGGCCGATGCTTCGGTACTACCTGCCTTGACGACGACAACCGGTTTACGGGTTGTGATTTCTCCGGCGAGGCGCATGAAACGTCTCCCTTCCCGCAGGCCTTCGATATACGCGGCGATTATTTTAGTATCGTCATCATCGGCCAGGTATTCCAGGTAGTCTTCCATATGCAGGTCGGCTTCATTGCCGGTGCTGATGTATTTGCTGAAAGCGACCCCGGCGGTGGTGAGATTGTGGACTATCTTGAGGCACATATTACCGCTCTGGGCCAGGACGGCGGCCGGGCCCCTCGGCATTTCCCACGTCTGGCCGAAGGTCGATAGCTGCGACCGCGTGTCGGCATGCCCCATGCTGTTCGGGCCGATGAAGCGCAGGCCGCCACGACGGGCAATCTCGACCAGTTCAGTCTCCAGTTTACGGCCTGCCTCGCCCGTTTCCCCGAATCCGGCGGAAATAACGACCGCGGTCCTGACCGCTTTGGAGACGCACTCGCGCAATACGCCGGGGACCAGCGGCGCCCCGACAACTATCACCGCTAAATCTACCGCGTCCGGTATGTCCGTCACGCTGCGGTAAGCCCTGATTCCAAGAATTTCATCGGAATTGGGATTAACCGGATAAATACGCCTGCCCTTCAAGTTAAGCAGGCCTTTCAGGGCGTTGTTTCCCCACGACCCCGGCGTGTTGGACGCCCCGATAACAGCGATAGATTCGGGTGTAAACAGATACTTCCAGAAGTCCTTTGTTTCAGGTTCCATGAGTTAATAAAAAGCCTTTCTAAAGGGGTATTCAGGTAATGCCGCCGCCGATGAGGATTGCCTCGCCGGTGATGTATTTGGACTGGTCGGAGACCAGGAAATAGACAAGGTCGGCAACCTCTTCCGGTCTGCCGAGTCGGCCCAGCGGTATGCCCGGCCCCGGCCCGGTTTTATGGGACTCCTCCTCGAGGGCTTTTTCCAGGCTGATTCCCCGGTCTTTGGCGCTCCTGATAATTTGCTCGTCTCTCAGGTTGGTTTCAAAGCCGCCCGGATTGATGACATTAACGTTTATCCTGTATTGCGCCAGCTCGGCGGCCAGTGTCCTGCCCAGTCCCAGGATGCCGTGCTTGGAGGCGCAGTAGCCGGCGCTTCCGGCGTACCCCTTCAAAGCCGCCATCGAGCCGATGAGCACGATTTTTTTACCTTCTCCGTCCGGTACCATCGTTTTAGCTACGGCCTTGGAGATAAGAAACGAGCCGGTAAGATTTATGTCCAGGATAGCCTGCCACTCATCTTCGGCAAGGTCGATTATCGGCGTGGTCATCGAGCCGCGGATGCCGCCGCAGTGGACTAGGATGTCTATTTTGCTGAACTTTTTCAGGGATTTTGCCACGGCGTCGTCCACCGCTTTACTATCGCTGATATCCGCCACTACCGCCAGCGCCTTTCTGCCCCGGGACTTGATTTCTTCGACGACGGAGTCCAGTCCGCCCCACCCTTCGTCGCCGGGCCAGATGCTCTTCGGCGCGGCGTATTTATCCAGGGCGATTACGTCGGCCCCTTCCGTGGCCAGACGTACGGCGACGGCACGTCCCATGCCCCTCTTGCTGGCGGCTCCCGTAATCAGGGCGACCCTGCCCTCAAGGCTTTTCATAGTGCTGTATACCTCCTCGTACAGAAGTGATGAATATTATCCAATCCTGCGGAGTGTGCTATTGCGGCCAGAGTTCCGCAGCAACACCGTCCAGGCCGAGTTCCAGCAGTTTTTTCCGGCTCGGCTTCGTTGTCGCCCGGTCCCAGTCCATGGCATCGAGGTTCTCGTTTACCTCTTTATCGATATCGGATGTCACGCCGGCCAGAGGGCCGTCCTCCTGTGGGGGACTGCCTGTTATCCTGCCGTGTACCTCGAGCTCCCGCGGATTGATGCCTTCGCGCAGGTTGAAGACATGCCTCATGCTGGCAATCCTCTCGCCGCATTTGAGTATTCTCTCCTGCGGGTAGTCCCAACCCGTCACGGCGCTTAAATAGCCTCTTATGTATATGCTCGGGTCGGGCACCAGGGTATCGCTGTGCAGGCAGAGTCCGGAGGCGCTGAGAACGTAGTCCTCGAACTGGCTGGGCCCGAAGCCGGAGGTATGACGGCCGGGGGTGGCATCCATCTGGTAACGGGCAGCCGTCGGTTTGCCGCGGAAAAACGGAAAATCGAATTTGGGGTCGTGCATGCCCAGTTCCTGCCCCCCGATGTGCACTGCAAACTCCGCGGCTCCTCTGCCGATTCTCTCCGCAGCTACCTTTACGCCGTCGGCGAGTACGGCGCCGAATCCCTCGCGCCTGGCCAGCTTCTCCGTCATGGCAATCATCGCCCGGTGGTTGCCCCAGGTCAGCTCTATTCCGTCCGTGTCGGCCTTGCCGATGATACCGTTCTCGTAGCATTCCATGGCGAAGGCGATGATGGTGCCGGCGGATATGGTATCCACCCCGTAGCTGTTGCAGATATGGTTTGCCATGGCGATTGCCTCGGCGTTGCTGTTCAGGCACATCGCTCCGAAGGTAGCGGCGGTCTCGTATTCCGGCCGGTGGGTGCCCGCCGGGTATTTATACTCGCCGGCGCCTTCTTTCAGCCTGCCCTTGCAGGCGATGGGACAGTGCCAGCAGCCTATACGACTTGCCACGTTGATGTCCATCACGTCCTTGTTGAGACCCGATACATCGGGCAGGTCGATAACACCGATACCGCCCCAGTTTTTCACCGGAGTATCACCGCTGTGGACCGACTCGTCGGTATGACCGCTGGTGCCGTACCTGTGAAATCCTTCGAGGCCGGGCCCTTTTATCTCGGCCATATGTTCCTTTCTTAATCGGTTAACGGCATCGATATCGGCCACGGGCACTTGCATATCGCCCCTAACCACCACCGCCTTGAGCATCTTGGAGCCCATTACCGCCCCCAGACCGGAACGCCCGACCGCATCTCCTCCGTAGTTCATCATGCAGGCAATGAGAGAACGCTTCTCCCCGCCCGGCCCGATGCTGACCGCCCTGGCCGTTTTACCGTGTTCGGACTTAAGTATATCATCGGTTTCAAAGGTGCTTTTTCCCCAGAGATGAGCGGCGTCCTTCAGTTCGGCTTTGCCGTTATCGATAAGCAGGTAAACGGGCTTTTCGGAAATACCGGTGATAAATACCCCGTCGTAGCCGGCGAATTTCAGGTTGGGGCCGAAAAACCCCCCGGCGTTGGCGTCTCCCCAGCCGCCGGTAAGCGGCGATTTCCCCACCACCTCGAAGCGGCAGCCGGTAATAGCCGGGGTGCCGGTAAGCGGACCCGTAATCATACCGAGGGTATTCTCCGGCCCCAGCGCGTCGACGCCGCCTTTCTGCCGACTGTATAGAATCCTGGCGCCGATGCCGTAACCACCAACGAAATCCCGACAGAGATTCTCATCAAGCGGCTCTACCTTCATTTCTCCCGTAGAGAGATTGACGAATAGCAGTTTTTCCATGTATCCCCGGGCCATTACTAATTCCTTTATTTGACGAATAAAAATTATATCTACATTCTACTCGTGATGAGCTTCGCTAGCAACCTGGTTAGCTTGAAAGTAAAATCCCCCGAAATATCTTTACCGATTCGAGGGATTTTAGCTCTGAAAGATATTATTCCCCGGTAGAGTAACAGGTCACATCATACTGGGCAGGAAAGTACTGAGCGAAGGTATAGCCACCAGCAGGGCAACATGGCATATGTCGGCTATGACGAACGGAATTACGCCACGGTAGAGGACGCCAAGGGGCTCATTAATGACACCCGTAAGGATAAACAAATTAATGCCGAAAGGCGGTGTTATCTGACCTATCTCGATAATTCTAACCATAATCACGCTGTACCATATAAGGTTGAATCCAAGTGATTCTACCAGGGGGTATATGATGGGAATAGTAAGTACCAGCACGGCAATAACATCAAAGAACATACCGCATATAATATAAAAGATGATAATGGCAATCAGGATAACCATGGGATGTACCGGCAGTCCTGAGATAAACTCGCTGATGGTAGTGGGAATCTGGGTTGTAGCCAGGAAGGCATTGAACATGTAGGCGCCAACGAGCATAACGACAATCATAGCGACCAGCCTGGCGCATTCCATCAGGGAATCCCAGATACCGTGAAGCCCTAACTGTCTCTTGGCCAGACCGATAGCCAGCGCCCCGAAGGCCCCGATGCCGCCGGCCTCTGTTGGGGTGAAGATGCCGCCGTAAATGCCACCCATTATCAGGACAAACAGGAGCAATATCGGCCAGGTCAACTTTACTGAAGTCCCTTTCTCCTTCCATGTGGTTTTAATCGATGCCGGGGCCAGCTTCGGACTAAACCTGCACATAAGCATGATGGTAATGACATAGAACAATGCCTCAAGAATACCGGGGATTATTCCGGCCATGAATAGTCTGCCGATAGACAGCTCTGTGAGGATGCCGATAAGGACAAATCCCATGCTCGGTGGTATTAAAATCCCCATGGTGCCGCCGGCCGCGATGCATCCGGCGGACATCATCCTGCTATACCCGAGTTTTTTCATCTCCGGGTAGGCGACCTGGCCCATGAGTATCGCCCCGACGCCGCTGGTACCGGCACAGGCAGCGATAAGAGCGCAGGCAAAAACCGTCGCCATAGCCAGGCCGCCTTTTAGCTGCCCGAGCCAGGAACGGGCCATCTGATACGCCTCCCTGCCTATCCCGCTGTTGGCAACGAATGAGCCCATGAGCAGGAAGAGCGGTAGCACGGCGAAGTGGTAATCGTTAAGCCTGGAAAACGTCAGTATGGCAAGATTGGCGATGGCGCCATGAAATCCGTTAATGAGTCCGTAACCGATAAAACCTACGATAATCAGTCCGAAACCGACATGCACTCCCATTAACAGGATTATCAGGACAGCGGCGATGCCGATTAAACCTATCTCAGTTTGACCCACGCCTGAATACCTCTTTAGCCATCAGATAAATATCTATAAGAAATATTAGACATGCCCAGCCGAAACCTACGGCCAGCAGCATCATAAAGGGCCATAACGGTACTTTCAAAGTAACAATAATACCGCCAAATTGCTTGAAGATATATTCCCAGGCCCGTATTCCCCCCTGCCAGCATATCATGCCGCAGCAAACGGCGGCTATGATATAAGCAATGAGCAAAATAATAGCCTGTCCTCTGGGAGGCATGATGTCAGAAATTACCGTAATCCTGATATTCCCCAGGTTTAGCTGGCAGTAGCCCAAACCCAGGCATCCGGCTATAACCAGCATAATCCCCACGAGTTCGTAGGTGCCTTCTATCGGTTTAAGAAAAAGATTACGACCGCAAACATCGGCAACGGTGAGAAACATCATGATAGCGAGTACTACGGCCGCTATAATAGCCATCACCCTGCTGGTTCTCAGTATTATCTTACCGCACCGTAATAATACTCGCTCTTCTTGTTCCTGCAACTTGCCCCCTACGCTAACTGGTATCAGACGGGTAGAGTCAGGTGTACTACCTGGAGCCTAAATAATATAATTAATGTACTATATACATTAGAAATATTCAACTGTCAACGATGTGATAGAAAACACTGTATCAGTCTAATTATCCCCTTATTTTTCTATATGCTTATATACCTCATTTCTATCAGTGAAAATGCATAAAAACAGCTTGATTGACGCAATTATACACCCCTATAAATAATTTAGCAAGACCTTTTTGAAGTAGCTACTTTGCATCCGGATTATTACTAAAAATAGCACGCAGCGGTGCGTATTTACCGAGTTTTAATACTTTAGTTGGTATTGAGGCTAAAAAGGGCTTGACAGAAACAGGAAATAATTATAAAGTGTGAATTAACTTAACATATAGAATTATTCTGCATGTTAATATATGCATTATTATAAAATTTAATAAAAGGAGGTGTTGAAGTGTAAATGTATAGCCGGGTAAGCAGCTATATTATTTTTAACTTAACTAAAAAGGAGGAAAGATGAAGAAAAGAAACTTAATGATTGTGATTCTCAGTGTTGTTCTGCTGGCGTCGCTGCTGCTGGCGGCCTGTGCCGAGCCGGAGCCGGCCCCTGCGCCTGCACCGGAGCCGGCCCCCGCGCCTGCACCGGAGCCGGCCCCCGCGCCTGCACCGGAGCCGGAGCCGGAACCAGCACCAGCACCTGCGCCAGAGCCGGAACCTGAACCAGCACCAGCGCCAGAGGTAAGGATAATTAAATTTAATTACACGATGCCTCCGTTCTCGGCTGTAGGCGTGGGCTTTGAGTGGTGGGCGGATGAGTTCGAGAAGCGGACCGAAGGTCGCTATGTTGTGGAAACTTACGGATTTTCGGCCCTGCTGCCGGATGAAGGCTCTCTGGATGCCGTAAAAGCAGGAGTGGTTGAAGTCAATATGACTTCTACCGGGAGCCAGATGGCCAGTTTCCCGCTGGCCTCAGTTACCGGTCTCCCCACGCTCTCGTTCCACAAGAAAGGGGTTGCCTTTGAGGAATTCATGGCATCATTCGATGCCCTGATAGAGTTTTATAAGATACCGGAAGTAGGCGCTGAGTTCGAAGATTACCACTTAGTTAAAGCCCTTGAAATCGACCCCGGTTACCTCATTACCGCTGATAAAGAGGTATTCGTGCCGGAAGACATTGAAGGCCTGAAGGTCGGCGGTGCGTTGGGCGCCTTGGCGGATATGATGTCTGCTTTCGACGCGGCCGGCGTCTTCCAGATACCTCCTCAAGCGTACGATAACATGCAGAAGGGTGTAACGGATGCCGCTATCATGACCTATGCCATGATAGGCCCTTACAACATGTTCGACCTTTGTGACTATATCCTGAAACAGACCTTCTCGGCAGGGAGCCTGCTCATCCTGACAAGTCACGAATTCTACGCTTCTCTGCCTCCGGCAGACCAGGCGATATTCGACCAAACGTGGGAAGATGCTATGGTCGTATGCGCCCAGGGTATGTATGATGAGACTGTACATAGCACACCTGCCATCGAAGCTTCGGGCATTATTATCAACACTCCCACTCCGGAGCAATCGGCGCTATGGGACGATGCAGCTCGAATGTACGCATTCCCCACCTGGGCTGATATGTGTCATGACATGGGCTATAGCGAAGAGGTTACCGACAGGGTCCTCTCGACCTGGCAGGCCCTTGTAGAAAAATATTCGACGCAGTAGTAAGGTTAAAGCTTTATTGACAATGGACGGGGCTTCGGAGGATATTATACCTCCGGAGCCTTTTCCTTATTTTACCCGCCAACCGGGTGCTGGCTGCAGGACGCCGAGACGGAATATTGACAGCCTCCTGCCATGTGTTTAATACTGCTTAGGGTATGTTTAGAAACGCGGCCTGTTATTTACGGTTTGATTATCAAGCAAGAGGAGGTAAGTAAAAATGGAAGAGCAAAAGGCAGGGGTGTCGCCGGATGAAAAGGAGGAGGCCATGTTTAATTCGTGGCTTTCGCCACAGGGCGTGGAGTTTGCCAGTCCCGAAGCCGAGAAGTTATACAAGGAGAGAGTAACGCGGGTAAAACACGCGGTTCAATTGAAGAAGATACCGGACAGGGTGCCTGTCTTCTCTATTGTTAACTTTTTCCCCGCTTATTATGTAGGCCTGACACCGCATGATATGATGTATGACTACGAAAAGCTCACCATGGCGATAGGAAAATTCGTCATGGACTTTGAGCCGGATGCGAACCCCGGAGCGTTTTTCGCTGGTTCGGGAAGGCTCTTTGAAATCCTTGACGTGAAGCTATACGCCTGGCCCGGGCATGGAGTCCCGCCCGAAAATACCTACCAGTGCATTGAAAGCGAATACATGATGGCGGATGAATATGACGCCTTGATTCAGGACCCGTCACATTTCTGGAACAGCACCTACTTACCTCGCATATGCGGCGCCCTGGAGCCTTTAAGGATGCTGCAAAGCCCTACCAATGTCCAGGAGGGCTCGTTCGGTTCCTATGTGATGCCGTTTGCCATGCCTGATGTTCAGGCTGCCTATAAAACCCTTTTTGAGGCGGGGGCGGAAACCATGAAATGGATGGGGGCGGTCAGCGGTTTCAGTCATGAAATGGCAGCCGCCGGATTTCCCGGTTTCCTCGGCGGCCTTTCCAAGGCACCCTTTGACGTCATCGGTGATACGCTTAGGGGCACCAAGGGGGTAATGGTGGACATGTACCGGCAACCCGCGAAACTCCTCCAGGCTCTGGAGGTAATAACACCGATTATGATTAATATGGGGGTGTCCATGGCAAGGATGAACGGAAATCCCCTGGTGTTTATGCCGCTGCATAAGGGAGCTGATGGTTTCCTCTCCGATGAACAGTTCAAGACCTTCTACTGGCCTACCTTGAGAAAGGTTTTCATGGGGTTGATTGATGAGGGCTGCATCCCGTTTCCCTTCGTCGAGGGCGGCTATAACTCGCGCCTGGAAGTTATCAGGGACGTACCTAAAGGTAAGACTGCCTGGACGTTCGACCTTACGGACATGGCCAGGGCGAAGGAAATACTGGGTGATGTCGCCTGCATAAGCGGCAACGTGTCTTCCTCACTGCTGATTACCGGCACGCCCGAGCAGGTAAAGGAAAGATGCCGGGAGCTCATCGAGACCTGCGCCCCCGGCGGCGGTTATATTATGGCTAACGGGGCGGCGATTGACAAGGTAAGGCCCGAGAATCTTAAGGCGATGATTGATTACACCAAGGAATACGGCGTCTACAAATAGATGCTCAACAGGTTAATATTTTACTATTTCAGGAGGTATGACAGTGCCAGACCGAGATTTGCGAGCATGGATGGCCCAGCTGGATGCTGAGGGCGAGTTAAAGAGAATAACCGCGAAGGTGGACTGGGATGATGAGATATCTCAAATTATCAGGAAGGTATATATACAAAGCGGCCCGGCGCTGCTATTTGAGAATATCAAAGACCACGGAGCTACGTTTTCAAGGAAGCTATTTACCAATGGCCTGGGAACGCAGTCACGGGTCAACCTCATGCTCGGCCTGCCCAAGGATACACCCCCTGCCGAGACTGTTCGGACGATTAGAAAGAGGATGAAGAAACCGCTGGAACCGGTGAGGGTCAAGACAGGGCCGGTCAAGGAAAACATCATCAGGGGTAAAGACGTAGACCTTTTCGAGATACCGGTCCCCAAGTGGCACCCGCTTGATAACGGACGCTATATCAACACGTTTAACGCTACCGTCACCAGAGACCCTGATACCGGACAGAATAATGCCGGCGTTTACCGGGGCACGATATTGAGTAAGAACAAGATAGGCGTGCTGTTGATGCCGATGAAGGACTGGGGTATTACGTATAGTAAGTACCAGGAGATGGGGAAACCGATGCCGGTGGCCTTTGTATACGGCTGGGACCCCACTTTAATAGTGGTCGCCGGCAGTCCTGTCGTCGGGCCCGAGTATGAACTGGCCGGAGCGTTGAGGCAAGAGCCTGTGGAGCTTGTCAAGTGTGAGACTTCCGATATCGAAGTGCCCGCTTCCGCCGAGATTGTGGTTGAAGGTTTTATGTCCCCCGACCCGAGCACCTACGAAATTGAAGGGCCTTTCGGTGAGGGGTCGGGATTCTACGGGGAAGCCAGAAAGCGGCCGGTGGTGGAAGTCACCTGCATTACGCACAGGAACGACGCCATTTTCCGTGGTTCGCTGGTGGGCACTAAAGAAGGGGTTACCGAAATCAGGGCGGCGGTCAGTAACATGATGTCGGTGGCTAACTGGAATATCCTCGAGGCCCATGAAATCCCCGGAGTGCTTGATGTTACGACCGGGCCGATATCAGCGGTCAAGATTCACAAGACTTATCAGGGCCAGGCTAGGCAAATAGCCGCCGCTCTGTGGGGGTCCAAATTCGCCGGCCACCCCTTTAATATATTGATGGTAGTTGAGGAGGATGTGGACATCCGTAACCCCGCGGCGCTCATCGCCGCCATGCATCATAAGGTGGATTTTAACCGGGATTTAGTTGTTTATCCCTTATATATGGGGTCGCCCATCGACGTGCACATACCCTATGACCTGAGGGCCGAGCTGGAATACGGGGCTGCCGTGACCAGTAAATTACTCATCGATGCGACTACGGACTGGCAAATGCATCCGATTCGCGAGGAGTGGAATAACCAGAGATTTCCACCGAACTGTCACTATTCCCGTCCAGAGACCGAGGCACTGGTGGAAAAGAGGTGGGGGGAATACGGGCTGTAAACATCCGGTCTAAGTATGCGAAAATAATGCCGGGGGGCTCCCTCTTAGAGAGATTCCCCGGCATCTTCATTATCACCGCTCCCCGAAAGCTGCCTACTTTATGGTAATATTCAGGGTGCACGTCCATTCTGGCTCGCCATCTTCGCCGGGTCGGCTGTATTCCAGATATATGGTAGCGGTGCCCGGATTCACCCCGTTGAAGACGAATTTCTCCGTACCCGCAACTCCGACCTCCTTGCCGATGGGTGCGACATACTTATGGCTTGTCTGTACTACTACTGAGGTGTCGCTTATCTGCGGTTCCTCATTCCACTGGAAGCCGGTCGACCGATTGGAGCACAGTA
This sequence comes from uncultured Dehalococcoidaceae bacterium, assembly GCA_964500415.1. Classification (GTDB taxonomy): domain Bacteria; phylum Chloroflexota; class Dehalococcoidia; order Dehalococcoidales; family RBG-16-60-22; genus JAFGPF01. The sequence continues at coordinate 6,873 of CAZCOB010000016.1, read as the reverse complement.
TTACCGTTACGCCTTTGTTATGTGTAAATGAAATTTCATCCGTAATGTTCGGGTTGGACTCAAAGTCGTTACAGGTATAATACGCCACGGTGGTCGCAGCTGCGTAAGAAGTCGTCTTTTTGGCAGGCTGTGTGGAATCACTGGTTGTCCCCGATGAGCAGGCGAGCAGAGACAGCGCCAGAAGAAGAATCAGACCTCCCATGATTAGCTTAATTTTCATCGCCTTTACCACCTCCGTACCTTATTTCTAATTATAAGAATTATAGACCTGCAAGGTAATCAGGTCAACCCTTTTAATGGTGAGATTCAAATCAGTTGTAGCCGGAGGAAGGAATTGGTTTGACAAATAATAGTGTCGGGGTATACAATCTCATAGTTCATTCATTTTTCCTGTAAATACTTAAACATCGTACTGTCGTTTTAATGCAGTCCAGCCAGTTATTACCAGCTGCAAATAATTGCGATTAGATACGGACGTCACAGGCAGAGACCTGAGAGTCAGGTGTCAAATATCTGAAAGGAGTGGGCGGAAGAAGGATGGCACCAAAAGAAGAATTGGCCGATATATTAGGTCCGAAATACGTTTTCGACGATACTAAAACGCTGGATGCCTATTCCAGGGATTTGAGCTTTGTCAAGCCAGTGAAGCCCCGGGTGGTTGTACAGCCTAAGAGCAGTGAAGAGGTTCAGGAAATAGTCAAGTGGGCCAATAAAGCCGCCACGCCGCTGGTTCCGGTGAGTTCCGGGCCACCCCATTTTCGTGGTGACACTGTCCCCAGTGTACCGGGGGCGGTCATTGTAGACCTGAGCGGGATGGAAAAAATTATGAGAATCGATCGCAGAAACAGGGTGGCCATGATTGAGCCGGGAGTAACCTACCTCAAGCTCCAGCCCGAGCTGGCTAAAGAAGGCCTGAGGCTCACCACACCGTTGCTCCCGCGGGCAAGTAAATCGGTAGTGGCCAGTTTGCTGGAAAGAGAACCCACCCTGATACCGCGGCAACTGTGGGCGTCACTCGACCCGCTGAGGTGTACCGAGATAATCTGGGGAGACGGAAAGAAGCTGGTAACCGGGGATGCTGGTAACTGGACATCGATGGAGGAGGCCTGGTTAAGGAAGCAGGCAGCGGCAGGCGCTACGGGTCCGGGGCAGGCGGACTTTTACAGGTTTGTTTCTGGCGCCCAGGGAAGCATGGGGATTGTGACCTGGGCATCGGTAAAGTGCGAGTTATTGCCCGCACCGCACAAGCTCTTCTTCGTTCCAGGCCGGAAGCCTCAAGAACTGTTTGATTTTACCTACCAGCTCCTGAAGTTCAGATTTGCCGATGAACTTTTCTTATTGAATAACACGAGCTTGGCGTATATCCTCGGGGATAGCCCCGATACCGTTAAGGCTCTTATTAAGAAGCTCCCACCCTGGGTTGTTCTGGTGGGAATAGCCGGGCGCAGCATACTGCCCGCGGAGAGGGTTGCGTATCAGGAGAAAGACATCGCGGATATTGCCCGGAAATTCGGCCTTAAACTCGAACCGGCAGCACCGGGAGCCAAGAGTGATGACGTGCTTAAAGCTGTTCTCAACCCGTCACGGGAACCCTACTGGAAACTCGGCTATAAAGCGGGATACCAGGAAATCCTCTTTATCACTACTCTCAACCGGACTCCTGAGTTCATCGAGACGATGAATTCGGTGGCGGGAGCAAACGGATACCCGGCCACGGAAATCGGTGTTTACATCCAGCCGCTACACCAGGGTCCCAATGTGCATTGTGAATTTATCCTTCCCTTCGAACGGGATAACGCGAAAGAAGCAGCTAAAATGCAGCAACTCTTGACCAGGGCCAGTGAGGCGTTAATTGAGCAGGGGGCTTTCTTCTCCCGACCTTACGGCATCTGGGCGGATATGGCCTACAGCCGGGATAAACAGACTACGATGGTATTGAAAAAGCTCAAAGGGATATTCGACCCTAACAATGTGATGAACCCGGGTAAATTGTGCTTTTAAACGCAAGAAAAACAAAGAAAGAAGGCATGAGAAATTGGCGCTAGAAGACTATAAGGCTGATATGGAAAGGTGCAGCCAGTGCTCATACTGTAAGTGGATTCCCTTTGACCAGGTAAAGAGCTGGAGGTTCGCCAAGGGCTGTCCCAGCATAGCCTATAATAATTTCATGAGTTACTGCGCGCGGGGGCGGTATGCCGTGGCGCTGTCACTTATCAACGGACAGAGCACTTATACCGACAGAGTGGTAGATATAGTCTACAAATGCACGACCTGCGGGTCCTGTGATGTTTCCGATAAGATTTGCCGCTATAACCTGGAGCCCCTGGAAATGATACGAGAGCTGAAATTCAGGCTGGTTGAGGACGGCAAGGTGTTACCGCAATTTACCACCGTTATCGACCATCTCCGCAAAGAAAACAACATGATGATGAAACCAGGAACCGAAGGCGGCGACTGGGCCGAAGGACTGGATGTCAAGCGTATCCCCGCTGAGAAGGCGGAGGTCCTCTTCCATGCCGGCTGCCGGTTCAGCTACGACGAAGAGCTTCAGGAGAAAGCCAGGACAGCCGTAACGCTTCTGAAGGACGCCGGCGTTGATATCGGCATCATGGGAGCAAACGAGTCCTGTTGCGGCGGCAGAGTCTATGACATGGGCTATAAAGACGATTTTACCAGGCTGGCGGAAAGTACCATCAAGGCCTGGACGGCGGCCGGTGTCAAGACGGTGGTGACCTCCTGTGCCGACTGCTATCATGCGTTCTTGCGTCTTTATCCCGCCCTGGGGGCGGAGTTCGAGGTACTCCATACCGTGCAGTATCTCGACCGTCTCATTAAAGAAGGCAAGATTAAATTCAGTAAGAAAGTGCCGATGCGCGTTACCTACCATGACCCCTGCCACCTGGGCAGGCAGGGAGAACCTTACATACCCTGGGAAGGCAAAGAGAAGAAAGTCAAGAACCAGATAGTGGTCTATGAACCAAGGAGACCCAGGTACAACGGGGCCTGGGGTGTCTATGACCCGCCGAGAGACGTGCTAAAGAGTATCCCCGGCCTGGAGCTGGTGGAAATGGAGAGAATCAGGGAGTATGCCTGGTGCTGCGGCGCCGGCGGCGGGGTAAGAGAAGCCTATCCTGACTTTTCGAACTGGACGGCGGTAGAGAGAATCGAGGAAGCGCAGTCGACGGGTGCCGAGGCAATCGTGAGTGCCTGCCCGTGGTGCGAGCGCAACTTTATCGATGCCATCAACGGCACGGATGGGAAAATGAAGGTCTTCGATGTTACTGACCTGGTGAAACAGGCAATTTAACAAGGGAAGGATTGAGACATGGCACTATCGAGGGAAGCCTATCGAGAACTGGAAGATATTGTGGGTTCACAAAACATCTCCGACGACCCGGCGGTACTGGATTGTTACCGGTACCCGCTGTCTCATACCGCCATTCACATCGGCCCTTATTACCGGGTGTACACGCCCAGGGGTGTGGCGGTCCTGCTGCCGGGAAGCGCCGAAGAAGTCCAGGCCATCGTCAAATTATGCAACAAATACAAGGTAAAATTTAAACCCTCCAGCACTTTCTGGTCGGCCTGGGGGTATCCTCTGGAGGATGACACCATCCAGCTCGATATGAGACGGATGGACAGAATCCTGGAAATCGATGATAAAAATAACTATGCGGTGGTCGAGCCGCATGTCATCGGGGCGACGCTTCAGGCCGAAGCGATGAAGGTGGGTCTGAATACCCATATCCACGGCCCCGGCGCCAGTTGCTCCTGCCTTGCCAGCGCAACCGCTTTAGGCGGCCTGGGGCCGGACACCCTTTACATGGGTCATCACAATGAGAATCTACTCGGCGTGGAATGGGTTATGCCTGACGGTGAATTATTGAGGGTAGGCTCGGCGGGCTCCGGACTGGGCTGGTTCTGCTGCGACGGACCCGGTCCCAGCCTGAAGGGACTCGTCAGGGGCATGGTGGGGACCAACGGTGCGATGGGCGTATTCACCAAGTGCGCCATCAAGCTCTATCCTTGGCCCGGACCTGCCCCGCTGCCCGTCGAGGGGAAACCGCCCGCCTACAAAGCGGTGCTGCCGGACAACCTGAGGGTGTACACCCTGGGCTTTCCGTCCTGGAAGGCGTGGGCCGATTCCTGTTACCTGGTGTTCGATGCTGGCATCGGCTACGTGGCTCACCGGCAGTTCAACATGTTCGGCCGAGACCTGAAGGGCGCCATGGTAAAAATACTATCCGACCCCACCAAGACCCTCGGTGACATCGAGGAACTTCTCAGGGACCCGGAAGTACAGAAAATGACCGAAGATATGAAGCGCGACTACCAGATTGTCCTGGCGGGCATGACGCCGGGGGATATCGAATGGCAGGATAAGGCATTGGATAAAATCCTGGAGGAGACCGGAGGCTGGAAGGTAAAGGGAATGCTGGAACCGGACCTGTATAACTGGTCGCTCCTCTACATGATAAGGCTGGGGCACAAGAACCTGAACCTCGTCTACGGAGGCGGCTACGACGGCTGTTTCGGGCTGGGGGGCACGCCGGACTTCGGGACTTCGGGCGAACCGGCGCGGGTCGAACAGGCGACGGCCTTCAAGGAGGAATGGGAAAAGAAGGGCAATATCGTCGCCGCCGGCGGCGACGGCATGATGGGAGGCATAGGTGGCATGGGAGGGGGCGGTCATTCGCTGTGGGAGAACTTCACCCATTTCGACCCGGCTGATAAGGAATCGACGGAAGGGACCCTGGATTTCTTTAACGCTGTCGCCAAGTTCGGCATGGAAAAGGGCTGGGGCCCCGGCATGGAAAAAATGAACGATTACGCCAGGTGGTCCAACGGAAGGACGACCCCCAAGGAAATACGCGACCGCATACTGGGGGAGGCGGCCCAGCCGGAGGCGTTTCGCTACCAGCGTAAGTTCAAGGAGACCTTCAATCCTAACGACCTCGGGGATGGGTATTACCGTACCCTGGACGACCCGGATGAATAGCATCGCCTGAGCGGGTGTATTACTTATCCAATGGGTTGACATGGAATAAGGAAGATAGCCTGCGGGGAATAATATCCCCGCGGTGAGACTGATGAATCCGTGACTCATACAAAATTTGATGAGGAGAGGTATGTAATATGGCTCTTCTGGAAGAACCAATCAAAGAAGTAAGAACCCTTAAGAATTATATCAACGGGGAGTGGGTAGAATCCAAGGGTGAAGTCGTCGACGTGGTTAATCCTGCCAGGTACGAGACGATAGCCCGAGTGCCCATCTCGACGGGCGAAGAGATGGGTGCCGCTGTGGAAGCGGCCAAAGAGGCATTCCAAGACTGGCGCAGGACGCCTCCGGTAGCCAGGGCGAGGTATCTCTTCCGGTTAAAAGAGCTGCTGGAAGAGAACTTTGAGGAAGTCAGTAGAATCCAGACGCAGGAGCACGGCAAGACCATCGACGAATCCAGGGGCGAGACCCGGCGCGGCATTGAGAACGTCGAGGTTGCCTGCGGTATTCCCACATTGATGCAGGGGTATTATTCGGAGGATATCGCCCACGGTATCGACGAGTGGGTAATTCCGACGCCCCTGGGAGTTTTCGGTATTATCGGTCCTTTTAACTTCCCGTTTATGATTCCGCTATGGTCGGCGCCGTACGCGGTGGCTACCGGGAACTGCGTCATTGTTAAGCCCTCGCCAGAGGTCCCCAACAGTCAAATGAGGCTGGCCGAGCTGGTAGAAGAAGCCGGGTTCCCACCCGGAGTATGGAACGTAGTCAATGGCGAAAAGGCTGTGGTCGGCCATATGCTGGAACATCCGGATGTTAAGGGAATAGCATTCGTCGGGCGCACTTCGACAGCGAGAGACGTTATCTGCAGGAAGTGTGGTGAGACAGGCAAGAGGTATATTGCTCAGGCCAGCGCCAAGAACTTCATGACCATCATGCCCGACTGCGATGTGGACAGGACCGTAGCGGCTATGATGACCTCTTTCTTCGGCAATACCGGTCAGCGTTGTTTATCGGCTGCTAATGCCGTCATCGTTGGGGAAGACGATGCGTTCTACAAGAGCTTCGTAGATAAGGTTATCGCCCAGATTTCCAGCATAAGGATCGGTTACGGACTCGACGAATCGGTGCAGATGGGGCCGGTGCGTGATATAGAGAAGAAGGCCAGAATCATAGGATACATAGAGAGCGGTATCCAGCAAGGGGCTAAACTCTTGCTTGACGGCAGGGGAGATTTCCAGATTGCGGGTGACTACCCGGACACATGTTTCCTCGGCCCGACTGTCTTCGAAAACGTCACGCCGGATATGAAAATCGGCTCCGAAGAAATCTTCGGGCCAGTAATGTCTATCATGCGCGTGAAAGACCTTGACGAAGCGATAGAAATCGCTAACGCGAATGCGTTCGGCAACGGCAACTCTATCTTTACGACCAGCGGAAAAAGCGCCCGGGAGTATCAGTACAACGTTACCAGCGGCAACGTAGGCATCAATATCGGGATTGTGGCGCCCATGGCCTTCTTCCCCTTCAGCGGTATGAAGGATTCGTTCTACGGCGTGCTACACACGCAGGGGAGGGAAGCGGTCCGCTTCTTCACGGAAAGTAAAGTGGTTATTCAAAGGTGGTTTTAATAACGGGGGTTAACTGTAGATGATATTACATACAGCTTCTGAGGGCATCACCTTCGCGAAGAAACTCGAAAACGACTCGGCAGAGTTCTACGAGAGCCTGGCCGGGCAAAACGCCAAGGATGCCGAGACTTTTCTCTCTTTTGCTAAAGAGAACAAGAAAAACATAGTGCAGGTGGAGAGGGCCTACTACGGAGTTATCACCGATGCCATCGAGGGCTGTTTTGCTTTTAATATCGACCCGGA
>CAZCOB010000015.1:0-44893 GCA_964500415.1 uncultured Dehalococcoidaceae bacterium | reverse complement strand
CATACCCAGCCTCCGACAGAGATTCTATCATATTATTTGAGATACAAGGTCAGAGGGGTATAGACGTATTGCTTCGCTACGCTCACAATGACAGATGCCATGATTTTGTTTTTCCTTCCAAGGCTTTATAATTAATATAAGAGCTTATAAACCAGGGAACCGCGGGAGGTGAGCGCATGGAGAACGACAGGATAGTACCGAGCGGGAAGGGCAGGAAGGACGTGACGGTGGTGGTTAGCCGGAACGTTTTTCCGGGGCACGAGCAGGAGTACGACGAGTGGGTGCGGAAGCTGGTGGAGGCGGCTAAAGAGGCGCCGGGGAACCGGGGGGTAACGATGCTGATACCGCAGCCGGGGAAGTCCGGGCTGTACCATATCGTGCTGCGTTTCTCAGATGAGAAATCCGTGCATCAGTGGGAAACTTCCTACATCCGCCAGAAGCTATCGCACGAGGCGGACACTTTCTCCCGGAGGAGTCGGCAGGAGGCGACGGGGCTAGAAACGTGGTTCTCCATCCCGGAATGCCCGGAGCTGGAGACGCCGCCTCGATGGAAAATGGCTGTCGTTACGTTCATAGCGGTATACGTGCTTTCGATAATTATCATACCGTTGCTGGAAATTCCCTTTAAAGAGCTGAATTTCTACCTTTTGAATATAATGGTAGCCGCTCTGCTGGTGGGTATTCTGACCTGGGCGGTGATGCCGTGGTTCAGCCGGTACGTATTCCGCAAGTGGCTTTATAAATGATGATTTTTAACCTCACCCCCTGTGTTCCCCTCTCCTTGCGAGGCAGGGTGAAGGAGAGGGGGAGGAATAATGATAGGGGGGCTGGCGCCCCCTCTCGTGGCGTACTCCCCTTTTTTGAAATGACGGCTATCCGGGTGGGGGGAATAAGGGGGGTTGAAATCCCGCTCTATTTCAACGCTGCATCGAAGAAAGCCGTTATCCTGTCGATATACCCGGCAGGGTCGGCAACGTAGGCCCTGACGTGCTCGGCGCCGGGGGCAATCCATAGCTCGTTTTGAGTACCAGACGAGGCCTGGTAAAGTCGGTGAGCGTGCTCCAGAGGTATGAAGGTATCTTCCGCGCCATGAATGAAAAGAATCGGTCTGGGCGAGATTAAAGGCACCGCTGCCACGGGCCTGACGGCGGTAAAGTCCACGCCGTAGAGAAGGTCGACCATGGACAGCACGGGGGAAAGGAAATACCCGGGAAATCCGGAACGCGCCTTGAATTCCCACTCCATAATATCGGCAAGGTCGGCAAAGCAGCTATCGGCCACGATACAATCGATATCAGGGCTATCGGCGGCGGCCATGAGGGCCGTGGCGCCTCCCATGGAAAAACCCAGCACGCCGATACGCTCGAAGCCGAGGCCGATGGCGAAATCAACCGCTCCCAGAAGGTCGTTTTTCTCAAAATAACCCGCCGAAATCCTTTCGCCATCCGATTCTCCATGACCCCGCAGGTCGAACATCAGGACGTTATACTTATGTTTTACCAGTCCCGCGGCGACGCCCAGCATATTAATATCCGGGTCGGCCCGGTGCATATCCCCGCCGTGCACCATGATAATAATGCAATCGCTGCCAGCGGACGCAAGATACCAGCCGCGCATGGTCAACTCGGCATCACGACTGGGAAACTCGATGTCTTCATACTCCAGAGCTATGCCGGCCGGGCTTTCCTCGACGGGTATTCTCTCGACCCTGGTCATAGAATTCCCCAGGTAAACCGATATACCCACGTAAACAACCAAAACCACGAACACAAAAGCGATTATTAGTTTTATCCACCATCTCATGAGCGGATTCCCCGAAAACAAAACCAGTCTATTATAATCTCATTTATGTTTTTGTCAACACCTAAAGGGAGTACGAAGCAACAGGGGGCAAAGCTGAGAGAGGGATACGGTCAACTACCTATCATCGGTGAGCGTGTCCCAGGGCGTGTCCAGCTGGGGCACCGGTATTTCAATGACCACCGGGCGGTTGGCCTCTAATGCCAGACTCAGTTGTCTGGCGAGCTCCTCATGGCTGGAGAGCCTGATACCGACAGCACCGAACGCTTCAGCGAATTTAGCATAATCGGGATTGTGCAGCCTGTTGCCGACGAACCGGCTCCCGAACTGCCGGCGCTGTATGCCGGTGACCGTACCGTAAGCATTATCGGAAAAGATAAGCGTAACCACATTTATCCCCTCCTGGACGGCGGTTGCCAGCTCCGCGGAAGCGTAAGGGAAACCACCGTCGCCGCAGATGGCGACTACGGGTTTGTCCGGGTTGCCAATTTTGGCGCCGAGGGCGGTGGGAAAAGCGAATCCCAGCGTGGCGAAATACGAAGAATCAACGTAAGTACAACGTTTATTGACTGGATAGGCGATATCGCACCAGTAACCGATATTGGTGATATCCGGCACGATGATACCATCGTCCTGCAGAACATCATGAATTGAGCGGATAACAGCCAGCTGCAACGGCGCCGCCTTTTCAAGTCGGGTTTTCATCCCGGTCCTGATTCCGGCAATCTCCTCCACCCGCCAGTGGCTGGCGGAGGAGCCGGGAAGCTCTTGCAGCATGGCGGCCAGGGCGGCGCGGGCGTCGGCGGTGATACCGAGGTCGATGCGGTGGTTCCTGCCCAGTTCATCGGCATCGAAGTCTATCTGAATCACCTTCTGGTCGGGCCGGAGCTCCAGCCGGGTATTACCGGAGGCGCGTAATCGACTGCCCACGACAAGGATAACATCCGCCTGTTTGAACACCGGATTCAGCCAGAGGACGAAGTTACCGGCGCAAAACGGGTGGTCGCAGTGAATCACACCCTGACCTTCGGTGGTCATAACCACCGGCGCTTTGAGATTAGCGGCAAGCCGGGTAATTTCAGAGGATACGTCGGCTTTAGCCGCGCCGCCCCCGGCCAGAATGAGCGGACGACTGGCTTTAGCGAGGAGTTCGGCCGCCTTCTTAATTTCCTCAAGCCCGGGCTGGACGGTGGGACCAACCTCGATAGCGGGCAGAGTCACCCCGACCGGCTGCGACCAGAGGTCGAACGGGACTTCTATTTCCACGGGACGCGGGCGGCCGGTTTTCACCTGTTTTAAAGCCTCCCCCAGCACCAGAGGGATATCTTCGGCTTTCACGGCGCGTCCGCACCACTTGGTCAGGTGGCGGAAGATATCAATCTGCTCATCCAGTTCGTGGAGTACCCCGCGGTGGAAACCAAGGTGGTGGCTCTCAATCTGTCCGGAAATCAGGAGTACCGGCGCCGACGCCGTGTAAGCGGTACCGATGGCGGCGACGGTGTTCAAGGCGCCCGGACCGGGCAGCACCAGGGCCACGCCTGTTTTATCGGTGGTACGGGCGTAGCCATAAGCCATGAAAGCTGCCGTCTGTTCGTGGCGCGTGGATATCCAGCGGATTTTCCTGGAGCGATAGATGGCATCGACGGCGTCCATAATCTGAACGCCGGGCAGTCCGAAGACCACCTCGATACCTTCCCGCACCAGTAATGCCACCATAGCTTCGGCGCCACTCATGCCGGGCATTGTTCCCTCCGTACCCGGAATATACCGGTATCAATCATTATAGTATAAAAAACGGAGGGATGAGGCAACCACGCCAACATGGTGAACTTAAGGGAGAAAATTTAAAAAGAAAAATGATTGTCGCTCACAGCGACGTAATATCGAATGACCCGATTAGTCGGCAGCAACCGTGGTAAATAGCCGTTTTGAGCTATCTTCAGGGCCGGTTAATCGCGCTGTTTATCGGATGAATATTAACCTGTTTCGAACGCTGAAAATATGGTATTTTCAGGAACGTGCTCTTTGTGTCATCACACCGAACCTGTTTCCGTACACCTTATCGAGAAGCGATTTAATTTCCCGTAGTCTTTCCGTATCCTGAGCGAGGCGGCTCAAGTGGTGAGTCGCCCACCTTTCGATCTCACTATCGGCCACACCCAGAGACCGGGCGACGTTAATTGTCTCATCGGTTACTTTTTTAGAATAACCGGTATTTTCCTCAAGCCTGGCTCGCACCCCGCAAGCTATAGCTTCCATCTTGCTGAAAGCCGCCGAATGGCTTTTCCTGGTATGCCTGTCAATTTGATAGTTGTTTGCAACCGTCATGAACTGACTCTCCTTCCGTGGTATGTTGCTCCTGACCAGAACATCCTGCCCGATTAAAGTAACTATTACTCGTAGCCAGGTTACTAACTAACATTGTGTTCTCGTTTTCTCTCTATTTTTTACCTCCTTCCTGATCATTTTCAGATTCGAATGGCCATCCCTTAACGGGCATATCCCATTTCTCAAGAAAATCTCTGAAGTCCCTCTTATCGATGCGATAGTGCCCGCTGGGTAATCTGAATGCCTTCAATTGCCCACTTTTTATCCATTCGAGCACGGTGCTTTTACTGACCTGGCAATACCTGGCGATATCCCGTGATGTTAGCCTGATGTTTTCGCTGGCATTTCTTCTGGGCATGGATTTCTCCTTCATCAGTTAGCTGTAGTCATAACCTGTGTGTTTTAAGTGATTTTTACGAAGCGGGCATATCTTACATATGATAGATATTCATGATTACAACCACATCACAAAACAGCAACGAAAAGTCACAAAAAAGTCACAATACCAGTACTTTAGTATGGTGAAGCCATAAGCAGCACCTCGGAGTTTGCTCACGACGAGCTTTCCGGGAAATTACATAAAAATCACAAAATATTATCGAAATATCACAATAATGTCACAAAAGTTCGAGACCCGATACTATTGCCCTATCACAAACTACATGTGAGTGGAGTCGACGGGTGTTTGACATAGCGTTATATTGTTGATAATATAAGATGTCTGGGACTCCAAGGAGATGGCAAAAAGAAAGATGACGGAAGCCAAGATACCGGATTTCGGGGTCAAGCACGGGACACGCTCCGGGCGCACGCCGGAGGCTGGCGTCGTGGTGAGAAGCAAGGTATGGCTGGAAAAGGACGGCAAGCTGTTCATGGGGTGGGGAAGGGTGACGCTACTGGAACGCATCGACCAGCTCGGCTCAATATCGGCAGCGGCTAAATCGATGAAACTGGCGTACCGGAATGCCTGGCTATGGGTCGAGGCCATGAACCGCCTGGCATCGAAGCCGCTGGTGGAGAAATCCACCGGGGGGGCCAAGGGCGGTTATGCCCGCTTGACCGAGGAGGGACGGAGAATTATCAGAGAGTACAAGGAAAAGCGTACCAGCGTACGCAAGATGCTGGACTACGGGATGTAAAAATTTTAAATGGCGTCATATTGACGGCAATATAACCTGCCAGAAAGCGAACCAGCACAATAACAGAGTCAGGAGAATTACGATAGGGAAAAAATTTGTATTATTGCTAGCCGGGATTCTCAGTCTTTTTCTTAACGGCGCCTGCGCTCAAGAAGAAGGCGCCCCAATAGGAATGGCGGTGGAGTTTATGGACCACGCCGCCTGCGCTTATATCAGCCAGGATATGGGGTGGTATGAGGAGGAGGGGCTGAGTTTAACTGCCTACGAGAGCTACGCCACCGGCATGGCTCTGGCTTCGGCTCTGGCCCGGGGTGATATCGGGGTAGCCTACGTGTGCCTGATACCCGCGATAAACGCTTATGCCAACGCCGGAGTACCAATTAAAGTGGTAGCCGGGACACACAAGTACGGCTACGGCCTGGTGGTTAATACGGAAAAGGTAAAGACGGTCAAAGACCTGGAAAATCCCGATATCCGCCTCGGCTGTGTGAGGGAAGGCGGCGCCGTGGATGTGTTACTGCACAGGATAATCGATACGTACCATCTCGACGAAGCTAAAGTGCTGAATAATATTCAACGGATGAATCCAGCCAAGCAGGTGATGTCTGTCAGAATGGGTCAGCTGGATGCCGCCATGTTGCCGGAGCAGTGGGCGACTATGGCCGAGGAATTCGGCTTTACAATGCTGCTGACGAGCCAGGACATCTGGCCTCAGATGCAGGGCAGTGTTCTCGTGGTCAAGGATGAGCTGATAAATGACCATCCTGAAGTGGTAAGAAAGCTGATAAAGGTCTCGCAGCGGGCCACCGACTGGAGGAATCAGCACCCCGAAGAAGCGGCCGAGGTTGTCGCCAGGCAGCTGCAGGCGGCCGGCAGCGAAGTATTACCGACTAAAGTAGCCGATATCTCTTCCGGTTTAGCCATTACTCCCGAAGTGCTGCTGCGTTCCATGCAGCGGATGGAGTATACCATGAGCATTGACCCGGAGACGGTCCAGGAGACCATCGACTATATTGCCGGACTGGGATATATAAAAAGCCGCTTCAGCGCCGGAGATATTCTTGATTTGAGGTTCCTCGAGGGTGAAGGTACTCAGTAAATTCAGGCCAGGGTGGGGGTTCTTGCCCGTAGCGGTGTTCCTGGCGTTATGGGAGCTGGTAGCCAGGCTGGGCATACTGCCGGGTCATTTCTTCCTGCCTCCCTTTTCCACCGTGGTGGTGGAATTCTATCAACTCAGCGCCAGCGGGGTGCTGGGCGAAAATTTCCTGAGCAGCCTGGTCAGGGTCCTAATCGGTTTCTGCGCGGGTTCCGTAGCCGGCATCGCGGTGGGAACCGTCATGGGGTGGAAGAAAGTGATTAATAAGGCCCTGAACCCTGTTATCAGCCTGTTTTACCCGATTCCTACCCTCGGCTGGATACCCCTGCTGATGTTGTGGATAGGTATCAACGAGATGCTGCCGATTACCCTGATATTTATCTGTTCCTTTTTCCCCGTCCTTTATAACACGGTTACCGGCATTAAAAACGTGGATAGCGATTATATTAAAGCGGCCAGGACACTGGGAGCATCGGACAGTAAGATTTTGACTACCATCGTTATGCCGCTGGCCCTGCCCAATATTTTCACCGGGCTAAGGCTGGAAGCGGGGATGGCCTGGCGGGTAATCATCGCCGCCGAGATGGTGGCTATCCCTACCGGCATCGGCGCCCTGCTCATGAAAGCAGAAAACCTGATTCGCATCGATATTATCATCGTATGCCTGATCGTACTGGCCGTAATGTGCCTCGTTTCTGAAAAGTTCTTCGAGTACTTGGAAAACAGACTGACCGCCAGATGGAGGTAACGTGCCCTCTATAGAGCTTAAGAATATATGTAAATACGTCTGCCGGGAGGTGAACCTCACGATAAACGACCGGGAATTCCTGGTTGTCCTGGGCTCGAACGGGGCCGGTAAGACCACCCTGATTAACGTTATCGCCGGGCTGGTGGATTACCAGGGGTCGGTGCTGTTCGACGGTGTGCCGGTGGACAGATTGCCGGCGAACAAAAGAGAGGTGGGTTACCTGTTCCAGGGGCTGGTGCTGTTTCCCCACCTCGACGTCGTCGCCAATATAGCTTACGGTTTGAGCGCCCGGGAATGGTCGCCATCCCGGGTGGAAGCCAGAGTAAACGAACTGCTCGATTTAATGAATATCAAACACCTGGCCTCGCGTTATCCCCGGCAGCTGAGCGGCGGGGAAAAGCAGCGGGTGGCGCTGGCCAGAGCCATCGCGCCGTCGCCGCGAGTGCTGCTGCTGGACGAGCCTCTATCGAGCCTCGACGCCCAGACCGCCAAATACTTAAGAACCGAGCTAAAGCAACTTCAAAGGCGCCTGGGAGTCACGACCGTGTACGTGACCCATGACCTCATGGAGGGGGTGGCGATGGCGGATAGGATGGCCGTTATCCACGACGGACGCGTGGAGCAGGTGGCGGAGCCGGAAAGAGTGCTCTTCTATCCCCATAGCGAGAGGGTCTCCGATTTCATCGGGGCGCCGAATATCCTGGACTGCGATTACTACCGGGACCTGGGGCAGGGAATCGTGGAGGTAGGCTGCGGGGGGCTGAAACTTACCGTTCCCCACGACGGCGGGCATGTCAGCAAGGTAGCTATTTTACCCCGCCACATCTATGTTTCCGAGACGAGACCCCCCGGTCTCAGCGTCAACGGATTCCAGGGCACTATCACCGCCATCAAGCCCGCCGGTAATACCGTGAGAATCTGGATTGACGTGGACCACAATAAGCTCATGGCCGAGGTACAGTCGTACATCTTCGAGGAGATGAACCTGGACGTGGGCAAGGAAGTCTTTATAATATTGAGGATGAGAAGGATACGGTGCTACGAAGGCAGCGCCGATTGAAAAATTCCGGGAAAAATTTATAAAAAAGTGCCGCAAACAGCGAACCTTTCCACACTTTTGGCGTTATAATATAGTGAACGTCTTAAAAACGGGAGGTTGATATGAAAAGGTTGATAGCAGGGCTGCTGATGGTCTTTCTTGTCCTGGGGACAGCGGCCTGCGCCGAGTCGGAACCGGCTCCCACGCCGTCCCCGGCCCCGGTGCCTGCCCCAGCACCCGGAAAGAGCGGCATTATCGTGGAGTCGCCGCCATCAGAAGGGCTATTCGGAGGGAGGGATTCCTCAACACCGCCTCCAGTAATCAGTATTCCAAAGCCCGCCCCCGCCCCCGCCCCAGCGCCAGCGCCAGCGCCAGCGCCGACAACACCCCCGAGAGAAGTCGGTTATGACCAGGCGTGGTCCGGCGAACGCATGATTATCCGCTCCGGATACATGACGCTGGTGGTGGTGGATGTCGCCTCGGCCATGGAGCAGATTACCAATCTCGCCGCTACCTATGACGGCTTTGTCGTGGCCTCCAATAGCTGGCAGGACCGCGACAGAATGATGGGAAACATCTCCATCCGCGTGGATTCAAATCACTTTAACGACGCCCTGAGAGCGCTGCGGGCGCTGGCGGTCGAAGTAAGGTCGGAGAGCACGTCCGGACAGGACGTGACCGAGGAATACGTCGACCTGAGCGCCAAGCTACGTAATCTAGAGGCTGCCGAGGCGCAGCTGCTCAAGCTGATGGAGAAGGCCGGGGAGGTCAAGGAAATACTGGAAGTCCAGCGCGAACTCGTGGATACCAGGGAGGATATCGAGCGAACCAAGGGCCGCATGCAGTATCTGGAGCAGAGTTCTTCCATGTCGTATATCGAGGTAAGCCTGGAGCAGTCCAAGCTTACGGCCGAGTTTAACGCCACTTCCCGGACGGTGAAGGAAGGCGAGAAGATACGGTTTATTCCGGAGGTCGCCGGCGGCTTTACACCTTACAGCTTCGAATGGGATTTTGGCGACGGTAACACCAGCACGGAAGAAGCGCCGGTACACGCCTACAATAGCGACGGCAGCTACACCGTCAAGCTAAAGGTGACCGACGACCGCGGCAACATAGCCCCTTACGAAAGGGAAAAGTATATAAACGTCCTACCCGGCTGGGATGCCGGTAATATCGCCAGTAGTGCCTGGAACGGACTGGTAGGGTTTTTCCGAGTCCTGGCCGATATCATTATCTGGCTGGGTATCTTCAGCCCGGTGTGGATAATAATCGGGGTCATCCTCTACTTTACCTGGTGGCGTAAGAGGAAGAAGACGCAAAATTAAAAACGTGAACTTCTAAAAATCCGGGAGGGGGCGAAAGCCCCCTCTCTTTTTCCCCCGATATCTTTTCCCAACCAAGCCGCCCTCATACCATCCACGGCTTAGGGTGGGGTATGTCCCCGCTGCCCTACCGCACTGGATTCCCGCTTCCGCGGGAATGACGTGAGCAGGGTGTCCAAGAGGGGCGCCAGCCCCTCTTTTATAAGATTTTCCCTCCCTTCAATCCAAGGGAGTGAGATACAGAGGGTGGGTTACATATAAAAATCAAGAGGTTGAGATTATAAAAATTACAGGGTTCAGGCTGTCAGATGCCTTAAAATATCGTCGCGGCTCATACCTTCGATGGCGATGACCTTGTTACGGCCGGTCCGGCCTTTAACAATCGATAAAGAGGACTTTTTTACTCCCAGCGCCCGGCTGAGAAAGTCGATAAGCTCCTTGTTAGCCTTACCTTTCACCGGCGGTGCGGCGATTTTTACCCGTAGCGCATCATCGGTAAAACCGGTAATCTCGTTACGGCCGGCGTTGGGAGTTACTTTAACCAATAACCAGTTGCTTTTACCCTGGCTGTTAACAATCAAAATACTCTCTTGTTTCCCTGAAAGAATGAGAGGCGGCTAATCGCTCATCTCTTTCTTACAGCCCACCGATACGGCGATACTGGCCAGGAAAAGCACTGCCGACAGTATCAACCAGAAATCCCAAGTAAGGTCGACATTAAGCTCTACCGTTACCACTTCCAGGACGGTGACGATGCCGAATATCGCACACAGTCCGCCGATACCTCCCAGGATTGCAGCAAATATGCCCATCGGATAACCTCCTTATCGGTTTATCGTACAGCCACGTTAGTATATAATGAAAACGGATATCCTATTCAGCACGTTTGGAGATAATATAGCATGAAACTGACAAATAATCTATATTTTTACCCGGAGCAGGGTATGCTGGACTGCAATGCCTACATCATCACGGGCGAACCCGGCATTATTATCGACCCCGGCAATCCGGAATATATACAGGGGCGCATCGACGGGCTAAGCAAGGACGGCATCAACCCCGGAGACATCAACATCATCGTCAACACGCACCTGCATATCGACCACTGCGGCGCCGACGAGGCCTTTAAAGAACTTTCCGGGGCAAAAATCGCCCTTCATCCCGTTCAGAAAGAAAACTACCGGCTCGTGGTTGTTGACGGCGCCCGACTCTTCGGCATGGAGCCGCCGGAACTTACCGAGGATTATATCCTGGAAGGCAGCACCCTCGCTAATGACAATATGGAACTGGAGATGATAGTGTCCCCGGGGCATTCGCCGGACTGCGTCTGCTTTTTCAACCGGCGTGACAAAGTGCTTATCTGCGGCGACGTACTCTTCGAGATGAATACCGGCCGGGTGGACCTGCCTGGCGGCAACGGGGAGGAACTCAAAAAGTCCATCGAGTCGCTTTCGCGACTGGACATCGAATATCTGCTGCCCGGCCACATGGGCATCGTGACCAGCGCCGAGAAGGTAACCGCCAACTTCGATTTTATCAGGAGCAACGTTTTCGGATGGCTGTGATGGGCGCGCCGACGGACTCCTACGAACTGGGGCCGATACGCCCGCCGAGCGAGGCGTACTCGCTGCTGTTACGCGTTACCCGGAACTGCCCCTGGAATCGCTGCAAGTTCTGTCCCATCTACAAGGGTTCAAAATTCCAGTTGAGGTCGGTGGGGGAGGTAAAGCAGGATATCGACACGGCCAGGGCCATTCACGATGAAATTATCGAGCTTGCCGGGAAATCCGGCGGGGGTAATATCCGGGAGGCGGCGGCGATAGTATGCAACAACGCCTCCAGCGATGCCGCCCGCAACGTCGCCCTGTGGATGTACGCCGGCGGGAAGCACGCCTTCCTCCAGGACGCCAACACCCTGATTATGAAGACACCCGGCCTCGTCGAGGTAATCAAGTACCTGAAAAAGACCTTCCCCGGCATCGACCGTATCACCAGCTACGCGCGGTCGAAGACAGCTGCCCAAAGAAATCTAAACGAGCTGGTGGAACTGCGGGAGGCGGGGCTTTCTCGAATCCACATGGGGGTGGAGTCGGGCTACGACCCCGTGCTGGAGTTCATGGACAAGGGCGCGACGGCCGCCGACCATATAAAAGGGGGGAAGAACGTAATGGCTTCGGGCATCTCCCTGTGCACGTACGTCATGCCGGGCACCGGCGGTAAGAAGATGTGGCGCGAGCACGCGCTGGAGACGGCCAGGGTGCTCAACGAAATCGACCCCGATTTCATACGGCTGCGGACGCTGACCATCCAGCCCAGAATGCTGTTGCATAACGACGTGGTGAGCGGCGATTTTATCAGGCAGACGGATGAAGAGATAGTGGAGGAGATAAAGCTCATGATTGAGAGCCTCGATTGCCGGGCGGAGGTCGTCAGCGACCACATGATGAACCTGCTGCCGGAGGTCGAAGGCAAACTGCCCGGAGATAAGGACAAGATTCTGGCGGTTATCCGCCGTTTCCAGTCGCTACCGCCGGAGGAGAGGGACAACTACAAGCTGGGCCGGCGGCTCGGCGTGTATAATAAGATTGACGACCTTAGCGATACCGCGCGCCATGAAGAAATCGGGCGGGTCATGGAGAGAATCGATAAAAGCGAGGAAGGCGCATTCGACGAGGTGCTGTTCAATCTGATGGAGAGGTATGTCTAGTCATGGTTTTAGAACGGGAAATCGCAGACTTATTAAAGCGGAGGGGGTTGACGCTGGGGGTGGTGGAGTCGGCCACCGGCGGTTTGCTCTCACACCTGATTACCAACGTGCCCGGCAGCTCCGACTACTACAAGGGGTCGGTCACCTCTTACGCCAACGAGACCAAGATTAACGTTATCGGCGTGAAGGCGGCCACCCTCGAAAAGTATGGCTCTGTAAGCCCTCAGGTGGCCGAAGAGATGGCGGCGGGGGGGAGAAAGGTGATGGGGGTGGATATCTGCCTGGCGGATACCGGCATCGCCGGGCCGGGCCGGGAAACGCCGGGCAAAGCGGTGGGGCTTTTCTATATCGGCATGGCCGATAAGGACGGGGTGACCAGCCGCAAGCACGAGTTCCACGGCAGCCGCGAGGAGAACAAGCGGAGCGCGGCGGAGGCGGCTCTAAGCTGGCTGAAGGAATACCTGGCGGGTTTTTAATCGGGAATATCCCTTCGCATCCACCCGGCTTAATTGCCATCATCCCCCATCAATGTTATACTCTGACCGTATTCGCGATTGGATTTCAGGTCGTTTAGCAATGCAAAAAATCTTGTTTCCGCTCACCCTGAGCTTGTCGAAGGGCAGAGAAAACGTACCGCTATGGTTCGACAGGCTCACCATGAGCGGCCTCTAAACGACCCAGAATGGGAGATTTTGCGTGAAAAGAATCGACGGGCGTGCCTATGACGAGCTGCGACCGATTAAAATAATCCCCGACTACCAGAGCTTCGCCGAGGGCTCGGCGCTGATAAAGCTGGGCAAGACCCATGTGCTGTGCTCGGTCAGCGTCGAAGAAAGAGTGCCGAATTTCCTCAGGGGGAGCGGCACCGGCTGGGTTACCGCCGAGTACGCCATGCTGCCGCGCGCCACGATAACGCGCACCCAGCGCGATTCAACAATCGGGAGAGTCGGCGGACGCAACCAGGAAATCCAGCGTCTCATCGGGCGCTCGCTGCGGGCCGTGGCCGACCTTGCTGAACTGGGCGAAAGGACTCTGATAGTGGACTGCGATGTCATCCAGGCCGACGGCGGCACCCGGACCGCCGCCATTACCGGCGCGTACGTCGCGCTTTACAAGGCAATGGAGACGCTCCGCAACATGGGCGTCATTGCGTCGATACCGCTGAAAAGCAGCGTGGCGGCGACCAGTATCGGCATCGTTAACAGCTATATGATGATAGACCTGTGCTATGATGAGGATGCGCAGGCGGCGGTGGACTTTAACGTGGTGATGACCAGCAAAGGTGAGTTCGTCGAGGTGCAGGGCACCGCCGAAGGGAAACCCTTCAACAAGCAGGCAATCGACGATTTGCTGGCCCTGGCGGAAAAGGGCATCCGGCAGCTCTTCCAGTCGCAGCAGGATGTCCTGAAAAACAAACAGTAACCAGAACCGGGGTACAAGCTCCCGGCATTTTCAGGAACAGAGAGTGGGAGCATGGCCGAGGATAAAGCCAAAGGTAAGGGCAAAGGACTCGGTGTCTATAAGGTGGGGGGAAAGTATCACTGTGAAGAATGCCACCAGAAGGTGCCGGTGAAGCAGGCATGCCCCGTCTGTAAGAAGGAAATCGACTGGGACAGGGCTTCCCTGGAGCGGCGGCACTAAGCGGTTCAGCCGCCGTAGATAATAAACACGATATTCAGTTTATCGCCGTCCCTGACCGGTTTGGTCATTTCCCTGGGGTAAGAACTTTCGCCGTTGATATAAATATCGTAGGTGCGTTGCAGCTTGCCTTCCTTGTTTAGCAGCAACTCTTTCAGTTTGGGGAACTGCCCGAACAGCGCTTTAAGGCATTCACCGACCGTCTTTCCTCCAACCTTTAAATTCAGCTTGTTTTCGGTATACCTACCGAAAATCGAGGGAAGCTCTATCTCTACACTCATTATTTACCTATACATTACAATTTTCCGCAGTGCTCGCAGGCGGGGTCTCTTTTGACCTTGAACTCGGTGAATTTCATACCCAGGGCATCGAAATTGAGCAGACGGTCGGTCAGTAATTCGCCTATTCCCACGATATATTTAATGGCCTCAATAGCCTGGATACAGCCGATAACTGCCGGGGTGGTGCCGATAACCGGGAATTTCTCCGAAGGCGCCGTAGCGCCGTGATAGATACAGTTGAGACAGGCCGATTTGCCCGGTATGACCGTCATGGCTCTACCCTCAAAGCCGTAAACGGCGCCGTGAATGAACGGTATTCTCTTCTCTACCGCCGTTTTATTCAGCAGATAGCGGGTTGGCAGATTGTCCATGGCATCGACGATCAAATCGGAATCGCCCACGAGCCGCGCTGCATTGGCGCCGGTAATCGTCCGGGCTATAGACTCTACTCTGATATCCATATTCATTTTCTTTAGTTTACTCGACGCCGAATCGGCTTTCCCCCCACCGATGTCTTCTTCCCAGTGCAGCACCTGCCGATTCAAATTGCTGAGTTCCACCTCATCGTGGTCGGCAATACGTATCGTGCCGACACCCGCGGCGGCCAAGTAGATGGCTATCGGCGAGCCGAGGCCACCGGAACCGGCGATGAAGACTTTAGCCTTTTTAAGCTTCTCCTGCCCTTCCTCCCCGAAGCCGTACAACATTATCTGCCGGTCGTAGCGCTGTAATTCTTTTTCGGTAAGCATGCCGTCCTACCTCCCGTATCAGGTTACCTCACTATCTATCCAGTCGAGGTAGTCCTGGCTACCGCCGACGATGGGTAAAGCGATTATTTCCGGGATAGAATAGCTGTTTATTTTCTTAGCCGACCTGATAATGTCCGGCAACAGCGTGTCCTTAGTCTTGACAATAAGCAGGCTTTCTTTAGCCGAATCGAGCTTATCTTTCCACCAGAAGTGCGAACTGACCTCCGGCACGATATTGACACAGGCGGCCTGCCGGCGCACCAGCAGCGTTTTGGCTATCTTCTGAGCCTCTTCTCTGTCTTTAGCCGTGATGAAAACGACGATATAATTGTGTTCCATTTACTTACACTATGGCCAGCATACGGTTGACGGCCGCTTTGGCCCTGACGCGAATCTCTTCCGGCACTTTTACCTCGGGTGTCAACGTCTCCAGCGACTTCAGTACTTTATCCAGCGTGATAAGCTTCATATCATGGCAGATGGCATTTTCGGAAGCCGGGATGAATTTCTTGCCCGGGTTCTCTTTCCTGAGCCGGTGTAATATCCCTACCTCGGTGCCGACAATCAACTCGCTGACGTCTTCCCGGGCGGCATAACGTATGATGCCGCTGGTGCTGAGGGCTTCATCAGCCAGGGCGATAACCTCGGGGCGGCACTCCGGGTGCACGACTATTTTAGCCCCGGGATAGTCGCGTTTACACCGTTCAATATCTTCGGGCAGTATATTGACATGGGTAGGACAGTAGCCGGGCCAGAGGGTCATTGTTTTGCCTGTCTTCGAGATAATGAATTTTCCCAGGTACTGGTCGGGGACGAATAGAATTTCCTTGCTTTCAACGCGATTAACTACCTTAACGCCATTGGCGGAGGTACAGCAGTAGTCTGATTCTGCCTTAACTTCCGCGGAGGAGTTGACGTAGGTAACCACGGTGGCACCGGGGAGTTCCTTCTTTTTCCGGCGCAGTTGCTCGGCGTTAATCATATCGGCCATGGGGCATCCCGCGCCGGCATCCGGCAGCAGCACGGTCTTATCTGGGGAGAGAATTGATGATGTCTCCGCCATAAAATGGACGCCGCAGAAGACAATCACGTCGGCATCGGTTTTAGCCGCTATCTGGCTCAGTTCCAGCGAATCGCCGGCGAAATCGGCGATATCCTGCACCTCGCCGCGCTGGTAGTTATGGACAAGGATAACGGCGTTCTTTTCCTTTTTCAGTTTCAGGATTCTCTCCTCAAGAGAATCGTTTCTATTATCAGCCATGCTACTCTCCGTTTTCCGGGGATCCTATTTTTATTTTACCCCATATATGCTGCTATTCACAGGCCACCCTGGCGGCACCGGTGTAAATCTTCATGCCCGCCTCTTTGATGACTCTGACTTCCATATCCGTGTTAATCCTGGTGCCGATGTCCCGGACAAAACCGATGACGGTCAGCCCGCACTTTCCGCCGATTTCCAGTCCCCTATCGGTTACGGCCGTCTTGGTGGCGGCCACCGGAATTCCGGCCCGGCAGATTTTGGCCACCATCTCCGACGACATGCGGCCGGTCGAGGCTAAAATCGTATTGCTGAAATCGATTTTATTAATAAGGCCGTAGCCGATTAATTTATCCAGGGTATTGTGCCGTCCGATATCCTCAACTATGCAGACAGGTCCGGCGGCGGCGGTAAAGAGTCCGCCGGCGTGCACGCCTTCCGTCTCGCGGTACATGGCGGATTTCTCGAACAGGGTATTCATCGCCCGGAAGACCGCGTTTTTATCGATTATTATGCCGGAACGTATTTTAGGCAGGCGGGTATCATCAGAAAATGCCGACTGTCCACCCCCGGAGACGATACGGTAACTGGTATTTTTATCGCCCGGCAATAGTCTTCCGGTATCTTTGAGTATAACTCTGGCGGCATTATTATCTATCTTTATAGTTGATATTTCCGCCACGCTATTTATAAATCCCTGGCCGAACAGATAGCCGGTGACGAACTCCTTTTCCATGGCCGGGACGATGGAGGCGGTAACCAGGGACGTACCGTTAACGAAGATTTGCAGCTCTTTTTCAATCACCACGCCGACCCTGCCGGCGGAGAACTTACCCCCGGCCAGCTTCCGGCACCTCATCGTTTTCGAGCCTGTAATCGAAACACCTCGATTCATAGCGTTACTCTATTTTATGCGGGTGGCAATAAACTATCATGGTATCGCCCCTGACCAGCCCGGCGACGGTTATCCCCGCTTTTTCGGCGATTTCTATAGCCAGGTTGGTGGGGACCCCCTTGGTGGCGATTACCGGGATACCGGCGCGGCGGCACCTGAAAATCATCTCGGCAGGCATTCGGCCCGTAGAAGCCGCCAGCACACGGCTGAAATCGACATTACGGAGCAGTCCGTAACCGATTACCTTGTCCAGGGCGTGGTGACGACCCAGGTCTTCGGCGATGCAGACGGCCTCTCTCCCGTCGAGGAAAAGCCCGGCGGAATGCACCGTCTCGGTCTCGGCGAAAATTTCCGACTTTAAAATAGCCCGGACGCAGTCGAACACGTCTTCTTTCCGGACTTTAAGGGCGGAGCGTATTAACTGTAGAGCAGGTTCTTTCTTGATTCCAGACAGCGTGACTTTGGCGATATTATTTTTTATAGCTATCGACGCGATGTCCTCGGCGCCTTTGATGACCCCCTGAGCGAAGAGGTGCCCGATGACGAACTCCTTTTCCATGGCGGCCATGAGCATCGCCGTGGCGAAACGCTTACCGTCGACATGAATCTCCAGGGCGGTTTCCCTGACGATTCTCTCGTCAGCCGCGGCGCATCCAACATCGACTTTGATGTATTCGACTTTTTTGAGGATTTTATTATCCATGTCCCGTTATCGTGCCCCCGCCGACGACGGTATTCCCCTGGTAAAAAACGACCGTCTGACCGGGGGCTATAGATTGCTGCGGCTCTTTAAACTTCACACCAACGCGGTCGCCGTCCAGGGGGCTTACGACAGCCTCCGCCTCCGGGTGGCGGTACCTGATGCCGGCCTTTACCTTGATGGCGGATTCGGGTTTATTAATAGATATCCAGTTCAGGTTATCGGCCACCAGCTCCGTGCCGTACGTCTGCTCTTTCGTCCCGACGATAACAGCATTTCGGCGGGGGTCGAGGGCGATTACGTAAAGCGGTTCGGCGGCGGCTACGCCCAGTCCTTTACGCTGGCCGACGGTGTAATATATCAGCCCCCGGTGCTCTCCCAGCAGTTTTCCCTGACTATCGAGTATGGGCCCCGGCACGGCAGGTTCGGTCAGACGATTTTCCAGGAACGCGGAGTAGTCGTCGCCGGGTATAAAGCAAATTTCCTGGCTTTCCGGCCCGCCGGCAACGGTGAGATTCATCTCGCGGGCGATTGCTTTTACCCGGCTCTTGGTAAGGCCGCCGATGGGAAAGAGGGTGCGGCTCAACTGTTCCTGACTGAGTCGGCAGAGGAAATACGACTGGTCTTTCTGTTTATCGGCGCCCTTTTTCAACAGGTATTTCCCGGTATTTTCGTCCCGCTTGATTCCGGCATGGTGCCCAGTAGCGATGAATTCGGCACCCATTTCCCGGGCTTTATCCATCAGAACACCGAACTTGATGTACTTATTGCAGAGGACACAGGGATTGGGCGTCCGGCCCAGGCGGTACTCCCGGCAGAAGTCCGCGATAACCAGGTCGGCAAAGATATCCGTAAAGTCCATGACACGGTGGGGAATGCCCAGCCGGCGCGCGACATCGGCGGCACAGGTTTCGGCGCGGCTGCCCCCCGATATCAACCGCATGGTGACGCCGGTGACTTCATGCCCTTCTTCTTTGAGCAGAGCCGCGGCCACGGAAGAATCGACGCCGCCGCTCATGGCCGCTGCTATCTTCATTACTTCAATTTCTCGAGGACAACTCTAGCCGCGGCCTCGCCAGAGAGGAACATGGAGCCGAAGGTGGGGCCCATCCGGGGCAGTCCGTAGACGGTGCCGACCGCCATGCCGGTGACGATTAAGCCGGAAAAACACTCCCCGGTGTGCTCCACGATAAGGTCTTCCGACTTCTCAATCCACAGGGCGCCTTCGCCCTTGGTCTTTATCAGGCCGCGCTGCTCCAGCTTTTTCACCACGGTAGCATCGTGGCCGGTAGCATCGATGAGGAACGGCGCTTCGATAGCGACGGGGTCGAGGGCGGCTAACTGGCGCGGCAGGAAGGCCACCGGCGACCAGTTAATGACGGCCCCGCACACCCGGCCTTCTTTAACGACCAGGTCTTCGAGCATAGTCATATTGATAATTTTAACGCCGGCGGCGCAGGCGGCGGCAATAAGGCTGGCACAGGCGTGGGGGGCATCGCAGACGGCCAGTCCTTCGGCGACGATTTTATAAGGCACGCTCAGTTCGTCGAGCAGTTTTTCGCCGGGGTGCCTGACGGTTACCTTGGGCATGAGGTAGCCCCCACTCCAGAAACCGCCGCCGAGGTAGTTATTGCGTTCGATGATTACCACCTTTTTTCCGGCCCTGGCGATATTGCGTCCGGCAACCAGTCCGCTGGGGCCACCGCCAACGATGATACAGTCGCTCTCCACATACTCATCAAACTCCCGGGCAAACTCGGATACTATGGCGCGGGTGATGACCTTTTCCCCGACGGGACTGAACTTATCCATGATGCTGACTCCTTCCGTTTTACGGGACTTCCGGTTGATTTTTGCTATGTTTTTTACTTTGTCTGGGTTCCTGCTCAACAGCAGCTCTACCGAGAAAATCCTCCAGCCGTTTTAACCTCTCTTCCAGGCGGTGCCGGTCTTCCATAATGCCCTTGATAGCCTCGGAAACAGGGTCGGGCAGTTTGCCGTGCTCCAGGTCCATGGCCGGTTTCTCGCGTTTGGTGACCACCCTGCCGGGGATACCCACGACCGTGACTCCCGGCGGGACCGACCTGATAACCACCGAGCTCGAGCCGACGCGGGCACCGTCGCCGATGGTAATCGCCCCCAGGGCTATCGCCCCGCTCCCCATCTCGACACCGTTGCCCAGGGTGGGGTGGCGTTTTTTCTTTTCCAGGGTCGTTCCGCCCAGCACCACTCCCTGGTACAGCAGAACATCGTCGCCTATTTCGCTGGTCTCCCCGATGACCACACCGGAACCGTGGTCGATAAAGCAACGGCGGCCGATAACGGCGCCGGGGTGGATTTCTATTCCCGTGAAAAAGCGACTGATATGGGAAATAAGGCGGGCTATAAGATAGAACCTGTGCCTCCAGAGAAAGTGCGCCACGCGGTGCGCCCACAGGGCATGCAGGCCCGGGTAGCAGCAAATAACCTCGAGAACGCTCCTGGCGGCCGGGTCTTTAGCGAATACTGTTTTAATATCTTCTCTCAGGTTGCTAAACACTTAAGGTCTGCCCTTTTTACTTATGGTAATTAATCTATACCGGTTTTGTATATATCAATTATACCCTATTTATTATGCGCTCCGCTTCACCGATGTTTCTTTTCGTTTCTGTTTCTCCAGCAGGTCCTGAAGGGTTACGGAGTCCAGCGCGGCATCGATGGCCTTTGTTACGTCACACCAGACATCCCGGGTAACACAGAAGCCGGCGCGGCCACAGCTTGCGGGATTATCGATGCAATCCACCGGCCTCATATCGCCTTCGAGGAGTTGAATCACCTCGCTGAGTTTAACGTCTTTCGGGTTCCTGGTAAGCCGCAGGCCGCCGCGGACACCGCGGATACTCCGGATGATTCCGGCGCCTACCAGCGGCGTGATGATGTGCTCCAGGTAGTGCAGCGAAATATCCTGTCGGCCAGCGATGTCTTTAAGCTGTACCGGTTTTTCGCTTACATGACACGCCAGGTCCAGAAGCGCCCTGGTGCCGTATCTAGCCCTCGTGGAAAGCTTCAATATCCAGTCTCCATTGTTGACCAAAATAGTAAACTTTATTCAGTTTATCATCAAATAAAATCACTGTCAACTTTGAAGTATCGCCGTTTATTGTGTAGAATAAGGCCTGTGGAGACAGAGTTTCGGAAACTGCCCGGCGTGGATAAGGTGCTTGCCGACGAAAGGCTGGTCAAGCTCAGCGTGGGATATCCGCACGACCTGCTGGTAAGCGTGATACGGCAGCGACTGGAGAGCGAGCGCCTATCTATTGCGGCGGGTAAGCCGTGCTCTTCAATGGATGATATAGTGAAATCGGTGCTGAACGGTCTGGAGGCCCTGGAAAAGCCGACGCTACGGCGTGTTATTAATGCCTCCGGAGTGATAATCCATACTAACCTGGGCCGCGCCCCCCTCAGCCAGGAGTCGCTGGCAACCATGAAGGCGGTCAGCGAGGGATATTCCAACCTTGAGTTCAAGCTGGAAAGCGGCTCCAGGGGGGAGCGACTCGTCCACGTGGAGGGGCTCCTGTGCCAGCTTACCGGCGCCGAGGCAGCCATCGTCGTCAACAACAACGCCTCAGGGGTACTGCTGGGACTGACCGCCCTGACACGCCGGAAGGAAGTAATCGTCTCCCGGGGACAGGCGGTGGAAATCGGCGGCGGCTTTCGCATCCCCGATGTCATGAGACAGAGCGGCGCCAAACTGGTGGAGGTGGGGACGACCAACTGCACCTATGCCCGCGACTTCGAGCAGGCTATAACCGAGCGAACGGCCGCCCTGATGCGGGTGCACTCCAGTAATTTCCGCCTGATGGGATTCACCAGCGAAGTCACCCTGGAAGAACTGGTGGAAATCGGTAAAAAGAACGATATCTTTGTGCTGGACGACCTCGGCAGCGGCTGCTTCCTGGATACGAGCGTTTATGGACTCGCCGCGGAACCCATGGTACAGCAGAGCGTACGCGCCGGTGCCGCACTGACCTTTTTCTCCGGCGATAAGCTCGTGGGCGGGCCGCAGGCAGGTATTATCGTCGGTAAAAAGCAATACGTCGACAGGCTGAGAAAACACCCGCTGGCACGCGCCGTGCGCATCGACAAGACGCGGCTGGCCGGCCTAACAGTCACGCTGCTTCACTATCTCAAGGAAGAAGCTACCGCGAAAATCCCGGTGTGGCGTATGATTGCCGCACCGCTGGAGGATATCGAGCGGCGCGCCGGACTCTGGAAGAAAGCTGTTGGAAGTACGGGCATGGTGATACCGGGGGAGACCATGGTGGGCGGCGGCAGCTTGCCCGGTGGGAGTCTACCGACCAGACTGGTGGCTATCGGCGGGAGCGGCAGGAACACGGCCAAGGCAATCAGCGAGCGTCTCCGCCTCCGGGAAGTGCCGGTGATAGGGCGAATCGACAAAGATTTGCTCCTCCTCGACCCGCGCACGGTTCTCCCGGAGGAAGACGAGATTATTATAAAATCGCTGCGGGACACAATAGGGCAGCAAAAATAGCGTAGTAGTGTTTCATCATGTACGTACTGGGTACGGCCGGTCACATCGACCACGGTAAATCCGTCCTCGTTCAGGCACTCACCGGGATAGACCCCGACCGCCTGCGGGAGGAAAAGGAGCGGGGCATGACCATCGACCTCGGTTTTGCTTGGCTCAAGCTACCGAGCGGGCGGGAGGTAGGCATCGTGGACGTGCCCGGCCACGAGCGCTTCGTCAAGAACATGCTGGCGGGCGTCGGCGGCATCGACCTCGCCCTGCTCATCGTGGCCGCTAACGAAGGCATCATGCCGCAGACGAGAGAGCACCTGGCCATCCTGGACTTAATCGGGGTGCGGCGGGGAATCGTCGTCATCACCAAGAAAGACCTGGTGGACGATGAACTCCTGAGCCTGGTCAGGATGGAAGTCGAGGAGATAATCAGCGAAACGTCTATAGCCGGGGCCGACATTCTGTCTGTCTCGGCGCTGTCCGGCGAGGGACTGCCGGAGCTGGTGGCCGCCATCGATGGATTGCTGGATACTACCGAGCCCCGGCAAGACCTGGGGCGCCCGCGACTCTCCATCGACAGAATTTTCACCATGTCCGGCTCCGGCACGGTAGTCACCGGGACCCTGATTGACGGCACGCTTTCGGTGGGGCAGGAGGTGGGGATTGAGCCCTCCGGCCTGAAATCACGACTGCGCGGCCTGCAGACGCATAAAACAAAAATCGATACCGCCACTCCGGGCAGTCGGGTGGCGGCCAACCTAGTGGGGGTAAATACCGCCCAGCTGCAGCGCGGCGACGTGGTAACGAAGCCCGGCTGGCTCAAGCCCACCAGGATGGTAACGGTCAAGCTCAAGCTCATCTCGTATTTGCAGCGTCCGATACGGCACGGTACCACGGTCAGCTTTCATACCGGCGCGGCGGAAACAATGGCCAAGGTACGCCTGCTGGAAGGGGACGAACTCAAGCCGGGAGTCTCTACCTGGGCGCAACTGACGCTTGACAGGCCGGTAGCGGCCATAAAAGGCGACCGCTACATCATCCGCTCTCCCATGGAAACGCTGGGCGGCGGCGGGATTATCGATACCCAGGCCAGAAGACTGCGGCGCTTTCGCCCCGAGGTTATCCGGAATCTGACGGCGAGGGAAGGGGGCACCGCCGAAGAGGCGATTATGGCGCTGCTGGAGACGAAGCAGCCCCTGGAACTCTCCGCCCTGGTAGCGCAGGGCAATCTTCCGGCCGATGAAGCAGGGTCGGCTATAGAGTCGCTTATCCGAGAGGGAAGCCTGGTCGCCATTGGCCAAGGCAAGCAGAGGTCACTGCTAACGGCGTCAGGCTGGGAGCAACTGGCCGGTAAAGCGACGGCGGTGCTGGCGGAATACCATCGCCGGTTCCCGGCCCGTACCGGCATGCCCAAAGTGGAACTGACGAGTCGATTGAAGCTGGGCAGCTATGTCGCGGCGGCGCTGGCGAACCTTATCAGCCGGGGCGAGCTGGTCGAAGAAGGCGGTTATCTTCGCCTGCCTTCCCACAGCGTGAAGCTGACCCCGGCACAGCAGGCGAAAATCGACATTTTCCTGAAATCCCTGGCGGACAACCCTTACGCGCCCCCCAGCGAGCTTATACCTGAGCCCGACCTGTTAACCATGCTCATCGAGCAGGGCAGAGCGGTGAAAGTCAGCGATAGCGTCGTTTTCTCGAAGGCAGCCTACGACGAGATGCTGGCTAAAATTACGGCACAGATTAAAGCCAACGGCAAGGTGAGCCTCGGCGGGGTGAGGGATATGTTCGGGGCGAGCCGCAAGTACGCCCAGGCATTGTTGGAGTACCTGGACAGGGAGAAAATAACCCGGCGCGTCGGCGACGATAGAGTGCTGTATTAAGCTTATTTAGTTCGCCACCCCACCCCCCTCGTTGTTATCTATTCCCACCCAAACCGCCCTCGCATCATTCTCGGCTTAGCCCGTGGAATAAATCTCCCTCTTATCCCTCTTTACGAAAGAGGGACGTCAATACCCCAAAAGGGGTGTCTAAGAGGGGTGAAACCCCTCTTTCCTTATAATTTCCCCCTTCCCTTCATCAAATTCCTAAGGGAAGGGGGACACAGGGGGATAGGTTCACTAAAAAACACAGGGGGTGAGGTTTAAACAGCGAAGCAGCCGGAGATTAGTCAGACCTTGTTTACTGACGGCTTTTTCCCATCCTTTAGCGTAAGCGCCCCCGTGGGGCATACCTCGACGCATCTGGTACAGTCCAGGCACCTGTCCCTGCCTATCGGCTCATCGGCGAAGGTAGTCATCACTCTATCGAAGCCCCGGTGCGCGAACCCGAAGACGCCCGATTGGATATCGTGGCGGCATGCCCAGATGCAGCGTCCGCAGAGAACGCACTTGTTCGGGTCGTAGGTAAAAAGCGGGTTGCTGTCGTCCACGGGCAGGTCTCTCAGCAGCAGCCGGAACCGCTTCGTTTTCAGGCTGACTTTCAGGTGGCGCGCGATTTTCTGGAGCTCGCAGGCGCCGTTGGCCGGGCAGTGGGCGCAGTCAAGGGCGTGCGACGCCATCAGCAGCTCGAAGCCTGTTCGCGCCAGCGCCAGCGCCTTTTCGCCCCTGGTGTTCACCACCATGCCGTCGGTCACGTCCACGGTGCAGGCGGTGACCGGCTTACTGACGCCTTCTATCTCCACGAAGCACAGGCGGCAGGAGGCGCTCGGCTCCGGTTTATCCCTGATAGCGCACAGGTTGGGAATATAGATATCGTTCTCCAGCGCCACCCAGAGCAGCTTCTCGCCGGCGCGGGCGGTTATCTTTTTCCCGTCGATGGTCAGCGTTACGTTCTTCATTTGGCGGGCACCTCGCTCGGCGGCGATAGCTTGATGATAGCGTTGTATTGCGGCGGACATGAGGTCAGGCAGGTGCCGCACTTGACGCACTTCTCCTGGTCGATTACCTTGATTCGCTTCTTGTTGGGGCTGATTGCCTCTACGGTGCAGGTGCCGACGCACGCGTCGCAGGAGCGCTCGCACTTGTCGGGGAGGATGTAGTAAGCGATGAGGTGCAGGCACATCAGGGCCGGGCACCTGCCCAGCTTGATATGCTCTTCGTATTCGTCGCGGAAGTAGCGCAGGGTGGTCAGTATCGGGTTGGGGGCCGTCTGGCCCAGGCCGCATAGCGACCCCGCCTTAACTTCTTTCGCCAGTTGCTCCAGTGTATCCAGGTCTTCCATCGTGCCTTTACCCTGAGTAAAGTCGGTCAGTACTTCCAGCATCTGCCGGGTGCCCAGCCGGCAAAAAGTGCACTTGCCGCAGGACTCCCGCTGGGTGAACTCCAGGAAGTAGCGGGCAATTTCCACCATGCAGTCGTCCTCGTCGAGGACGACCATACCGCCGGAGCCCATCATGGCACCGGCCTCTTGAAGGGAGTCGAAATCGACCGATAAATCGAGGGCCGACTCGGGCAGGCAGCCGCCGGAAGGGCCGCCTATCTGGACGGCCTTGAATTTCTTACCTTTGGGGATACCGCTGCCGACCTCGAAGATAATCTGGCGCAGGGTGGTGCCCATGGGCACCTCGACCAGACCGGTATTAACTATCTTGCCCGCCAGGGCGAAGACGGCCGTGCCCGGGCTGTTTTTAATGCCGATTCTCTTAAACCAGCCGGCGCCCCGGCCGATGATATGGCGTACGAAGGCCAACGTCTTGACGTTATTAACGACGGTCGGTTTGCCGAGAAGTCCCCGAGCGGTAGGATAGGGTGGACGGTGGTTGGGCATACCAGCCCGACCCTCCAGTGAGGCGATAAGGGCGGTTTCTTCTCCGCAGACAAAAGCCCCGGAGCCGTGAAACAGACCGATATCGAAGCTGAAATCGCTGCCCAGTATGTTTGTGCCGGTCAGCTTAAGCTTTTTCGCCTGTTTCAAGGCTATTTCTAGCCTTTCTACCGCCAGCGGGTATTCGGCGCGGACGTAGATATATCCGTAGCGGGCGCCGACCGCATAGCCGGCGATAACCATGCCCTCGATGACCGAGTGAGGGTCGCTCTCCAGTATGGAGCGGTCCATGAAAGCTCCAGGGTCACCCTCGTCGGCGTTGCAGATGATATACTTCGGCCGACCTCTGGCCTCCCGAGCGTACCGCCACTTCCGGCCGGCCGGGAAGCCTGCCCCACCCCTTCCTCTCAGCCCCGACCTTTCTACCTCTACCACGACATCTTCCGGTTTCGTTTCGAGGGCCTTAACCAGGGCGGCGTAGCCGCCGCCGGCGATATAGTGCTCAATATCGGTGGGGTCGATGTGTCCGCAATTTTTCAGGATAATTTTCTGCTCGTGCTGCGCCCGGGGAAAGTCCTCAAAGCTGGGGAGAAAGTCGTTGGGTTCCAGGGCGCCGAGGACGGACTCGGGGCAGGGATTATCCCCGAGGATAAACTCCCTGACCAGCCTCTCGGCGATAACCGGGTTGACGTAGCCGTAGCATACGGGCGGATAGCCCGGCTTGCTGATAATGACGATGGGTTCGGCGTAGCAGTGCCCCATGCAGCCGACCTCCATTACCGGGCAGTCGAGGTTACGCTTCTTGACCTCTTCTCGGAAGGCTTGAAGTACTTCTAGAGCGCCGGCGGCGCGACCGCAGGTAGCCGCGCCGACCATGATAACGGGCCTGCCCTCTCCCAGCTCCCGCCAGTGTGATTCGGCGCGCTCCTTTATCTCCTGAAAGGCAGCGGCTATCGCTGTCCTGTTAGCCGTTTTCAATCTTCTCTTTATCCCCGGTTTTACGCTCCTGTTCGAAGGCCAGCAGGATGCCGTCGACCCTGGTGGGTTCCACCCTGCCCTCCGGCTTTTCATCGACTACCGTGACCGGTGCCATGGTGCAGCAGCCGACGCAGGCCACGGTATCCAGGTCGAACTCACGGTCGGCGGTAGTTTCACGCGGATTGATGCCCAGTCTTCGTTTCCAGGCGTCCAGGGTGATGTAACCGCCCTTCATATGGCAGGCGGTGCCCAGACAGACCTTTATAGAATGCTTTCCCGGTGGGTTAAGCCGGAATTGATTGTAGAACGTGACCACGCCGTACACATCAATCGTAGGTATGTTCATGTATTCGGCGATTTCGCTCATGGCCTCGCGCGGCAGGTAGCCCAGCTGACTCTGTACCTTCTGTAATATGGGAATCAGGTTCAGCCTCTTCCTGCCGAACCCCTTTAATATGCGCTTTGTCTCTGTTTTGTTCTGCTCTTGTTCCTCGCTGGGGGTATCTTGTTTTTTCGCGGTCATGCCGGTCACAATCTAGTTTGCGTTTTACCTATTTTAATTCTGACGAAGCTGGCTGCGTTTGTCAAGAATAACGACCTTAATTAATGTAATCCCCACCCCCCTTCGGTATCTTTTCCCACCCAAACCACCCTCGTAACATCTCAGGTTTATCCCACAAGTTCAACCGCCGCCCCACCTGAAACTCGAATATTAACACACTGTTTATTTGCCGTATACGTATCTTTACACCTTTTTTACGGTTGGCAGGATAGACTGCGGGTATTGATAAGCCGGGGGATATCCGGATGCAACTCAATATTATGAAGAGACTATCCCTGGACCTGCTGAGGGTCCTGGTGATAGCCGCATTGTTTTTGTTATATTCGGGTGCGGGTATTGCCCAAGCCGATGACACCTGGACGCAGACCGGTCAGGCGGAATTCGAGTCCGGGACGCTTTTCCAGGTCGATACCGCCAGCAGTCCCGGTGACGTGAAGCTGGCCAGGGCGGGCGGCAGCAACCATGCCTATGCCCTGCGCGGTAGAAATTCCAGGAGCTTCTGGCGATATGACGCCTCCACCGATTTGTGGTCGTACCTGGCGCAGGTGCCCGGTAACGTGAAATGGGGCGGCGCTCTGGCTTACGACGGCGGCGACTACATCTACGCTTTTCAGGGTAACTCCAGCAGCTTCTGGCGTTACGATATTGCGGCCTATTCCTGGGCGACTCTGGCCAGCCTGCCCGGCATGGTAAAAGAAGGCGGGGCCATTACTTATAGCAACGGGTATATCTACGCTTTACAGGGTCATAACACCAAAAACTTCTGGCGTTATGACATCTCCGCAAACTCCTGGGCACCGATGCCCAGTACCGATGATTACATTAAAGAGGGCGGCGCCCTCACCAGCGACGGAGGCAACTATATCTATGCTTTCCAGTGCGTCAGCACGGCGATTTTCTGGCGCTACGATATTGCGGCCAACACATGGACATTAATGGCCGATACACCCGACGAAGTGGGGTACGGGGCGGCTCTGACTTATGACGGCAGTAATTATATTTATGCATTTCGCGGTAAATACAAGCGGGACTTCTGGAGGTACGACATATCCGCCAACTCCTGGACGTCGAAGGCGCCTGCGCCGGATTCTGTCGAGTGGGGCGGCGCTCTTACCTGTGACGGCGGCAGTTATGTCTATGCCCTCCGCGGCCGATGTACCTGGGATTTCTGGCGGTATGACGTTGCGGCCAACTCCTGGACCTGGCAGAAACACGCGCCTTCTTCGGTGGCCTATGGCGGCGCGCTGACATCAGGAAGAGTGCCCTATCAGAGCTCCGGCACGCTGACCTCATCGGCGCATGATGCAGGCGGTGCAGTCGATTTCGGCACCGTCTCGTGGACGGTGACCGCTCCCGCCGGCACCTCCGTGAAATTCCAGATTGCTACCAATAACGATAATGCGACCTGGAACTTCGCGGGACCCGACGGCGCTCCGTGGACTTATTATACTTCGAGCCAGTCTATATGGTCGGGCCACGACGGCGACCGCTACATCAAGTACAAAGCCTATCTCGATACTACGGACACCTGTAAGACCCCTGTCCTGCATGATATAAGCATCACCTGCACCCCGCAAATCGGAATGCCGGCGGCCACCACCGCCAATGCCACCCTGGTCGAGGAAACAACGGCTACCCTTCACGGCACCGTTACCAACGATGGCGGCGAGCCCTGCCAGTACCGTTTTGAGTACGGCACGGTACCCGGTAGTTACACTAACGATACGGGTTGGACCGGCAGCAAGACCACCGGGCAGTCCTTCAGCGCTGATACCACCGGCCTCACCGAGGGTACGAAATACTACTTCCGGGCGCAGGTGAAAAACACCGCCGGTACGCACAGCGGCTCAGAACTCAGCTTGCTGACAAAACCCAATCCGCCGGATGACACCACCATTGAGCCGGAATCCGTCGGCGATACTCAAGTCACCCTTTCCTGGAACAAAGGTGAAGGCGCCTGGAAGACGATGGTACGCCGTAAAACCGGAGATTTCCCCGTGGACAGGGACGACGGCGTTCTTGTCTATTTTGACACTGGCACCAGTTTTATGGATACCGGACTGACGCCGGGGACAACCTATTACTACCGCGCCTGGTCCTATGTCAGCGGCAGCGAGCAATGGTCGGATTGGTCTCAGGATACTATCGTTACCACCTCCGGCAACCCGCCGGATTCACCGGTTGCGGTAGGGGGAACGGTTTTCAGCGTCAACAAGGCGCAGGTCCTGACCCCCTGGCTCTGCCTTTTACTAGTGATTTCTCTGGCTACGGGCAGTATCACCGTCAGGTTAAGAAGAAGGATAAAGTAGCTCAATACTACCCCTGGCCCCTCTCCCCGAATATTCCGGTGCCGATTCTGACGATATTGGCGCCCTCTTCCAGGGCGATTCGGTAAGAGTCCGTCATTCCCATCGAGAGGTATTTCATCTCGACATGCGGAATATTTTCTGATTTGATACGGTCGAATAATTTTTTCGTCTCGATGAAACAGGGTCTGGAGTCTTCGGGATGGCCGCCCGTCGGCCCCATGGTCATCAACCCCATGATGCGGATATTTTTACACTCTGCAATCTCGCCGATTAACCGCCCGGCGTCTTCCGGGTACACACCCGATTTTTGCTCTTCACGTCCGCTGTTTATCTCGATAAGTACCGGCATGGTCTTGCCGGCCGGCGCGCACCTTTTATCGATTTCCGCGGCGATTTCGATAGAGTCGACCGTCTCTATCAAATCGAAAATTTCAACCGCTTTTTTTACCTTGTTTCTCTGGAGGTGTCCGATGAAATGCCACACGGCTCTTTTGCCGACAACCTCCCATGCTTTTACCGCTTCCTGGATGTAATTCTCACCGATAATCTTTACCCCACCCGCCACGGCTTCCAGAATCTCCCGGGGTTCTCTCGCCTTGGCAGCGGCGGCCAGCTGGACTCCGGCGGGTAGTTCATCCAGTATTCGCCTCACATTCTGTTTAATCGTCACCGGGGGACCCATTTTTCACTGGCCTGCTTTTTCTTTTTCAGCTTCTTCTGCTGCCTGCTGTACCTGTTGCTGAAGCTGCTCCTCCTGCCACTTGTTGTATTCATCCGACCATTTCTGGAGGCCTTCCTGCAATTGCTCGTAATACTCCTCCTGTGCTTTCCTTCTCGCCTCCTGCAATTGCTTGTAAGCTTCCAGCTGTTGCTCGTACTGTTTTTGCTCCGTACTCTTCCCTCCGAATAAATCGCAGGCCGAGAAAACCGGCAGCGATGCCAGCAGGATAGCAAGCAGTATAACGTACCGCTTTTTCATCGTTAACCTCCCGTCGGGCTGTCTTACCTCTACGCATATTTTACTTTATTGGTGGCAACCGATACAAAATTTACCGGGCGGCGCGTTTGCTGCCACTGTAAAACGCCCGACGGAGGTATTTTAAAGGAGAACTGAAGAGTCCACTTCCCAAGAGGGTATGCAGTGAGGGTATGCGGGGGGATGAGGTAAAGAGATTGATTGCGTACAGAAATAAGTTATCAGGCCATAAATGAATTCATCATGAATTAACGATGGTAAGGTTGAATAAAAGCCCGGTACTGTGCCGGCAAGTAACCGGTGGAATCACGATTATTTTACGGCGGCTAACTGCTTTTTCTTTTTTTCTTCAGGCTTGGGGAAATCCTTTTTGACGGTGAAGGACATGGAGTAGAGCTTGGCGGCATCGGTGAATTTCCTTTGAGCGGCCAGTTCTTCCTGTGCGGTAATGCGTATCACGCGTATATCAGCCAGCACCTTCTGTATCTCTTCGCTGGCCTGACGAATCAGCTCTTCAATTTCTCTCTGCGTGGCAAGTCGGGCATGGAGCACAAGCTGTTGGGCCTCGCTGCGCGCTTTCCTGGCCGTTTCCTGCTGGTATTTCCGGGCATCGGCCATGACTTTTCTGGCCAGCTCCAGTTCGTGCTCGGCGCTGAGCCTTATCCGCTGAACCGCCG
The DNA here is from genome assembly GCA_964500415.1 of uncultured Dehalococcoidaceae bacterium. Lineage (GTDB taxonomy): Bacteria > Chloroflexota > Dehalococcoidia > Dehalococcoidales > RBG-16-60-22 > JAFGPF01. The sequence goes on along the minus strand of CAZCOB010000015.1, from coordinate 13,410 downwards.
CGGCGGCTTCCTTAAGGCTGGAGAGGTCGTCCTTTATAGAACTACCGGCTGATGAAACAGGTGCCGATAGTTTTTTCACCTGCCCTCTGGTATCGGTTCGGGACGGAGCATGTGTAAGATTTACTTTCTGGTCGTTGCCTTTATGTATTACAAATTTTTTCATTTATCAGTTCTTTCCCGTGTATTAACTCACTCGATGGCTTCTAAAGACCGGCGTATTTCGCCCGGAGTACTTGACCGGAACAACGTGTAATCAGTACCCGTTTAGATAGTACATCCTTGCATAATAAAGACGGAGATGGTTATCACCTATTATCTATAGGTGTCATCCCTTATCTTTTTCGGGTCGGTCCGGAGCAGCTACGGCAGGAAGACGAACTATGATACAATTAAATCGATTTATTTTACAGAGAGGCTGGTAATTGAATATGGCAGAATACGTGGGTTATGTGGCCGGTTTGTTGGTAACCTTCGCTCTGGTGCCGCAGATAATACGCGTTTATAAGCTGAAAAGCGCCCGCGAAATAAGTCTTATCTTTAATACAGCGATGCTGCTGGGGCTCATCCTCTGGCTGGTGTACGGTATTCTGCTCGGACTGGTTCCGATAATAATCTGGAATATCATCGGGGGAATGCTCGCCTCTTTGCTGCTGATTGCCAAGCTGAAATACGGACGATGATATCTTCTCCCACCAATGCCGCCCTCGCAGCATCTACGACTTATCCCGTAAGAATATCCACCTTCAAAAAAATCCCCTGAAACTATTGACAAATCCACTGTAATGGCGTATGTTAGATATATATAACGTTAGAAATATCTAACATCAGGGGTAAAATAAAAATGAAAAAGCTCTTATGGACTATTTTCATCGGGACGCTGGTAGCAATCGTGGTGCTCATCGCCGGGGAGCAGTACTATGTCGCCGTGGCCCTTATCGCGGGCACCATCGTTATGATGCACCGCGAAATCTGGTCGCTGGTAAGAAAGAGAAAACTGCCGCCGGTAGACGAGAGGGTAAAGGAAAATACAGGAAAAGCTATACGCAACGGTTTCATCTATTTCGCGGCGGCTACTGCCCTATTGATGCTGCCGTTTACGGAAATCATCACGAAAAACGTGCAGACTGTTCACGTTCTGGCCGGTCTGTTCCTCTCGGCCGGGCTGGTCTACCTGCTGTCTTACCTCTATTACGACCGCGCCCAGCCTAAAATGGACGAGAAGCCTTTGAAGCTGCTGAAGACGTTCCTGCTGATAAGCGGGCTATCAGTCGGCACTTTTATCGTCAGCGTCTTCCTGCATAATGCTTTGAGTGCCCTTTTCGGCGTTGAAGAGCCGGTATTCTTTATTATCGCCGTGATACTCTCACCCCTGGTGCTGGCAGCGGGGATTATCGGCAGCCTGGTGATTTTAATCATAGGGCTGTCCCGCAGGTCCCTATAAATTTTTTAATCATATCATAGAAAATACTTATTAATTACGATGAAAACCAGAATCAAGGAATACCGGACGAAACAAAATCTGACGCAGGAAAAGCTGGCCGAGATAGTAGGCGTCAGGCGCGAGACTATCATCTTCCTGGAGCAGGGGAAATATAATCCCTCGCTGAGACTGGCTTACGGCGTAGCCCGCGCCCTGCGGACTACTATTGAAGAGATATTTATTCTCGAAGACTGAATAGTGCCACTTTACATGATGTATCACCAGTACCATATTCCCAGAAAAAAGTCACCGTAACCCATTGACCAAATGCTATAAATGAGTTACACTGGTGGTATGTTCAATCCTTTGGTGGCAGCGGATGAAATGACGTTCATCTTTACTGCCTGCCCGCGTTGCGGGCAGGCGTTGAGTACTGCTTTTCAACCAAAGGCATAAATGTAATAGCCTGCCGATTTACTCTATTTTCTTTTTTGGTTTTAATGTATAGTATAATAGCACATACGCTTAAGCATATCGGCGGGGACCAGAAATAGCCTTTCTCAAAATCGGTGAGGAAGCGGATGGAGGCAGAAATGACTGCTAAGTTCAAAAAACAGCATGAGCAACTGGAAACCGAGCACAAACGACTGACCGAGGAACTGGTGCAGTTACAAACGAGCGCGTCTTCATCCGAGGAACGGCGGGAAGGCAGTCCCTTCGGCAAACGTGAAGAGGAAGCCACCGAGACCATGGAGCTGGAGAAGCGGCTCGTCCTGGAGAATCGTATCCGGCAGGAGCTTGCCGGGGTAGAGCACGCTCTGGATAAATTCGAGAAAGGCACCTACGGATTGTGCGATAATTGCGGTAAGCCCATCGCCCCCGAGCGTCTGGAAGCGCTGCCGCAGGCATCATTATGTATGGACTGTAAGGCGCTGCTGGCGAAGAATGCAAAAGGAACACCGCCCCCGAGATAACTGGCGGGACGTAGTCTTCGGTAGCGTCGTCCTGCTCGTGGTTCTTGCCGACCAGCTCAGCAAGGCATGGATTAGAGCCAATCTTGCTTTCGGGCAGTCAATCAGCGATACAGGGTTCTTTCGCATTATCCACGTCCACAACACGGGCGCTGCCTTCGGCATTTTCAAGGACCATTCCTTTACATTGACGATTGTCGACATCGTCGGCATCGTTGTCATCATAATCATCGTCTTTCTACTGCGGAGTCGCTGGTCTTTTTACGACAGTATGCTGGCGCGGACGGGCGTGGGCCTGATTATGGGCGGGACGATAGGCAACCTGATCGACCGCCTGCGCATCGGCCATGTTACCGATTTTCTTGACTTTAAAGTCTGGCCGGTGTTTAATATCGCCGACGCTTCGTCGGTCGTTGGTACTATCATTATTGTCTACTGCCTCATTTTCCTGACTAAAACAGCCGTAAATCAGGAATGACCGTTCAATATAGTTATGCAGTCGATTCTCCGGGGAGCCGCCTGGACAAATTCGTCGGGGAGAAATGCCCGGAGCTTTCCCGCACCCATGCCCAGAAACTCATCGCCGACGGCCTAGTGACGGTGAACGGCCACCCGGCAAAATCGAGCCTCAAGCTGGATGCCGGCGACCGGGTAGATATAAGCATACCTGCTGAGTCGCCCGGCCACCTAACTCCCGAAGACATACCCCTGAGTATCATTTACGAAGACGCCGACCTTCTGGTGGTGGACAAGCCGGCCGGACTGGCGGTGCATCCCGCCCCCGGCCACCCGGTGCATACCCTGGTTAATGCCGTCCTGAACTACCTGCCCGGGCTGGAAGAAAACGGCGATTCTCTCCGACCCGGCATCGTGCACCGGCTGGATAAAGACACCTCCGGCCTGCTGCTGGTAGCGAAAAACCGCGTGGCGCAGGCCAATCTATCGGAGCAGTTCAAGTCGCGTTCCGTAGTCAAGTCTTACCTGGCGCTGGTGAGGGGGAAACTGACCCCGGAAAGCGGCATCATCGAGGCAGCCATAGGCCGCGACCCCCGGAAGCGGCAGCGCATGGCGGTGGTCTCGCGGGGTCGGGAGGCGCGCACGGATTACCGGGTCGTCAAATATATCGGCAACCATACGCTGCTGGAGGTAAAGCCGGAGACGGGACGCACCCACCAGATAAGGGTGCACCTGGCGGCTATCGGCTTCCCGGTGGTGGGGGATGCCACCTACGGAGTGAAGTCCGCGCATCTTACGCGGCAGTTCCTGCACGCCGCGAAGCTCGGCTTCCATCTGCCGTCGACGGGCGAGTACGTGGAGTTCGAGTCCCCCCTCGCCCCCGATTTACAGCAGGCGCTTAAAGAGATAGGATGAGGATTGCGTAGGGGTGGTAGAATGAGGAAGTATAGGTGAGGAAAATTGAGAAAAAAGAAAAAGCAACCTGTTAATGAGATACCTGTATTTTCACTCCATGATTTAGATGATGGATTTGTGAATATAATATCTGAATTCATTTGGAGTGAAAGTTTTAAGTACGCCGATATCAATGAGTTTGGAAGTAAATTGCAACAGGCTTTACGCTATTACGATTTTTTATTGATTATTCTCGTTCGATATAAGGAAATTAATGATAAATTCCTTTCTCTTCAGGAAGAGAAAAGGAAGCTGTTGCCCGCTAAGAGTGGTGTCACTCGTATGACACCTATGGATGGGCGCTTACTGGCAGAATCTGGGCGTTTAACGACTATTTTACATTTGGAGATTGAGAGTTTCTACCAATTTGCCAAGGTATTGCTTGATAATATGGCTCGATTCTTATATGTGTATTTTGGACAACATTTTGGAAAAGAGAAACGAATAAGTCTGAAATCACACGATAACTTGGAGAAGCATCATGAGATATATTTAAAGACTAAAGGATTAGTCATCCCTGAAGGTTTCTCTGAAAGTGTAACCCTTTTAAAAAATAGCATTTGCGACTATAGGGATGATGAAATATCTCATGAAATGACTCTGAGAAGAACAAGAGGTACTGCGTGGGGTTCTTCGAGAGCCACTAGAATCGTGGGTGGGATAATTAACCCGCGGTTAGGTGATAAGACATCTGTGACTGAAGAGTTACCTCAACTCATGGAAGCTATTAATATATATATTAAGCGAGTCATTGAGCTGATTGAGTCTAATAGAGACAAATCAAGGCTAAAATTGAAAGACAAAGTTAACCAAGAATGAATTGAACGATTTGACACGAAATATTTGAATCAACCACGATTATACTTAACCAAAGCGGGAATCCAGCCCCCCTAGTTGTTATCTATTCCCACCCAAACCACCCTCGGCTCATTCGTGGCTTAGCCCGCAGGATACCCCCACCCACCAAAAGGTGAGTGTACAGCCTCCTCTTAGCAGGCTCGCCGTCTTTTAGGATTTTCTAAACAAGTTAAAAATACTTTTTTAGGATATCTTTCCTGTATCTCATCTTCAATTCGTTTCAAAGCTGGCTTGGCTATATGACCATATATTACTATGTTGACACAATAGGGATGTTTTGTATAAGCTTGCACTTGCCCAATTAACCTATCAACTTCGTCTATTGTTGGAGCCAGTTTTCCTTCTATTAAAAAATTACCAACTTTCGCATCTACTCTTCTGCCATCGCTTAATCTAAATTGGTAAGTTGCATCATGACCCTGTACTTTCAATATACTAACGAGTTCCTTATTTGCTTCCTCTTCATCTGTATATGTTTTTGCAGTATCATCCATTGCTTCCAAAGCTTTTTTAAGGATATCTCCGATTTCACTTTTTAACTTTCTTCTTTTTAAATATTTCCTAGTTACCCATAAAATTACTAATATAAGGACTACTGTAATAATAATTCCAATATATATACCATAATTTTGTATTAGATATATTAATGCCCAAATTACTAAGACCGAGATAATTGACCAGCCGATAAATTTATTCAACGCCCTTTGTTGTTTCTTGGTTAAAGTGCTTTTAGACTTTCTACTCATTGGCTCAACCCCTTTCCACTTCAGCTTAACTACGGACAGGAATCATTAACCATAATTATCAAGCCTAATATGGCACTATTATGAAAAGTTGTCAAGGTATTAGTTTATAAAAGGGGGCGCTTAAGAGGGGCGCAGCCCCTCTTTCTATTTATTCCCCCTCTCCTGTGAAACCTCGTCAGGAGAGGGGGAAAAAGGGGGTGAGGTCTATCAATCCCTTTTCTCCCCCAATTGTTTGCATCTCAAAATAAAACGTGGCAAAATTATAATAAAGGTATCACGATATATCGTATGCCCTCGCAGCTTTATTAAGGGGAAAGATTGATGAAGTATCGCAAGTTCGGCAAGCTCGACTGGGAAGTATCGGCGCTGGGATTCGGCGCCATGCGCCTGCCGGTAATCAATGAAGAACAGGCGAAAATCGACGAACCGGAAGCTATAAAGATGATTCGCTACGCCGCCGACCACGGCGTCAACTATATCGATACCGCCTACATGTACCACATGGGCCAGAGCGAGGTGGTGGTGGGCAAAGCCCTCAAGGACGGCTACCGCGAGAAGATGAAGGTGGCTACCAAGCTGCCCGCCCGCATGATAGAGAAGGCCGAGGACTTCGACCGTATTCTCGACGAGCAGATTAAAAAACTCGATGTCGGCATGATAGATTTCTACCTCCTGCACGGACTGAACAAAGAGGGCTGGGAAAAGGTGCGGGATTTCGGCGTGCTGAAGTGGGCCGAGGAGCAGATGGCCAAAGGGCGTATCGGCCGGCTGGGGTTTTCTTTCCACGACGAGTTCGCGGTCTTCAAAGAAATTATCGACGCTTACGATAACTGGGTCCTCTCGCAGGTACAGTACAACTATATGGACGTTAACGAGCAGGCGGGCCGCCGCGGCGTCGAGTATGCCGCCGGCAAGGGAATCACCGTCGTCGTTATGGAACCCCTCCGCGGGGGCAAGCTCAGCAAGGAGCCGCCGGAGCCGGTGGCTAAAGTGTGGGCGAGTGCGCCGCAGCAGCTCAAGGCCGTCGAGTGGGCCTGGCGCTGGATATGGAATCAGCCGGAAATATCGGTCGCCCTCAGCGGCATGAGTACCATGGCGCAGGTCGTGGAAAACGTAAAATTGGCCGACCGCTACGGCGCGGGCAATCTTTCCGCCGCAGAGCTTAAATTATACGATAAAGTCCGCGAGGCCTATAACAGCCTGAGTCCCGTCCCGTGCACCAACTGCCGCTACTGCATGCCCTGTCCCAACAATGTGGAAATCCCCAGAATCTTTCAGTTATACAACGATGCCGTCATGTACGACGACCTTCGGACGGGGCAGTTCATGTATAACGGCCCCTTCGGCTTCCAGCCGGACCAGCGCGCCGATAGCTGCATCGAGTGCGGGGAATGCCTGGAGAAATGTCCCCAGAAAATAGACATCCCGGACTGGCTAAAGAAAGCCCACGAAGCCCTCTACCAGGAGATGCCTCCAGCCCCGCCATCTTAACCCGGCAGAATATACCGTCGTCCTGGAGGGGGAGGGAAAAAATAAATAAAATACCGGTAATAATAAATATCATTTTTTCTTGCATAACGGAAAAAACCGTGCTATAATGAGGCTGCCAAGAGTAGAATAGCAGTGGAGTAAAGTGGGTTTGATTCCCACTTTTTTAATTATTTGAAATGAATATGTACATCGGAGGTTCTCATCCGAAATGAAGAGCGATTTTTTGCTCGCCATAACACAGCTTTCGGCGGAGAAAAACCTGCCGAAAGACGTGGTGCTGACCGCCGTCGAGGCAGCACTGGTATCGGCCTATAAAAAGGACAACTTCGGCACCAATCAGAATGTCGCCGTTAAAATCAACCCGAACAGCGGCAAGGTCGAAGTATGGGCTGAAAAAGAGGTTGTGGAGAAAACCGACGACCCGCAGTATGAAATCTCGCTGAGAGAAGCCAGAATAATCAAAGAGGATGCCGAGATTGGCGAGACAATCATGGTGGAGTCCACGCCGGCCAACGCCGGACGCATCGCAGCACAAACCGCCAAGCAGGTTATCCTGCAGCGCCTCCACGAAGCGGAGCACAGCGCTATCTTCGAGGAGTACGCCGATAAAGAGGGCGAGGTTGTCAGCGGTGTCGTCCAGCGCTTCGAGTTAGGGCAGGTGCATATCGACCTGGGCAGGACCGAAGCCATAATGCCGACATCCGAGCAGGTGCGCACCGAGCGATATCGCATCGGGCAGCGCCTGAAGGTAGTCCTGTTACAGGTAGCCCGCACCGGCAAGGGACCCAAAGTAATCGTATCACGCTCTCATCCTGAACTGCTGCGTCGACTCTTCGAGCTGGAGGTCCCGGAAGTATATAACGGAACGGTGGAAATAAAGTCCATCGCCCGCGAAGCCGGCTTCAGAAGCAAGATAGCCGTCGCCGCCAAACAGGAAGGCATCGACCCGGTGGGTTGCTGCGTCGGCCTGCGTGGCATCAGGATACAGAACATCGTCAGCGAGCTGAGCGGTGAGAAAATAGACGTTGTTCAGTGGAACCCGGACACGGCCGCTTTTATTGCCAATTCCCTGAGTCCGGCGCACATCATCAGCGTGCAACTCAACCAGGATGAACAGTCGGCCAACGTTATCGTCCCTGATAAACAGTTATCTCTGGCCATCGGTAAAGAGGGCCAAAACGCCCGCCTCGCTGCCAAGCTTACCGGGTGGCGCATCGATATCAAGAGCGCTTCTATGGTCGAGGCTGAGAGGATTGAAGCCGCCAAGGCGGCACCCAAAGCAGTGGAAGAGGAAACAACCGAAGCAGGGGTCGAAGAGGCAGGCGAAGCTGTTAGTGAGGAGGCAGCCGTCGAAGAGCTACTGTCCGAGCTGACTGTCCCGGACGAAATGGCACCTGCCGAAGAACCCGCGGTGGAAGAAGCAGCCGAAGAAGAACCGCCCGAAGAAGAGGTGGTTTTAGCGCCGCCAATCGTCCTCGAACAGCCGGAAGAAGCTGGCAAACCTCAACTGAGATTCGCCGAAGATATTATGGCGCCCAGGCGAGCCAAGGTCAGTACCAAAACAACCAGAACAAAGAAGAAAAAGAAGGGCACTTACGCCAAGGATACCAGCGAGGACGGCGTAAAATCCAGAAAGGGCCGCCGGGACTTTGCGATTGTCGAGGAGGACGAGGAAGATTTCCAGTAACCATCCCGGTTTAAAGAAACAGGCACCCCAGCGGACCTGCGTAGGCTGCCGCCGGATAAAAGACAAGAGGGAACTGGTGCGCTTGGTGCGTACACACGGGGGTGACATCGAAATAGATGCCACCGGTAAAAAGGAGGGACGGGGCGCCTATATCTGCCCGGACCCGGAATGCTGGGAAAAGGCTTTAAAAGGTAAGCAGCTGGAACGTACTTTAAGGAGCAGTCTTACCGGAGATAAAAGAGAACAGCTTATGAGAAACGGAAAAGACCTGTTGAAGGAGTTACTAAGTGCCTAGAGCCAGCAAACAAGAGAATACGGTGGATGCGGCTGAGGGAAAAACCGGGGAAAAACCGGCCGCAACCAAGGTGCCTGTAATCGATATTCCACGCTTTATAAGCGTCAGGCAACTGGCCGACATGCTAAAGGTCGATTCCATCCTCGTTATCAAGCAATTGATGCGTAACGGCATCATGGCCAACATCAACCAGGTCATCGATTATGATACGGCCGCTGGCATCGTGTCCGGTTTTGGCTTTAAAGCGCACCTCAGGCCGCTGAAAGAGCAGCAGATGGCAACCGCCGCCGAGGAAAGCAAGAAGCTCAAGCGGCGCTACGGTAAAGAAGCCGAGAATTTACAGCCGCGCGCACCGATAGTGACGGTCATGGGGCATGTCGACCACGGTAAGACCAAATTGCTCGACGCCATCAGGCAGACCAACGTCGTGGACCAGGAAGCGGGAGGCATCACCCAGCATATCGGCGCTTACCAGGCAACCATAGACGAGAAGAAAATAACCTTCCTGGATACACCCGGGCATGAAGCCTTCACCGCCATGCGGGCACACGGAGCCAATATTACCGACGTCACCATTTTGGTGGTCGCCGCCGATGACGGCGTCATGCCGCAGACCATCGAGGCGATAAACCACGCCCGCGCCGCCGAAGTACCTATCGTCGTAGCCATCAATAAAATCGACAAAGACAATGCCAACCCGAACCTGGTGAAACAGCAACTGACCGAAGCCGGGCTGGTCATCGAGGAGTGGGGAGGCAATATACTATGCGTGGAAATCTCCGCTAAAGAGAAGCAGGGCATTAAAGAGCTGCTGGAAAGCGTCCTGCTCGTGACGGAAATGGAAGAGCTCAAGGCGAACCCGAACCAGCCCGCCGCCGGAGTGGTTATCGAAGCCAGGATGGACAAGAACCGGGGGCCGCTGGCAACGATACTGATACAAACGGGAACACTGAAAGAAGGCGATACGGTCGTCGTCGGTAATACCTGGGGCAGGGTAAGGTCCATGTTCAACGACGTGGGCAAGCGGATAAAGAAGGCGGAACCGTCGACGCCCGCCGAAGTGCTGGGATTAAGCGAAGTGCCGCAGGTCGGCGACACTTTAACGTCCGTAGCCGACGAACGCCATGCCCAGGCCCTGCTTGCCAGGAACAGGGCAGAAGCGGAGAAAAAAGCCGCCAAGGCAGGGCAGTCCATCAACCTCAATACGCTTTACGACCAGATAAGCGCCGGTAAGGTAAAAGAACTCAATGTCATTCTCAAGACAGACGTCCAGGGCAGTATCGAGCCTATCCGAACCTCGCTGGAGCAACTGGGAACGGACCAGGTAAAGGTCAGGATAATCCACAGCGGCGCCGGGAATATCACCGAAAGCGATGTCATGCTGGCCACGGCTTCCAACGGGCTCATCATCGGATTTAATGTCGGCACCGGAGAAGGCGTTAAGAGGCTGGCCTCCGCCAGCGGCGTGGATATCCGTCATTACAATATAATTTATGCCCTGACCGACGACGTGAGTAAAGCGCTGAAGGGCATGCTCGAACCTACCTACGTCGAGGTCATCGACGGGCATGCCGAGGTAAGGGCGGTTTTCTCGGCCACCAAGGGCGCCAAAGTTGCCGGCGTGTACGTCACCGACGGCAAGGTAACCCGTAATGTCTCCATCAGGGTGTTGAGAGATAAAGAGGTACTGGTCGAATCCACGGTTAACAGCCTGAAGCGGTTTAAAGATGATGCTAAAGAGGTGGCCGCCGGCTATGAGTGCGGGGTAGGCCTCAAGGATTTCAACGATTTTCAGGTCGGCGACACGCTGGAATTTTATAGAATGGAAAAGTCCGGGTAGCTATTTACAGCCGGGATTCAGGTCATGTCACATCGCATCGAACGGGTGAATACCCTCATTCGCCGGGAAATCAGCGAACTGATTCAGCACCAGCTGAGAGACCCGCGACTCAGTGAATTCGTCAGCGTAACCGAGGTCGATACTTCCTCGGACCTCAAATATGCCAAGGTCTTCGTCAGCTGCATCGGCGGACAGCAGGAGGAACAGAAGATACTGGGGGTATTGAACGCCGCCGCCGGTTTCCTGCGCTCCGAGCTGGCGAAAAGCATCAGGCTGCGTCGCACCCCGGAACTCAGCTTCCACTGGGACAACTCCATAGAGCACGGCGACCATATACTGCGCCTTATCGACCAGGCCAGCGCAGAATATAAGGACTGACCTTGGACGGCATACTCAACATCAATAAACCCGCGGGCAAGACCTCCTTCGGTATCGTGGCCATGGTGAAGCGTCTCAGCGGCGAGCGGCGCGCCGGGCACGCCGGAACGCTGGACCCGGACGCCACCGGAGTCCTGCCGGTCTGCCTGGGGCGGGGGACACGTATCGTAGAATTCCTCATGGATACCACCAAGGCCTACCGTGCCGAAATAGAACTGGGCATTGCTACCGATACCTACGACAGCAGCGGTCAGATTACCCGCAGAGGAGACCCTTCAAGAACCGGACGTGCCAAGATAGAGAAGACCCTCCAATCGTTTCGTGGCTCCATCCAGCAGACCCCACCGATGTACAGTGCCGTAAAGCACCGCGGGCAGCCGCTCTACAAGCTGGCGCGGGCTGGCATCGAGGTTGAGCGGAAGAGCCGGCCGGTGAAAATCCACCGGCTTGAAATAGTCGACTGGCAAACTCCGGTAGTCACTCTGGAAATAGAATGCAGCAAGGGCACTTACATCAGGTCGCTGGCGCATGACCTGGGTCAGGAACTCGGCTGCGGTGCCCATCTCAAGAACCTGATTCGCACGCGCTGCGGGGTGTTCAACATCGAGGACGCCGTCCCGATGTCACGGCTCGAAGATGCCTTCCGTAACGGCTACTGGGAACAGTACGTTTATCCCGTCGATATCGTGCTGCAGGACTACAACGCGGTGGTCGTGGACGATGCCGACGAGGAGGCCATCAAAAATGGGAGTCCGCTGGTCATGGAGCATGACACTGATAGCAGTCCCAAGCAGAAATACTGCCGCGCTTATGCACTGGACGGGCGCTTCCTGTGTATCCTGCAGTATGTGCCGGATAAGGGCATCTGGCAGCCCAGGAAGGTGATGTTGTAACCTCAAAGAGTGTATAGTAAACTCTTCCTGACAAGTTTGTTACGCAGTACAGGCTATACTCTAAAAAGGGTGAAGACCTATGAAGCTGGTTCGTGAAGATGAACACGGAGCTTACTCAGGAGTCTGTGCGGAGTTCCTTAAGGAGTTTGTACCCAGGGAAAGCAACCCCAACTTCGAGGTTTATGATTCACGGGATGGTCACCGTCGATTTATTGCGGTAAAGTCTTCCCGCCTACCTGACGACCAGGACTTGGCCGAAGGCAGATACGGAATCGATTTTAATAGAGCCAAGCCGGAATTGCAGGAAGCCCTTAATTACGAGACTGAACTTCCTTATGGTTATAAGTGGCTGGGCGATATTGCTTTCGCTGCTAACACCGAAGAAGAATATAAGAGAAAATCCTCAGCCTGGGAAAAATTTTACTCCTATATCTGGGGTTCTACACCAAAAACAATCTGGGTTGCCCCACACTCGGGCAATGTAACCAGGGCTCCCGATGCAATGTTACGTTATCCAAAACTCATGATTGACATGCACACTGCAGGGGTCGCGGCCCTGTGTGCGTTCAACGATAGAAGCAGGTCATCAAAAAGGCTTATGATTGTTATCCATGGTACCGGTCATCTTGGAGCGGTTCTTAATCTCGGGGATTTCGGTATAGTGGACGAAGAGAAAATGAACACAATCGCTAAAAAACTTGAGAGGAAATATCAACAAAAAGCCCAGATTCTGGCTAATGAATACAAACAGGATTTTTTTTCCAAGACGATGAAAATTCTTGAGCATATCAAAAATAAGAGAGGGACATTGAATCCTACGGAATTAAATCGTACTTCAAGGGACGACGGGTTTACCGTGAGTCTATATATAAAAGGATTAAGACTTTATGGACAGGAGATAAAAGAGTTTACCTATTCCGAGTTTAAAGAGGCGATTCAGAGTTTAAGCAAGATTGAAGTACCCGTTATATTGAACAATTATTTCTATACGGCGAGGAAAGTAGGTAAACTCCTCAGGCTATCCGAAAAGATAGAACGCGGGCTTATGCATTCTGCACTTAATATCGAGTGCGCGAAGCTGTATTTAACCAGGGAACCCGAGCTTGTATCAGATATAATACTGGATGTTAAAAAGGAGCTTTTCGACTAAAGATTAAGGCTTAAAATACATTTATGTATACCATATTTGGTTATAAGTCTTGACAGCCTGTGCCTAAAGGGGGTATAGTTCAAATCGGTGCTTTACAGAATACAGGTAATTTCTTAGACTCTGCGGCATCATCTATCGAGAAGGGGGAAACATCTTAACATGGGAAAAATAAACGTGGCAGTAATCGGCGTGGGTAACTGCGCCTCATCACTGATTCAGGGCGTTCACTACTATCAGAATGCCAAGGAAAACGAGTTCGTACCGGGGCTGA
>CAZCOB010000014.1:0-47803 GCA_964500415.1 uncultured Dehalococcoidaceae bacterium | reverse complement strand
TTTATCTGGCCGCCGGGGTCAAGGAAGTGGTCAGTCTCCCGGTGATATGCCACGGTAGAATCAACGACCCTGTTCAGGCCGAGCAAATACTGGCGGACAACCAGGCAGACCTTATCGGCTTAGCTAGGGCTCTCATCTGCGACCCCGAATGGCCTAACAAGGCGCAGCAGGGAAGGGCCGATGAGATACGCAAGTGTATCGCCTGTATCCAGTCCTGTGCCGGTAACTTCTTGAGGCGGGCTCCCATCACCTGCACCATCAACCCGGAGGCAGGTAGGGAAAAGGATATGGCGACAATAATACCGGCGGCAACCAGAAAAAAGGTGATGGTAATCGGAGGAGGAGCCGCCGGACTCGAAGTCGCCAGGGTGGCCGCCCTGAGAGGACACCAGGTTATTCTATACGAGAAGGAAAGAGAACTGGGGGGTCAGCTCAACATAGCCGCAAAAATACCGAAGAGAGAAGACTTCGCCGAGGTTCCCAGGTACTACGCTTACCAGATGAAGCTCCTCGGTGTGGAAGTCGTACTGGAAACGGAAGTTACAATGGATATGGTCAGGGAAAAGGACCCCGATGCTGTGGTGGTAGCTACGGGTTCGGTGCCCACTATACCTATGGTAAAGGGAGGCAACAACCACAACGTGGTATGGGTGCGGGACGTTTTGCGGGACAAAGTGGATGTGGGCGAAAACGTGGTGGTAATAGCCGCCGAGCAGCACGAGCAGGCACTGGGAGTGGCTAACTTCCTCGCGGAGAAAGGGAAGAAGGTGGAGCTAATCACGCATTGCCTTTACGCCGGTTCCGAACTGGAAGCAGCCATCATGACTTTCATGTATCAACAGCTATATGGCAAAGGCGGCGTTATCACGCCTCTGACGCAGGTAAGGGAGATAGAAGACAGTACCGTGGTCACCAGCCATGTTATGACAGGTGCCGAAAGGCGAATCGAGGGGGTTGATACGGTGGTATTTTCGGCAATCGGGAGAGCGGATGATGCTCTATACCAGGCCCTGAAAGATGAGGTCAAGGAGATTTATGCCATCGGTCACTGCCTCTCGCCGCGTCTCCTCCAGGACTCGGTCTGGGATGGAGCGACCGTGGGCCGGTTGCTGTAGACCGGCTCAAAACCGAAAGAAAGAATATTTAAATTGTCTGAAAGCAAGAGTGTTTGTGTTCTGGCAGAGCAAAAGGAAGGGCAGATAGAGGCTGCCAGCCTTGAGACTTTGAGTTGTGGCCGACAGCTGGCCGATGACCTCGGGGGCAGGGTTGTTGCAGTGGTGGCCGGCAGCGACAGCCGGGAGCTGGCCGGGGTACTGGCGAGCTATGGAGCCGATGAAGTATTTCTTTTAGATAGCCCCCAGCTCCTGGAGTACAACGCCGAACTCTGCGTGGAAGCTCTATGCGGGCTTATTAAGGACGAAAACCCGGATGTATTCCTGTGCGGGGCTACCCTGACCGGCCGGGATATAGCTCCCAGGGTGGCGGCCCGGCTGGGAACGGGGCTGGTTTCGGAGTGCATCAGCCTGGCTATCAATCAGGAGGGGCGGCTATCGGGAACCAAACTCACCCACGGGGGCATGGTAAGCAGCACGATTCTTTGTCCGGCGTCAGGGCCTCAGATGGCCACGGTAAAGCCCGGCATCATGACAATAGCCCGCCAGGATACCGCCAGGAAGGTGGAGATAAAGATAATCACACCGGAGCTGGGTCGGAGCGAGAGCCGCATACGCTTGAAAGGGGTGGTCAAAGCCGACCCCGATAAAATTAGCCTTGACGAAGCCGATGTTATTGTGGCCGGGGGCAAGGGGGTAGCCAGCCGTGAAAACTTTCAGCTTCTCGAAGAGATGGCCGGGCAGTTAGGGGGCATCGTGGCGGGTTCGCTGGGGGCGATAGACGAAGGATGGCTCCCCCGCAAGAAACTCGTCGGCCAGACCGGGACAACCGTTGCCCCGAAGCTGTACATTGCCTGTGGTATATCAGGTTCGGTCTACCATGTCCTGGGCATGAGGGACTCAGGGTTTATCATCGCCATTAATAAAGACCGCCACGCCCCGTTTTTCAAGGTTGCAGATATGAGTATCATTGGAGACGCCACCGAGATAATCTCCGCCGTCATCGAACAGCTGCGCGGATTAGCGGGGGAAACCAGTAAGAATAGCGGTGAGGCAGGTAATGCCGGAGAAGTTTGATGTCGTCATTGTCGGCGCCGGACCGGCCGGTTGCACCGCGGCCATCGTACTGGCGCGAGCCGGGATGAAAGTCGCGATTTTCGAAAGGGGCGACCAACCCGGAGCTAAGAATATGTTCGGCGGGGTGTTGTACTATACCGAGGCTCTCAATGAGCTTCTACCTGATTTCTGGAAGCAGGCACCGATTGAAAGGTACGTAACTAGGCATGTCCTCACTTTCCTGACTACCGATGCGTCCTTCTCCATCAACTCGGCAGACAATGAATTCGGCTCTCCGCCCTATAATGGTGTTACCTTACTCAGAGCAAAATTCGACCCCTGGTACGCTGGTAAAGCGGAAGAGTCCGGGGCTTTTCTTATTCCGGAGACGGTTGTCGACGACCTTATCTGGGACGGGGATAAAGTCGCCGGTGTCATGGTGCGGAGAGCTGAGGGGGAGGTGCTTGCCGATGTCGTTATCGCCGCCGACGGCGCCAACTCCCTCCTGGCAAAAAAGGCCGGACTCAGGAAAGAATTTACCGGCTCGTCCTTCGCCGTTGCCGCCAAGGAAATACTGGCTCTTCCCGCAGAAACCATAGAGTCGAGGTTCGGTCTTTCCGAAGGCGAAGGGCTGGCCCAGAGCTTCGTAGGGGATTGCACCGGAGGCCTGACGGGGGGCGCCTTCCTGTATACCAATAAATCCAGCCTGTCCCTCGGCATGGTTGTCAGGCTAAGCTCGTTGCAGGAAAAGCAAACCTCTATCGCCGAGCTTCTGGATGATTTCAAGAGTAATCCCTGCATCAAGCCGGCTATCAAAGATGCCGTCCTGAAGGAGTATTCAGGGCACCTGATTCCCGAGGCGGGGATGAACATGATACCCGAGCTCTGCGGCAACGGCCTGCTGGTAGCGGGTGACGCCGCCGGCTTCCTGGTATCAACGGGGCTTACCCTTCAGGGAATGAATTTCGCTATTGCCTCCGGTTATGCCGCCGCTCAGGCTGTTATAAAGGCCGGCCACAAAGGGGATTTCTCCAGGAAAGGATTGTCCGGTTATAAGAGCTTGCTTGAGGGAAGTTTTGTGCTCAAGGACCTGAAAACCTTCCGCCATGCCCCGGGCTTCCAGGACAATCCCCGCATATACGGGCTGTATCCATCGCTGTTGTGCGGGATATCAAGGAGGATATTCCGGGTTAACGGTCACCCGAAAAAGAAGATATTAAGCCTGGTCAGGGAGGAGATGAAGGGGAAACTCTCGCTCTGGCGATTAGCTAAAGATATTATACAGGCAGGACGGGCCTTGATATGGCCATAGAAGATAAATTATCCACCATAAGATTCAATGTTGACGCCGAGCCGCATATCAGGGTAAATACGAATATATGCGAGACCTGTACGGGTAAAGCCTGTCTTTATATCTGCCCGGTACAAAATTATACGCTGGCGGAAGACAAGCTGGTCTTTTCATGGCAGGGCTGTGTGGAGTGCGGCGCCTGCCGTATCGCCTGCACCGCCGGCGCTATCGAATGGGCTTATCCACGGGGCGGCTTCGGTGTTTGTTTGCGCTACGGCTAATACCGGAAGTATGGAGCGGGAGGACATTTAGTGAATATAGCGGTATGTGTCAAGCCGGTGCCTGATGTCAGTATCGTTACGCTTGACCCGAATACCGGCCTTATTAACAGCGACGACCTGGTCTATATAATTAACCCTTACGACATGGTCGCCCTGGAGGAAGCCGTGCGGATAAAGGAGAGGGATGGAACCAGCCGGATTACTCTGATATCTGTGGCCCCTCCCTCGACTAAAAGACTGCTGCGCCGCTGCCTGGCTATGGGCGCCGATGAGATAATGCTTCTCTGGGATAAGAGTTTCGAAAATTCCGATAGCTACGCTACCGGGGTCATACTGGCCAAAGCCATCGGCTCCGGTCAATACGACCTTATACTCTGCGGGCAAAAGGCCATCGATACCGAGGCAGGGCAGGTCGGCAGTGTCATCGCGGAAAGGCTCGACATCCCGTTAGCTTCAAGGGTTGTAAAAATTGATATTTCTCCCGATGCTAAGAAAGCCGATATAGAAAGTAAGCTTGAGAAAGGTAATAGGGCCCGGATAGAGGTCTTTCTCCCGGCATTGCTCACGGTAGAGCTTGACCTTAGCGAGCCGCGATATGCCAGCCTACCGTCGCTGATGGCCGGGCTTAGAAAAGATATCACGGAGTGTAACCGGGAGACACTCGGGCTCTCTTATGGGGAGGTGGGCTCCGAGGGGTCCAGAACCGGGACCGTGGCTCTCTCGCTACCCAGGCCAAGGCCTAAAAAGGTGTTTACGCCGGACTCCAACCTCTCTGCGGAGGAGCGGTTACGCCTTGTCATCTCCGGTGGCGTTACCCAGAAGCAGGGCGATGTGCTCGAAGGTGACCGGGGTAAGATAGCTGCAACCGTGGTTCAGTTCCTTAGCGAGAGAAAATTCCTCCCGACAACTGGAGAGCATCCGGGCATCAATGCCCCCCGGACTGACGGGATAAACCTTGACCGGTAATGCTTGCGGATATACCCGGGACTTATCCGGGTATGATTTTCTACTTAGACGGCCACAGGATATCCTGCATCACCTTTAAGCCGTACTGCGCCATCTCCTCATCCCCCTCCCCCGGGACACGACCGCCGACCCCGATAGCGCCATATACGGTTTTCTCACCGGGCTTCACAATGGCTGTTGCCCCTCCCTGCGACAGGGCTACGTACCGGGCGTCAAAGTCAACAGCGATATTACGATTCATCTTGGTCATAATTTCGGACAGCTTTTTAGCGTCTCCCCTGAAGTGCGCCGCCGTGTAAGCTTTCTTGATAGCCATGTAACCGCCGCTGTCCAGATAGCCCTGGACCTCACCGGGGGCCTTGGGAACCGAGTCCATCTTGGCATAGCAGATAATATCGCCGTGTTCATCCACAATGGCAATCGCTATTGGCAAGCCGCTCTGTCTTTTGTTCTCGGCAACCATAGCTTCTACAGTTTTCAGCGATTCCTCCAATCCAAGCACCTTTTTCTCATACATTTTACTTACCTCCATAAATTTAGCTATGTTTCTAACTAAAAAAGTTATTTGGCACAGCTAATTATAAACCTCTCGCTGCTTGTCATCAAGATATACATTTTAGTAGCTTATTACTAATTTGACCACACCGAATGGTTGATACAGAGAGCGATAGCTGCGTAAACGCAAATGACATGCCACCAACAAGGATACTACTTCTTAAGTGAGAATTACCGGGATTATCGCTTCAGGAGTCAGTGGCACTAATAAGCCCTTGGTCGGCGGTTCGAATCCACCCGCTGCCACCATTTCATTTTTTCGCCTGTTTTTTTGCAGGATTACCTGCTACCGTCATATCATCCGGGACATTCTTTGTAACCACGGCTCCAGCTCCAATGATGCATCGATTCCCGATAGACACACCGGGCACTATTGTGGCATTACCACCTATCCAGCAGTCATCTCCTATCGAGACTGGCTTCCCAGATTCCCAGCCTTCACGTCGTTGGAGTGCGTCAGAAGGATGTGTGGCAGAATAAACGTGCACACCCGGGCCAAACAGTACATTCGAGCCAATGTTAATCGGACAAACATCAAGGATAACACAATTGGAATTAAAGTAGACGTTGTGACCTGCGCGAATATTATACCCGTAGTCGCAATAGAAGGGTGGTTCGATAAATATGTCATCTTCACAGTTGGGTAAAAGTTGCGACAGAATTTCCCGATACGTCTTGAAATCCTTGTATTCGGTAATATTATACTTCCGAAAGAGTTCACGCGCTCTTGCCCTATCGACTCTGAGTTCCGGGTCCGACGGATAATACGGTAATCCGGCTAGACTTTTTTCTTTTTCCGATGCCAAAGCTTGCCTCCAGTGTTTTAGGAGCAATAACCTACCAAGATAGATTTTAGACAGGTCACTGTTCTTGTTATAATACCTTTAAAAAATTATATCACAAAGCTATTGACCTTCTCCCATTTCTCATGTTATCTCTCGCGCAATCAAACGAGAAGAAGGAGGGGTTCAGTGCTTACACGCTGCCGCTTTTACCGCCCGGCGAGAGCCTGTTCCCGGTACTTCTGCCATAGCTCCATCATTTCAGCCTGGGATTCTGCTTCTTCAGGGGAGCTGCGCTCTGTGAAGTAAACGATTTTTGTTATTTTAAGTTCCTTGTTATCGTCCTGTGTCAGATGATAATGGCAGTTGGCCTGTTTTACTGGCCATACTTTCCCCGAAGGCTCATCGTTGAATTGCAGCTGAAAACGCACCACAATGACCATTCGATTTAAATCGATTACGTATTCCTGCGGCGTTAGCTCTTCGTGAAGACCGGGATGAACCATGGACATTAAAAGGTCCTCGCGTGAGGACGGTTGCGTGGTATTGGGCATATTATATGGCCAGAACTGGAGGTCCGGAGCGAAATATTTCTCCATATTCGGTACAGTTTTGAGGGGCCCAGCGTTTTCATTGAAGGCGTCATAGTATTCGTCAAACCACTTCACAATGTTATCGTAAGTCGATTCCATGGGTATCCCACCTCTCTCTTTATTGTATTAGTCTCTTTCGACATAAATTTACCGGCTGTGTTTATTCCCCCGGGTACTTCCCGAGTTCGGCCAGGCAGTCTACAATTCTGGGTATAATGTACCTGGTTGCGTGAGGACGGGTATTACAACACGTTTTAACGATTAATTTACCGCCGCAGTAATCATCGGCGGTTTTTTTAATAATTTTTGCTAATCTGGGATAAGCTTTCTCGGTTAAGGCTGCGGTGCCGTAGCTATCCTGGTGAGTATCCATGCCGCAGAGCCAGAAAATTAATTCCGGTTTGAATTCCTTGATTCTTCCCGGGACCTCTCTTTCAACATTCCTGATTTCCTCTTCATCGGAAGCCCCGTGGGGAAAACAAAATTTTGTTTTACTTTCCATCCTGTCATCCGAGTTATAAGCCCAGGAGAAGGTATCGCAGAAACATATATGCAGCATATCCTCATCGTCTTTATAGAGGTCTCTGACACCATCGGCATGATGGGTATCGGTATCTACTATAGCAAACCTCTTCCCCAGAGATTTAGCCCTGGCATGCGGAATGCCAAGACCAATGACATTAAAATAGCAGCCGCCCCAGGCACTATCACGATGTGCGTGGTGACCGCCTACCCCGGCGATTACCAGGGCATTATCTATTTCTCCTTCTAATACTTTCTCTGTTGCCCCTATCATGCCGCCGACCGAATAGAGCGAGACTCTCCACCACTGAGTTTGTTTTACCTGTTCTATCCACTCCTGACTGTGGAGTCTGGCGATTTGTTCCACCGTAGCCGGCTCCGATTCATACCAGGTCACGTTTGGTTGAGAAAAAATTCCTTCTTTTTGTATGCTTTGAAATCCTTCTTCAACACCCATAGCCAGACTGCTATAGGCTTCTTTTCCGCAAACATCATGATAGAATACTCCGGTTCTTTTCATATAAAGACCTCCTCTTACTGGAGATTGTGATGAGATTAACCTGATTTGCCGATGAAAATTGGCCTGCTAAAGGAAGAATCCCTTTACCCAATCTTAACTTACTTACCGGCATTTTGCCAAGTTAAATGTGAGCTTTCGTATGGCGAGTTGAGTAACCATGTAATTAAGCACGATCGAGAATTAACTGAAAACCGGTTAACGAGTGGACTCCGGTTGGGCTCAGTCTCAGGTCCTGAGTATCTCCACCCTTGTCCCGTCGTCAATGGTTAGCAAACCAAACGAGTTTTTAGCCCGGCCGGGGTTGACCAGCAGGATTCCCTGAATATAGCGGTTGCAGGGCTCATGAGAATGCCCGAAGATGATAATATCTACGCCGCTGAACCGCTGCCTCACCCTTTCCGCGATTCCCCAGGGGGCACCCGAGCCATGTGTGAGACCGATTTTCCTACCACCGACTTCGAAGACATCACTTTCAGGCAGACTACTCTTGAGTTCCGTCGAGTCCATATTGCCAAAGACAGCTTTCACCTGTCCGGTGGCTCGTAAACCATCAAGCACGGCTTTTTGTGTGAAATCCCCGGCGTGAACGATGATATCAACGTCAGCCAGGGCCTTTCTGATTGCCACCGGGATTTCGTCGATTGTTTTGGCATGAGTATCGGAGATTATGCCCAGCTTCACTTCTGCCTTCTCTACCGGCTGAATCTGTCTCGTCTATTTTAGCATATTGTGGACACACTTTATCTCCTGGATAACCATTTCAACACAAACGGGAATCGCCTCCGTTACTTCAGGGGTACACTCTTCTCCGAAGGAAGTAACGTCTTCAACCTCGATAGCGAAGATACTCATTTGCTGAGGAAGAGGTAATTTTAGCTCTTTGCCAAGCTCGAGAGCCGTGCCCAGGTTCACATCATGGGGGGTGCCGGCATGCCGCATAGAAGCCAGTATCTCCGGCTCAAGCCGGCATATTTCGCCCGGCGTGCCTTTACCGGTCTGGATAGCATCGATAATAATAACCTTATCATAGCCGGACAACAGGTCCAGGAAATCCAGCCCGCCAACACTGGCCTCGAGCACATCTACCTCCGGCTCCTGAAGTCTGTCTTTCAGAGCCTGGGCTACGTGGCAACCGACACCATCGTCGGTTAAGATTGTATTACCGAGCCCAAGAACCAGCGTCTTCATAATCCCGACCTTAATAATTTCTCCCGACTGTTTATGATGGCAGGTGCCGGCTGAGCCGGTTAACCAGGCTGCCCCGGCTGTCGTAGATAGTAACTTCGAGCGGCATCTGTCCCGGCAGGGTGTGCGTGGCACAGGCCATACACGGGTCATAGGCGCGAAAGGCCATTTCGACCATATTTAAAAGCCCCTCGGACACCTCCTGCCCCTTCTTGATTAATCCCTGGGCCGCCTTCTTGACCGACATATTCATTGCCGGGTTATTCATCACGGTGGCTACAATCAGGTTCACCTTCTCGATGATGCCATTGTCATCGGTTTGATAGTGGTGAATCAGAACGCCGCGCGGCGCCTCGACCACGCCGATGCCCTCATCGGGGGTCGCGGTTGGAATCACTCTGACGTCAGGGCTGGTTATTTCCTGGTCCTGACAAAGCTCAAGCAGGCGCTCGGCGGCGTATAGTATTTCTATAACCCTTGCCCAGTGGAATGCCAGCGTGGCGTGTACCGGCTTACCGCCGAGAGTATCATACATTCTTTCATACTCGGCTTGAGCAAACGGAGTAACCATGCCGTCGGACACATTGAGTCGGGCCAGAGAGTTCACACGAAAAACCCCGCTCTTTTCGCCATCGACTAACCCCTGCCAGCCCACTTTCTTCAGGTAGGGGAACTTAAGGTAAGACCAGGGCTCGGTACGTTCCGCAATATAGTCCAGATATTCGTCTGGTTTGAACTTGGCAACCTCTTTCCCGGCAGGGTCGACCACGCGGAGGTCGCCTTCATAGAAGTTCACTTTATTATTGGCATCGACCATACCCATGTAGTAGCTCTCCATGTGGTAGATATCGCCCTTGATTAATTCCACATATTCCTTGTTGGCCAGTACCAGGTCGTCAAACAGCTTAAGGCTGAATTTGCCGAATTCTACCAGCGACCTGGCTTTTTCCTCGAAGTCTTTCCGTTCCTCTTCGGTAATCGCTTTGCTCATGCCTCCGGGTAGACCGCAAACGGGGTGAGTCGCCTTACCCCCGATGACAGCCTGGATACCCTGAGCGTAAGCCCGGTGCTTTATCACGTCAGCCCCGATTTCCAGTCCTACCTTATTGACCAGTCCCAGGATATTTCTTTCTGCGGGGTCACTGGCAGGTCCCAGGACAAAGTCGGGCGCCGCCAGAGCGTAAAAATGAGCAACATGAGAGTGAATCATGTGGGCACAGTAGAACAGCTCCCTCAATTTCTTGGCTGCCGGTGGCGGGTCGACGTGGTAGACGGCATCGGTTGCCTTGGTGGATGCCATATGGTGGGCTCCGGGGCAGACCCCGCAGATACGCGGCGTTATCCGGGGCATTTCCTCAACCGGCCTGCCCTCGCAGAACTTCTCAAAACCACGAAGCTCGGGTATCTGTAGATAGGCATTTTCAACCTCACCGTCATCATTGAGGAAAATTTCTATCTTACCGTGTCCTTCAAGTCTGGTTATGGGGTCGATACTTATCTTTCTCATCTTACACTTCCTTAGCTCTTCTGGAGGCGTTTCCTCTTTAACATTGAGTCGGCCAGCCCGAATCTATAGAAAGTACCCGCCGGGTCAACCACTTCCGCCACCATCTTTTTAATCTCGTCCTCGCTATTTGCCTGATAAATGGAGGCAATGGCACTTACCAGCTTGGCGCCCTGGTCAACCACCCCGGGCGGCGGGCCGAAGCAACCCCGGCAGGGCATATTGGCTTCAATACACCTGAGGCCGCAGCCGCCACGTGTCACCGGTCCGCAGCAGATGATGCCCTGCTCCAGCAGGCATTTCTCGGGGTCGGGGATAATTTCGTGGGGTCGGTAAAGCCTGGTTATCTTCTTTTCCTCTTTTTTTCGTGTACACTCATCACAAAGCGTCTTATCCGAAGCGATGACCGCCCCCGGCGGGGGCAGCTTTCCCGTAGCGTAGAGGTCCAACAGTTTCAGGATAAGGTCGACCGGCGGCGGACAGCCGGGGACAAAGTATTCGACCTTAACCACCTGCTCCAGCGTCAGAACCGTGTCGAATAGCTCCGGCAGTTCCAGTTCGCCTTCGGTAACCTCGGTCCGGGTGAGTGGCAACGTGCCGTTCTCATTATCGTTTGACGGTGCTTCTATATATGCCCGCCGGAATATCTCGTCACGATTCGTAAAATTGGCCAGCGCCGGTATACCGCCGAAGCAGGCACAGGCACCGAAGGCTACCATCACCTTGGACTTATCACGAAGCAATCTGGCAATCTCTTCCTGCTCGCTGCTTCTGACAGCCCCGTTGAAAAGGCATAAATCGATGCTATTATCTTCCATAGCCTTAACGTGATGGTATTTAAAGTCAATAGCGATTGGCCAGAAGACTATGTCGGCCAGGTTGGCAATATCCAGTATCTTTTCATTGGTGTCCAGAACCGCCACGTCACAGCCGCCGCAGCTTGCCGCCCAGTACAAGGCCAGTTTCGGTTTAGCCATTCTCACCACCTCCGTTTCGATTGAAAGGCCCCAGTTGCTTTATCCGTTCGGTCATCTCGTTAACAATGGTGGCAAAGCGGTCTCCCTCCGATGCCGAGACCCAGTCCAGGCGCACCCGCTCGTCTTCAATCCCCAGTTGCGAGAGCATTTTTTTCAGCAGGGGTATGCGGCGGGCTGCCTTCATATTACCTTCCAGGTAATGACATTCACCGGGATGTCAGCCGCAGACGAGGACTCCGTCGGCCCCTTTTTCAAAGGCTTTAAGGACGAAAGTGGGGTCAACCCTGCCGGAGCACATGACCCGCACCACCCTGACGTTAGGCGCGTATTTCTTGCGCGACGTACCGGCCAGGTCGGCGCCGGCATAGGCGCACCAGTTGCATAAAATGCCCACAATCTTCGGTTCAAAGCTCATGCTAATACCCCCTCAATCTCAGACATAATCTGCTCGGTGGTAAAGTGCCTGCCCGTAATGGCGCCGCTGGGACAGGCCGCCACACAGGTGCCGCAGCCTTTGCAGAGCGCCTCATTGATGCTGGCGACCTTCTTCTCCTCGTCAAAGGTGATGGCCTTGTAAGAGCAGAGGTCAATGCATATCTTGCATCCGGCGCAATGCTCTTCATCCACAACGGCGATAGCGGACTCGATGACAACGCTGCCCTTGCTTATCATGGCCAGCACTCTGGCGGCGGCCGCCGATGCTTGGGCGACGGTATCAGGAATATCTTTAGGACTCTGGCAGCAGCCGGCGACGAAAACGCCGTCCGTGGTCGTGGCGACGGGGTCGAGCTTGGGATGCTTCTCCAGGAAGAACCCGTCCGCCTTGCGGCTCAGCGAGAAGAGCCTGGCGACATCTTCGGCATCGGCACGGGGTTCCAGGGCGCAGCTCAGGACAACCATGTCCACCGGCAGACGCAGCTTGCGGCGGACTAACGTGTCCTCACAGATGACCACCAGCTTGCCTTCTTCTTCGGAGCTTTCGGCGATATTGGTAATCTCGCCCGCCTTTCCCCGAACAAAGTTAACGCCCTCTTCCTGGAGCCGCTCGTAGAATTCTTCATAGCCCGAACCGGCGCAGCGCATGTCAATATATAGCTGATATACGGTTGCCTCAGGCACTTTCTCTCCCAGCAGGTGGGCGAATTTCAGCGAGTACATACAGCAGACCCGCGAGCAGTAACGGTGATAATTGATATCGCGGCTGCCGATGCAGTGCAGGATGGCGACGCTCTGTGGCGACGAGCCGTCTTTGAGCATTATTTTACCGTCAGTCGGCCCGGAGGCATTGCTCATTCGCTCGAACTGGATACCGGTGAAGATGTTGTCATATTGCCCGTAGCCGAGTTGCATCATCACGGACGGGTCGAAGGAATCAAAACCGGTGGTGACGATGATATTGCCCACGTCCACCTCGACCGTTTTTTCTTTCTGTTCGAAATCTATCGCGTCTGCTTCACAGAACTTCTGGCAGGCACCGCACTTGCCTTTAAGGAAATAGGTGCAATGCTCCGCGTCGATAACCGGTACATTGGGTACCGCCTGGGGAAACGGCGTGTAGATTGCCTTTCTCTTGCCGAGGCCGCAATCGAACTCGTTATCCACTTTCATGGGGCACTTGTCCTGGCAGGTGCCGCATCCGGTACACTTGCTGATATCCACGTAGCGCGGTTTCTGTCTGATTTGTACCTTGAAATTGCCTACGAAACCGGAGACATTCGACACCTCACTGTATGTCATCAGCTCGATGTTTTCGTGTGACCTCACCGAGGCCATCTTCGGGGTAAGTATTCAGGCGGAACAATCTAAGGTGGGAAAGGTCTTATCCAGCCGGGCCATGTTGCCGCCGATGGATGGCTCCCGCTCCACCAGATAGACCTTGCGACCTGAATCGGCTATCTCCAGGGCTGCCTGTATGCCGGCAATGCCGGCTCCCACGACCAGTGTGCACGGGTTAACTTCAACCTCCTTGGTTTCCAGCGGCTCGTGGAGGAAGACGCGCCTGACCGCCGCGTTAACCAGTGCCTTGGCCTTCTCTGTGGCCTTCTCCTTATCCGCATGTACCCAGGCGCACTGCTCGCGGATGTTGGCCATCTCGAAGAGATAGGGGTTCAGGCCGGCGCTGACCAGGGTCCGCCGGAAGGTGGGCTCGTGTAAACGGGGCGAACATGAGGCCACCACCACCCGGTTCAGCCCCATTTCTTTAATGTCGTTCTTGATTAAGTCCTGGCCCGGGTCCGAGCACATGAATTTGTAATCGCGTGCCACAGCTACGGATGGAAGGCCGCTGGCGTATTCGGTAACCTGGACCACATCAACGGCAGCGGCAATGTTGGCCCCGCAGTGGCAAACATAAACACCAATTCTCGGCTCCATTTTTTTCTCCTTAGACGTATTTTGCCAAAACCCTCTCGGCCGGTACGATACCGGTTTTCAAACCGAGGTCTTCTTCACTTAATCCGAAAGCTATACCTATCAGCTGGGTGAAGAACAAGACAGGGAGTTGATAATCGGTCTTAAATTTCTTGTTAACACGACTTTGATAAGCATCCAGATTCGTCTGGCACAACGGGCAGACCGTAACCAGACATTCTGCCCCGTTGCTTGAGGCAGAGTCGAAAATCTTGCGAATCAGACCAAGTGCCAGGTCTTCTTCGGAAATAATCAGTGACCCCCCACAACAGCGAGCCTTAAGGGGGAAGGGAACCGACTCTGACCCGAGACTGGCTATCAGTTTATCCAGGGACTGAGGGGATTCCGGGTGGTCAAAGCCAAAGCCCGGCCGGACTATCTGGCAACCGTAGTAGGGGGCTACCTTAAGCTCGCTCAGGGGTTTTTTCACCCTGGATGCGATGGCATCATAGCCGACATCGGTGGTTAAAACATCCAGAAGGTGCCTGACCTTTAGCGTGCCGCGGTATTCCAAGCCACCCGCGGCCAGAGCCTCGTTCACTTTGGCTCTAAATTGGGGATAACCGTTGAAATAGGTGTTGGTACGATTAAAGATGACATAGCAGGCGCTGCATGGCGTTACCATGTCCAGCCCCTTCTTTTCCGCCAGGGCAAGGTCACGCGCCGCCATGCAATGGGCGCCAAGTTCGTCGACCGAACTGGAAGGGGTTGAACCGCAGCAGTTCCAGTCTTCCAGTTCAGCGAGGTCGACATCCAGGGCCTTGCATACTGCCCGGGCCGACCAGTTATATGCCTTGGCTCCACCCTCAGAAGCGGAACAGCCGGGGAAATAGGTATAATGTTTCAACTTACACCTCCTATGGATTCGGCTTTATCGAGGATAGCCCTCAGCTGATTGGTCCCTTCCGGGGTAAGTCTTCTGGCCCTGATGGAAAGGCGACCTCGCCGGAACAGATTCCATGCCACCGGAATCATCCTCCAGGCGCGCAGCGGATTGCTCAACATATAGTACCAGGCCATAAACCCGAATTCTGGTAGACTTCCCAGAGCACAGGCGAAGTGGTTGAAGCTTCGATACATGGTGGGCGTGAAACTTCCAGCATAGCTCAAACCGGCGCGTTCTGCCAGGCACTCAAAGGCATGCATCAGGCCGGTCTGCTTTATCCCTCTTGGACAGCGTACCGTACATAGATAGCAGGATAGGCAGTACCACATGGAATTGCTGGATAGGACTTCCTGGCGCATACCTGCCCGGGCCATGGCTATTAGCTGTGATGGTGTATACTCCATTTTATCGGCATTAGGGCATGATGCGGTGCAGGTACCGCACTGGATGCAGAGCCTGATTCCCTCACCGCCGGGGATGGCACAAATCTCATCTATGAAGGTCTTAGGCCTTGTCTTTATTTCCATAAAACCTCCCCTTATAACTGGCCGGAGTACTCATAATCAGGTTCGGGCTCGGTACCGAGTAACACAACCTTTTCAAAAAGAAAAAAGGGGAGTAATATTACTCCCCTTCTAAGTAACCCTGCGAACCGCCGGTTCTTCAACCAGTTCTCCTGTTCTTCTTCGGATAACTCGCCTCGTTCCTGCTTCCTTGATGACGGCATAGATGCCGCTAATGTTGAGGTACCAGACTAATGCCGCCGGGAAAATGATGATTGGGATAGCTAACACCAGCGTTACTATAAATTCCCACTGCATCGCTTATAACTACTTTCAAGCTGAGAATGGCCGGAGGTAAGAGGAAGATTATGGAGCTAAGCCGAAGAGCCTTCCTTTTATTATCACTCTCCCTCTCACCTCCATATTCAGACTACCACCAGGTTGATTATTCTGGCTTCCGCGTTTGTACCCGTTTCCAATGTATGGGAATACCTAAACCGATGGCCTCCAACCTGTGCTTTATACCTAGTCGCCGCTATCCGGAAATAGTTGGAAATGCTTATATATATTAGGTATTTATGCTTATAGTACGGGGTAGTGAAACAAAGAAAATAGTCAGAATTACAAACTGATCGCTAAAAAGAGATTAGGCGATGTGCCACAGGAGTAATAATTTACTTATTCTCCGGGGGATTACCCGCTGTTAACTGGCTCTTGGCCGTTATCTATTCTCAATCTAACCTTCTGATACTGGGTACGAATATCAAAGCCAGGCTGGAGAGCACGATAAGAATTATAGCAAGGCCCCCGAGTGACCACTGTACCGGCACAACCTCGGCGATTACCCCCGCCAGGAAAGTGCATAAGCTCATGAACCCCCATTGCATGCTGAATATGCTCATCACCCGACCCCGGTATTCGGGTTCCGCGTAAGCCTGCAATAAAGCGCTCCCAATCGTCATACGGAATGTTTGACTTAGTCCCACGAACACGATAAGCGATAGCGAGAGACTCCACGTGGAGGAGAAAGAAAAAACAACCAGAGCTAAGCCGGATACGAGGCCGCTTGCCATCAGCATGAGGCCGCGTTTTTTATTGGGTAAGGAAGCTAAAATGATAGAGCCGACCAGTGCCCCCGCCCCGGAAACGCTCATAAGAACTCCCATCCCCGTGGCGCCTACTTTCAGAATATCATCCACGTAGATAGGCAATAGCTGCTGATAGGGCATGGCCAGTACGGTGACCATCAGGGAAAAACCCAGGACATACAGTATCATTTTATCCTTCCGGATATACTGTAAGCCTTGTCGGATTTCTCCCAGGATGTTTCCGCTCCCGGTCGTTATCCGGCCGGTATCAGGTAAAAATGAAATAAGGAATGCCGAACAGACCTGCAGACCGGCCATGGTGAAATACACGGCTTGAAAATCAAAAGCGTCAATCATGAAGCCGGCCAGTCCGGGGGCTATCAGGTTCAGGATGTTCATACCCATCGTGTTAAGGGCGACGGCATTCATCAATTGCTCTCTCAGGACGATTTCCGCTACCATCGCCTGGAGTGCGGGCATCATCAGGCCCATCAAGCCGCCCATTAACATTGAGGCCGCGATGAGAATCATCCAGGAGTTGGGATTTTCACGGCTGATATAACCGGCAGATAGCGCCAGGGCAATGGCTATCGATAGTGCCGCCGAGCCCAATAAGCACGCTACAACTATCCGCTTTTTCGGTATACGGTCGGCAACAGCGCCTCCGAACATGGATACAACTATCATCGGAAAGGCACTGAAGAGTGCCATCGTTCCCAGCAGGGCGGATGAACCGGTGATGCGGTACATCAGCAGCGGACCGGTTATTATCTGCATGCTCAGCGAGGCGAACTGCGCCAGGGAGCCGCACAGATAAAAGCGGTACACGGGATTGCGTAACGAACTTAAGGTTCGAAATCTTGATACAATACTGCCGGTTTTACCGGGTTCTGGTGCTTTCACGTAATACTTTCGGGGGGAAATATCTGGTAAGAATATTATAACTGAAATAAATTAAAGCCTGTAACTATTATATCATGAAGCTGTTGCACTTCTCTCCTTGGTAAAATACTATTTATCTGAAATTACATAAAGCGGACTATGAGGGTAAATACGCAGAAAAATTAGCGGTTTGCATGCTACTATTTACCGGGTAGCCTATTATAAAATTGAATGGGTTGAAGTATACCCGTTAAGGCCGCGATGTGAGGAGCATCCGGCATGACCTGCGGAATAGCGTGGTGGGGGGGTCAGGTGTTTGATAAAATAATCGTGCCTCTGGATTGCTCGAAGCTTGCTGAGGCTGCGCTGCCTTACTCAGAGGAACTGGCGGCGAAGATGTTTTCTGAAATAGTCTTTATTACTGTTATCGGCTCTGAAGACCATGAGAAACTGGCAGATTACTATAATTACATCAAGAAAATCAAAGAGGCTACCCACCATTATGCCGGTAAATATCTTGAAAACGAAGCCGAGAACCTGTGTGAAGTAACCACGGTACGCCGGATCGGGGACCCTGCCGGGAAGATTATCGAATATGCTCATGAGATTGATTTTCCCTTGGTTGTCATGGCAAGCCACGGTCAGACCGGGATGAGTCGCTGGACGGTGGGCAGTGTTGCCGATAAAGTGGTAAGGGCCAGTAGTACGCAGGCGGTAATGCTCATCAGGGCTAATGACTCTCGCGCCGATATACGCGATAAGCGATTACTTAAAAAAGCCCTGGTACCGCTGGACGGTTCATTCAGGAGTGAAGCGGTCATTCCCTATATATGCAATATTGCCGTGAAACTTCAGATGGAACTGACTCTTCTTCGAGTGTTGTCTAAGAACGGTAGTACCACAGTAGAATCTGAAATTTACTTGAAAGACGTATGTAGAAAGATTCAGGACATGGTCGATGTAGAAATCGTTTATGAAGTACGCACTGGTATTGTAGCCGAGACAATCATCGACCTCGCGGACGAGCTGACTATCGACCTTGTGGCCATGTCGACGCGTGGCATGAGCAGAAACAATCCCTTATCACTGGGGAGTGTCGCCCAGAAGGTCTTTCTGGCCGGCAATACCCCACTGCTGATGATAAGAAAGTAAACGTTTTTAACAGGCTAACACTTTTTCAAATCTACCCTCTACCGGTATAATCAGCCACTATAACTGTTCCTGAATTGCTTTCAGCTTCTCCCTTTCCTATAATTAGGGGAAATTCACGGATTGCATGGAGTAATGAAAGCTAAACTCAATCCTTTTCTCTGGGGCGGCCTGGTAATGGTGCTGGCCCTGGCGCTCACATTCTACGTGGCCGCACAGGAGCAGGTATTCTTCGAAGAGAACCAGATTGTATCGCCGGATATATCCCTCGGGCCCGTGATAGCTTACTTCTTCGGCGTGGTGGTGATACTGGCCCTGGTGCTGTTTTTCATCCCACTGCGTCTGTTGCGGCAGGTATTCAAGGTACTTTTTGCCCTGATGTTCGGCTGGGGCGTACTTATTGTCGCTGGCCTTACTTTACCGTCCCCGGCAGCCTATTCCCTGGCGGTAGTTGCCGCGGTTGCCTGGCTTTTCTGGGCCAGGGTCTGGCTGCACGACCTTCTGCTGCTCATGGCTCTGGCCGGGGCCGGCTCGGTTTTCGGGTTCCTTTTCTCTCCGTGGACATTCATGATTTTCACGCTGATTATCGCCGTCTATGACGTCGTAGCCGTGCGTTTTGGTTTTATGGTATGGATGGCCGATAGAATGTCCGAGTTCGATACTCTGCCCGCCTTTATTTTCCCGAAGCATATTAACGACTGGAAAATGGGGCTGCGTAGTGTGCGGGTAGGGGATTTAAAGGAGAAGGAGTCCGCCGAACGTGAATATTCCATACTGGGCGGCGGCGATATCGGGTTTCCCCTGATGCTGGCTGTTTCCGTTTTCTTTAAGTCGGGTTTACCCGGAGCTGTAATCGTGGGGGCGTTTGCCCTGGTGGGGCTTATGGGGGCTTTCCTGGTTCAGTTGCTCTGGCTCAAGGATAAGCCCGTCCCCGCTTTACCGCCCATCGCCTTCGCTGCTCTCATCGGGTTTCTTATTACGGAATTCGCCTTGCAGAACTCTATCTAGTCACTGGATGACAACGTGCTCTTCCACTATCCACACCCGGGCGTTACGTAAATCACAGAACCTGGCACCGTCTTCGGCAAGCTCTTTATTAGATTGAATGGTTTTCATTGATTCCTGCCATGATTCAGCGTTGTCGTACCACATCTCCACGATACCGTCGCCCTCGTATTCCATGCCCGGTATTTCAATCAGGTGGTTCTGCACGTACCTTCTCACTCCGGGAATGAGTCTGGCTGCCAGAGGCCCGTGTTCATTTTTCCAGTATTTACTGAACTCCTCTCTGGTGAGTCCCGCCTTTCTATGTGCCACGACTATCGACTTAATCAAAATTTTACCTCCTGATTTATCCGATTATCCGGGCTGCAACCGTTATAAATCTTCCAGGATTGGCTCGCCTTCGATGAATTCGGCGGGCAGACTCAGTTTCCTGAAGTAATTACACATTACCTGGCAGGCGAATTTCTCTTCTCATGGTTATCCCCCGATTATGCTTTATGCCTGTATTCTCTATCATCCTCCGTTAAAAATCAACGAATGATGTGCTTGATGCCGCTGGATTCTGGTAAAATAGGTGTAATCTATTTCAGGTTGAATAACATGCTAAAGGAGGCTGGACTTGGAAGAGAAAATCGTCTATTTCGAAGAGCCGGGTATCGAAAATACGGAGTCCGCTCTACGACTGGCCGTGGAAAGGGCGAAAGCCCGCGGAATTAAACAGATAATTCTTGCCTCAACCAGGGGAGAGACGGCGCGTCTGGCCGCCGGACTCTGGGCTGGCAGCGGCATAAAAATCGTGGTGGTGCCTCACCAGTATGGGTTCATGGCCGGCCAGCTTTTTCCGGCGGAGATGGTCGCGGAGCTTACTGAACAGGGGCATACTGTTCATTTCGGCACTATGCTGTTCCATACCGAGCATTTATACGGCATGGATACACCCAGAACCATGGCCAATCTCCTGCGTACCTTTTGCCAGGGGATGAAGGTCTGTATCGAGCTTATTTTCATGGCTACGGACGGCGGGTGCGTGTCTCCCGGCGAGGAGGTGGTTGTCGTGGCGGGTACCGGACGTGGGGCGGATACGGCTGTTGTGGCTATAGCGGCCCCCTCCACACGACTCCCCGACTTGCATATTACCGAGATTATCTGCAAGCCTCTCCAGACCAAGCAGGGACCGCCTCCGCCGATACCGCCTGCCGAGAAAAAGCCTTAGGTATCAGCTATATGCCACTTATATTTATCCGGAGGGAAATATGATTATCAACACCCGGAAAATAAACGTAGATACCAATGCGTCCGCCGACGAGGCTTATGTCTCGGTTATCAATATCACCCCGCAGGTCCATAAGCAGGCTACGGAAGAATATATTACCGATGGGATTGTTACCCTTTTCCTTCCCGGTACGACGGCCGCACTGGCGACGATTGAGTTTGAAGCAGGACTGATATCCGATTTTAAAAAAATCTGGTCGCGCCTGGTGCCCAAGGATATTGCCTACAAGCACAAGTTTCTCTGGGAAGAGAATAACGCCTATTCTCACGTCCGGGCTTCTTTAATGGGGCCGTCTCTGGTTGTACCCATTGCCAATAAAAGACTGATACTCGGACAGTACCAGCAGGTAGTGCTGGTGGAATTCGATAACAGGGCAAGGTCGCGACAGATTATACTGCAATTCATGGGTGAATAATCGGTTGAGTTCGATAAAGAAAACACGCATGATTAAATACACGTCTATCGGCCTCGGCGTTCTTCTGGTTGCGTATCAGCGGGACTTCGGGTTAGTGCCGGCGGGCGACATCACCCGGAACGATGAAGTGAGCGCCGACCATGCTCATCATTTTATCGGGGCTCGCCTCGCAGACCTTCTTCAGCTCCAGGAGCACTTTGCCGGCCGTCGTTTCTTCCCAGAACCAGTCCTGAAGTACTGTGCTGGAAGAACCTGACTGCCCCGGTTGCGCGGTAATCCCCTCGATATAATAGGCCTTTAAGTCCTCGACGGCATATTTCAACGTATAGACAATGGGTGTGTCTTTCAGGGGATTTTCCGGCTCTTCGCCCCTGACAAAGGCGTAGATAAAATCGCCCAGGGATTCCAGAGCTATGCCGCTGACGCCGACGGTAGTGCGCTTTCTCTTGTTCACGGCCATATCATACCAGGGGCGCATGGCCGTTATCTCACGTCGGAACGCTGTCTGTAGCGGGTCGGATTCCTCGGACTCATCCACACTCCGGGCGAAGTTTACCGGGCAGGCCAGCACTGTTATTTCATCGTTCTCCGGCTCGTCCTCGGGGAAATCGACCAGTACGGGCGGCTTGCCGGGCGCTTCGAGGAGTTCAAGCACGGCTAGAAGCACCCGCCTCTGGAAGGTAGGGTCGTCGGGCGCGCCGAGAGGATGTCCCATCTGGAAAGTCACCCACAGTGCCCGGGGTGGCTTGATGGTCTCCGTGTGCGGACGGATAAGACTGATACCGGTGGTTGGTATTCCTTCTTCCTCAATGAAGTGACTCAGAACGCCAACGGCGCTCGTGCAGCCCGGTCAGACAGGTAGGGGAAGCACCGCATTCACTCCGTCTTTCTTGAGAAGACCGGCGATTTCTTTCGAACACATTTGGAACTCCTCTGGTTTATGGACGGCGCTTACGGAGTAATGAAAGTCGGCCAGGCTGCCGATGATTCCTTCTGCCGCCATCTCGCGTAGGCGGTCGAGGGGGAAGACTACATTCCAGTCCCGCTGAAAACCGCTGCGGTCGAAGCTGGCTGCCAGGTGCGACATTACCAGGTCGTTGGCATTGACTTCTCCCGGTATGACGCGGTAAAAATCGTTCGGGTCCATCTGGAAGGGACGGTCGTTACGCGTATGGAGTCCGGCAGTGGTAACAATCGCCAGGCGCCTCTCGCTGAGCGGCGGTCCGCTGACCCAGGGATTCGTTTCAAACGTGGGGCAGGGGAGGCTTAATAGTAATTTTCTCTCTTCTTCGCTTAACTTATCCAGTCGGACCATGTGGTTTCTCCCTTCGTGTCAAATATGCCAGCAGGGAATCGATTTACAGTAAGTTAACATAACCAGCCCGTAGCTGTCAATGCAATTTATTCCGGCTCTTGCCCCTCCCCCCGCCGGGCCTGTTCCAGCTGTTCTTCAAGCTCTTCGAGTTGCTGCCACATATGCGGCGGGACGGAGTGAGCCGGCCACCTCGCCTTGAGGTCGGCTATCTTCTCTTCGATTTCTCTGACGCGGTCCGTATCCATGAGAAAATTCCTCGCCCGGTTTTCATCGGTCCATTGACGGGCCGACCAGCGGCTGGTATTGCGCGGACTCTGATATGACTTCCTGCTGCTCCTTTTCATTCAGGGGGCTGAACCTGTTGGCGGCGTCGATGACCATCGGCCAGAGCCGTAGCTCGCCGGGCAGTATGGCGGCGGTGATATCCTGGCTCAGCGTGTACCGCAGGCTTTTCTCGATTTCCTCCGCCTCATCGAAAGGCTCGTACCACGTGTTATATCCCTTCTCGTTCGGGCCTTCCCGGGCGCTCTTCGCCACGGACTTGATGGCCATGACGCCCACGTCTTTCTGCCGGGCTGTTTTCAAAAGCGGACGCCAATCGTTCCAGTCGGTCCAGTGGGCGGCATGCACTCGATTCAGCGGAAACATCACGGTGTCAAAGTCGAAGCGTTGTAACGCCTCGTTCTGGGTAGGGGGGTTGTGCCCGGTAATACCGATATGGTGTACCAGTCCCTGGTCCCTGGCTTCAAGGATGGCTTCTATTGCGCCTCCGGGGCCCAGAATGATATTTAATACGTTTATACTATCGACGCCATGGAGTTGAAAAAGGTCGAAGTAGTCTACGTTCAGAGTTTCCAGCGAGCGCCGGATACTCTCCCGGGCGTCATTTTTCTGTCTTTCATGAGTCTTACAGCCGATAAAGAACTTCCTGCCGTTTCTCTTAAACCAGGAGCCTATACGCGTTTCCGCCTGCCCGTATACCGGCGATACGTCGATATGATTGATGCCGTTATCCAGGGCTTTTTCCAGAGCGGCATCGGCCTCTTTCTGATTCGCCTGGAAGAGGGCGAAACCTCCGAATATTAAAATGCTGCTCTGGTGTCCTGTCCTGCCCAGTCTTCTCGTTTCCAAGTCGGCCTCCCGGTAACCGCGTTCCTTTAAATGTTGACATACCGACCGGGCATTTTCAAATGATGTGTATTGCGGGTCTGGTGTTCTTTTGTGTTGACATTCCACTATCTTTTTATTTACCCTCTTAGATAACATGTGGGCTGATATTATTTTGGTGCTCGGTTCCTATATCTTCGGTTCCATACCGCACCTGTCACTGCTGGCCAGGCTCCGCCGTGTGGAACTGGACGGGGATTTTCACGAGAATCTCTGGTATCGGGCGGGGAAATTGTTAGGGGTCATTGGAGTCGTGGGTGAATTTATCAAGGGAATCCTGCCCGTTCTGGTGGCGAAAGGCCTGGATTTCAGTCTGGCTACTGTTGTTATCGCTGGACTGGCTACGGTGTGCGGCCAGATGTGGCCGGTCTTCTCCAGGTTCGATGGCGAGAAAGGCAACAGCATCGCCTTAGCTATGGTCATAGCATTGACTCCCGTACCCGGCCTGGTGGCTGTAATCCCCGTCATTATCGCTTTAATCGTCAGGACTGTGCCCCGGTTGATAGCTAATTTCAGAAAATCTGGCGATAGTTCCATCGTCGGCGGCTCATACAGCAGGAGTTTACCGATAGGTATGTTTATCTGTTTCCTGATACTACCGTTCGTCAACTGGTATTTCGGCGAGCCGGTGTCAATAGTCTGGTGCTGTAGCGCCCTGTTTGTCTTGATTATGGTGAGAAGACTTACCGCCGGATTAAGAGAAGATTTGAAAGTGGGTGGGGATATCGGAAGTATCCTGCTGAAACGCCTGCTTTTCGACCGCGCCACCGCCGGATGGCGAAAATAAAAATGACGCCGTCTTATCAGGAGACTTGAAGCGATGCACGCAAATGCTAATTCTGTTCTATCCGGCAGCGGTTATGGTTAGAACTCTTCTTTGCCGTGATACTTGAAAGAGATTCTCACTTTAGCGCGGTAGCTCATAACCTTGCCGTTATCGATTTGCATATCCAGCTCTTCGATTTCGGCAATTCTCAGGTCCTTTAGGGTCTTGGACGCTGTTTCTATGGCATTGGCTGCCGCCTTCTCCCAGGATTCGGTACTGCTACCGACCAATGTAATTATCTTGTATACGCTATTTGGCATGGCTCCCTCCCCCTAAAAATAATTACCTGATATATACTATATATGTCTTATTCATTTAAATCAATTCTCACGCCGGATATCCCTTTGTGCGTATGCGCAGGCCACGTTTTTGTCCCGGCGGTGTTCCTGGCACATTGCGCAATCAATCTTGAAATTTGCATAAAAATACCACTTTGCGTATAATTATCAAGGGTATTTTACTCAACCCTGACCAGAGGAGGTGTGATATGCTGGATGAACTCGGTCAGAAAATAATCAGCGAGTTGCAGGAAGACGCCAGGCAGAGCTTCCGGGAGATTGGCCGGAAACTGGAAGTATCGGAAGGCACCGTGCGTAACAGGGTCAGGGGCCTGGCGAAAAGCGATACGATGAAAATAAGCGCCATACCCAATCCCGAACAACTGGGACTTAATTTCATGTGTGTTATGTGTATTGAGGTAAAAGTGGGATCTGCCGAGCGGGTAGAGCAACTGCTGATAAAAAGTCCTAACGTTTATTTCCTTTGCGGCTGCACCGGCACTTATGACATCATCGGGATTTTCCTCTTTCATACCCCTAAAGAATTTGACGAGTTCGTTAAGAATGTTATTGCCAATATACCGGAAATCGTCAGGACAAGTACCTTTGTAGCCATGCATATTTCCCGGAGTCCCTGGGAACACAATCTGGATGTGACTGCGCTCTGTGAGTCTTAGGTACATCGAAATACCGCGTATATCTATAACATGATTTCTTGTTCCTGAAATGAGGTAGCATCTTGCCGGAAAGAAAAAAATCTGGTTTTCGTTTATTCTTCGGGTGGTGGTCCGTGGCATTCATCGGTATCATATCCGGCCTGGGGCACGGCTTTAATACCTATGGGATTTCCGTGTTCTTCAAACCCCTCGCCGCCGAACTGGAACTAAACCGTGCTTTTACATCGCTGGCTGCCGGAATAGGCAGGCTTGAAGGCGGCGTAACCTCGCCACTGGTAGGCTGGCTGTCGGATAAGTTCGGCCCAAGGTGGATCGTGATTTTCGGTATCTGTATCGCCGGGGCCGGTATGATATTCATGAACTATATCACCGAGGTATGGCATTACTATGTTGCCTGGGGTGCCCTGATAGGGCTCGGACTTAATATCGGGCTAACGGTCGCCTGTGATAAGACGATTAACGACTGGTTTATGCGCCGGAGGGGGCTGGCTCAGGGTATCAAGTTCGCTGCCATCAGTATATTCGGCATCGTTGTGCTCCAGATAATTACTCCCCTTATAGATTTACAGGGCTGGCGTTTCACCTGCCTACTCTGGGGTATAATCATGTTCGCCAGCGTACCGTTTGCTTATATGTTGATTAAACCGCAGCGTCCGGAATACTACAACATGCTCCCTGACGGGGCTGAAGTTAGTCATGATAACCAAGAAGACAAGCGCGGGATAATTGAAAGAACAGCAGGGTATGCCCTGGAATCAGAGGAAACGGAGTATACGTTCAGGCAGGCCGCTAGAACAAGTGCTTACTGGCTGTTGATTATTGGTTTCAGTGCCCATAACTTTATCGCTGGCGGTTTTAATGTACATATTTTCCCGTTTTTAACGGATATAGGAATCGAGGATGCCGTGGCCAGCGGTATGATGAGCATAATGATTTTCTTTACCGTGCCGGCCCGATTTTTCGGCGGGCTTATCGCCGACCGCGTTCCCAGGGGTCGTATCCAATTTCTGCTGCTCGTGGCTTTCCTGTTGCAGGTCATCGGTTTGGGCATCTTCATCCTATTTCAGAACATGGCGGCGGTTTATGTGTTGCTGATATGTCATGGACTCAGCTCGGGGGCGGTTACGCCTCTGGTCATCCTTATAATCGGCCGCTACTTCGGCAGAAAGTCTTTCGGCTCCATACTCGGCACTATGATAGCTTTGCTGTCTCCTGTAGGACTAATGTCTCCGGTTTATTATGGCTGGGTGTTCGATACTACCGAAAGCTATAATCTGGCCTTTATCACCGCGCTTGTTGTTGCCGCAATGGCGACTATATTGATGTTCTTCGTACGTCCTCCCAGGTCTGCGGTGGATGAGCCCGCCGGCCCAACATGGCAAATATAATATGGCGGTTCGTTATCCGGACTGTCGTTTTTATTCGCGTAATTGACAGCGTGATAGTATAGGCGCTAATATTTTCAGTGGGGATAGTATGCACATAGACCATGAAGCTCTTCGTATCAGAAGGCAGGCCATTTTAAAACGCCGCAGGATAATCTGGATAACCACGCTCAGTGTCGTTTTCCTGGCGATTTTATTCTATATTTTATATCAGTTCACCAATGTTATCATCGTCCTGTCTGAAGAAGTGGAATCGGCTCCTCAGAGCGGGGATTGGACCATGTTTCGTCACGACCTGAGTCATACCGGTGTCATCGACCCCGGCGGTAACCCGCCTCAGGGAAGAGTGAAGTGGGCGTTTTCCGCTAACGATGTCATTCATTCTTCACCAGCGGTGGTGGATGGTGTCGTCTACGTCGGTT
Organism: uncultured Dehalococcoidaceae bacterium; assembly: GCA_964500415.1. Classification (GTDB taxonomy): domain Bacteria; phylum Chloroflexota; class Dehalococcoidia; order Dehalococcoidales; family RBG-16-60-22; genus JAFGPF01. Next base: position 20,779 of record CAZCOB010000014.1, on the reverse strand, counting down.
CCAGGGACTACCATATTTATGCCGTCGAGGCGGCTACCGGCGAAGAAATCTGGTCGTTCAAGGCGGGGAGCTGGGTGGAGTCTTCACCCGCGGTTGTCGACGGCGTAGTGTATTGCGGGTCGAATGACGGCGAGATGTATGCGCTGGATGCCCTTACCGGTACGAAGTTGTGGTCTTTTGATGCTAATTATCCGGTAAGGTCGTCACCTGCAGTGGCTGACGGTGTGGTATATTTCGGCTCCGACGATTATCATGTCTATGCCGTCGACATTGCCACGGGATTAGAAGTATGGAATTTTGAGGCAGATAGCATGGTAATGTCATCACCGCTCGTTATTGATGGCGTTGTCATTGTCGGCTGTGTGGACGGCTCGTGTTATGTTTTGAATGCTACCAGTGGACGGCTTCGCCTCAACTATGACACCAAGGATTCTATCGTCGCTTCTCCGGTAGTGAGAGAAGGAGTTGCCTATATCGTCAATACCGCGGGCTGGTTTTATGCCATTGACTACCAGGCCAGGAACTGGCCTTTTGAAAACTCGCTTAAAGTATTCTGGGATGTGCTTTATATAAGAGGCGCCGCGCCGAAACCACCCACTCCTTCCGGGTTTGTCTGGGTGTACTGGCTGGGGTGGGGAGTAAGAACGGGTTCCTCTCCGGCGATAGCAGATGATGTTATTTATCTGGGTACGGGTAATAACCTGCTGGCTCTAAAAGAAGATACCCGCGAGGTGTTATGGTCTTTCGAAGCTCGTAATTTAATCACATCCTCCCCGGCTATTACAGATACGACTATCTATGTCGGCAGCTATGATGGAAACCTCTATGCTCTGGATAGAGCCAGTGGCATTAAATCATGGGATTACCTTACCGGGGATAAAATCACCTCTTCTCCTGCCGTGGCTGACGGTGTGGTATATGTAGGCTCACACGATGGCAAGTTGTATGCTTTCGAATAGCCAGGCCAGGAAGATGTTGGGGACGGATGTTACCCATTATGCCCCGTGTTAACAATAAGCTCTTGATAACATATATTATCCAGCAAAGCGGTTATCACTGATTCTATTTTTCAGGGTTATCTGCTGAATCAAGGAGGTATGCTATAGTGAGTGCCGGTTCATCTCCCCAAAAGGTCATTGAGCCTTCACGTGAAATTGACGTGTACCATGAAGCTGATGTCGTCGTTGTTGGCGGTGGTCCCGGGGGGCACTCGGCGGCCGTAGCCGCCGCACGTAACGGCGCTAAAACAATCCTCGTCGAAAGATACGGCCACCTGGGAGGCATGGCTACCGGAGGAATAGTAATCCAGATTCCTCACATGAGCGATGGTGGTAAAGAACCGATCATCGCCGGTCTTTCCCTGGAATGGCTTGAAAGGTTGGACACCATCGGTGGGACTCTTCGCCCGAGAATGGAAGACATCGGCTCTGACGACGAAAAACTGGTGTCGCAGTGGCGGCGTTTTATGGGTAACGTTATCAATGGCAGGATAGAGCATACCGCATGGGTAGACCCCGAATTATTAAAGTGCGTGCTGAACGACATGGTGGAGGAAGCGGGTGTCAAGCTCTCTCTCCACTCCTGGGGCACTCAAGCTATTGTCGAAAAGGGCGCTGTCAGGGGCGTTATCTTTGAGAGTAAGTCGGGGCGGCAGGCAGTACTCGGCAAAGTTATTATCGACGGCACGGGAGACGGCGACCTTCTGCCGTTGGCAGGAGCGGATTACGATGGTACGATTGACCCTTTATCACGGAGTTCCATGCTGGCGCTGGTTTTCCGGCTGGGGAACTGTGATTACCAGAAACTCTGTGATTTCCAGGAGGCTGACCGGAAAAAATTCCAGGAATTGATGAAGGGGCTTGCCGAAGCTGCCGGTACCTTTCTTCTGCCGTTGCCAACACCGCGTAATGACGTCCTGTGGTTCAACAACTGGATAACAGGACTGGATTGCACCAGGGTGGAAGACCTCACCAAGTTGGAGGTCGAAATGCGCAAGATAATGTTGCGTGGACACGCTTTCATGAAGAAAAATATCCCCACCTTTGAGAATAGCTTTATTCTCGACACAGCTTCACAAACCGGAACGCGGGGTAGCCGGCGGCTGGTAGGCGAATACGTAATTACTAAGGATGATTTTGAATCCTGTAAAAAGTACGATGATACCATAGCCGTGTTTCCACGTCTTGGCCCGCCGGGGGACAGAGAAGTCCCGCATGTATATATTCCTTATCGAGCCCTGGTGCCGGTAAAGACAGAGGGTCTGCTTGTTGCCGGGCGCAGCTTCTCATCGGACATGGAAGCCAACAACATGGCCAACCTCATCCCCCATTGCATCGCCATGGGCGAAGCCGCCGGAACGGCGGCGGCACTGGCGATAAAGCAGGGTATCAGCGTAAGAAAAGTAGACCATAAGATATTACAAAAGACCCTGGTCAAGCAGGGCGCCGCCCTGCCCGGCATTGATGTAAAGTAGTAATAGTTATTGCCAGCCTATAATTCAAAACGGCACTGGAGTTATTCGCCTCCGGTGCCGTTTTCTTTACGGGGTCGATTTACGGATTTACTTTTTGTTTTTCAGGACTTTGGTCGTCTGGACATAGTCCGTGCCCAGTTGTTTGGTAAGCTCTTTTTCTTTTCTCTGCACCTCTTCGACAAATCCATCCCTGCCCAGGTTAAACCAGTAAGGTTCCCATTCCATATCGTTCAGATTTTCAATCAGGGGAGAGATGGTGTCGAAGGGGAAGGTGATAATAAAAAGCCCTTCGGGCATCGCCCGTCTTGCCTTCATACTGTAGCCGAGGCCGCTGATGGTATAGTTCATCTCGCCACTTAGATACGGGTGGGCGAATATCCAGGCGCAGGCCAGGCAGGTGCTCCCCTTGCTGTGCCACATCTTCCCGTCTGAGTAGCTGCTGGCCCTGAGTATGATTTCTGCCTGAGTGATATTGGCGGTAAATATCAGCAGGTCGGGGTCGAATGTCATCTGGTCGGTTTGAGCGCAGGATACATATTTAACGGAATCTTTGGCCAGGTGGGGAACATAATCATAAATTCTCCGGTTGGCGCCCGGGGTTTTAAACATGGAAAACATCGGTCCCAGTTGACCGCTGTACATGACGGGGGGATATTCCTGCGTTCCCATTACCTGCCCGCCGCACTGGATATTATCAGCGGTGATATAAAACGGCTGGCTGGTCTGCGCTTCTTCAATAAGTTCACACAATGCCAGGAGTTTATCGGTCGGCTTTATTCCTTCCGGCTTCCCCAGGGAATACTTGATACCGATGGGCTTCCTCTCGAAATTAAATTTATTGAACATAGAATAGTCAATCTTTTTTACACTCATTATGCCCTCTCTTTCTAGTTCAGATTATATCATGCTGTAAAAAAGATGCCAAGACAGGTATAAGTCGTTGTTGATATCCTCAGAGGTAAGGTTTATAATATGTGCGCCGTAAATAAATAAATTAATCGTTTTACGATGATTCATCGGATATTCTCCAACAGACCTGTCAGGGTTCGGTATTACTACTTATAAAAATACCAAAGGAGGAAGAAGTTGAATAGACTGCTGTTACCCGATAAAGTTGCCATTATCAACGGCGGTGCAACGGGGATGGGCAGGGCAACGGCCCTTATCTTCGCCGAGGAGGGCTGCAACTGCGTCATTGCCGATATTAAAGAAGAAGAAGGAAAACAAACGGCTGAAGAAGCCAGTAAAAAAGGCAAGGAAGCTATCTTCGTTAAGTGTGACATCACCGACACTGCGCAAATCAAGGCATGCGTGGACCAGACCGTCAAGAAATTTGGTACGGTGCATATCCTGGTGGGATGCGCCGGGGGCAGCGTCCCTAGAGAGAGGGTTCTCAAACCTCCCAAGGAGGGTGCGAGACCACCAATGGGTGTCGAGAATACCCAGGAAGAGTATTTCGACCTGATGACAAGCCTCAACTATAAAGGTCATGTCTTCTTCTGCAAGGAAGTCGTGCCGTACATGAAGAAGCAGCAATACGGCAAGATTGTTCTGATTTCTTCCATGGGCGTCTATAATCCACCCGGCCCCTCTGTGGATTATCACGGGGCCAAGGCCGCTATTATAGGGCTGGTTTATAACCTTGCCTACGAACTGGGCCCAAGCAATATCAACGTAAACGGTATCCTGCCGGGCCCTGTCAAATCGCCGTTCTGGGACCCCGTCCTGTCCATGATTCCGGATAACGAGAGAGGCGCCGCGATGGACCAGATGGGTAAATCCACACCCATTGGGAGAGTCGGTCTGCCGGAAGATATCGGCTATACGAACCTGTTCCTGTGCTCGGATATGGGTTCCTATATCCACGGCCAGATGCTGAATGTCGGCGGCGGTATCCCGCTGGGCCGGTTCGACCCTGAAAGGGGCTTGGGGCGTATGATGCGGGAAGGCGGACCGCCCGTTAGAAAATTTGAAGGAATGAAAAGAGCAGGCTGCCTCAGGGTACCTGCTTTTTTCGGTACAGCCATTTAGTAAGTTCGGCAAAGGAGGAATCAAAAAATGGTAGTAAAAGAATACACGCATCTTGTGAAACCCGTGGTTATCAAGGACCCGCCAGAAGGACTTTACATCGAGCCCCGTATCTGGATGGAAGCCAAGGACCTGGAAGGCTTCAACGCGCAATTTTCCTACGGGTTCGTCAAAAAACCCAGCACGTTCCATCCCCTGAAGGGTATGCTGGTACACCCCTACGATGAAGTCCTAGTTTTCGAAGGGACGAACAACACCGATATCTTTGACCTCGGCGCGGAAATATCAGTACTGCTTGGCGAAGAACAGGAAGAGCATGTCTTCAACGAACCCTCGGCGGTGCTTGTTCCCAAGGGATTGCCGCACGGTCCGGTTACGGTTAAGAGCCTGAAAAGACCTATCGTCCATTACACCATCGGCCTGGCTGACGCTTATCAGGCCGAACCTGTTTCACCGAAAACGGCCTCCGCGACCAAGGGTGATAAATACCGTAAATATATCAAGAAAATGACTACCAACTTCAAGTCCATGGGAGCGCAGGGGGCAGGGATGGCCGGTGGTGAACAGTACGGGTCAATCAAGGCCGCAAGTATGGGAGTGGGGCCGGGTAACGGCGACGAGGTCGTCTGGCTCTACGGTGAAGACCTGGAGGGGTTCGACCTCAATTTCACCTGGGGATTCTACAGTAAGTGCGGTAAATGGCACCGCGGCGGTGAAGCCCATTACCACCCCGAGGCGGAAATCCTCTGTTTCCTGGGTCTCGACCCGGATAATCTGGATTTTCTTGGAGCTGAGCTTGAGCTGGGCATGGGTAAGGACTATGAAAGACATATCTTCAATACGCCGACCATCGCCGTCTGTCCCGCGGCTTTCCCCCACCTCCCCCTGATTACCCGGTGGTGTGATAAGCCTTACGGGTTTATCGTGGTTTGTCTCAGCGGAGAACACGCTTCTCCCTGGATGGAAGCATAACCGTTTCTATTTCTGATAAAGTATCTATTATTCGCGGGGGTAAGTGACCGCTGGACCCGGTCGCGAGCCCTCGCTGTTATTGATTAGATAATTATAACGGAGGAATGAGGACATCAGGTATCGTAAATTTGGCAGGCTTGACTGGGAAGCATCGGTGCTGGGTTTCGGAGTAATGCGGTTGCCGTCGCTCGCCGGCGACCCCGCCAGCATTGATGAAGCCGAAATTTTTAAGATGCTCCGTTACGCCATCGACAGCGGGGTCAACTATCTGGATATCGGCTATCCTTATGATGCGGAAGGGCACGAACGCCTGGCCCGTCTGCTCGGTCGGGCGCTCCGTGAAGGTTACCGCCAGAAAGTGAAAATTGCCGCCAATCTGCCCTCGTTTTTAATCGATTCCCCCGCAGACATCGAGCGCTATCTGGATAGCTGTCTAAAGTGGCTGCAGACCGACCGTATCGACTTTTTTCTTTTCGGGGGACTGGACCGTTATGCCTGGCCCCGGTTACAGGAGATGGACGTACTGAGTCGAGCGGAGGCATTCATGGCCGATGGGCGAATCGGTAATATCGGGTTCTCTTTTCACGATTATTTCCAGACGCTACGGGAAATACTTGAAGCTTACGATAACTGGGCCCTCTGTCAGTTTCAATACAGCTATATGGACATAGACCATCATCCGGGCGTCGGCGGAATTAGGTACGCCGCTAGTAAAGAACTGGCGGTTGTGGTTACCGAACCTCTTAAGGGGGGGCGCCTTGCTAAAGAGCCACCGGAATCGGTAGGGGCAATATGGGCGGATGACGCGCAGAATCGCACGCCGGTTGAATGGGGATTACGCTGGGTCTGGAATCACCCGGAGATTACCACCGTAGTCGTCGATATGAGTAGCATAGAACAGGTAACGGCGAACGTAGCTCTGGCTGACAGCGTTGAACCGGATAGCTTTACCGTGTCGGATGAGCTGCTCATCGGGCGGGTCAGGGATGCCTACCGCAAGCTAAAAATTATCCCCTGCACGGCCTGCCGCGGCTGTATGCCGTGTCCCCTGGGCATTGACGCGCCCCGTATCTTCGAAATTTATAACGACGCCGTAATGTACGATGATGTCGGGACGGCGCGGTCTCTTTACCGCATAGAACGGCATGACATCGCCAGGTGCAACGAATGCGGCTCCTGCGTGAAGGCCTGTGGCTTTAAGATTCCTATCATTGACTGGCTCAAGAAAGCGCACGAGCTGCTGGCTGAATAATATTGATATCGCCGGATTGGTGTAGAATCCCCTCTATGGTATACTTTAAGACAATCATTATTGGTCGATAAAAAGGAGACATGTCAGTATGGAGAAGCAATGGTCAGAGTTAACCCGTGAAGAGAAGCGTGAGAAGAGGTTAAAGAACTATCTTACTCCACCTGTTATTAAATTTCGTGACGCTAAAGCGGAAAGGCTCTACAAAGAGAGGGCAGACCGCATGTTGAAAGTAATGATGTGCCAGGAGCCCGACCGTGTGCCGGTATCGCTGCCCACCGGCAATTTCCCTGCTTATTACGCCGGGTGGAACCTCAAGAAAATGATGTATGATTACAAAGCGCTTCGGGAAGCATGGACCAAGTTCATGTATGATTTTAATGACTACATGGATAGTCTCATGGGGCCGGGCCTGACCTGGTCCGGGAGGGCACTGGAAATCCTCAATTATAAACCCTATAAGTGGCCGGGCCACGGAATGGGCGATAATGTCGGCACCTATCAATTCGTAGAGGGTGAGTATATGCAGGCCGATGAATATGACGCTCTCATGAAAGACCCGTCCGACTTTTCATTCAGGGTGATGGTGCCTCGTGCGATACTTGCCGCCGAAGAGTTGAAGAATTTCCCACCGCTTAGCTCTTTTATGAGCATGCCCTTGATAATGGCGTACCCCTTCGCCCGACCGGAAATGCGGGCGGCTTTCCAGGCGTTGATAGATGCCGGGGAGGAAATGGAGAGGTGGCAGAAAGAGCTTATGATTTTTAATATGGAGGCGATGGCGGCCGGGTTCCCGGCGGGTAGGGGTGGCCTGGCGGTAGCCCCGTTTGATGATGTCGGCGACTTCCTGAGAGGGACACAGGGGGTCTTCATCGATATGTACCGTCAGCCGGAAAAGCTCCTGGAAATGATTGATATGATAACCGAACAAAGCATTGAAAGATTGATATCCAGAATTAATATGTCCGGCGGATTCACAGTAAGTTTTCCCCTGCATAAAGGTGACGATACCTTTATGTCCCGCAAGCAGTTCGAGAAGTTCTACTGGCCGAGCTTGAAGAAGGTCATCGATGCCTTAATCGACGAGGGTATCATGGTGTCTCTCTTCGCCGAGGGCAGGTACAATCACAGGCTGGAGTACATCGGCGATTTCCCCAAGGGATGGGTAATGTGGATGTTTGACCAGACCGATATGGCCAATGCCAAGAAGATGATTGGCAATACGTGCGCTATCGCCGGGAACGTTCCCGCCTCGTTGATGATTGCCGGCACGCCGAAAGAAGTCAAGGCATATTGTCGCAAGCTTATCGAAACCTGTGCCCCCGGTGGCGGCTATATGCTCTCCGGCGGCTGTTCGGCTACGGAAACGAAGAACCCGGACAACTTCCGCGTCTATATGGAAGCCGCCGTGGAATACGGTACGTACAAATAGCCGCAAACAGGCGTAAATGGGGAAATAAATAACTAAAATATCATATATTTTTGAGGCGGTCGGAGATGTTTAAAGTGAGATGCAGGCTTATTGAATTTGTAGCCGATGAGAAAAAATACCCCTGCCACTTTCACTACAAAATCGGCGACGAGTTCTATTACAACGGGGTGAGTTTCACCGGCAGGATATGCCCGGGATTATTCGCTTCCATGATGCCGGTTATTCACGGGGTTTTCCTTCTGGGAAACAAGTACTCTGAGAACGTCATGTACCTGTATCGCGGCCATGATGCCTTAGACCCCGCTATGGCTAAATACGATGGCGTGGGATTCCGCCCTCTGTCGCCTGAGAGTGACGCAGGAAAATCAGACGAAGTGCTGCTAACCAGAACCAGGACCGGAAAGGCGAAGGGAGGCCATTTCTTGTGTGGTGACCACCGGACCCTGGCTCATTTCGCCTGTGAGCTGGTCGATTTGAGCGATAGCGATTATGCTCAACCCTTTTACAGAAGGGAGATTGCCATACTAGAAAAGGTAGAAAAAGAACCCGGCATTAGCATCGAAGAGATACCCGGAAGATTCACCGACTTTGAGCGAGAGAAAATATCTCCGCCCCTGACTCCCGTTTTAATAGATGTCCTGCTGGATGCGCTGGTCGATATGAATTATATCGATATTCGCGACGGCAGATTATATGCCACCGGCAAGGAGCCGCCGAGCCGACCTAAAATCGGATAGGTACGCCAGCGGAGAAGAATAAATATCAGATCATCCTATGTATTTATATCATCTCCACGTTGCATTGGAATCGAAGTACCCGGGTAAAGGGCACAAGTACCTATTCACGCAGTAGAACGTGTGAAAATGGTGTATTTGTTACTCTGGAGCCTTCTCTATGTCACGGAAAAAGGCCGGTCTCAAGGGGTCCCACCTTCCCACCAAACGGTCATACACCGGCCCGGGGAAGGTCTTCTTGAAGATGCGGTAGTAATATAGTTCTTCCACCGAAGAAAGGTAAGGATTTCCTACCATTTTATTAAATTCATCAAGCTCTGTCTGGGTTATCTCCTTTTCAGCCTGCGCCCGCATGATATAGGCAACGCCGGAACCCTGGGCGAAGAAACGCTTGGTCTGGTAGATAATATGGTCCGGCAGGCAGCCTTCAAACGCCTGACGCAGTATCCACTTACCTATCTGCTCTTCCCCGTAAATCTTATATTGTAAGGGTATCTTCAGACTGAAGTCCATCACCCTGGCATCCAGGAAAGGCGTGCGGCTTTCAAAGGAATTGGCGGCGTTCAGTCTGTCCAGCCGCTGCAAGGCGGTATTATGGGCGACATTGATGAGCTTGTCCACGATACTGGCTACTTCCTCCGGGTTACTGCCTCGCTTGAACTGGCCGTCATACCCTCCGAAGAACTCGTCGGCGCCTTCACCAGTTAGAACAACTTTAGTGTGTGGACTGACAAACCGCCCGGCCAGGAAATTGGCGATTGCGCCGTGAACGCAACTTTCTTCGTACATCTCCTGATGATGAATCGCCAGTGGCAATATCTCCCTGATTTCCTTTTCGCTGAACATCAGAATGTGATGTTTGACTCCTAAGTACTTGGTGACATCTTTAGCCAGCGGCAGGTCCTGGCCTTCCTCCATGCTGACGGTAAAGCATTCGATATCCGGTTTTATCTCGTGGGCCATGTAGGTTATCAGGCTGCTGTCCAGGCCGCCGCTCAGAAGAACGCCGCCTACGGCACTGTCTTTCAATCGTATCTCGACGGCTTCCATGAGTAGTTCTTTTAAGACCTTTTTACCCTGCTCGTAATCTTCGAACTCGGGTGTTTCTACAGCCTCGGAGGCATATTTCCTGAATCCCTGCTCTCGCGAGTAAACATATCCGGGAGGAAACTCCCTGACATCATCGGCGATGCCTAACAGCGCCTTGGCTTCGGAGGCGAAGCACAGTTTACCGTCGCTGTGGCCGTAGTAGAGGGGTTTGATGCCTGCCCAGTCGCGGGCTAATATCAGTTGTCCTCCGTCAGATACGGCGCAGGCAAAGTCACCGTTCAATTTCCCGGCAAATTGGATGCCGTACTTTTTGTATAATTCGATTACCGCCTCGGCATCGGTCATGCTTCCTTTTTGTGGGTTATAGACCCGCCCATCAATAATAGCCGCAACCTCACCATCATAGGCATGGTGCGTGCCGTCCTTACAGCTTCCGCCCACATTCAACTCCAGACAGCCCAGGTTTACCGGACTCTGTCTGTTTTCCCAGGTCTCGTCCGGGCCGCGGTAGCCTATTTTCTCCAGCATCTGTTTTAACTCGCCGCTGTCTTTTCCAAATACACCTGCAATTCCTGCCATGTTTTTCTCCCTTCGTTAATAAAACGCAACCGGTGTCGGGTTAATTCTTTTCGAATCCCTCCAGCACCTTGATGGCCTGAAAGCCGTCGGTGCAAAAGGCATCGGCGCCGATTTCCTTGGCATATTCATCGGAGACAGCCGCTCCTCCGATGAGGACTTTTACCTTATTTCTGAGGTTATTCTCCTTTAGAGCCTTGATGACGCTTTCCATTGACGTCATGGTAGTGGTCAGCAGGGCGGAGAGGCCGAGGTAATCCGGCTGCTCTTCCCTGACCACGTTGATTATCCTATCCTCCGGTACGTTTATACCGATGTCGTTGACCTGATAGCCGGCGCCTTTAAGCAGGATGGCCACGATATTTTTGCCGATATCGTGGATATCGCCTTTAACCGTGGCGATGACGAATTTCCCCTTGGTTTCCACGTTTGTTTTCTCGAGGAGTGGCTTCAGTATGTCCATGGCAGCACCGACGGCATCGGCGGAGGCCAGCATATCCGGTATGAAGTACTCCTTCGTGGAAAATTTCTCGCCGACCACTTCCATTCCCGAAGTAAGAGCCTGCTTGATGATTAACTCCGGAGAAATATCACTGGACAGGGCTGTCTCCGTCAGTTCCAGCACGCCCGGCGTCCCGGATAGCCTTTCGTCGATGCCCATATCATCGCGGGTCTTTCTTCCCTGTATAACGTTTTCCTTGATTATGTCTAATATATCTTCACTCATGATTTACTTTCCCCTTTATAGACATTGAGCCTCGGCAGCAGACCGGGTATTTCCCTGAATATTCTGGCGGTGGTATCCGGGTCGATGTGCTCCACGGGCTTTGCCCGGAGTGCCTGTAAACGCTCGTTGGCTAAGGCGAAGACGCTGTCGCTTTCGCCGTCCCCTTCGAACGGGTAGGGCGGCGAAATTTCACCGCTACGCATGACCGGGCGGATATAATTAATGAACATCTTTTGCGGCGTGGCTACCACTTCCCTTATCTGTTTCTTGACGGTATCGAGCTCCTGCTCGTCAATGCGCGGCGATTTCAGGAAGAATTTAATCATCTGGAAATGCGCATCGTCCAGCACGGCCTGGAGCAGGCAGAATACCGAGTTACAATCCAGCAGTCCGAAGGCACAGTGCAGGAACTGCGGGCCGCTTAACGCGACTACGATATCGGAGAACAGCCTCTCTATCGACGATTGCTGTCCGGGCGTCTTCGTATCGCAGACGCCCGAGGTGGAGTAGTTCGGCAGGTTGTAAAAACGCGCCATCTGTGTGCAATCGACGTGGTACTGGCTGGTCTCTACCGACCCGTAAGAGTCTCCCAGAGTGTCCATCCTGGCCCGTACCGGCACGCTGCCGTAGAGCACCGGCGTCCCCTTGTTCACCAGCTGGCCGAGTGTTATGCCGGCTAAAACCTCGGCATTAATCTGGGCCATGATACCGGCTTCCTTGATAGGCGCGGAAGTCCCGGCCTGCGGCGATGATGATACCACGATGGGCAGCCCTCTTTTACACACTTCCATGAAGGTCTCGGTGGTATCATCGACGAACTGCAGCGGGCTTTTCACCAGGCAGGTTATAAACGATATCAGGGGGTTCTCTTTGAGTTTGGTGCTGCCGCCGGCAATAATTTCCGCCATTTTTATCACGTTATCCAGCTGTTTCAGGCTGGTCAGGCCGGACATGACGTGCTTGGTGGTGTTGTTCAGGCAGGCGAAGAACTTATTAACGTCTTTATTGTCTTCGGTGATATCTTTATCCTGTATATTAACCGTCCGGATATAACCATCGATGGTCTCCAGGTGTTCGCAGACATGTGCCGAATCACACAAATCGGCCACCATGCCGCGCCGCGGCTGAAATTCCGGCAGCTTCACTTCTTTCGTCGGGTCTGCCTTATTGACGTAGGTGGAAAAATCTACGTCCAGCCAGATATTCGTCTCCGAGCCGGTGATGAAGAACACCCTCGGCTCATCCCCCTTCATTATGAGGACATTATCCGGGTTCCTGGCTCCCAGCGTAACCATTCTGGGCGCGCTGTCGAGTGCGTCGCTGACGAGCTTTTCCGGTATCTTCACGTGCCAGCAGGGAGTATCGCTGCCGGTAACGCCGGCGACTCCGGCCCCGTGACTCTGAAAAATCTCGGCCGCCTTTTTATTAAAGCACAGCAGGCCGGGGTTGGTCAGTATCTCGATAGAAGCGTCATGAATCAGCCGGATCTGCTCACCGGATAGCCTTTCTATAGGTTTGTTAATCAGAATTCCTTCTCTGGGCACTTCACTCCTCCTTTAGATATACCGACGGCGGGAAGAAGCTCGATGATGACTCAATTACCGCCGTTCAGAGTTTCTATCACGGACACGGCATGAAAGCCGTCTGCGCCGTATCCGTCGGCACCGATGCTCTCGGCGTACTCCGGCGATACCGGCGCCCCACCGATGATTATTTTCACCTTATCCCTGAGCCCGTTTTCTTTAAGCGCCTTTATTGTGTCTTCCATGTTTACCATGGTGCTGGTGAGCAGCGCCGAAAGACCGAGGTAATCTGGATTCTCTTCTCTGACGGCCTTGACGATTTCCTGAGTTCCGACATCGTGTCCGAGGTCTATGACGATGTATCCGGCGCCTCGCAGCAGTATCGATACGATGTTTTTGCCGATATCGTGGAGGTCTCCTTTGACCGTGGCGACGAGTATCTTACCCTTCGGCTTGACGCCGCTTTTCGCCAGATGCGGCTTCAGGAGCTCCATGGCGGCGCCTACAGCTTCGGCCGAGGCCAGCATATCCGGTATATAATATTCCTCGTTCTCGAATTTCTCCCCCACGACTACCATCGATGCGGTGAGTCCGTTATTTATAATTTCAGAGACACTCACCCCTGAGGCAAGTCCTTCCTTGATAAGCTCGGTTACCCCGGGCTGGCCGATCGTATCCTCTCCGATGCCTTCGTCGTCTTTGTTGACTCTCCCCTGGATAACATTCTCTTTAATCAGTTCGATAATATCCCCGGACATGTCTGCCTCCTCTCGTTCTATGGGCATGTATTATGCCACGATACCCTTAATTTCCGCTAAGACGCGTTTTCTTACTGCATCGGGCAGGCATATAGCAGGACTTTCCAGAATAGTCTTCACCTTTTCTGCGGCGTTTTCCCAGGTGGTTTTACCACCCCTTTCCTCCCACTTCTCACGGCTGTTCCTGTCGCTGAGGGCAGGCTGGTAGTGCTCTTTGCGCATAAAACGCCGCGTGTGCTTGGCGGTAACGAAGTTACCGCCTGGCCCTATCTCCTTGATGAGGTCATAAGCTAGAGTCTCATCATCCACCCTTATCCCCTCGACTGCCCTCATCACCATGCCCAGTATTTCGTTATCTATGACGTATTTCTCGTAGCAGGCGGTCAGGGCGAATTCCATAAGGCCGGCGCCGTCGTGGATGAAATTAGCGCCGGAAAGGGCGCAGAGCAGGTTGGTGATGGCCGATTCGTAGCCGCTCTGGGCGTCCAGCGTCTTGGAGTCGGTCATGCCCCCGGTGGCGTAAAAAGGCAGCTTGTAAAACTGGGCCATCTGCGCGCCCGCGGCGTTGAGTAGTCCCATCTCCACGGAACCGGCGATGTATTTGTAGTCCCTGAGGTCGGTGCTGGTGGCTACGGAGCCGAAAATCACCGGCGTACCCGGATTTACCGCTTGCGCCAGGATTATCCCCATGAGAGAGTCGACTGTCTGGACTACCAGATTACCAGCCAGCGTCACCGGTGAAGTAGCCCCGCACAGGGGTTCCGCGGGACATACCAGCGGGATACCGCTCTCGGCCACGGCGACCACCATGTCGCCGTACTTTGCGTCGATGATAAAAGGGCTGATAACGCAGGTTATTATCGAGATAGTCGGGCGCTTCCGCAGCGCTTCCGGCGACCCGGCGGCTATCTCGGCCATACGTATGACCTGCCGTATGCCTTCGGATGTATGAACCCCGCCCATAATATGCTTGGTGGTATTGTCGAGTCCGGCAAAAAAGCGGTTGACGTCAACCTGTTCCAGCGGCAGCTCGTTAGGGTAAGTGGGCAGCAGAAAGAGGTGGATATTGTCCAGTTTCTCGACCAGTTTGGTGATGTTCTTCAGGTCGTCTAAGGTGGCCTGGCGTTTCACGCCGGTAGCCGGTTCGTAGATATAAAGGGCGGTGCCTCCGGTTCCGGTGTAAACCCGGGTACCTCCCAGGTGAATATCGTTTTTCTCATCACGACCGCAGAGGGTGACTTCGGAGGGTGCTTTGCTGATGAGTTCCAGTGCTTTTTCCCGTGATAGCCGCACCCTGCTTTTATCTCTATCCACGGTAGCGCCGGCTTTCTCAAGGGCTGCCAGCGCGGTATCTGTATTAACTTCACAACCTATTTCTTCGATGATGCGCAGTACTGTTTCATTTATCTTGGATATATCTTCGGGGGTAAGGGGCTTATAACTGCCCCCTTCAAGTCCTTTTCGAATCATCCTTTAATATTTTATCTCCTCCTACCCGGGCAATCTTTTTTCAAGCAGGTAATGCACGGGTTAAAATTTTCTATATCTTTTCCGGGCAGACCGATTCCGATGATGCCGGATACCGATTTCCGCGGTACCATCAACATGCTCTCGGTTAGTTCTATACCCGCCGTGTCACTTCCCAGAGCGAGGAAGATCGACTCCTGCTGGCTAACATCCCAGTCACAGTAGCCCGGACTGAAACGCCAGCTGATAACTAGGCCTGCGTTGCTGGCTTCGTGTTTTATGCTCTGTTCAACCTGGATGGCCAGCTTCTCCGCCGTACCCGAGCCGATGGCATCGAGTACGGTTGCCTGGAGCACCAGTCCGTTCTCCGCCAGATATGCAACCAGGTCTTCCAGGTAATTACCTATCGTAAGGGCGAAAACGGCTACCATCTCGCACCGCTCCAGAAGTCTGGATACTTTCCGGCTTTCCAGAGAAATCGAATCCCCGATATCAACACGACTTCCGTCAACGGATACGATATCCCTGATTGTGTAAGAGTACGACGGCGCGATAAGGTCGTGATAATTCTCGATGTAATCGTCTACCAGCGAATTGATACGGGCCGAGGGCTCGTAATTATCGCTGTAGCCGATGCGGTTTAGTATGTTTTGTTTATTGATATTTATCTGGTTGCTCATAGCCGGCATATTTTTATCCCCTTTCTTCTATCTGAAGACGGACTCAATGCACATACGTTCTCTATAAACTGAATAAATGAACGTTAAAATGGGGAAAATTAACGCGGAAACTCAAAGTGGGTGGGGATGACTATATGGAACGGGCACAAGAGAAGAATTACGGTAAGGTAATACCTATAGACCTGATAAACAGCCCGTTGCTGACGGACTTCTTAATTTTGGAATCACTGGAATCAGCAGGATGAGGTAAGATTCACAGGTACGTAGAACAGAGTCCCCAGGCAACGCGTCTCATCTACGTCCTCAGGTCACGGTATTTCTCCTTAAAATAATATTTCTCTCCTTCCCTTTTTCCCTTATTGACAGCTTATCTTACCATGCTCGGGGACCGATGTCCAGCGCCGACCGGAGTACCTTTCTATAGCGTGGGGTGACGTTATCGGGAGCTAGGCCTGCCTTAATAAAGAGAAAGGCTTCTAAGTTGCAATAAAGGCGGTTGACATGCCCCTTTCAGGTGTGCCCGCTTCTTATAATTGGACGAGGACAAATTATTGTGTTGACTCGATTACTTAAAGTAAAATACGTTAATGAGGCATTTCGGGGTATAGAATAATGATGCTACGGAAGGAAAGAGGAATCGCCCTTTGGAACGATTAGCTGTTGATACCGGGGGAACGTTTACGGATATCGTCTATATCGATGATGACACCATGAAGATAATGGTGGACAAGGTGTCAACTACGCCCCGGGACCTGGGTCAGGGAGTTTTAGAGGCAATCAGAAAGATAAAAGTAAATATGTCCGAGGTCATGCTGTTTATACATGGAACGACCGCCGGACTGAACACGATTGCGCAAAGGACCGGCGCCAGGGTAGGTCTGATCACTACCGGGGGTTTTACCGATATTTTAGAGATGACCAGGAGCAGCCGAAAAGAGATTTATAACTATTTGTGGAAAAAACCGCAGCCGCTGGTGCCCAGATATTTACGGCGGGGGGTGAGTGAGCGTACCAGCTATGTCGGGGAGATATTAGAAAGCCTCGATGAGGAAGAGACGAAGGAAATTATAGAGAAGCTGAAAGAGGATGGGGTTGAGTCTATTGCCGTGTGCCTGCTGCATTCTTACGCCAATCCGGAAAACGAGCGCAGGATAGGGGAGATCATCAGTAAGGTTTGGCCAGAAGTAAGCGTTTCGCTCAGTCACCAGGTGGCCAGGGAGGTTGGCGAGAATATAAGGACCAATACCACGATTATTAGTGCGTATATGGGCAAGACTGTCGCGGGATATATCAGCCGGCTGAGTGAAAATCTGAAGCAGATGGGATTCGTGGGGCAGCTACTGGTGTTGGGTCCCGGCGGGGTTCTGGGTATTGAGGCGGCCAGGGAAAAACCGTTATACAGCCTTGCGTCCGGTCCGGTAGGCGGCGCGGCCGGTGCCGCTCACCTGGCTCGACTTTGCGGCATTAAGAATCTGGTGACGATGGATGTCGGCGGTACCAGTTTCGATGTATCTGTAATTAAGGACGGCGTGAATCTGGAAAGGCATGAGTCTGAATTGATGGGATACCCGGTGCTTATGGCCGGTATAGAAATACAGAGCATCGGCGCCGGTGGGGGAAGCATCGCCAGAGTTGACGCCGCCGGGCTCCTTACCGTGGGGCCGGAGAGCGCCGGCGCCAATCCCGGCCCTATGGCCTACGGATGGGGAGGGGAGGAGCCGACGGTTACCGATGCCGCCCTGGTCAACGGCCTGATAAATCCCGATTATTTTGTCGGCGGCGAGATACGCATCGATATAGACCTGGCTAAAAAGGGAGTCAACGACATTGCCGGGAAGCTGGGGTTGAGCCTGCACGAGGCCGCCGACGGCATTCTCGCCGTGGCCAGAAACAACATGACTACCGCCACCACGGAAATATTAATTGGTCAGGGCTACGACCCTCGTGACTTCACTATCATGGGATACGGGGGCGGAGGTGGTATATTCGTCGGGAATATCGCTAAGGATATGTCTATCTCACGGGTCATTATCCCTCCCGGTCCCGGGGTTTTTTCCGCCCGGGGAATATTAACCATGAACCTTGTCCATAATTACACCCGGGCATACGCACGCTCATTGGATAAGATGGATATTCGGGAGCTTGAGGATATCTACCGGGATATGGAAGAGAACGCCCTTGAGATACTTACCGCGGAAGGCATGTCTGAGAATGCAATAGAGTTTAACCGTTCTCTGGATATGGGTTACGAGGGTCAGCATTACTATATCGAAACGCCGGTACCGGAGGGCGAATTGAAGGAAGATGCCGGAAAAGAAATCGGTAGTTCTTTCGAACGCCTCCATGAAATCAGGTATGGCCATCGCGTTGCCGCTCCCCTGGCGACTACTAATGTCAGGTTAAAAGCGATTGGTAATATCCGGGATGTGCCGGTAGCCGAAATCAAGCAGGGTAAAGAGATACCGCCGGGTGCTGTCAAGCCGGGGAGAAAAATATATCTGGACGGCGGGTTTGTCGATGCCCGGATTTACGAGAGGGCCGGCCTTACCTGCGGCAAAACTATCGCTGGGCCGGCGATTGTCGAAGAGCCGTTTCACACCACGGTGGTCATACCGGGGCAGACACTGGAGCTGGACAGGCTGGGTAACCTGATTATTCACACGGGAGGCGCTTAAATGCCGAGGGTAGACCCGGTTACGTTTGCTGTCGTTCGAAACAGGTTAATCTCCATCGCCAACGGGATGATAGAGACAGCCGCCCATTGCGGAGTTTCGTCTTTTCTCAGTACGATAATGGATTGTTCCTTTGCCATTCTTGACGCCGACGCCGGCATCATTGCACAGTCGGAAAAAGGCATCCTTCTCTTTCTGAGCAGCTCCAGTCCCGCCACCCGGAGCTGTATAGACTTCATCGGTAGGGAAAATATCGAACCCGGCGACGTAATTGTCTCAACCGTGCCCGAGTTTACCGGCAATCATACCTCGGACGCCGTGCTATTCACTCCCATTTTCTATGATGACAGTCTCTTCGGTTACGCGACCACGAAGGCGCACTGGCAGGACGTCGGCGCTAAAAACACCTATCCCACCGACGCGACGAATATCTATGAGGAAGGCCTGCGCCTGCCCCCGGTGAAGCTTTACCGGAGGGGTAAGCTGCAATCGGAGATTCTGGAAATTATTAAATGGAACTCAAGGGCCCCGGAGCAGGTATGGGGGGATATTCAAGCCCAGATTGCCGGCTGTCACTTCGGTGAAAAGCAGGTCACGGAACTACTGGAAAAATATGGCGTCGAGACGATAAATGCGTGTATCAGGGAGATGTACGACCATAGCGAGCGTATTACCCGGCTGGCTATCGAAAATATTCCGGACGGCACCTGGACGGCGGAAGATTTCATGGATAGTAACGGAATCGACCTTGATATACCTATTAAAACCAAGGTAATGGTAACGGTTAAAGGAAGTGATATCACCATAGACTTTACCGGCTCGGACCCGGAGCAAAGAGGCCCCATGAACGGGTTGTGGGTTACTACCCTGTCGGCGGCAAGAATGGCGGTAAAGGCGTTAACCAACCCGGAACTCCCGGCCAACGAAGGGTCCAACCGGCCCATTACTGTAATAGCTCCCAAAGGCTGTGTTTATAATGCCGGTCCCATGGCGCCATGCTTTTTATGCGGTAACGTGGCTTCGACGATACTGGAGCTCATCAACAAAGCCCTGTATAAGGTTCTTCCGGAGAGAATACCTGCCTGTTCCGGGGGTGACGTGTGCGGGGTGGGATTTTTCGGGGTAGACCATGATACCGGGAGGCACTGGGCGACCCTTTCTAGCGCCGCCATCGGGAACGGGGCCGACTTTGCATCTGATGGTGATAATGGCACGGCGCATCACTCTATCGCCGGGGGCGGTGGAAGCCAGGGAGGGTCGATGGAGTTGACGGAAGCAACCTATCCCATGGTCGTGGAAAGCTACCAGCTGGTGCGGGATAGCGGCGGTGCCGGGAAATACCGGGGTGGCCTGGGTTCCAGACTTCAAATTCGGCTTCTCTCGACCGCCACAATTTTCGCCTTTATTGAAAAGGCCAGGGCGCCGCACTGGGGTATTGACGGCGGGAAAGAAGGCCTCGGGAATTCCTTGGCTATTCAGCCGAAAGATAAAAAAGCATTTGAGGTGCTGAAGACCTCAGGCATGCAGCTGGCTGAAGGTACTCTGGTGACAGCCACCGCCGGCGGAGGGGGCGGCTATGGGAATCCCCTGGAAAGAGATATCGGGGCGGTGCGCCGGGACGTTAACAATGGTTACGTTTCGGTTGAGCGTGCCCGGCAGGATTATGGAGTGGTTATCGACCCGCAATCATCCGAGGTTGATGTTGCGGCCACAAAGAAATTACGGGGTGATTTATCGATATAAACGTGGGTAGTTGCTATTTAAGGGGCGGTTACGCCAGCAGCGTCGGTCGGCAATTCCCGGGTGAGACTTAAGTGGAGCCGGGGAGATTCGAACTCTCTACCTTTTGACTGCCAGTCTATCACTAGCCTTATTTTCTGTTGTTATCAAAGCTAAACCGTTGTTTTGTGCCTATCGGTATTCTAGCCTCAAAAAGCGTGTTTTTTAATTCAGTCTCAAAATAATTATTGCCAAATTATTGCCATTTTTTCAGACATAACCTAAGCCTGTTTCGAAACAGTATTTATTAAATCCATCCTTGAAGCTAACCTACACGCTTGGCAGGCTCAACCAGCAGTATTTCGACACAAATACGGCGCATTATTTTGCGATCCTGACAAACTTTTAGTGCCGGAGGGTGTCAGAGTACCCCCTGTTTTGAAGCTAAACTGTTGTTTTGTGCCTATCGGCATTTTAGCTTCAAAAGGCACTTTTTAGACTTGATTTGCAAAAAATGGTTAGAATAATATCAGTTCTAGCTTAACGTAGACTAACCGCGAAAAAGTATCTGTGGGGGTGGTTTACTTTTTGCTAAAAGATGAATGTTCGGACGAACTCTATACCGGCTAGATAACATTTCGATGTTTTGTTGGGGGTGCTCACTCCCGTTTAACAAATTGGTGGGTCGTTTATTGTTTATCGAGCTGACACGTTAAGTG
>CAZCOB010000013.1:0-50770 GCA_964500415.1 uncultured Dehalococcoidaceae bacterium | reverse complement strand
GCTGGGTAAGCCTTGAGGACGAATAGCTGGCTCCGAACGAAGTCGGGTTGACAGCAAGCCAGCGGCATGTGATAGACTGAACCATCAGAGTGGGGTGGGTTAATGACCAGGGTAATTATCAAGGTAGATGCAGTGGCGGATGCCTACGCAAACCCCACGTTCTGAGATTGGTTGATAGTATGTCAATGATAATATGGGCTACGCTAGGAGAGTTCACCACCACGGACTTTCGGACGGCGACCTTTCGTACGGGCGAACAGAAATACAACATGACAGGGTGGCATGTTGTATTCACCCAAAGACTTACTAAAGTCAGTACCCGCCGCGGCACCGGTGGTACCAAACGTTTGTTTTACGATCATGATATGAAATGCCTTTCCAACCTTGTCCCAAGTTCACGATTTCCTTCCGCTGCCCTTCTTTAAAAAGGATGGTGCCTGACAGCCGACAGTTTTAATATCGCACCATTTGATATGGCTGTCAAGCGCCTGTCCACCGGGGTAAGCTATTCGTTATCTAGACTGACCCAGCCGCGTTTTATGGCCTCTAGGACCGCCTGGGTCCGGGAACTTACTTCCATCTTGCCGAAGATATGCCCGAAGTAGCCTTTTACTGTACCTAGAGTGAGATACAGGCGAGCGGCGATTTCGCTGTTGTTCAAACCCTGCGCCGCCAGCTTGAGGAGTTTCCTCTCCAGGGAGAGGTCGCAGATAAACTGGCCTACCATTATCACCCGGATTGCCTGCGCCAGGTTGCCACAGGAAGCAGTCTTAAAAATACAGCCGTCAGCACCGGCCTGTAACAATTCTAGGGTGTGGTTCTCGTCCCCGGGCGCAGTTAATATCAGAACGGCTTGGGGCCTTTCAAATTTCTTGATCTGCCTGACGACGTCGGCCGAGCCCAGCCCGGGCAGGCGTGCCTCCATGACTATCACGTCCGGCTTTAGATCACGGGCCAACCTCACGGCACCGGAGCCGTTGTCTGCTTCACCAACCACTTCCAAGTCCGGCTCCCGCTCCAGTAGATGCCGCAGGCCCTGGCTAACCATGTGGTGGTCGTCGGCTAGAAGTATTTTAATCCTAGCGCCCTTCTCGCACTGCACGGTTGCACCTTTAAAACCCCGGAGGCGGCGTGTCGCTATTCATACAACCTGATCCCACGCCGCGCATTTTACACTTCCCGATCGTTTATCCCGGTTTCCTGAACCAGTTGACGGATAATAAACGTATTCCCGCACTGGCGACAGGCAACCTCGACCTGCTCCCCACGATAAGGTGGTCGGTCGACAAATACGATACGCTCTACCTCACCACAGGCGGGACATCTTCCCGACCAATCGGCAAAAGGTGTTTGGGAGGTTCCGACGTAAACAGAACTGGCCCCTAAATTCACGACGAGGTTGGTATCGCACCAGGGACAGGGAACTTGCACGATCGTGGCTTGCTCATCCGCCAGGGCCATGGGGAAAATCTGGTTGCAGTTAGGGCACTTAACCTTCGCTGACTTTTCGGTTCGTTCGGTGGCTTTGGCGAGGCCATAAATCCCGAGAGCCGCCAGACCCAGCAAAGATATCGTCTCAAGGAATTTACCCCAGTCCCCGCTATCACCGGTTTTATCCTGATAACGGCGCTTCTGGTCCCATAGTGCCTTGTGCTCTTTACTGGTCACCGAAATTGGTTTTTGGCGTCTTGATTTAATTTCTTTTGACATTTCAAATAAAATATAACATGACATTTCTCAATTGTCAAGTAGCTTCTTAATATATGGAACAATGTAGAGTGGTCCGGAGACTTTGTTCTAAGTCAACGCTAATCTCCACATAACACTTTGGGTAACCCTCTTTAGCCCTGATAGTTTCTTCTTCCTAACAGCCAATATGTTTCCGGATTGACTCTGTAGATAGTTCTCTGTACTAAGATAACTCAATACCGAAATCAGTTTTTATTCATGATAATATTTCACCTAATAGTTTAATAAATTCCACATCCTTCTAATAAATTTCGTTTTCCTGATATAAAATCAGTATATAGGGCTCTTATGGGATAAATTGTGGGCGCCAACTTGGTTTCAAAGCTTATGATACGCACCATGTCAGGGCTATAATCATAGTATTACGTACAGAAACGGGGTAAAGTCGTGATTATTAATCGGAATTAAATAAAATTAAACGGTTTTAAGCGACCAACTTAATTACCTTCGAAGGATGACGTGTTGATGTCCCTTTGGTAATGTATTCAGGCATTATTATAAGAAGCAAATACTATTTCCCAGATGGTTTAACTCCTTTTTTGGCATATATTGCCTGTTATCTGCTAAATAATTGTCGCTATCTAATTGATATAAGCCACTAATTTATCCGCTAGGCATATTGTTGGAAGGTTAATGGCGTTTAGTATCCTTCAGATTATTGGATGTTGGTTGGAAGCTCTCCCACCACCTGAAGTGTGTGGTTATAGTGGCCCTATTTGTGTCCCATTATCGCTGACGGTCTACATGCATATTTTAAATACTTTGATAGTTACGCCACCCTGGCGAGGATGTCCTTCGGTTCGGAATTTATTGCTGTGGAGATAGGGTGCAAGAGCTTTGCTATCGGTGAAGAAGGTTGGGATTGTTTTGAACGGCATGACCATTTCGCCTGAGAACCATCCATTGTTGTCGATATAAATCCTACATTGCTCTCCGTTTTTATCAACACCTTCGAGCATATAGCGCGCAGACATATGCCTCACCCCGTTTTGATCGACTGTTTGGGTGTCGACTCCACCGGGAAGGATTCGTCCATTAAAGAGCTCTCCATCAACCGTACCGCCGAATGGTATCATGAGTACTTCTCCTGCAGGGCCCTTCAACTGAGAGATCTGTGTCGAATCAATTTCCACGGCTACTTCAAAAATAAGCTTGTCATGCATTTTTTATTCCTACTTTTTCCTTTTTACAGATGTGATCTGCCCCAAATAGCGATACCAGATATTAAGTCACAGGTAGGAATACTTGGAGATGCCCCATTTTGGGTACCATTTTCAGTGAGACTTTTATGGCTTTTTAACAAACCAGTTCCTTGCTTTCCGTGACGTCTCTGATCAGCTCTACCACCCGTATGATGTTGCCTTTCCGGTCGCGCAGTGGGTGAGGTTCTTTTCAAAGTATCTGCCTTTGCCGGTGCTTTCGCCGTTGCCGTTCTATAGCTGGAGGAAGCGGAGTGGTGTGCCGGTCTGCCATACCTGGCTGGCGGGACAGTCGCGCAGGGGCGACCGGCACGGGGCGTCCAGCCCGTACATTACTTCGTAGCAGTGTCGCCCGATGGTCGGCTGGTCCTTGTATTTGAGCTGGAAGTTGGTGTTGACGTCGGTGATGCGCAGTTCGCTATCGAGCACCATCAGTCCGTCGTCGAGGCTGTCGATAATCGACTGCAGGAAGTCGCGCGACCGCCGTAGCTGTTCTCCCGTCTCTTCGAGCTGCTGCGTCTTTTCTTCCATAACTTTAATGGATTTGCGCAGGCGCTCCCGCATGAGTTCGTAGGTGCTCACGAGCAGTCCGGTCTCTCTCGGGGCGGGGCTTAATCGGCCGATGAGATTAAGGACGAAGTTTCGTGTGCCCCTCCCGATGGAGTGGACGATGCTGACCCCGATCAGTATGCCGAGGTTTCCCAGAAGTCTTACTTTATACCAGGCGCCCTCTCGCTTCCCCACCTTGTCCTCGGCCGCCCTTGATATTTAAATTATACCATGCCCGTCTCTGGTCATCACAATATGGCAACTACCGGTTCTGTTTCATAAGGTTTATTCTCGATACTTGTCCCCTTAATTCCCCTCTCAAACAGGTTTATCTACTCATATTTCGATATTATTCAACTTTTAAGAGGGGGAGAGAATTTGAGAAGACTCCTCTTGAAGACCCTTGAAGTTTTGGTCTATTGATCGCCATACAACAGGCTTTTTCTTTTTTATAGTCTGAGTTAGAACAAACCACTTTCTAGCTGTAGCACGTTGAACTATCGCGTCTTGAGAACGGTTCAGGTTTAAAGCTATTAACGAAAAAGGAGCCCCTCCCATATGAAGTTCCTGCGCCTGCTTTTCTTCACTTTCCGTCCATCGACGTTGTATCCTGGTCGGGCTTATTTGCCTCTGGCGCTTCAGGTCGTTGCCTCCGCTTTATCGCCATTGGTCCACGCTGGTAGATATCGGTAGATTGGTATGCCATGCCTGCGCGATGGGCTGGCTGGTCTCGCCGCCGACAACGATTATTTTGAAAGACGGCCCGAAACCGGATAACCCCAGCGTATCTTTCTTCTTTTCTCCGGGCTTCGGTGGCTTACGCCGCGGCATATCGATTTTATACCAAGTACCGATATAGTCTTTTCGCTGCCTGCTGACATGCTCATCAAGATATTTCTCGATATCTTCTTTACTCATACCTTTGCTGTGATAAAGTCTGGCTGCTTCCAAGGACATCAGCACCGTAGCTCCGCTGATTTCGGAGAAATTAGCGATCGCCCTGGCCAAGTGGTCGAGGTCCGAACTGAAACTCCAGTGACACCAGCCGCCGGGCACAAGACTAACGACACTTTCATTTTTCTTGAATCCCATCGATACATGATACGGCTTCCAGGGGCTTTCCTCTTCATGCTCCGGGAAGCAGAAACCGTATTTAGCAGGGTTACCTTGGGCGCTGAGGTCGTTAACGCCAGGTACTGAACCGCCGAGGCAAAGAATAGCTAGCCTGAGAAACCGTCCTACGGTAGCATTAGCACGGTTGCCCGGCCCCATGGCGTTCGAACCTTTATTCATGCCTATCTCATTTCGTATCGGCCCATTCACGACAGTCATCACGATAAATGTACTGTCAGAGCGAGCTACCTGGGCGAAGATGGAGCTGCTTCCCCAATTTTCGATTATGGAAACTAATAGCGGCATATACTCCGGTTTGCAGCCAGCCATAACTCCGACAATAGCTACCTTTTCTATGATTACGGTCAATTCCTCGGGGTACATCATTTTCGTTACCACTTCATCAGGGGCATGGCTTGTTCCCTTGAGCATTTCTTTAACCTTTTCTTCAGTAGGAGGAATGATGGGCAGGCCGTCAGACCAGCCACGCTCGATAAAATATTCCTGGACTTCCTCAAAAGTGCCGGTCATGGCAAACCGCGAAGGCTTTTTAGTGATGATATCATCTTTCCGCTTTTCTTCTTTAGTTAACGGTTCGGTAAGAGACTTTACCAGGCCAGCCACTATACTTGAATACTGTTTATCAGCTTCGGTAACGTTTTCTTCACCAACCAGTTTAATGAAGACGGTACGCAAGGCAGGTATTCCGCGCATCGCTGCCGACATTTTAATATCACGTTCATAGATCTCCCCCGCTAAATACACGCTAGGGATACCTTTTTTCTCCACTTCCCCTAACCAAGTCACCGCGGTCATGCCACTGCCGCCCCCCATGCACGTTCCATATATAAGGGCATCAGCGTTTTTGAATATCTCGTCCCATAATTCCTGGTCAGTCTCCCGTATCCAACCCGGCTTTTTCCGGTAAATGACTTTTGTTTTAGGTAGGGCTTTGGTCAGACGTTTGGATACTTCTTCTGTAAAGAACGGCCTGTCCTGGGCCACAACATAGACCGTTTTGCCGTCCAGACTTTTCAGGCGCGGGCTAATGGGTATTCTTTTAATAATTTCCCGTACTCCACACGGATTCAGGACTTTATATTTCATGACATCCCCCTCTTTTATTCTTTAATAGCCGCGGATATTATCACATTAAATACAGACACCAATACTAAATGGTCATGCCATTAGCGCCCAGCTTTAGTTAACGTAGCCCCACGTATCACTTTGGTCATAAATGGTTTTACGGGGTTTTTAAAATTATCGGCCATATCAGAGTTGATAAATGTCGAGCCAACGGGGGAGTTCCACAATACCGTATTACCTCCTGCATCGCCGGCTACCAGGATGGCTAACTGCTTTGGGTTCTCAAAAGCGGGTAAAACCATTCCCGGCCCAATATCCTGTGCCTTCATACCTGGAATAGACCCTGAAGATACGAAACGTTTTATCGTTTCTTTTTCTTCTTCCTTAAGCTGGTCCCACTTAATACAGGTCTTTTGATAGAGCCATTTTGCCAGAGACTGCTTGGTAAATCCGGTATCAGCCAGCTGCCGGGCGAGAGTGGGATTTAAAGCCAATTGGTAACGTAAGCCTTTGGTAAACATTAATCTATTGATAGTGCCGCCCGTACCCATTATCATCCTGGCTATAGTATCCAACGATTGTTCCATTGTTTGAGAACTCATGCCGCCGCCGGGACCGTTCCGGTTATATGCCATGGTCTCATTAATCGTCACCGTACTTTCCTCCGGTTTGTAGCCCAGCTCTGCGGCAAAGGACTCCCAAGGGCTTTCCTGCTCGTTTTCCGCGAAGGTGAAATTACAGAATCCTTCCGGGTCTCCGGTATATCCCGGGTCGGCGTTCATCAAACGCCAGCCGATGTTAATAAGACAAAGACCGATAGCACGACCGATGGTATTGTTGGCCCGGTTCCCCCGACCTAAAAAACCAATTCCGGAGTTCATGCCTATTTCCTTGGCAATGGGCCCATTCACCCAGATCAAGGGTGTGGGACTGCCTGTTGAGGTAGACAAGTGATAGAGATTAAAGCTCGGCTCCGCCACGCATTCAATAGCGGTAATTATGACTGGCAGATATTCCGGTTTAGCTCCTGCCATGACAGCATTGATAGCGATTTTTTCTATGGTTGCCAGGCCATTACGCGGAGACAAGACACCGATTTTTTCAGAGGGCGAACGGCTGGTCCCGGTGAGTATCCAGGCAACAGCCTCGCGGGTGGGTGGTATTAGCGGCAGGCCGTCTCCCAGGTAATTATCTACACAGTATTGCTGGAATTTCTCTGCCGCTTCAGTATAGCTATCGCTGGAAAATTTCATAGGTTTGTAGTCATAGGTGAAGGGCTTCGGATGTTTCTCTATCGCGCTCAAGGGAGTCGTCAAAGCTTTAATGGTAGCATCGAAAACAGAGGATGCAACCGGTTTCATCTTTTCTGGATATCCTTCGGCACTTAAATACTCGATACTTGGTATCGCAATAATGCGTAGCGTGGGCATGCCGCTGACTTCTGCCAGACGCTTACGCTGGCTTAGCAGGCTGCTAATACAGAACGATGCCCCGGGTTTGCCGAGTTTTTCCATTTTGATATCATAATCAACGACGCTTGAGCCCGAGGTCTTAACACCCTGCAGCCAGACATCGCATTTTGCTGCTACTTCAGCGGTGTTATCGGGACGTGCCGGATTTGCCGGAGAATCGAATCGTAAAAAGGTTGCGTTGGGGTATTTCTTCTTCAACAATGCCTCGAGTGCATTAAATAAATGGAGCGATTCTAATTTCTCACTCATTAGAGCAATTTTCTTGCCGTTCAGACTTGGAGGCCGAGGATTGTTCAATCCAGATATCGGGACAGATTGAAGAACGCCGCGTGGATTAAGGACTTCCAACGTGACTTTTTTCTGCGCCGCCTTATCTTTCATTTGAATATCTCCGTTTAGTTTTTCGTAACAGTTTCCGACATTGACCTGCCTTCATCCCGGGCTTATCGTAGAGTGATCATTTTAATATTATGCAGTAGAACACAAAAGGCATGTTCTAGGTGGAGTTTAGCATTTTTTAAGCGTAGCATCATTTCTGAGGGCAGATCATCTTTGGCTATCAAGATTAATATGGCCCGTCAAGGTATCAGGGGCAATTGTAGATAAGAATCATACCGGCCGCCGGTGTGGATAACATGGTATCCTTTATTTCGCGTTACCGGGGCGGGTAAATCCATGTTGAGGGGTCCTGTCCGAAAGCGGCGGAGAATATTGTACCCCGCCAAAACAAGTCGTAGTTGTTCGCCGGCTTTCCAGTGCATCCCAATGGGACGAATTTCGATATCCAACGGAACGATCTCACCGGGCTTAAGTAGTTCCTCTTTACGGTGAGGATGATAGGGAAGCCAAGAAGTCGATCGTTTGATATCCAGCTTACGATGGGAAGCCCGCAGTCTACCATCGGGTCCGACAAAGCCATAGCCTCCGGTTATGGGTCTCCCCTTAGTGTCTAGCTTATAAACAAGCACAAAAATATCGGCATCATTAGCACCTTCAGCCTCTACCCATAAATGCAGTTTAACATACCCTATAAAATCGGTGTCTTTCTTGATATCAATATCGAAAGTAACTTCACTTTGGCCATCGTCAGACTTATAGCGAATCGAGGATTCATTAACTATCGGTTTATGAATAAGCTTCCCACATGAGGCATCAAGATAGAACTTCTCATACTTGGTACCAGCCAAGGGCCACTCTTTCTCCGGACGGTTGACCTGATCAGTACCACCAGGGTCCAGAACCGAGAGGCGTACTCGCGGGGTTTGCTCCCATCCGTTATCTATCCCTTTCAGATAATAATCAAAAAAACGTCTCAGGTCTTCCGCGTGTTCGTAATAATCGGGCCACTCCCCAGTGTTATGGACACGGAGCCACTTCTCTTGAGAGGAGATACGGCGAAACGCATCGATAGTGTGATGGCCTCCCCAGCTAGCGACAATATAAGCCGGCACATTGATAGCCTCCAGCCTAGCGGCCTTATCTTCCCAGTATGCGTTCATCAACGGGTACTTTACCGCCATGGCAGACATATCCTCAACACGGCTCTGGCCTATCTGAGTGCCGGTATTAAAGTTACAGAAGCCCGTATCGGTAATCCCACCACGGAGGACATCGTAGCGGTATATGTCAATATGGCCTTCCCAAGGAGCGATTGCTGTTAAGTGCAGCGGGTTTTGGGCAGCTGCGAACCACTGGATAATACCCAGCCAGGAGTTGCCCGACATCGCTATTTTGCCGTTACACCATGCCTGAGTTACCGCCCATTCAATAAAATCGTTACAGTCATCAGCCCCAGGTGTACCCCAGTATTCAATGTCCCCCTGGGAGTAGAAAGAACCCCGGGAATCCACGTTGATTACAGCGTAGCCATGATTACACCAGTAAGCCGGGTCCTGGCCCTCAAATTTTTGCAGACCGGAAATCGCACTGGGATTTACGCCCGGGGGTGCCTTCTGTGGTAGCGTTTTACCATAGGGACTCCAGCTTAATATAACCGGTAGTTTCTTACCGCCCACCGGGCGAAAGATATCAGCGTACAGGGTAATACCATCCCGCATTTTCACCCCTGTATCACGTTCCCAGATAATATCGCACGGCAGCGATACGCCGTGCTCGATAAATGTCATGCCTTTTTTGAGAGTGGTTGAGCCTGGTTTAAATTCCAGCTTGGAAGGCGTCTGCAATTCGATGCCAAACGTTCGCGTGTCGAGTGGTTGAGCTTTGCGGTAAATGACTCCGATGCGCTCATTACCGAATTGGCGTATCACAGTTGATTTTTCACGGCTCATCTTTCTTCTCCCCGCGTGCATAAACAGAGACGTAAAATGGTTGAATTCCAAATTTAGCATCTTCTCTCTTAGAACGGCAAAGCTTGTGGAAGATGTTAAATATGACTTGCTAACTCAACCGTATGTTCCTTATGGCTTGATTTTGTATTTATTTATGGGTACCGGCTCGGTAGTAATTACCACCTTGCCTGCTTCTTGTTTGATGACTATCCATTTCAGCCAGTTCTTGTCATCACGTTTCGGGTAATCTTCCCGGACATGAGTCCCGCGGCTCTCGGTCCTATTCAAAGCCGCTGTGAAGGATAGCTCCGGACCCAGTGTCATGCTTACTGCCTCGTGGCATTTACACAGATTGTGATAGTCCTTGGCATAAAGGTCCGGCAATCTCTGCCTCACTTCTTCAAGCCGGGACAGCAATGTCTCAAGATTAGCCTTGTTACGGTGCAGGTGATATTTGGGTATGGTAATGGCATTTCTTAACGCAGACATAGCCTCATCGGCGGAAATACCCTTATCACGCCGGATCGGGGCAAATATACTCTCTTTGAGTTTTTTTACCTCTGCGTAATTTACTTCGGGTTTTGGTGCTTGCGCAGCATAACGGGCGGCAGGTGGAGCTCCTTTGAGCGATGCGAACATAGCGTTTCCCAGGCCAGAGCCGCACATACCACCCGGCGGTGCCATTATCGCTCCTGGCCAGCCTGACCCGGCAATACTGGTATCGCCGATAGCCCAGAGGCCATCAAGGGTAGTCTTCATATCATGGTCGACTTTCACCGCAGAACAGTGACCAGCCCCGGCGCTTATTGCTCCCTCGGCTCTTGGCACCGGGTTTTTACCATATTTCTTGACTTTTTCTACATGGCGGTTTTCAATCGAGGTGAATTTCTTCCGGGGCCAGTAGTCTTTTGTCCCCAATATCTGCTTCTGCGTCTTTCGCATTGACTCATCAACATCAATGTAGACTGGCCCCCGTCCTTCGTTTAGTTCCTTTTCTATGTCCAGGAGAAAGTCTGGCCCTATCTTTGTCTTGTTGTATCGCTTGGACAATCTCTCTCCAGCGGCGTTAGTCAGGCTGTCATAGCTCATGGGTGCGTGAATGAAAGAGATGGTATAGTAGGTACCGCTACTCGTGTAGCCCTCGCGAAGTCGAAAGCCAACCATACTGCCGAACTCAGCATTCCTCATCGCCGCACCGGCACGATAGGCGGCAGCGACACCATCGCCACAACTGGCGGCAAATAAATCTGTGCGGTCACCGCAGAGGCCGTTGGCTAACACGGTTGATTTAGCCTTAAAGATATAGAATCGGCCATCAATTATGTTGAAACCAACCGCTCCGACGACACGTTCTCCCTGCTGCAATAAGTCGACCACCTGGACTTTGTTCAGTATCTTCACTCCTCTTTTGCGGGCTGTGTTGCGTAGCGGTAGGAGCATATCACTATCAACACAGACATATGACCAGTATTCAGGCAAAAAAAACGGTGGTTGGAAAACCTTGGTTATCTCGATGTTTCCCTTGGCATCTCTGGGCATGTCCACTCCCCATTCCGCAAGCTTCTCAATTCGCCCATACGCTCCGCTGGCATATTCGTATAGAAGTTCCTGGTCGTTCACATATTGACCGAGGTTACTCACATGGAATTTCATCAGTTTATCTACGTCATCTTCAGGTGATAATACCCAGATAACCATACCTCCCCTCGGCGCTGCCCCTGCCCAGCCCACAGTCTGTTTCTCGACTATGAGGATACCCAAGTCAGGTGACTCTTCTTTTGCTTTGAGTGCTGCGGTCAATCCAGCGATACCACCGCCGACGATAAGCATATCCGTGGAGATTACTTCTCCCAAATCCTCAAGGTTAGCCATTACTCCCTCCTTAATAATTCCCTTATGTATCAACAACCAGTGAACTGGCGGTTATTACCAGGGTGGTATCACTTCTATGCATTGTACAGGGCAAGCGTCTTCACAAAACAAACACCATTTACAATCCTCAGGATAAGCGGCGACCGGCTTTTTTTGTTCATTATCCCAGCGTATCACGTCCATAAAACAAGCCTCTACGCACATCTTGCACCCGTTGCACGCATCCTTATCAATCTCTACCTTGGCAATCTTCTTCGTACTTTTCACAGATCACCTCCGTTCTTACAATTCGGTCGTTTTCAGACCAATGAAACCATCGTTGTACATGATTTAAATGTTAAGAATAGGTGCATCTTTTTCTATTACACAATATTCCGGAACTTTTTGTGCTTGACAAATTTTGAAATTCAGAATATGATTGTGTATATTATATATGACAATAAATATATAGTCAAATATTAAGTGCAATATAAAGAATTTATTTTTTTAACATAATAAATACAAAAGAAATTATAGTAAAAATATCGATCTAACAAGTTACACAATTTCACTATGTAATTTCGCATTCTTAAGTAATAGGCAAAATTAACCGTATAGGAGGTGGGATAAGAATAGAGAATATATAATTGATTTCTGATAAGTATATAAAGGAGGTATTGTGAAAAAGAAGTTACTATTTGGTTCACTATCTATATTGATAGTGTTGGCAATTTTCTTAGGCGCTTGCTCCAAGACTACCACACCGGAGCCAACCACTACCACACCGGAGCCAACCACTACCACACCAGAGCCAACCACTACCACACCAGAGCCAACCCCAGCGCCACTCAAAACATTAAAAATTGGGTCACTTCTTTCGCTAAATAACCCGCAATTTATTCAGGGCAAAAAGTGGTCCGATCTTTATGCCAAACTGGTCAATGATGCGGGTGGGTGGAAGATCGGCGATGATACTTACAAGATAGAATTTATTATTTATGATACTCAATCAGGTCCGGCGGCGGCCAAAGACGCGCTAACCAAACTGGTGCTACAAGATGGCGTGAAGTTCGTCCTGGGTGGGACCGGTTCTCCGGCTGTTGATATGACCGTCACCGAACCGAATCATGTAATTGTTATCGATAATGATCTGACTAATGATGCTACCATGCCCAATGTCCAATATTATTACACTACCGGAAACTTTTTCGCTAGTGCCCTAGTCTACAAAATATGTAAAGATATGAGTGACAAGGGTGTAAAGAGTTACGTATCAGTTAAGCCGGACAGTCAAATGGGACGGTTTTTCGATCCCCAGATTAACGCCGCGTGGAACATTGCTAGCAAAGGTAGTGTAAAGAAGCTTGAAACAATTTTCGTTGACCCCTCAACGGTAGACTTTGGTCCGGTGGCGACCAAGGTTTTGAGTTACAATCCTGACTGTGTTGACATGATATATCTTGGAATGATTCCTAACTCTGTCCCGAATATGTATCGTGCTTTAGCCGATGCTGGTTACAAGGGTACTGTACTACCGGGTATAGCATCAGTAAATGATGTGGCCAACCTGGCGACCATGGTAGGAAAAGAATTTATTGAAGGTGGCGAAGTGTTCTCTCAGGACCCCACCGGTTACCAGAAAGACCCCAGGATGCTATCTCTCCTTGACGCTTATGTTAAAGAATATGGCGAGCTAGATATGGACAACACGGCGGCATTAGGTGGAATGTTGTTACTAGAAGATGCCATCAATGCCACTCAGAGTGTAGACGTTGAAGTTATCAAGGCATACCTCGACCACATGGATCACGCAGTGAGGACCACTACGGGTTTTGTCCAGCTATTTGCCAGGCCGGATCTGAATAACTTTCGGACAACATCCGGGGGTAATAGTCATCCTGTTGCAAGGATAACCGATGGTGTCTTGAAAAACTTCTCACAAGTTACTATGAAGGACCAATATTTGTTCTCGATCATAGCTAATAATCTGGTTGATATCTATAAGGCATATTGGACTGAATACGGTTATCCTAAATTTCCTGCTGAAGAAGAAGCTGCGAGCTCACTTCATTTCTCTGACCTTGGCATAACTGGACAAGATTGACTATTTGAGTAGCCTAGACGGTACTGAGTCAAATGCCGTATTGCCTTGAATATTCAGGGCAATACGGCATTGATGTGATTTATGTCTTGGGAGGTTTTTTGTGAGTGCAAGTTTGTTTTTTCAGATCTTGGTGAACGGTATTATGAGTGGTGGCCTGTACGCATTGGTTGCCTCCGGATTAACTTTAACTCTAGGTGTGGTCAAGGTATTCAATTTTGCCCAGGGTGATTTTCTAATGCTCGGAGCTTTTTTTACCTTCACAATCGTGGTTACGCTGGGTATGCCTTACACCGTCGCCATCCTCGCGGCGCTGTTAAGCATGGCGGCACTGGGGGCACTAATCTATATCGGCATAATTCAACCGGCGTTAAAGTATGGTTTCTTTAATTCAATGTTAATTACTGTTTTACTCGTTACTATAATTGAGCAAACCTCGGTGCTGACCTTCGCCGAACAGAACCGAGTTGTACCAGCAGTAATCCCGGGTGTTCTTAATCTGGGAGGAGTTGTTTTAAGTCGGGGGAAGTTATTGGTTATCGGCTGCTCTGTTGCTGTGCTGGTGGCATTACATTATTTCATGAAACTTAAAGTGGGTAAAGCCATGCTGGCTTCAGCTGAAAATAGTGAAGTGGCTACATTGCAGGGAATTAATGCCAAACAAATATTCTGGCTGACGATGGCAGTTGGCTGTGGTTTGAGCGGTATTGCTGGAGCTATCGTGGCACCGGTATATGGGGCATATAGCATGATGGGGACAATGGTTTTCTCCCGAGCACTCCTTGTCCTGATGGTGGGTGGTATAGGGAGTATGTCTGGAGCATTGATTGGGGCCTTTTTAATTGGCATTGTGGAGAGTTTTGCTTTCCAGTTTGTAAGTGACTTAAACCTTCTCGTAATCCTCGTGTTAGTAGGCATATTGATGTTCTTCCGACCAGGTGGTTTACTGGGTAAACCGATGCCCATACCCGGTGAATAGTTGGCAATAAAGTTCAGGAGAAGTTAATGTCGAGGTTAAATATTATAGGGTTAACCTTTTTAGGCTTAATATTATTAACGCTTCCGCTATATATTAACCCTTACATGAACCAAGTAGCTATAACGACAATTACGTATTCTATGCTGGGATTGGCTTTTGCACTCGGTATGCGGGTCGGGCTACCACGATTGGACATTGCAGCTTGGTGGGGTATCGGCGGCTATACTACAGCTTTACTGATGAAAGCCGGCGTATCTTTCTGGTTAACCCTATTAGCCGGGGGGCTTGTCGCGGTGATACTAGGCGGTTTACTCTTCTCATTAGCTTTGCCCCGGGGTATGATAGCCTTCTTTACGTTTTGTTTGGTTCTATCAATGGCAATTTACCAGATGTTCGGCTCAGTACCGCTTTTCGGCGGCTGGGGAGGTATCACTGGTGTACCAGCACCAACCATTTTCTCCTTGGTAATCGATTCGCAACGTGAAGTATATTATGTAGGTCTATTCTTACTGGTAATAATCGTGACAATTTATTACTTACTCTACCATTCGAGGATTGGTAGAGCTTGGAATTCAATTAGTTCTAGCCTACGGCTAGCTCGTTCGGTGGGCGTTGATGTGGTGAGATACCGCCTGGCTAATGTACTGATCGGGAATTTCTTTATTGCCGTAGCAGGAAGTTTTTTTGTCAGCTATTATCGCGCGGCAATACCAAGTATTTTTAGTTTCCAAGCCGGAGTTAATACAATCGTCTTCCTCTTTATCGGCGGCTTTGGTCATAGTCTGATTGGCCCCATTATTGGGGCCATCATCGCCACCTTCATCCCAGAATATCTTCGTTTCGCCCAAACCCTACAATCAATATCCAGCGCTGTTGTTGTGATACTCATACTGATGTTCTTGCCCATGGGCATTATGGGTGTAGTAGACCAGAAATTATTGCCCTGGCTTTATAAGAAGAAATGGTACGCTCGTTTGAACAACTGGAGTTTGAGAAGAACAGAAAGCCCACCTGGCTTAGCTGAGCACTGAGAGAATAAACATGAGGATGAAAAGATCGTGGCTTTATTAGAGTTGAAAAATCTTTGCGTGAATTTCGGCAAATTACAGGCGGTTACCAACCTGGATATGACGGTCAACGAGGGAGAAATAATTGGTCTGATTGGCCCTAACGGTGCTGGAAAAACGACCGTGTTTAACGTGATTACTGGTAATTACCGAGCGACAAGCGGTAGCGTATTTTTCAAAGGAGAAGATATTACACGATTGCCAGCCCACAAAATAGCTCAGCGGGGAATCACGCGCTCTTTCCAGCAGACATATCTTTTCCAATATTCAACCGTATTGGACAATGTGCTCATGGGTTTTCATATCAACTGTCGTGCGGGGGCTTTGCGGGAGTTCTTGCACACGCCTCTAGCGCGGCAGAAAGGAAGCAAAGCCAAGCGAGAGGCCATGGAGATAATTGAGTTTATGGGATTAAGCAACCAGAGGTATGAGTTAGCCGGGAGTTTACCTCACGGGCACCAGCGTTGTCTGGGCGTAAGCATAGCCCTGGCTTGTCACCCCACTCTAATATTACTGGATGAGCCGGTCACCGGTATGAATCCCACGGAAACGCTTGACATGGTAGAACGGATTCGCAACATACGGGAGAGAGGCATTATGGTGATACTGGTAGAGCACTCGATGAAAGTAGTCATGGGAATATCTGACCGAATCATCATATTAAACTTCGGCCATAAGATAGCCGAGGGAGTACCTGAGGAGATAAAGAAGAACCCGGAAGTGATTGAGGCATATCTCGGGAAGGAGAGAAAGTAGAGTGCTGTTGGAGATAAAGGACTTATGGGTGCATTACGGCAGAGCCGAAGCACTTAGGGGGATATCAATAGAGATTGAAGAAGGCAGTATCGTTACCCTTTTAGGTGCCAATGGTGCCGGTAAAACAACCACATTACGGACGATATCCGGTCTTAAACGGCCGACTTCCGGTGAAATATGGTATCATGGTGAAAGGATCGATCACGTACCCGCTAATGAGATTGTCAGTCGTGGTGTTGCCCATGTCCCTGAAGGTCGCCAGCTCTTTTATGATATGACGGTGCAGGACAATCTTGAGATGGGGGCGTATCTGCTGAAAACGAAGCGCGAGTTTTTAAAGAATCTAGATACGCTATGCGAACACTTTCCGGCTGTGAGGAACCGGATAAAACACAAGGCTTCTGACCTGAGCGGTGGTGAGCAACAGATGGTTGCTGTGTGCCGTGCTCTGATGTCCAATCCCAAACTATTACTAATGGATGAACCAAGTCTGGGATTATCGCCAATAATGGTGCAGGAAGTGGCTAAAATCATCACCCAGATCAACCAGACCGGTGTATCCATCATACTGGTGGAACAGAACGCTCGTATGGCGCTTGAACTGGCAAAGACGGCATACGTCATGGAAGTCGGGAGTATCACCATGAAAGGTGATGCTAAAATCATCGCTCAAGATAAAAACGTTATCCAAGCTTACCTGGGCGGTTAACAGGTCAGAATAAGAAATGATAAACAATGGAACGAATGGAGTTAATATGGCGACACAAAAATTTCCTCATTTATTTTCACCGATCAAAATTGCGAATCATATTTACAAGAACAGAATACTCTGTGCGCCACAACTTTTTGGTTTCTATGCTCTAGAAAAGGATTCGGCGGAACGAGTCTACAAAATTGTGGAGGACCGAGCAAAGGGCGGTGTTGCTGAGGTAATTGTGGGTGAAACTCCTATTAACTATGAAGATGCCTGCGATGCCATGGTTCCCTCGGTTAATACGGATTATGCGAGACCTAAAGGTCCTGCATTCGAGGCATATAAGAAGTATGCCGATATTATCAAAAAATACGATACCATTGCACTTATCGAAATTTTCCATTCGGGTATCAATAGAGTTCCAAAAAATGGAGTTAATCCCTGGGGTCCGGTGGCGACAGTCCGGCCAGACGGCACTCGTATCGAGCCGTTTAATACGGAAAAAATGAAGAAGGTCCGTGATGATTTCGTCACTTGTGCCGAGTTTATGAAAGCTGCTGGTTACGACGGTATCCTGATACATGGCGCACATGGTTATCTGTTCACTCAATTCCTTTCTCCATTGATTAATCGCAGGACAGATGAATACGGCGGAAGTATTGAAAACCGGGGCCGTTTCCCACGCGAAATTATTGCCGATATCCGGAAGAACCTTGGCAAAGATTTCATCATCGAACTGCGCATAAATGGAGCCGACATAATTGAAGGCGGCACAATGAATGAAGACGTAGCCGCTTTCTGCAGTACACTCGAAGGACTTGTGGACATTATTCACGTTTCCGTAGGTATGCACACGGATTCTTACAACACTCACACTTTTTCTTCACACTATGACCTACATGGTCTTAATGTCGAGCGAGCTGCAAATATTAAAAAGAAGACGAAAATTCCGGTCACCGTTGTCGGTGGAATTAATAGTCCGGAGTTTGCCGAACGCATCATCGCCGAGGGCAAGGTGGACTTCGTTTCTTTAGGCCGGCAATTGATTGCCGACCCTGATTTTACCAATAAAGCAAGGGAGGGGAGGGAAAGCGAAATCAGAAGATGCCTGCGGTGCTACCACTGTTATGGTGATCGGCCTGGACCCGGGCAGAAAGAAAGAACGGCTGCCCCCCCAATGTTTAGTATTTCTTCGCTAAGTGCGTTGCTGGACGGTGTCAATTACTGCACCGTTAACCCAAGGGCAAATAACGAAGTAATAATCGATAAAATGCCAAAGCCGAAAGGTTCGAGAAAGGTGCTTGTGGTGGGTGGTGGTCCTGGAGGTATGCAGGCAACGATTACCGCTGCGGACCGGGGGCACAGGGTTACTCTGGCGGAAAAGGATAGTTCTTTAGGGGGGATACTCCATTTTACTGATATGGATGCACATAAAGTAGACCTTAAGAATTTCAAAGATTTGCTGGTGCGAGAAGTCGGACGAAGAAAAATCGTGGTGTTGCTCAATACAGAAGTAACTCCCGAGTTTATCACGAAATTCAAACCGGATGCACTCATTTTGGCTATCGGCGCATCGCCATACACACCGGATATTCCCGGGTTAGAAACAGCTATGCCGGTCTTAGATATTTATAAGAAGGATGCCAAAATCGGTAAAAATGTTGTTATGGTTGGTGGTGGTCTCGCCGGCTGTGAATCAGCTCTGCACTTAGCCGACACAGAACACAATATAACTATAGTTGAAATGCTCAGCACATTAGCTTCTGAAATTGCCGGTATGCCTTATGACGCGTTAATCGATCAGATAAAGAGGCGAAAGAATATTACCGTGAAAACCAGCGTGAGGTGTATCGAAATTGCCCCTCATAGCGTGAAAGTGGAAGGCTCTTCAGGGAACATTGAAGTCATCGAAGGCGATACCATAGTTTATTCACTGGGTATGAATGCAAAGAGGGTTGAAGTAGAAATACTGCGTGCTGCTGCGAGTAAGGCTACCGTATCTGAAGTTGGGGATTGCGTCCGTGGAGCAAAAGTCTTTGAAGCCACCAATGAAGGCTTCATGGCGGCGATGAAAATAACATGACCCGAATCTAAGAACAATCGGGAAGTCAACAGAAAAAATATGGCATTCTTATTGATCCAGCCCTGTAACAAATAGTTGATTTTTAGTGTAAGGAGTAAAAGTGAAACAGCTGAAAGCAGATGTCGTAGTCATCTCGGCGGGCACCGCCGGGTTAGCGGCAGCTGTAACAGCCGCCGAAGGAGGCGCCAGTGTTATAGCCTTTGAAAAATCAGGCCACACCGGCGGTACAGCCCTAAGAGCCAACCAGTTGTTCTGCGTGGAAAGCAAACTGCAGCGTATCAAACAATATACGCTTACCCGGGAGGAAGCTTTTAAAATCTATATGGATTTTATGCAATGGTGTGTTGACGCCCGCTTAATAAAAACCCTGATAGATAAATCACTCGACACATACAAGTGGCTGGAGGGAATGGGGGTGGAATTTGTAGATTTGACATCTCATGGCCCGGGGATGAATTATACCGCACATATTATCAAGCCAAATCCACCCCACCCCGGTCTCGGCGGTGCGGCTACCCTGATGAATGCCCTGGCCGAGAAAGCTAAAGAGCTTGGGGTCCAGATACTACTGAAGACACCGGTAAAAAAAATAATCAAAGATGACTACGGGATCGCCGGCGTCATTGCCGAGGACAAAGACGGGGTAATCATCCAGGCAAACGCCAGGGCAGTCATCTTGGCGACCGGAGGTTTCGGCGGACATCACCGGGCACCCTTCGGGATTCCCGGTTTAGAGGGTGATGGAATTCATATGGCGCTAGAGATAGGAGCGGATGCTACGGAAGGAACTTTACCTCCACCGTACGGGGGCAGCTTCAGAGCTTCGGCAGCCGATTTGAGTAATACATTTTTAGCGTCATTTCACTATCCTCATCTTATGGTGAATTTATTAGGCGAGCGGTTTATGAATGAGGAAGCGGCTATAACCACCCCCTTCAGTAGCAATGCCATCGCCCGGCAAAAGAACCACTGCGCTTTCCGTATCTACGATGAAGATACCAAAAGATACTTTATCAGCAACGGGCTGGAATTTCCGATGGGTTTTGGTATTGCTCAGGCCGGGGAGCCTTCAACAAAAGTTAGGGATTTTGACGCGCATATCAACAAAGCCATCGGGAAAGGCTCCGACAGCATGTTCGTGGCAGATTCGCTGACAGAACTAGCCGACAAGACCGGAATTAATCCAGATGGCCTCAAGAAAACCTTAGCGGAATACAACCGTGCCTGCGATACAGGCCGTGATGAACTCTTTAATAAAAAGGCCAGATATCTAAGACCCGTTAAACAGCCGAAATTTTATGCCTCCAAGAGTTTTGCCGTCACCGGCACCCCGGAGGGAATTAAAATCAACTACAAAACAGAGGTCCTAACCAAGGATTTCAAGGTAATCCCCGGCCTTTACGCCAGTGGTATGGATGTCGCCTGCAACTTATATAAGGATATCTATCCCAATATATTACCGGGTAATGCTATGGGTTTTTCCCTGGGTACCGGGCGTATCGCCGCGGAAAATGCACTGGAATATATAAAATTTATTAAGGGAAAGGACACGAAACGGGGTGGGAAAACCGGGCGGCGATGACCCCGGATAAAAAAGAGCGGCGATTCCGTATTTCTCGCAAATGTCTTGAATTTGAGTTTTACGAAACACCAACCTCGTAATAAACAAGTTAATAATTAGCATCATGCTGATGATATTAAGTTTATTATCGAAGGTGACGGCTTGAGAGAGGACCTGGATCCTAAATCGAGAGGCACACTCTTGACATCGCGAATATTCATGAACCCTGGTCAAAAATATTGTGATATCGCTTTAGGGAGAAACAAATATGAGTCAAGTTACAACTGGTTATGATGAGAAACGGGTCAAAGTACTTAATCCTAGGGGAACTCCTCCTCTCATAAAATTAGTACCCATGGCACCTCGTCCGAATACCTTGGATGGTAAAACAATATACATTGTCGATGTCAACTTTCAATTAACAGAACCGTTCTATACAGCGGTCAAAAAACTACTTACCGAGAGGTATCCCCAGGTCAACTGGGTGGTGAAAAATAAAGTGGGGTCTTTCTTTGATGATGACCCTGATCTGTGGGCTGAAATAAAAAGAAAAGGCCATGGTGCGATAGTAGGGCCGGGCCACATGGATACCCTGGGGCCAGCGGTGGTCGGCTGGTGCGTTGAACTAGAAAAGCTGGGCGTGCCCACCGTACCTCTCATCTGTGCTATCTTCCCCGGGCTTGAGAGGAGGGTCGCCTATTTGAAAGGCATGCCCCATGTGCGTATAACCTTTATCCCCTATGAGATAATCGGCGCAACAGAATCGGCATGTCGGAAAATTCTTGAGGGCAATGACCCGGTAAGTGGCAAATTGGTTATTAAAGAAATGATCGACATACTAACCAGACAGCCAACTGCTCAGGAAAGCAAGACTGGAACGATTAAGAGGGTAGAACCGAGGCTTTTAAAAAAGGATACCCGTGAAAACCTGCAACGTCTTATCATCGAAAAAGGGTGGACCGATTATTTACCGGTAGTACTTCCCACGGAAGAAAAAGTAGCTGAAATGCTCATGGGGACCAGCCATAGGCCGGATGAGATAGTGGGCAGGATGCCAGTATCCGGTCCCTATGAGTCGCTGGAATATACCGTGGAGCAGGTAGCGGTGAATGCAGTGATGGCGGGAGTTAGACCAGAACATTTCCCTGTGGTTCTCGCGATAGCCTCCACCGGGCAAACTTCACTATGGTCTTCGGTTACTTCTCAGACTAGAATGGTAGTGATCAATGGACCAATACGGGAAGAGATTAATATGAATTCCGGAATAGGGGCGCTGGGGCCTTTCAACGAAGCTAATGCCGTCATCGGCCGGTCCTGGACATTTATATCTAAAAATCTGGGTGGCATTGGAGGCATACCGAAAGTAAATTATCTGGGTGCTTTCGGGAATGGCTTAAATTATAATAATCTCTGTTTTGCCGAGAATGAGGAAGGATTGCCGAAGGGATGGAAACCCCTGCATGTACAAAAAGGATACCTACCGGATGAAAACACTGTTTCTTTATTTGCCGGCTTTGAGATGTATTCAGGTGTTGGCCCCAGTGAAGCATCCATTCACGAAAACATCAAGAACCGTTTGGCGCAGTATTTTAAGCCCAGTACAGTCTTTTATCGGGGCGTTGGTTTCGGGCTACGTGCTGTTATTTTGGTAACCCCGCAGGCAGCCAACGCTCTGGTAAATGAAGGCTTCAAAACCAAAGAGGAACTCAGTCAATGGCTCGGGGAAAATACCTTTACGCTAAAGGGTAAATCCAAATCAACAAAACCGCCGGTCAAACCTGATATTCATTTTGATATAATCGTGGTTGGAGGAACAACAGCAGGCTTCGAACTTGGGAATCTTCATTATACTACAACTGCCTCAGTAGATAAGTGGAGATAATTATCACGTGCCATTTGGATCTAGTTTTCGTGTGATTTCCGTTTTAGCCGATAAGAGGTATAATATAAGAGAGAGAGCTCAATCATGTATACCTTATTCCGAAAGAGAGTCAATGGTGAGCAGAGATACGGGTCCGAATTATATGGGTAATGAAAAAGGACTTATATTTCACATCATACACGGCTCTTTTGTTGACGGCTACGGTATAAGAACCACAATATTCTTGAAAGGATGTCCGCTGCGGTGCCTTTGGTGCTGTAATCCCGAGGGGCAATCGGGATATCATGAACTCAAATACACGGCCTCGAATTGTAACGGCTGTGGAAAGTGTGTTGATGTCTGCCCGGCGGGCGCTATCCGGCTCGACCCCCTGCTAGAAAAAGCCCAGATTGACCGAAAATTATGTGACAATTGCGGCAAGTGTATTGATGTCTGCTACGCGGGCGCGTTGGAATATTTCGGCATTTACTACACCGTGGATGAGCTTTTTGAGATTATTAAGAAGGACGAACAATATTACCGTTCATCCGGCGGTGGCGCCACAATCGGCGGAGGTGAACCAGTTTTCCAGGCCCATTTTACATACGCTCTAATGAAAAAATGCCAGGAAAATTATATCCATGTCGCGATCGATACATGCGGCTACGCCACTACGGCAGAGCAGTTAAAAATTCTCGCCGAAGCAGACCTGCTGCTCTATGATTTGAAGGAATTGGACTTAAATTCACATATGAAGAACACAGGTGTTTCCAATAAAATCATACTTTCCAATCTTAAAAAGCTGAATGACATGGGTAAATCCATCATTATAAGGGTACCGGTCATACCGGGGTTAACCGTGACCGAAAAAAACATGGAGACAATTGCCGTATTTTTATCACGATTAAAATCTATTGAAAGGATCGACCTTTTACCTTATCATACCTACGGAACAATAAAGTACGAACAACTAGGGAGAGAATATAAGTTGAACACTCTGCTTAACGCTCAAGAACTGGCGGACGATACAAAACGAGTGTTCGAGAGATATGGGCTCAACGTACAAATGGGCGGATAATGTAGCGTATCCGAATATCGTTATAA
Source organism: uncultured Dehalococcoidaceae bacterium (assembly GCA_964500415.1). GTDB lineage: Bacteria > Chloroflexota > Dehalococcoidia > Dehalococcoidales > RBG-16-60-22 > JAFGPF01. The sequence continues at coordinate 27,257 of CAZCOB010000013.1, read as the reverse complement.
AATATTTTATAAAAAAATATAAAAGGAGCACAAATGAAAACCGGGAAATTTGACAAGTACTTCATCACCAAAACGCCACCTAACCCGCTACATCCACAGACACGGAACAGGGTCAGTGATTTTCCCTGGATAAACCTTCCCATCAGCGTAAGCGGTGAGTTAGGCGGGACGCTGCCAGGAGCTTTCTGGATCGAGCCAAACATAGTAGTGCGGACAAACGAAGGCGGCCCGGAAACCGGGACCAAACCTCACGCCCACGATTTTGACGAGTACCTGTTGTTTATGAGTCTGGACCCAGACGACACAAAGAACCTTGGAGGCGAGGTGGAGTTCTGGATAGAGGATGAAAAACATATCATCACGAAGACCACGCTTGTTTTCTTACCGCGCGGCTTATACCATTGCCCCCTCTATATGCGCAAGGTGGACAGGCCGTTCGGGTTTATCGCCATAGCTAATACACCCATGTACTACCACAGGGGGTTCAGCGAGGATCCGAAATATAAAGACTATATAGCGCTTGATGAAATAACCACGCTTAATTACGGCGGTAAAAAAACTCAGATTACCAAGACATTCACCGAATATCTCCGCTGGATAAACGAGAAAAACCGGAATATTATTCCTTAAGAGACGGTATATTGTTCCGGCGTTTAAAATCGGCGGTGAATACTGACTGATAAAATATCATATTCCCGAAAACATTCCCCAATAGGAAGGACAGGAGAGTGGTTAAAATGGAATACACAGTATTGAGCCCACGAGGAAATATCGACCCGATAAAGGCCATCGCACTGCAGCCCAGGGTTAAAGATCTGAATAAAGCTACCATCGGTCTGTATACTACGTTCAAAGAACACTGGGTACTGGTTCTTGATGAAATAGCCAGACAGCTTCAAGAAAGATACCCGGGTGCAAAATTTACCCGTTTTCAGTACAAGGAAGACCTGAATGCTTATACCCAGGTAGCAGAGCTCTCCAAAGATAAAAAGGTAAGACCTGCCTTTGAAAAATGGCTCAAACAGTGCGATACGGTGATTGTAGGTAATGCAGACGCCGGTTCCTGTACACTCTATTTAACTTACAACACTACCTTCGTGGAGCATATGGGCAAGCCTGTGATCATGACGGTAGCCAATGAGTTTGTGAATCTCGCCCAGCGGGCAGCTGAACTACGCGGTGTCCCGGCCCTGCGATACGTGAGGTTGAATCTTATAGACATTTACATGGAGCCGGACCTCACTAAATTCATCGAAACGATTATCCCTCAGCGTGTCAGCGAAGTAATCGATGATATTATCGATGCACTCACCAGACCGCTTACCGCCAAGGAAAAAACTGTCCCTCCACCCACTGAAAACACACCCAGGATAGCTACTAAAGGCACCATCGAGGAAATAAACAGGTATTTTTACCAGAAAAACTGGGCTTACGGTATGCCGATACTGCCTCCCACGGAAGAAGCCGTCAAGGAAATGCTGAAAGGTACAGATTTACCACCTGACCATGTGGTGGCAAAAATGCCGCCGATGATGGGTAAAGCTACAGTTGAAAAAATTGCCGTTAACGCTGTTATGGCGGGCTGCCTGCCCACCTATATGCCCGTATTGATCGCCGGTGTAGAAGCCATGACAGACCCGCATATGTGGCTTGAAGCATATACCTGCAGTGTAGCATCGTGGGCGCCGCTGATGATTATTAACGGACGCGTAAGGAAAGACCTCAATATCAATGATAATACTGGACCTCTCAGTCCTTATTGTAAAGCTAATGCCGCCATTGCTCATGCGATGGGACTTATTATCATGAATATTGCCGGAATCAAAAGCGGGCGCGAAGATATGGCCATCTTCGGGCACGAGGGACGTTTTGGTATATGTTTCGCGGAAAATGAAGAGGCGTCACCATGGGAACCGCTACATGTACATTACGGGTTTGACAAGAAAGACAGTGCTATAACCGTCTGCTGGCCTAATACCCGTTCACTTGATATAGTTCCTGAAGATATTAGCGCCATTATGAAAAATATCTGCGACCAGATCCCTGCATTCGGATTCGATGCCGGTTGCACCATGATTGTGACTCCTGAACTTGCTCAATTATTCCATAAGCATGGCTTTTCCAGAAAAGATGTTTTGTCATACATCGTTGAATACGCCCGCAGGCCGGCAACAAGTGTCAATATACGCTGGCTGATAGGCAACCAGCACAGGCCAAAAAACATACCTTTGCCCTTAGATTCTACAAGATCGGTACGTAAATTCTGGTCCGACTTGCATTTGCCGATTGTTGTTGCCGGTAAGAATAACCTGGCAATGGCATTCTACGGCGGTGGTGGTGACCACGGCGGCCCGATTACAAAGAAGATATATTTACCGAAAAATTGGGATATGCTGGTTGCCCAATATAAAGACTATTAGAAAGGAAAAACAGGAGTTTGCTGGAATATTGAAATACCAAGAAACAAAAACTGCTGATAGATTCAGTTAAATCCAGACGGATAAACAAGAATCTTGTCGTTAAAATTGGTTTTACCTGGATCCGGCTTTGTATTTAATTAAAGGTACCCCAAGTCCTTTGGAGGGTCAAAAATGGTAAACATTGGAGTTAAAGAAAGCAGGGTAGCCAGATTAAGAGTTAAAATGCTGCACATGCCCGATATCTGCATTCAAAGAGCCTACTGGTGGACAAAATCTTACCAGGAAACCGAGGGCGAGCCGGAAATTATCCGGAGGGCTAAGGCCTTGTCTAAAGTCCTGCAGAATTTACCCATCCATATCGACGAGGATGAACTGATTGTCGGCAGGACTACAAGCAAAGAGCGAGGCGGTATATTGTTTCCGGAAATACAGTGGGAGTATATCCTGAAGGAAATTGAGTTGTTCTCTTCACGGGACTGGGATAAATGCGGAGTTATTTCCGATAAAGAAAAGGGGATGATAAAAGAAGCCCTTCCCTATTGGAAATCGAAATGCACCTGGGACAAGTTTAATGCTGCCTTGCCGAAGGATATTCTGGCGTTACACGGTGGGGTGTTTTTCATCGGTACATCCTCAATGAGTGGCGTCCATTACGGTCATGAGACAATTGATTATTCGAGGCTACTAACTAAAGGTCTAACAGGCATCAAAAAGGAGGTGCAGGAAAAACTTGCATCCCTGGACATTACCAAACCGGAAGATTTTAAGAAATACCAGTTCCTTCAGTCGGTAGATATTACCCTCGATGCCGCCGCCGCTTTCGCGGAACGTTATGCTAAACTTGCCCGGAGCATGGCGGCGGAAGAGCTAAATAAGGAAAGAAAAACCGAGCTGGAAAAAATAGCCGCAATATGCAGCAGAGTACCACTCAACCCCGCCGGCAATTTTTATGAAGCCCTGCAATCTATATGGTTTACCCATATTGTCATAAGTAATGAGGGGTGGGGACCAGGACTTGGATTCGGCCGGCTTGACCAGTACCTGTATCCTTTCTACAAAAAAGATATTTCAGATGGAATTATAACTAAGGAAGATGCCCGCGAGTTAATCGGTTTGTTCCTGATTAAAGCAAATGACCTGGCATTCATTGCCAGTACCGTGAATATTGAGACCCTCGCCGGATTTCCGACGATGGTGAGTATGACATTGGGCGGTGTCACGCCAGGCGGCAAAGACGCCGTTAATGGACTATCCAACCTATTGCTTGAAGCAGAAGAAGCGGTAGCTTTGAATGCCGAAGAGATAACCATCAGGATCAATAGTAACAATCCCGATGCTTTCTTGATGAAAGCACTTGAGGTGTCCAAGAAACTACGAGGTAAGTTCAAATTCGTCAGCGACAATACGATTATCAGCTTACTTCTCAACGAAGGCAGACCTGTAGAACATGCCCGGGATTATGTATTGGTAGGCTGTTTCACTCCGGCGGTCCCTTCCTACTCGCTCGATGTGACCGGAGGCATGGTTAATGCTCCCATGATTATGGAATTGGCGTTGAACAACGGCGTGTCCCGTCTAACGGCAAAACAGGTTGGCCCAAGGACCGGAGATCCGAGGAAATTCAAATCTTTTCAAGAGGTATGGGATGCATTCAAAAAGCAGGTGGAATTCTTTGTTCCCAGGATGGTGACGGCCAGAAATATTGATACGCAATTATATGCGGAATTTGCACCATGCCCGTTTATGTCTGCGTTCTTTACACCATGTATCGAGAGTGGTAAAGATATCATGGCCGGCGGGACCGCCCCCAATGTGCGGGAATGCTTCGGATTCTCCGGACTGCCAAATGTGGGTGATTCTCTGGCGGCTGTTAAAAAGGTCGTTTTTGAAGATAAATTAATCGACATGGCCGGATTGATCGATGCATTGGATAGAAATTTGAAAGGTGAAGACCAGTTATTACATGCGCTATCGAAAGCTCCCAAGTACGGAAATGATATCGATTATGTTGATACGATTGTCAACGATATCATCGTTTTGTTTGAAGGGGAGCTCGGTAAATATAAAGGACTTTTTGGCTCAAAGCCGGCTGTCGCAATAGCAACAGGTACAGGGCACCTGATAATGGGCACCCAGGTGGGAGCCACGCCGGAGGGCAGAAAGGCCGGCGAACCATTTGCCGAAGGCGGTATATCACCGCACCAGGGAAGAAACATCAACGGCCCCACAGCTACACTCCGGTCTGTCACCAAGCTTGACCACTTAAAGGTGCGCGGCGGCTCCGTACTCAATATGAAATTCAATCCCGATGTCTTTGCCGATGAAAAAAAGAAGGCCAAGTTCATGTCCATGCTCCGGACGTACTGTGAAAGCGGTGGGTATCATGTACAGTTCAATATCGTCAGCAGCGAAACCCTCAGGGATGCACAAAAACACCCTGAAAATTATAGAGATCTGCTAGTTAGAGTCGCTACATACAGCGCTTATTTCGTCGAATTAAGCCCGAGAATGCAGGAAGATATCATCGCTAGAACGGAGTTCCAGGAAATTTAACATATTGGAAAATCTCATAACTTACTGAGTATATCCCCGGTTGATTTTCGTTCGGAAATCATACAATTGGAGGATTTTAAATGGTAACCATCGAGAAGCGAGTCGATCGCCTTAGAAGAGAAGCACGCCGAAAACCCGAATTATGTATCGAGAGGGCAGTACTCTTCACAGAATCTTATAAAGAAACCGAAGGCCAGCCGGAAGTTATCAGGCGGGCTAAATCATTGGAAAAACTTTTGAGCAAAATGACCATCCGTATCGAGGACAGCGAGTTACTCATCGGGAATGCCACCAGCAAACGTGTTGCTGGCCCGATGCTGCCCGAGGTGACATGGAAATGGTACCTTGATGAAATGGAAACCCTGTCCTCGAGAGAGGTAGACAGTTTTCAACCCATGTCTGAGAAAGATAAGGCTAGGGCGCGTGAAGCTCTTATTTACTGGAAAGGCAAATCCCTTTACGATAAATGGATATGCGCTGTCCCGGATGAAATTAAGAGGTTGAAAGATAAGAGCTGGGCGCCGGGAGGAGCTAATCCTTACATGGGTATTCATCTGGCTCACTGTTGCCCCGGGTTTGATAAAGTCACCCGTGACGGATTGAACAAAATACTTGAAAAAATCGATGATGTGAAAACCAATCTGGATCTGACCAAGATTAAGGACTTCAATAGTTCAGTATTCCTTGACGCTGTACGGATAGTGGTCAACGCAGTCGTGACCTTTGCCCACAGATATGCCGACCTTGCCAGAAAAATGGCGGCCGAGGAAGCTGACTCTCATAGGAAGCGGGAACTGGAAAAGATTGCCTGTGTGTGCGAATGGGTCCCTGCTAATCCAGCGCGAACGTTTCATGAAGCGATGCAAGCGATGTGGTTTACATATATAGCAACTATGCTGGAGGGATGGGGACCAGGGCTCGGCTTCGGTAGGCTGGACCAGTATATGTATCCTTTCTATAAAAAGGACTTAGAAAAAGGTGCTATGACCAGGGAAGAAGCCCGCGAACTGGTAGCCATGTTTTACATTAAGATAAACGAAATGGTCATGCCCTTCAGTGGTAAGGCTAAAACCCAGGGCAACGGACAGCTCACCCTCTCGGGTATCACACTCGGTGGTATCGATAGTAACGGACATAACGGAGTAAATGACCTGTCTTATGTTTTTCTCGAGGCTGAAGAAGATGCCAATCTCCAGGAGGATCTTACGGTCAGAGTACATAACAGCACGCCCGATGCCTTCCTGATGAAAGCCTGTGATATCGCACGCAAGATGAAGGGGAAAATCAAGTTCGTCAGCGATGAAACCATTGTCAAACAGCTGCTTAAGGATAGCAAGCCCATAGAATTTGCCCGTGATTATGCCATCACCGGCTGCTTTATCCGCACGGTTCCCGGAGTATCTTTTGACCCTGGCGGCGATTTCATCAATCTACCCATGATGCTGGAACTCGCTCTCAACAACGGCGTTTCCCGGCTGACAGATGAACAACTGGGGCCAACAACAGGAAACCCGCGTAAATTCAAGACTTATGAAGAAGTCTGGAACGCCTATACCAGACAGGTGGAACATTTAGCCCGCAATGTGGTCATGGCCAATAACCTGAACCGGCAACTTTTCGCACAGTACTTACCTGCCCCGTTACAATCGGCCCTTTTCAGTGGATGCATTGAAAAAGGCCTTGATATTACTGAAGGCGGGGCAAACCCGTATTCTACTCTAGGCATGTGGATTACCGGTATTCCTAACGTTGGAGACTCACTGGCAACACTGAAGAAACTTGTCTTCGATGACAAGAAGATAACCATGAAACAGTTGATCGATGCTCTGGACAAAAATTTCGAGGGTGAAGATAAAATCCTTCACCTCATCAATATGGCTCCCAAGTTCGGCAACGACGTGGATTCCGTTGATTCTATCGTGAACGACGTACTCGTCAACATTAGCGACGAATTTTCCAGGTACGAAGGCTTCGGTGGTTTCAGGTACACGGCTGCCGGAGGAACAGTCATTGCCAACATGCCGCTGGGGCAAGCAGTTGGGGCATTGCCGGATGGACGGCTGGCCGGGCTGCCACTTTCGGATGGCGGTATCTCTCCATATCGTGGAAGAAATATCAGCGGCCCCACGGCAACGATGAGATCCGTCGCCAAACTTGATCTCATTAAAACGAGTGGAGGTAATGTACTCAATATGCGTTTCAACCCGGATAGTTTATCTAGTGAGTCCAAAATGAAGAAATTCGCACTTATGATAAGGAAATTCGGGGAAACGGGAGGAGACCTGGTACAGTTTAATATCGTCGATAGCAGTACATTAATGGATGCACAGAAACATCCTGAAAATTACCGGGACCTACTGGTGAGAGTTGCAACCTATAGCGCCTACTTTGTCGATTTACCTGTTGAACTCCAGAATGACATCATTGCCAGAACGGAATTCGGCGAAGTGTGAATCCCGGGTATAGAAAGGCTAATCACCAGCAGGGTTGTATATAATCTGGACTTCTTGCTTTTAAAAAATAACCAAACAGGTATATATTGGAGGAATAATTGCATGTTTAATGACCCTGATATCGAGAAACCAGCTAAACAGCTTAAAAAGGAACGGTACGACCGGATTCATGCGGCTACGACCCTCAAGGTGCCTGACAGGGTGCCGGTTACCTGTCATATAGGTAATTTTCCTGCCAAGTACGTGGGGGTACTCTGTTCTGACGCCTATTATGACTTTGACACATGGTACGATGCTAATGAAAAAACACTAAAAGATTTTTGTCCCGATTCATTCGGTGGCGGTATGTACAGCTCTGGGAAAGCCCTGGAATTGCTGGACCTGAAAACAATGAAATGGCCCGGGCATGGTATCGAACCTCACCAGGGTTTCCAGTCGATCGAAATCGATAGTCTCAAGGCCGATGAATTTGATGAATACATGCATAACTCGAACGATTATTTTATACGGAAACACCTGCCACGTATCAGCGATCAATTAAAGGGACTTGGAAAGGTCCCACCGCTTTTCGATGTATTGCATGGCCCCGAGCCAGCCCAGGTGCTGGCTATGGTTGTCTCCGACCCCGACGTAGCTAAATCCCTTACCGTACTTCAGAAAGCCGGCCGAATTATGAGGAAAGACCTGCCTAAGAATATAAAATTCGTGAAGCTGTTTCAAAAATACGGCTATTATTCTTCTCCTATGGTTGGCGCGATGCCACCCTATGATCTCGTCTCTCATGGGATACGCGGCATGACCGGCATCATGCATGATATGTTCCGCCAGCCGGATAAACTTCTCGAGCTTATTGATTTCATTCTTAAAGAGACGATAGCAAATACGCCGTTGGTGCCGGATGAGAACGGTGAAATCCGCGTCTTCATGACTAACACCCGTGGCTCCGATGATTTCCTCTCGAAGAAGCAGTTCGATACGTTCTATTGGCCGGGCTTTAAAAAACTGGTCACCTACCTTTGCGAACACGGAGCCACGCCCTATATCTTCTTCGAGGGTAAATTCGATTCGCGTGTAGAATATCTACTTGGCTTGCCGAAAGGGAAATTCGTCGCTCGCTTTGATACGACGGACATCTTCAGGGCTAAGGAAATACTCAAAGGTCATTGCTGTATCGAGGGAAACGTTCCATCTACCATCCTCCAGATTGGATCCAAGGAAGATGTCATCGCCTACTGCAAGAAGTGTATCGACGTAGTAGGGAAAGACGGCGGCTATACTCTTTCTCCCCGCTCCTCCATCGATGAGGTTAAGCCGGAAAACCTTAAAGCTATGATTGATTTTAACAAGGAATACGGCGTATATAACTAGAAGGCTGAATATTATCTAAGCCCAGTGAAGCTTATTGATAAATTGTTCCGGTGCATCCCCTATATTAACCATTTATATCACTTTTTTTAATCCTGAGTCTAACATGAAACCGGAATATTTTTAGGCGTCAGGTGAGTTTTTGTCCCGTGTCCTTTCAATTATGGGTATACCCTGCAAGAGATAAAGCCATAAGTACACCAGTTTGATATGTTTAACATATTAGTTTTGTCTGAAGTGCTCCCCGTAAATACGCAAACCCGAACGAATAACCCGATATGCCGCCAGCTACAGCGATGTGGATATCTTGAGGAGTTAAAATTACGGGGACCTTGCCTCCCGGTTTAAGGGCTTCTTCAAAAACAGGTATACGATCCGGCGGAATAAGACCAGACCCGAAGAATATATCGCTCTTATCAGCAATCCTATCTCTAATACCTCTTATCTCTTCCTTGTTTAGGTCTTCATATGGAACGCTAGTGCTATCAATTATATGGTCTCGGAGACTTTGACTGGTGAAACCTTTACGGTGTAATTCGCTGACCATCTCCGGATGGAGCACAATGACATGGGTTTGTGGATGAGCTCTATCACCCTTCCGGGGATTAAATTGGAACATTCTACGGTCTTTAGCCACGTCTTGAATGATTTCATGTAAAACTTCTTCTTCGGACCAGGGTAATACTGTTCCTCCTCCGTAGATTCTTAAACCCATACCGCCATAACCCATAACTGCGGCAACCGTAACGCAAGATTCTTCAGGTTTAAAACCTAAATTTATATGAGAAGGCTGCCATGGGTTTAATTCTTCGTTTTCGGCCAAAACATAAAACGTGTGCGAAGACGGCCGGCCAATTAGCGCCAAATCGTGTTCGCCAGGCCAAAGGTCACCGATATTGATTAGGCAAAGTCTAACAGCACGCCCGATAGTATTATTAGCCCGCCATCCGTGGCCCAATAATCCTATCCCTGAATTCATGTGTATTTTCTTCGCGATAGGGCCACTCACGATTATTAAGAGAGTGAAAGAACCTTCTGAAGTGAAGACATGAGGAGAGAATTTTTTGTCTACCAGACTTTCGATAGCAGCAATGATCACCGGCAGGTACTCTGGTTTGGCTCCGGCCATGACTGCGTTTATCGCAACCTTTTCAATCGTTGCCATCCCGATGGCAGCAAGACCATCCGGAGAAGCAAATGTCCCAATTATTTCATCGGGTGACCGCTTTGTCCCGGTAAGCATCAGCTTCACAGCTTCTTCGGTGGGAGGCACTAAAGGCAATCCATCTCCCCAGTGATTATCGAGATATATTTGGTTAAATATCTCAAATGCATGCTCATAACTGTCTGCTGTAATATTGACCAGTCTAGGCAACTTTTCCCGTGGTTTTACCCTTGGGTTTATCTCTTCTGGTGTTAGCGACCGGGTCAAAGAATCGATGATAGCGTCAATAGTTTTTTCGGCAACCGGTCTTAATCTTGCTACACTTACCCGGTTTGGATAATACTCCGAGCTCGGTACAGTCACCATACGTACCGCCGGCATTCCTTGCGCATTAGCTGATGCTTTTGCGTTAGTAATAAGGTGACTGCCAACGATCACCACTCCGGGTTTGCCAAGTTTTTCCATCGCAATCGTTCTGGCGGTGCTTTCCCAGGCTCCGATTCCTGAATCTCCTACCCCATAGATGAAAGTGTCTACTTCTTCAAGTAGTTTCTTTTCTATTCCCGCGGCCCAGTTCATGCGTAAAATCGTTGTGTTAGAGAATCTTTTATCCAATAATTCCTGGACGGCATCGAAATAATGTTCTCCGCCTCTTTTTTCACACCAGACAAGCCCTATCCTCTTTCCTCTTAAGTCTACAACACGAGGAACTGTAAGCCCCATGATTTTTTTAGGCACGACAATTTCGGCCCGAGGATTAAGACATGTCAACGATATTTTTTTCTTCAATATAATTCCTTCTGGTACACAAATTTATCTTATTTAATAATTTTCGCTGTGAACTCTTAACCGTTATCCGACATTGTGTTACGGAATACCACGAAAGATGAAGAGGTCAAATAATATGCTCCGGCAAAGTTAGGAAGGATGTGCGATTGATATCCCTCCTAACTTTGCCGGTATCGCTTAACTATTTGCCAATTTTAACCGTTATTCAATCACAATCTGTGACGGGTCAGTAACGTCTATTTTCAAGCCACCGAAACCACTATCGACAATTTTACCGGTTACTTTGAGGGTCTTACCGACAAAGGTACCTGGAATGTCCGCCGGGAACTCGCTCAAAATATCGTTACTGATAACTACTCCAAATGCGGTCATTTCCGTACTGCCTATTTGTAGAATATTCATCCCGAAATTCAGTACTCCGGCGCACGGCCCTTCCACAGTGACCGTTTGATTAAGATATGTCGAGACATCCTGCCAGTTGATTATTTCCTCTTCCGCTGGCGTGGTTTCGGTCGGCGTAGGCGTTTCAGTCGGCGTAGGCGCAGGGGCAGGTTTACGTGTCGGTGGCGGGGTGGGTTTTATTCCCGTCATTTCCTCTTTCAGGTCCTGATCAATCCAGACATATTTGGGCCAGCTAGCGTTATAGCCTAAGGCAACTTCGCCATGATAGTTCTTGACCCACGGTTGCCAGAAAGTATATGTATAGGGAGCCGGCCGAGCAATGTACCAAGCTTGCTCAAGGACGTATGGCATGATGTCGCGGTGCAGCTGGTCAACTTTCACCTGGTTTATGAGGTTATTATTCATCATTTCTTGATAGACCTCATCGACATGAGCATCGCTGACAAGACTCCGGTTGAAGCAACTTGGCCCCCTGAAAGCAAACAACTGAGCGTAAGGTCCAGGTTGTACGTAGAAAGAATATATCATATCTTCGTACTTGTTGGTCAAAGACTCGCCCAGGTAGGCACCAAACTCCAAGGGCTGGATGGTTAGATCCACGCCAATCTTGGACCACATGTCCTTTATCAATGACAGAAAATCAATATAATCAGGGTAGTTCCAGGTATCTATTGTACACTCGAAGCCATCTTTATAACCTGCTTGTTCCAGTAATGCTTTCGCTTGTTCGATATTATAGCTATACATCGCCTTCACAGTATCGGGCATTTGGTCCATAGGCGTATAGGCATCTTCATATCCCTTGATGTTCTCTATTGGGAAACAAAGGACCTCGGATTCACCGCCGTCAAGTTGCTTTATAGACTCAAAATCGATAGCCATCGTTAGAGCCTGGCGCACTCTTACATCATTGTACGGTAGATCCTGTTTATCTGTTCTCATGCCGATTATCATATTCCCACCGAAAGCTTTGTGCCACTGAAGCTCCGGGTTAGTCTTCATCAGGCTGACCGCATCATCGTGGGTGAGATTTTGCAATACGTCGACTTTCCCGGTGCGCAGCGCCGCAATCTGGGTGGAAACGTCGGGCATAATCAACATCTTGACTGCATCGGTGTAGGGTAATTGATTCCCCTCTCCTGGGCCACACGGGTCATTTTCCCAGTAATCCGGGTTTTTAATAAAAGTAGCCGAGCTACCGGGAATATATTCCGCTGCGGTGAAAGGCCCTGTACCCACCGCATTGTGCCAATCTGTAAGATCACCGTACGTTTCAACTACTTCATGAGGAACAATTTCTCGCTCGGGAAGCAATAACCACATCGGGTCCACGCTATCTATCGGCGTCTGAACCATTACTGTCCAATCATCAATTTTTGTCACTGTTGTTGATTGTGCCATTATTGGTTCGCTAACAGCCAAGAAGGACATCGGTGATTCAAGGTGACGTTTAAAAGAATAGACTACATCATCGGCCGTGACCTCCCGACCGCCTACAAGTAGACTGGCCGGATTGCTGGGATCCACAGCAAAGTGAACACCATGGCGTATGTGGAATATGAATGTCCCTGGTTCAGGTATCTCGAAACTCTCAGCAATATCACCGGTAGTAAACTCGATACGTTTCAGGGCGTTTATATCCCAATCGATTTGATCGGTGCCGGCCGGCCCTTTTGACCAATCGCCTACTACGCCACTGTTATAAACCAGATACAATTGGAGAAGGAAACCGGCTGGGTATTTGGCATTGTCCCAACCCTGTATATCTGTAGTCATTGCCAAGGTTAACGTACCACCGTACTTTGGCATCTCAACCGGGGTTGGTGTGGGTGTAGTCGGAGTGGTCGGGGTTGCAGGAGTTGTGGGTGTAGTAGTGGTTGTGGGCGTTGCGGGTATAGTAGGGGTTGTGGGTGTTGTGGGTGTTGGTGTTGGCTTGGAGCACGATGCCATCAGTAGAGCTGCCACCGCCAAACAGGTCAGGAAACAGGCTACGTACAATTTTTTACCTTTCATGACTTTTACCTCCTTCATTATTATGGTTTTACCTTGTACGTTTCTATCGGTACCGGCTTGGTTGAAAATGCTACCTTTCCTCCCTCTTGTTTGAACACTATCCATTTGAGCCAATTCTTATCGTCACGCTCGGGATAATCCTCACGGAAATGGAAACCCCTGCTTTCCGTTCTCATTAAAGCAGCCCTGAACGTGATCTCGGCACATATCGCCATGCTCTTTATCTCATGACATTTACTCAGGTAGTGACCATCTTTCGCCCACAATCCGGGTAGTTTTTCCTTTACCTCTTCAACTTTGGACAGGGCTTCTTCCAGCCGTTCTTTACTGCGGCGTAGGTTATATTTCATCGGCGCGGTTACATCTTGCAGGGTGGAAATTATTTCCCACGGAGAAGGTCCATTACGACGCTGCATCGGGGCAAATATCTCTTCTTTTAGCCGCTTTACCTCAGCATTGCTGACCTCAGTTGGCTTACTCCCGGCCGCATAACGTGCGGCGGCTGGGCCGCACCACCCTGCGCTGATGACGGCGTACCCTATACCCGAGCCCGGCGTTATACCCGGAGGCGATGCCACCGCTCCGGCTACCGCTGAACCAGCGTAGCTGGCGTCTCCGATTGCGAACAGACCATCAAGACTGGTTTTCATATCATGGTCGACTTTGATGCAGGAGAGTTCCCCATGTAAAGGTACCTCCACCTCTCGCTTCGCTGTTGGAGGCGGCTCGTATTTGCGCTCTTTGGCTTCCATACGGCTATGCCAATCGCCCAATTTGGGCAGAGCTGTCCCCATCTGCATAGATGGAGATGATGGAGGTGGCTCAAATAATATTGGTCCTCTCCCTTCCACGACCTCTTTTTCCATACCTAAAGCCAGTTTTACGGGTAAAAATACACCTGTTGGACCCATATTAGGCCAGTATTTCTTGACTATGTTTTCACCGGAGGCATTGACAAGGAAATTGCTTTCCACGTTGCCGGCATCGGTGTCGCTGAATACAAGGTGGCCGTAGAGGTTACCGAACTCGGCGTTTCTCATCTCAGCTCCCGCCCGGTAAGCCGCCGCAATTCCATCGCCACAGCCAGCGGCCCAGAACCGTCTCACTTTGTAGTTGCAGCTGCCGTTAGCCAGTATAGTAGCTTTAGCCTTGAAAATATAGAAGCGGCCATTAACGATGTTAAAGCCAACTGCACCGATAACCGTACCGTCTTTTTTCAAGAGGTCGACTACATGGATTTTGTCAAGTATTTTAGTCCCCAGTTTACGGGCTCTGGTCCGTAACGGTAACATTATGTCTATATCAATGAAACCAACCGACCAATCCGGGGCCCAGAAGGCCTTCATCGTTGCTATTTTTCCTTCTTTATCCTTGGCTATGTGCACCCCCCACTCTCCAAGTTGTACAAATGCCTTATACGAGTCCCGAACATACGAAGTCAGCAGTTCTTGGTCATTAAGGTAGATACCGGTATTTCTGACCTGAAAATCAATAAAGCTATCCGCGTTATTCTCTGGCGCAAGAAATGCCAGGAAACCACCTATCTTAGTGGCTTTTCCCGCCCAGCCGGTAGTCTGTTTTTCTACTATCAGAACACTGGCGTTCGGAGATTCCTCTTTAGCCTTAATGGCGGTCACTATACCGCCGATTCCGCCCCCAATGATAAGTACATCAGTTGAAACTATTTCTCCCAAATCTTCTAGTATCGCCAATTTACTCCTCCATTTCCTGCGATGGTGATATTATCCAGTTTTATGTGTTATTGAAAGGACGTTCGTAGCGGCGATGGTATAATAGGAATTACTTCTATGCATTGAGCGGGACAGGCGGTTTCGCACGCTAAACACCAGACACAATCCTCTGGGTAAGCAACGACTGGTTTCTCTTGTGTTTCATCCCAACGGATCACGTCAACAAAACAAGCCCCCACACACGTCTTACATCCCTCACAAGCATCCAAGTCAATCTTAATTTCCTTTACCCAATTCTTATGTGTTGTTACCATAATGGACCTCTCTTGCGACTCCGAATTCCCCATCCAGTCTCAAGTATCTCTTTTTTATCATCAAGAAATTCTTTATACCAAATATTTGATGGTTGCCTTATTTGGTATAAGTTATTTTTGAACCTCCTTTCTTAATTTTTAAAGAGCATTGTCGATTGATAGCCGGGTCATCGACAACCTGCCACATCTTATAAAGCGCTGGTAAAAATTCCTTAAATGTACTCACTTCAGCTTTGTTGTGGGCAATCCAACCGCCACCCGTGGGGGACTTACCGCTGGGGTGTTGCGTTGTAGGCTTGGGGGGAGTAAAACTACCTGGCGGCGGTTCTGGAAATCCATGCATGCAGGAACGCATTTTACATCCGCCGGGAATGGCTTCCCATTGATGGGAAAGCATTACCATGGCTTTGGTGCCTGGCTGCGCACCGGTTGAACCTGCCGTTAGGAGATGTTCATAAGTCCAGAAGTCTTTTTGTTCTTGAGTCCCGATATTAGGGTCTACCCACTCAATGCGGAGGTTCATGACGGGACCGTAATCAATGCTCTCGGTGGCAATCTGGACCGCGCCGATATGACCACCTAAAGGTGGTTTGACCTCCCACTTGAAACCCTTATGCTCGTCAGGGCACCAGAGTTCATAACCCTTTTCCATGTTCACCCACCACCAATCAATCATGTCCGGGGTGATACCAGGTATCTCATGTTCAACAACTAACCATCCCTGGGGCGCTTTCGGTTCTGCCATCTTTTTCTCCTTTCCTTTTAAAAATAAGTAATCGATGATTACTATCCTCATGGACAGTATCGGGTAAAGCCTGTACATTGGGTTGACGCAGGTCATCATCATCTTCAATGCGCTTTTGGCAGGCTGAAAAATCCGGAGACCGTGTAAATTTTGGGGTTTGTGTTTGATGTTTTGATTGAGGCATATTACTTTCAACTATTTTTGATAAATATGTTATATGATTTCATTATTAATACTCTGTATGAAGTTTTTAGATATTACATCATATATATCGTAATGTCAAGAGATTTTTTATAATATATTATTTAACGTAAAATACAGGTAAAACCGATTGAACTTACAACAGGATATTTATTGAATTTCTTCATTTAACTTTTTCACCTGATCCTTAACTATATACTTTTTTACATTAGAGCGACATAATATCAATGGCAGGCGACCCAGTGCTCACCACCGATGTCTTTGAGTTCGGGGGCTGTCTCGCGGCAGACCTCGGTAGCCTTGTGGCATCTTGGATGAAAATGACAGCCGCGAGGCGGGTTTATCGGACTGGGGACATCGCCCGTCAGTAGAATGCGCTTCCGCTTTCTATCCACGGAAGGTGCCGGTATTGGAACTGCAGAAAGTAATGCCTTGGTATAAGGATGGAGAGGATTACTGTAAAGCTCGTCACTGTGAGTAATTTCCACAATTTTTCCCAAATACATCACAGCAACGCGATCGCTGATATGGCGTACCACCGAAAGATCATGAGCGATGAAGAGATAGGTTAGACCAAGTTCTTCTTTCAGATTCTTCAGTAGCTTGATGATTTGTGCTTGTATTGATACATCCAGTGCCGATACAGGTTCATCGCATACAACGAATTTGGGTCTGACTGCTAGTGCCCGAGCAATGTCTAAACGTTGCCGCTGTCCTCCGCTGAATTCGTGAGGGTAACGTACCGCCATGCGCGGTTCAAGTTCGACCATGCTTAAAAGATCAACGACTCGTTCTTTATAAACTTTTCCCTTTGCCAGATTGTGTTCCAAGAGCGGTTCACCGACAATATCGCCAGCTGTCATCCGCGGGTCAAGAGAGGCATAAGGGTCCTGGAAAATAAGCTGCATATACCGACGCATTTTTCTTAGAGCTTCACCGTGGAGCTTGGTAAGGTCTACACCTTCGAAAGTTACCTCTCCTGAAGTGATTTTATATAATTGTAAAATACAACGCCCGAGAGTAGTTTTACCACAACCACTCTCGCCGACAAGTCCTAATGTTTCTCCTTCACGAATAAAAAAGCTAACGTCATCCACTGCCTTGACGTCAGTGATTTTCCGGCGCATCACACCAGCGAGTACCGGAAAATACATACGTAAATTTTTAACATCGACTAGGATATTGTTATCTGCCATTATCCCTCCTCTGCAAGTTGCTTGGCTTCATGACTTCTGAAACAAGCAGCGTAGTGGTCTTTACCTACCGGTTCAAGTTCAGGTCTCTCCTGTGTACATCGGGCGATTGCCAATTTGCACCGGGGGCTGAAAGCGCACATATTCGGCGATAAACGAGCCAGATCAGGCGGAAGGCCCTCGATAACACTCAAGTCTTTCTTCTTAGGAAGGTCAAGGCGCGGTACCGAGGCAATTAATCCAACAGTATATGGATGGCACGGTTTTTCACAGATTACTTCAGTAGGTCCCTTCTCTAATAGTCTACCGGCATACATAACGTTAACGTTATCGGCATATCGGGCTACAATTCCCAGGTTATGAGTAATTACTATTACGGCCGTATTGAACTGGGTCCGAAGGTTGTTTATTAGGTCTAGAAGTTGTGCCTGAACAGTGACGTCAACTGCCGTTGTCGGTTCATCGGCAATGACTAAGGATGGCCTGCAGCTTATTGCCATAGCGATCATTATTCTCTGCTGCATGCCACCGCTAAACTGGTGAGGATAGTCATTAATCCTTCTTTCCGCGTCGGGTATACCTACCAGCTTAAGTAATTTCATCGCTTCTTCAGCAGCAGATGCCTTGTCCATGCTAAGGTGTAGTTCCAGTGATTCAGATATCTGACGGCTAATGGTCAAGACCGGGTTAAGAGAGGTCATCGGCTCCTGGAAAACCATCGCGATACGGCCTCCCCTTATATGCCGCATTTCCTCCTCGCTGATTTTTAGGATGTCTTGACCTTCAAAAATAATCTCACCCCCAACAATGATTCCTGGAGGATAGGGGATGAGCCGGATGATCGAAAGAGCACTCACACTCTTACCACAAGCGCTTTCGCCGACCAATGCAACGCATTCCCCCCGCTTCACACTATAGGTCAGCCCATCAACGGCTCTTAATTCACCCTCCTTCACATAAAAGTAGGTTTTTAAGTTTTTGATATCTAGTACTACTTCTTCGATGGTGGTTCACCTCTTTTTGATTTTTGCTGCTCTACCGTAACGTCCCAAACCACCCCTTAAACGTGGGTCCCACAGATCCCGCAAGGCATCCCCAAACATGTTTACGCCATATACTGCTAAAGCCAGGGCAACACCCGGCCATAAAGCCATCCATGGAGCTTGGATCATATAACGGCGTGCTGAACCTTGAAGCATACCGCCCCAGGTAGGTGTAGGAGGCGGGATGCCATATCCAAGAAAACTCAACATTGCCTCAGAGAGAATCATACTGCCCACTGTAAGTGTGAATCCGACTATAACCACAGGCATTATGTTAGGCAAAATATGGCGGATGAGAATACTCGATGTTTTAGTTCCGGTAGCTTCCGCGGCTTGAACATACATATTCTGTTTAACCCCTATAACAGCACTTCGGATTGTCCTGGAGGCCATAAAGCCAGTTGTAACACCTAATACCAAAATGACCGGCATTAATCCTTGGCCGATAATAGCCATTATAGCCAGGTAAAGGATTAAAGATGGGAAACACATAATGGCATCAACGAACCGTTGAAATATAATGTCAAATTTTCCACCGAAATACCCTGAAACACCACCGACGAGAAACCCAACAACTGCACTTATGGCCGCTCCAGCCAGACCTACAATCATTGAGATACGCGCGCCATAGATGATGCGACTAAGCATATCGCGCCCCATGTTATCGGTTCCTAAAAGGTGGGTGGCAGAAGGCGGATTTAAACGTTCACTTACAATTGATTCGTTATAACCATATGGGGACAGCAAATTGGCAAAAATACCCACCCCGAATAACCCAACAACGATAATTGCCCCAAACAGACCAAGCGGTTTCTCCTTGACCAGCCTGATGCACAGGTCGACAAACATGCCGTGTCTTTTTCCTTCAGCTTTTTTTATCGGAAGTCCTTCTGCAGTGGCTGATGGTGATATGTTTTCGGTTCTCCTGTTCACTATGCAATTTTTCCTTATCTATACTGAACTCTGGGGTCTATCCAGGCGTAAAAAAGGTCAACCACAATATTGGATAATAACACTATGACTGCTAGAAGCATGTTAATTCCTTGAATCAACGGATAATCTCGCTGGCCCAATGCTTGAAAAGTCAAGATACCAACTCCTGGTAATGCAAATATCTGTTCCATGATCACTTCACCGACGATCACCATAGGAATCATACCCCCTATAATGGTAACTATCGGTAATAACGCATTTTTAAGCGCATGCCCCATAATGACCGCACGTTCTTTCAAACCCTTTGCCCAGGCAGTCCTTATATAATCCTGTCTTAATGTTTCCAGCATCATTGTTCGTATCATTCTCATTAATGTGCCGCCCATCACCATACCCGTTATAAAGCCTGGGATGATAAACTGCGCCAGGTTTCCTAAGAAATCTTTAGTAATTTGGATGTATTCCGTGGGAGGCGACCATCCCCACCAGATAGGTGGATAGACAAATATCAAAGTAGCGATCCAAAAGGAGGGAACGGAAATAAATATAATTGCAATGCTACGGCTAGAATAATCACCCACCGTATCCTGCCGTATCGCTGAATAAATGCCGATAGGAAACGAAATCAGGAGAGCTGTTATGATAGCAATAAGGCCAAGTTCAACGGAAACTGGAAGCCTTTCAACCATGAGCTTGATTACATCTTCATTTTTCCATAAGGATTCCCCTAGATTCCCCTGAAAAACACCCTGGAACTCACCTGTTTCTTGAGGCGCTACCCCCAACCAGCGAATATACTGGATATGCATTGGCGCACTTAATCCCAAAGCCTTTTCAAGGTTCTGTCGGGTCATATCTGATGCCGTTCCGGATGTGCTCATCTGGGCAAGCATCATATCAATCACATCACCAGGGATGAAGCGTGCTGATAAAAAGACCAAAATTGTAATTAGTAAAAAAGTGGGAATAATAAGCAATAAGCGTCTGATTGCATAAGCAGCCATTTCATCCCTTTCTTACTTAATACACCATAACTCCAGCTGAGATTGCTGCTATATACAGATACTAATTAGAATAATATTAGTATGTTTATAATGAAAAACCATATAGTTCATATATTATTTCATTTATAAGTTTATATATGATGTTATAAACACTAATATATTTACACGATAATGTCAAGCAAAAAACGGTAGGAAAACCATTTATCCTAAAATGAATCTTTATTTACTCGAACATATTAGGAATATTACATCTCGGTATAAACACGATTTTGAGCTAACATTTGAGATGTGGGACGTATGAGATAGTGGTGCGATTATGTTTGAAGTGAATGGCTATGTAGTATAGCCGAGCATAATCGGATATCTTCTATAAGAAAAAAACTACCAGAAAGTTGTTTCTGTCCACATAGTGACCTGTTCTCTTCAGAAAACAACTATTTGATATTTTTTATGGTAAAAACGGTGGCTTAAAATCCAAACCCAAGAAATTACTCGTGGTGTCGCGTACCTTTTTCAATATATTATAAAGCTGTTTCTTTTCCTCATCCGATAGTGTACCAAATATTAGATGGATTGATTGTTCTTTGACTTTCTTATGATACAGGACATTGCCTTTTTCGGTTGGAACAATATAGGTTTTTAAATCCTCGTTCTTTTTGATCTTCTTTATTAAACCGCGTTTTTCCATTCTATTGATAAGAGTGGATACTGAGTTAAACTCCTTAAATGTCCAATTAGACAACTCATCTATTGTGACGGGCCTGTTCTCCCGAGAAAGCATGCTCAGAATTCTCACCTGGGCTTGGGTAGTTCGTAGACATTTGAGTTCAAGCCCGACTGCAGTAGTTATAACACTACTCGATTGATCAAGCATAATTAACAGATTAATGTCAGGGTCTTCTTTTTTAGTAATTCTGTTTTTTTGTATTTCATCTGGAACTTTCTTGACCACAATAATAAATACTCCTCTCTTACGTTTTAATACGGCTCATATCAAATATATGTTCCTATATAGTATTATATGTAATTATACAACATATTCAATTATACAACAAAATGTAAATTGGTATAATATTTCAAATTACATATAATATTTGACATTTAATATTAATTCATCTATAATTATCGGGATTTTCCCTATTGTTAAGAAATTTATCCAGTAACAATTCTTAGGTGCACACTATGTCATGTCAAACTAACCTGAGCGTCTTTGGTTTTCTTGATATCATTTTGGTATCGTGTATATCTCAGCTCAATGGGAGGCTTTAAGCTGTTCTAGGTATAGCTCCTGCTTTAGTGAAAGAGATCTCGTAGCCTCGCTAAAAATACTATTACATAATTTCGAGTTTAGCTGACAAAAAGGAAATGGAGTTAGAAATGAACAAGATGTTTGATCTGAATGGCAGAGTAGCCCTGGTAGTTGGTGGTCATGGAGGCATCGGCAAAGCGGTAGCCTTAGGACTAGCCGATGCTGGCGCGGATGTAGTAGTAGCCAGCCGGAACTTAGATGCGCTTCAGATTACAGTCGCAGAGATAGAAGCAAAAGGCCGCAAATCGCTAGCCGTTACTGTCGATATCGTCGATGAAAAACAGGTCAATAACATGGTCACAAAAATTCTAAGATTTTTCCCACGTATCGATATCCTTGTCAATAGCGCTGGGCTGGCCATACGTAAGCCAGCCGATACCTTCCCCATTGATGAATGGCAGAAGGTGATGGATATTAACACACGCGGTACTTTCCTGTGTTGCCAGGCAGTAGGCAGGGTGATGTTAAAACAGAAGGGAGGGAGAATCATTAATATCTCCTCCGTGAGAGGCAGATATGGTCTGCCATCGGGCTACGCGGCGTATTGCCCCAGCAAAGGTGCCGTGGATACCCTCACTCGTACCTTGGCCTGCGAATGGGCTAAATCTAATGTCCTGGTAAATGCCGTAGCCCCGACCATCGTAGAAACCGACCTGACTAAAGATGCCCTGGCCGAACCGGCATATGCAAAGCAAATGAGAGACCGTATCCCGATGGGAAAATGGGCGTTGCCGGAAGACATTGTTGGCCCTACTATTTTCTTTGCTTCCGATGCATCCAGTTTCGTAACCGGGCAGATTTTGTATATCGACGGGGGAGTTACTACCTGGTAATACAAAAATAAATAAAGGAGAAAAAACAATGGGAAAAGAAGTGCTAATAGACTTAAGCCATCCGTTTGGGAACGGCTCGCCGCTGTGGCCGTATTTTGCCGATGTTAAGATTGAGAGAATGCAGTATATGGCTAAATCGGGGGTACTCTCACAGACGGTAACGACCGTTATGCACTGCACCACCCACGCCGATTCACCGGCCCATGTCTTTGAAGGAGGCCGTTTCACCCACGAAATTCCTCTCACTTGTTACTACGGCGATGCCGTAGTTTGGGACATACCCAAGGGGAAGTGGGAGCTGATTACCGCCAAAGACCTGGATGCTGCTAACAAAAAGCTGCCAATGAAAGAAGGCGATATTATCATTATACATACTGGTTGGAATAAGTATTGGGGCGATAGCACGCAATATTTCTGTTATTCACCCGGATTGGGCAAAGAAGTCGGTGAGTGGTTTGTCGCCCATAAAGTCAAAGCTGTGGGTGTAGATCAGCAAGCTCTGGATCACCCCCTGCACACTGCTATCGGTCCCCATGGTCCCGGACCATTAAGAAAAGACATCTGTGATGAATATAAAAAGCTTACCGGCCATGATGTGCTTCAGGACTTCCCCGAGTGGGAGCCCTGCCATAACCTGATCATGCGTAACGGTATCCTCGGCTGGGAAAATGTGGGCGGGGATATCGCCAAGGTGGTCGGTAAGAGATGCAAAATTTCCGGTTTCCCCATCCGCTGGTATATGGGAGATGGCTCCATTGTCCGTATGGTGGCTTTCATCGATGAAGAAAATATTAACAAAGTTCCTGACCGGGTCTACAAATACGGAACACAATAATTTAGGGTATAAAAGAAATTAAGCGAGATTCATAGAAGAATCAAAGATGGATAATGATTTTTTTAATACGAAATCACAGGCATCGGTTTTTTTAATGCCCAAATCTGGTTATTGTGTTAATTTTATAGAGGGTAACTTAAGAAATGGTAAGACAGTGTTTTTAGTTCCCCACATAATTACACATAGAGACTATTCAGAGATTATTATATGGCGATGTAACTGGGGTAATATTTGTGATTCCAAATGCATATATGCCATCAACAAGAATAAAAAAGTTACCACCCAATATCCAGGTTAACTAAGAGATTACTAAAAACAGGAATATTAGTAACATTCTGCATTTCAAAAAAGGTACTAACAATGTGTTGGTTACACCGAAAAACCTCAAAGGAGAAACGTGAAGAAAGTCAGTTTATCTCAGGTTAAACCGTATGCTGCCGCCAAGCATTACAATATGACGGCTATGCGGCTCCAGGGTAAGGAAGAAACCGGCATTCAAAAATTCTGGGTGGGCTTATCCTACTTTCTGCCCGGTGGCGGAGCCGAATGGGCATATGAAGATAACCCAAATGAGAAGGTTTACATCGTTTTGGATGGAGAAATTACCGTAAGAAACAACACCGAAGAGGTCAAGATGGGGCCGATGGATTCACTTTATCTGGCGCCGAATGAAGGTCGGGAAATAATCAATAAAACCAATAAACCAGTAACGATGATGGTGGTAATAAGTTATTAACATGATTTTCCTGAGGGAGTCAAGGTGCCTAAATTACTAGAAGGTGTCAAAGTAATAGCTTTCGACCAGGTGGTTGCCTTGCCGGCGACAACGGCGGTGTTGGCGGACTGGGGCGCCGATGTTATAAAAATCGAGCCTCTCTGGGGTGACTGGCAGAGAAGTCTGAATAGTTTTAACCGGACTCCACTCATCATAAAAAACGATAAAGGGGAAATTGAGCTTCATTTTGAGTTCCTCAACCGCAGTAAGAAAAGTGTCGCTTTGAATTTACGGACTCCAAAGGGTCAGGAAGTAATAGCCAGGCTTCTTAATGATGCTGATGTCTTTATTACCAACTATTCCGTTGATGTGCTGGAAAAATTTAAACTCACTTATGCTGACCTCAAGGATAAATACCCGCGTTTGATACATTGCCTGCTTACAGGTTACGGGACTAAAGGTCCCAAAGCTAAAGACCGGGGATATGATTACGTAGCCGCCTGGTCCTACGGCGGGCTGATGGGTTTAGTTACGGCTGGCTCGCATATTCCTCCGGCTATCCAGCGCCCGGGCATGATGGACATGGTAGCATCTGCCCACATGACCAGCGGCATTTGCGCCGCCTTGTATTACCGACAAAAAACCGGCAAGGGGCAGGCGATCGAGCTTTCTTTGTATCACACCGCTGTCTGGACGTTGGGTTTGGATACACAGATTAATCTTTACGGCTACCCGCCCAAAATTTGGGAGAGGACACGCAATCCGAACCCAATGTATAACTCTTATAAAGCTAAAGACCGATGGATGATGATGGTCCATCCCAACCAGGAATACTGGACGTCGTTCTGTAAGGCCATCGGCAAAGAGGAATGGATTAACGACCCGCGCTACGACACCATGGAAAAGCGGGATGAACACGCAGAGGAAATCATTAAAAAGCTGGACAAGCTCTTCGTCAAGAAAACCTGGGTGGAATGGGAAGAGAAATTTAAAGAATATGACCTTATCGTCAGCGGGAATCATTTCATTCCTGAAATTCTGGAGGACGAACAAGCGCGGGCTAATAATTTCTTCACAAAGATTGAGCATCCGATTATGGGAGAGGCCAGATTGTTGAATAGCCCGTTACAGTTCAGCGAGACCCCCGCAAAAATTACCAGTGTTGCGCCGCAATTGGGCGCTCATACTGAAGAGGTGTTATTAGCTGCTGGCTATACCTGGGAAGACTTAGAAGAAATGAAGGAGCAGAAAGTAATCCCGTAACCTGTTGACAAGGGTACGGGATACCAACTAACGACGAGAGGCAGTAGATGAAATTTCAAAACAAAGTAGCCCTCGTAACCGGCGCTAGCCGCGGTATCGGGCGTGCTATTGCTCTGGCTTTAGCTAGAGAGGGAGCTGATGTGGCGCTGAATTGCTCGACTTCCGTAAAGGCAGCCGAGAAAGTCTCTCAGGAAATTAAGAGACTAAGACGACGCGTCATGGTAATTCAGGCCGACGTATCTAATAAGTCAGCAGTGGAGAAGATGATTCAGATGGTAGTGGGGCAACTCGGAAAAATCGACATACTGGTTAATAATGCCGGTATATCCGTCGTTGGCCCTTCTTCGGAACTGGAAGAAGATAAATGGAGACGGGGTATCGATGTTATGCTGACGGGTGTCTTCTTTTGTAGCCAGGCTGCCGGCAATGAAATGATAAAACAGAAAAGCGGTAAAATTATCAATATAGCCTCGATTAACGGTATTGTGGCTTTCCCGGAGAGGGCCTGCTATTGTACTGCCAAAGCCGGAGTTATGGCTCTGACTAAGGTTTTAGGCTCTGAGTGGGCAAGATATAACATCAACGTTAATGCCATCGCTCCCGGGTATGTGGAAACGGAGTTGGTAAGGAATCTTGTAACCGCTCGTACTCTAGATTTAAATGAACTGGCCAATCGGATTCCCAACGGTCGGTTAGCTAAACCTGAAGAGATAGCTGATCTGGTGGTGTTCCTAGCCTCAGAAGAATCTAAATATATCCAGGGTCAGACCATCATAATGGATGGGGGCTGGACAGCCTACGGGTATGTTGAATCTTGGCTGGGAAATATAAGTAAAGAAAAATAATGGTATCAAATTTTCCAAAGATAATTGGCCAATTTCACCACTTTCTCCATAAAGTAAGAGGAAGTGTCCTGCCCCCGATAGTGGTACCACTTCTTACCTCGTTGCCATAGTCAAAATAGCTTCAGGAGCTGGGGGCTTATTGACCTTGTATCTCAAATAATATGATAGAATGTCTGCCGGAGGCTGGGTATGGCAGATCGATTGACCTTGGGTCCAACAAGACCGTGGGGCAGCGTGGTCGCCATACCCGAATCTCCAGGCTATTCAGGTAATTTATTTTCAGACTCATCTGGATTGTGTTTTGTGATAGTATTAGGAGGTCGATAAGAATAACTCTTGGGAGAAATTTCCGGGGGACGAGGCCAGCCTTGTGCAATTGCTAATCTGCAGTGGTGCCCGAATAGAATCATCTCCTCGAGTTCTTCAGGCTTGAGCCCCAATCTCATAAACTTCACAACCAGTTGCCGGGTAGCCTTATCAATGCTGAAGCGGCGAATTCTTTCCATTTCCAGAACATCGGCGGCTTCCGCGTCATACCTGGCGACTTTTTCAATAGTTCTCATCTCAACGTGCACCTCGGTAAGGTGACGCCGCAATTCTTCGCGTTGTTCGGGGTTATTATTCACCTCTTCTAGCTGCATCGCACCCAACTGAAGCACATGTTCCGCCAGAGCAAATAGGGGGGCATGAATTTGATCTGAAAGCGATTTCAAAGACGCCTGGATCGCTGGAGAACACAGAAAACCAAATACCCTGCGTTTCGAATCTTTCCCCAAGACCTTTCGAACCAGTTTTTCATTGGCTCGTTTTTCCTTTTCCCGATCTTTCTTTTTACTGAACATAGCTCTCCTTTACTGGGATTTTTCTTTAATATACCGTTTTTTTTCATGTGGATTATTTAGTCCGTATGGTGAGTACTGCCGTCATCTCCTAAAGCGTCAATGTCTTTTGAATTATTCAATATGGCTTCGGCTTGTTCTAATACACCATTGCTATCAGGCAGGCTGGCTGGCTCGGTTGCGCGAGCCACGTTTAGCGGACTAAACTTGCGGTGCTTTTTAATGATGTCGCTGAGATTGAGTGATGCGTACTTCTGGGTAGTTTGAATGTCGGCGTGGCCCATTATCTCCTGCAAGGAGCGGAGGTCTCCGCCTTGGACGAGGAAGTTCTTAC
>CAZCOB010000012.1:0-51536 GCA_964500415.1 uncultured Dehalococcoidaceae bacterium | reverse complement strand
CGGGACTGCTGGCAGCATGAAAGGTTTGGTGTCCACTATTGACATCCGACGTCAACCTGTTTTATTTCTTACACAGTATTTTTTACAGTGAAAGGAGCCGCAAGTGACCACACAACCGGATAGCCAGTACATCGTGCTTAAAGCAGCAGAAACCCGTTTTGCCATTGCATGCAGCTATCCGCCTTTTATGAGATGGCTGGTAAAAAGTTGTAGTGGTTTTATATGCCGGGAAGAGCCTCACCTACGGCTGAACCTCAGGATAGTAAGCATTCCCCGGGGCGACAAGCCCGGCCAACTCACGTACACTATGGGGATTGGAAATTACGGTAAGAATGGTGAGTTGAATATAAGCATGGCCTGTGTATATCCTGGTAACTCCGATAACTACTGGCTTATGCTTCGGGTATGTCTGCAGTGCGCTATCGCAGCGAAGCAGCCGCCTGACCTGTTCCTGCACTCAGCAGGTATTGTTTGGGGCGGAATGGCCTACATTTTTGCGGGGGTATCAGGTGCCGGAAAATCGACCGTATGTAAGCTCCTAGTTGGAGACCCCTCTTTCACCGTCCTTCATGACGAGATGGTAGCCATTACTCAAGAAAAAGCAGGTTTCCGTGCTTGGAGCACTCCTATCTGGGGTGAGGCACCTGCTAAGTATAGTACGAGCGCTCCCTTGAAGGCCGTGTTTTTTCTAAGGCAAGACCGCACTAACTATGCTACTAAGTTGAGCGGAAGAGAGTCGGCAAATCAACTTATCCTGAGTTTAGTGCCGCTTTATAACGCGACAAATGGACGCCTAGAACTAGGGCCGTCGGAATCAGTCAGGCTAACGCTTGAGCTGGCAGAATGTATCCCCTGTTATGAATTGCACTTCCAGCCTGAACGGAGCTTCTGGGAATGTATATCTCCATTATTTGAAAAGGGATCGGAGACTACCAGGTAAAATAAAAATTTGATAACCGATAATAACGCGATGAAGGTTAAACGTAGTAACAATTTTTTTGGGCGAGTCACCGGAAGATTGAATATTATTGTAATCCCTAATGGTAAACTGAGCAGCTGGGCTTTCATCGCAGCCACGGCTATAGCTATATTAGCCGCAGTTGTTCTTATCATGCTCGGAAGGGTGAGTTATGCCAACACTGATTTTACTCCCCTTTCCCCAACCTCCGGCTCTCCCAGCATTACCCCGATGCCTACTCCATCCGGAACCGACGCCTCCGACACTCTTGGTTCACCACCGATATTCGTCTCCGGAACTTCCATCGGGTCGCCCGATGCCCCGGTCATCATCGTTATTTATTCGGACTTTCAGTGCAATCCCTGTCAGCATTTTGCCTTAACAGCCGGGAAAGAATTGGAAAATACTTATGTCGAAACCGGCAAGGTGCGCTTAATATTCAAGCATTTTGTAGTTTATGGTGAAGAGTCCATGCTAGCAGCCCAAGCTGCTGAATGTGCTGCAGAACAGAATAAGTTCTGGCCCTACTATTACCTCCTGATGCAAGAGCGAACGTCTCCCGAAGTGGCAGACGTCTCTGTGGCCATGCTGGAGAGTCTTGCCCAGCAAGTCGGTCTGAATATGGCGACTTTCGATGCCAGCCTGACATCGGGAAAGTTTATGGAAAAGGTCATTTATGACGATTCTGAAGGAAGGTCATTGGAGGTTACCGGAACACCAGCATTTTTTATCAATAGAATAAAGGGGGTAGGCATTAAACCCTTCGAAACTTTTCAAAAGGTTATAGAAGAACTGCTTTCAGGGTCTATAAGCTGATGTTGAATAGAAGAAAGAACGCGCTGAGTGATTTGTCGCGGTCAGGAATGGCGATACGAATAACAATACCAATACTGGGAATGGCGGGCATGGGAATCTCCGGCTATTTGACGTATGTACATTATCAATGGATTGAACCGATGTGTTTAGCGGGTATGGATTGCAGCAGTGTCCTATTCAGTCCTTATGCCCAGATTTGGGATATCCCGATATCTCTTCTTGGATTCTTAATGTACGCTGTTCTTACAGTTTGTGGGGGTATATTCGTATATAGACAAAAAAGGTACTCACCGCTAATCGCTCTGGGAATATATACATTAGCTTTGTCAGGCACGTTGTATTCTATTTATCTGATCTACCGCGAATTCAGAATGCAAGCTTTCTGCAGCTGGTGTCTAGGCTCTGCTATCTTAATGGCAAGCATATTAGTGCTTTCTATTATTAATATGTCTGCCGGTGGACGGCATATCATAGAAATTTTAAACTCAAAACATGTTAAGCAACCCAAATTTTCTGCAATGATGGTAAGGAAAGGAGAAAGCTGATGAACATTAGCAGCACAATGAAGGTGAAACCCTGTGACAATGCTATTTGGCGAGTTATTGACGGAGAGGTTGTCGTTCTACTCCCTGATGGAGGCATGCTTCATGCGCTAACAGGGTGCGGCAGCCGGGTATGGGAACTCATTAAAGAGGGGATGACGATCCCGGAGATTGTAGAGAAAATTTGTGATGAATATGAGGTAGAACTCGAAAGAGCCAGAGATGATGTCGATGAATTCATTAACAAACTCGCTGAACTGAAACTGGTGGAGATTGTTCCGGCAGAGAGTTAGGAGGTCAGCCGTTGATTGTAAATAATAAAAGCAAATCCAAAAATTATGCCATTCGCCAAGCTGAAAGACGTTGGGAAGGAGCGTTAATTCCAACCAAGGTTCTCGTAGAAGTTACTCACCGCTGTAACCTTAAGTGCTCGCATTGCTTTCTTGAGCCTTATATAAATAAGCGACAGTCTCGTGAACTCTCAACCTCTGAATGGGCTGGAGTCCTGAAGCAATTATTTGAGCTTGGAGTCTTTTCTATTATCTTTAGCGGCGGTGAAGCTCTCTGCCGGCCCGATATCTTTGAAATAATGACTCGCGCCAAAGAAATCGGGCTCTTCTTCGGTCTGAAAACTAACGGTACGCTCATAACAGAAGCGGTTGCTGACAGGTTTCGTGACCTGGGGCTTTCCTCTGTTGATGTAAGCCTTTACGGAGCCAAACCTGAGACGCACGAATATGTAACCGGGGTAGCTGGTTCTTATGCCAAAACCATCCAGGCTATAAAACTCCTGCGAGAGAGAAAACTCATAGTTCGTATAAAGTCATCCATAATGAAGTGCAATGCAGCGGAAAATAAAGAGATGGAAAATATTGCCAGAGAAATGGATGTATTATACGACCCCGACCCCACGCTTTTCCCCAAGGTCGGGCAGCCAAGCTCAGTCGATCACCTCAGAATGGATGATGAGCAGCTCAGAACATATATTATCGAGCGAAACTGGATACTAAATGATGCTGAAGCGAAGAAGGCTGACCCTGAAAATTCCCTGCTCTGTGCTGCTGGCAGATTCCGGTGTACGATTTCTCCTCAAGGCGAGGTATTCCCCTGTGCAATGTGGCGTATTCCTCTGGGTGACCTGAGGCAACAGACTATCCAAGAAATCTGGAATGGTGAAGCCGTCCGTAAAATCAGGTCAATCAAGGTCAGTGACATGCTGGTTTGTGCTAACTGTGAACTTGTTGGCTATTGTTCCCGCTGTCCGGGGCTGGTATATACAGAAAATGGTGGCATCTCGGGGCGATCGTCTGAGAATTGTCGTTTAGCACGCCTCTTAAAGGAGGTGAGAGATTGTGAAGAAAGCTTACACTAGTCCTGCTATAGAATCGCAACGTATTGACCTTCCTGCGGCCTGGGCATGTTCTTCAGGCTTCAATTCTGAAGTAGATGCATGTTATTACGGAGGGATTGGAAGCCTCTGCGCCACTTTCGGCACCTGCTAACAGGCCAGCTAAATCAATCATCTTACTAAATAGCCTCAGTTAGTTCAGTTTACTTCTAGGCGATGCTAAAGACACAAGTTTGAACAGATATTGGACGATAGCCCCGAGATACCACTATTAACCGGAAAGTCTACCGAGTGCACTTTGCTCCAGATGCCAGCATCCCAACCATTAAGATAACATACGGTGGTTAGTGAACAGTAAAGACGGAGTAAAATTTCTGTAAAAATCAAGTGTAACGGTGGAGAATTACCAGGCCGTACAACAAAGCAAAGAGAGAAGTAATTTGGCTTATAGATTTGAAGGTATAACCAAGAGCATCCTTAAAGAAATGTGGTGGGAAGCCTGTGATAAGGGAGAGAGCCTGAGGTTTAAAATAGTATCGGGAAGTATGAAACCCCTGATAATGCCAGGCGATGAAGTAAAGGTTGCTAAAACCGAACCCTCTGACATCCGTATAGGTGATGTGGTTGCCTTAAAAGCAGGTCAACGCGTAGTTGTGCACCGCATCATCGGCAAGAGTCTATCAAACCAGCAGATTGTTTTCCGTCATATGGGCGATGCTGGTGTATCTTCAGCGATAATCGCAGCTCAAAACCTCATTGGTAAGGTTTCAGTTATTAAAAAAGATGGATGTGAAATGTCTCTCGATAAATCATGGTATGGGGTAGTAAATAAAATTAGAGTGTGGCGACTGCGACTTGTGGACAGCCTTAGTAAAACGCAACCTAGTAATATCAGTATAGGCCAGCGTTTTGTACTTAGACTAGCACGTAGGCTATTCCGGAGTTTGCTGCTCCGGCGTATATAAGATAAAACAATGAGAGCTATTAGCACGATTGATCTGACCAAACGGTTTGCCCGTACTGCCGGTTACAAGGACCTGTTGCCCTTCAGGAAAAGGCAGCAGATAACTGCGGTAGAAGGCGTAAGCCTGAGTGTCGAAGAGGGAGAGCTCTTCGGCTTGCTGGGGCCTAACGGTGCCGGCAAGACAACCTTAATTAAACTACTCTGCTGTCTGGTTCTTCCCGATTCGGGCACGGCACAGGTCTTCGGAAATGATATTCTGAAGAACGAGCAGGAAGTTAGGAGAATAGTAGGGCTGGTCAGTACCGAGGAAAGAAGCTTCTTCTTCCGCCTCTCCGGTCGTGAGAATCTTCAGTTTTACGCTTCTCTGTACCACCTGCCTCGGCAACAGGCCAAAACACGTATTGATGAGCTATTAGACCTGGTGGAGCTGGCAGATAAAGCCGATATCAGGTTTCATAACTACTCCACAGGAATGCGACAAAAACTTGCCATTGCCCGAAGCTGTCTCAGCGAGCCACGGGTTCTTTTCGTGGATGAACCTACCAGAAGCCTCGACCCGGTCAGCGCTCAGGCAATCCGCAACTTACTAAAAGAAAAGGTAATACGTGAAGGTAAGACAGTGGTGTTAGCAACACATAATTTGAATGAGGCGGAACAGCTGTGCGACCGGTTAGCTATAATGGATCACGGAAGAGTTATTGCTGCCGGGTCGGTTCCAGAACTACGCGCACGTTTCCAGACACAGGAAAGTTGCGAGCTTCAGGTGCGGCATCTCTCTGAGGACATCCTGAACCAGATTCGCCTAATTGACGGAGTCTCCAAATGTCAGATAACGGACAGATACGATGGAATCTCAACAATGAAGATTGAGATACTTAACCATTCCGTGGTATTACCCCAGATATTGCAAACGATGGTGTATGGCGGCGCTGACGTGTGTAATTGCGATATAAAAGAACTACCTCTGGAAGAAATATTTACCGAAGCCATACATAGCGGTGATGTGAAGGGGAGTAACTAAATGAGTGTCGCGGCAGCCTTTTTAAAACGGGATTTCTCTCTTTCAATCAGCTACCGCCTCTCCTTTTTGCTTCAAATGGTGAGTATCCTCTTTAATGTATCAACTTTCTACTTTCTCTCTCGACTTTTCGGAAACGCTTTGCTGCCTCAACTGGATAAATACGGGGGGGATTATTTCTCCTTCGTCCTCATCGGACTCGCCTTCTCAGGGTACGTAGGTTTGTCTTTAACGAATTATTCGTCCAGTATCCGCGAAGGACAGATGATGGGCACGCTGGAGATAATGCTGCTTAGTCCCACTCGCTTAAGTACCATTCTTATCTCCTCATCACTTTATTCGTACTTACTCACTACGGTAAACGTAATTGTATATATCATCCTGGGTACTTTAATATTCGGTTTTGACATCAGCCATATAAACATTATCAGTGCCTTGGTGGTATTGGTCCTGTCGATAGTTAGTTTCAGCGGCGTTGGAATACTGTCCGCAGCGGTGGTAATGCTGGTAAAGAAGGGCAACCCGGTAACCTGGCTATTCGGTAGTGCGTCCAGCCTGCTAGCCGGAGTATTTTACCCCATATCAGTACTACCCGACTGGCTGGAGCCAGTGTCCCGCTTCATACCCCTGACCTATGCCCTTGACGCCATGAGGTTGGCCGTACTGAAGGGAAGCTCATTGGGTGAGCTTCGTTTTAGCATACTGGTTCTGCTGGGCTTCACCGTAGTCCTTACACCGTTGGGTTTTATAGTGTTCAGCAAAGCCTTGAAGCGGGCAAAGAGAGAAGGGAGTCTGGCACAATATTAACGTGCGGTATATCACGGTCACCAAAGAACCAATAATCTGAAATCGTGGCTCCTATCTCATAATTATGCGTTCAGTACAAGTAGTTTCCCGCCATCAGGATATAATCCGTCAGGCTGGGTACATTTTACAGAGTTTACGGACCAGCTTAAGAACTCTGGAATAAGATATGCTATTTCCTATCTATATATTTCACAATAATAGTAATAGAAGAGAGGCTAAATGATAGGGGGCAATTTATGGCGTAAACTTCAGGTATTTGTCCACCCTAGCTCGAGACTCTCTCAGCGGGTTGTCACTTCAGGGTTCTGGGCTATTTCCATCCGGGTTGGAGAACGTTTACTCTCTGTGGCCAGAGTTGTAGTACTGGCCCGACTACTAGCACCACAAGATTTTGGTATCTTAGGCATTGCCATGTTGGTCATGGAATTCCTAGAAGCATTTACTCGAACAGGTTTTGGTGCTGCGTTAGTACAAAGGAAGGGAGATATTAGAAGCTATCTGGATACATCTTGGACAGTGCAAATATTCAGGGGAGTTGTTCAAGCCGGGGTAATGTTTTTAGGAGCATCTTACATAGCGACTTTTTTTGATGCCCCCAATGCCGTACTTGTTATACGAGTTCTTGCCGGTGCTTCATTGATAAAAGGATTTCTCAATGTGGGGATCGTATATTTCCAGAAAGACTTACAGTTACATAAGCAGTTTGTCTACCAAATAGGAACGGCAATCAGTGCTATCGTTGTTGCTGTTCCTCTTGCACTAATTTTACGAAATGTGTGGGCATTGGTCTTCGGAGTGCTGGCAGGGGAATTCGTTGCGCTGTTGTTATCGTACGTAATACACCCTTATCGCCCTCGGTTTAACCTAAATTTCCAGAAGGCTAAGCAACTCTACAGCTTTGGAAGGTGGATCTTCCTGAGTGCGTTAATATCTTACACTGCGAGTCAGCTCGATAGGATCGTGGTGGGTAAACTCATAGGTACAATGTTTCTTGGTCTTTACCAGATGGGTCGCACTCTATCCAATACGGCTACTAAAGAAGTGGGTGCAGCGGTATCTCTAGTAGCCTTTCCAGTCTACGCAGAGCTTCAGGATAATGTACAAAAATTAAGACAAGCATTTCTCAGAACATGGGAGACAACAGCATGCATTGCACTCCCTATAGCAGTGATACTTTTCTTTCTAGCTGATAGTGCTGTCAAGTTAATACTTGGCCCACAGTGGTTGCCGGCAGTGCCGGTCGTCAAGATCCTGGCAATATCCGGTTTTTTCTTATCTCTAATTGGAGGAGGCGGAGCAATCTTCAAGGGGATTGGGCGCCCCAGACTTGAGATGCAGTTAAATCTGCTAAGGATTGTTATAACAATAGCTTTATTCTACCCACTGGCGAAGTTATGGGGAATGAGTGGTATAGCTCTGGCGGTCCTCTTTGCAATGCTGGCAACCATGCCATTACTACTTCGCTATGTAATCAGCATCTTGAATATCGGGTTAAAAGACCTGTTAAGAGCTTCTTCATCTGCTCTTGGTCTTGGCTTAACTATGGGCGTAGTAACGCTACTTATTAAGCTGGGTTTTAACATTGGAACTCTCCAGGGATTCGCCGGAATTATCGCAATAAATTTGCTGATCTACGCGGGAGTGAGTTGTGCCTTATGGTGGAGGTTCAGGTCGGGGCCTATTCGAGTCATAGCCGCTTTCAGGGGTAGCTAGCAAGATCTGATAATACCAATTAAATAGTGAAGGATATTATTGTCTAGTTAGTCACAATTACGCGATTTTTGAGGTTTTACTGGGCGGGTTAAAAAATTACTTTGGAGCGCGAAATATAATTCGCCACCTTAAGTTAAAAGTTAGTCTCAATAAAAATTCTGTAACACTCAATTAAGATGAAGATTTTATCTATTGTTGGTGCCCGGCCACAGTTCGTTAAGGTTGCAACTATTACCCGTGCTATAAAGGTGTATCAGCAAGGGCGAAAAACTATTCTTGGGCAACATGTGCTGATTCATACTGGTCAACATTATGATTACCACATGTCTCAGGTTTTTTTTGACCAACTAGATATCCCGAATCCGGATTACCATTTAGAGGTTGGTTCGGGTAGTCACGGGCAACAGACTGGCATAATGCTTGAGCGTATTGAAGAAGTATTATACAAAGAGCATCCGGATATGGTTGTGGTATATGGTGACACGAATTCCACGCTAGCTGGAGCCTTAGCAGCGGTGAAGTTACACATTCCGGTGGCTCATGTTGAGTCAGGATTACGCAGTTACAATAGAGCCATGCCTGAAGAAATTAACCGATTGGTGACCGACCATGTCTCTAACGTGCTGTTTTGTCCTACAACAATAGCCATGGAAAATTTGTCTAGAGAAGGCATTACTCAAGGGGTACACCTCGTCGGTGATGTGATGATCGATTCATTGCTATATAGTATTGATATTGCCAAGCGGAAATCAACTATCCTGCGCGACTTGCAACTTATTTCGGGCGCCTATTATCTTGCTACCGTCCATCGTGCCGAAAATACCGACAACACGGCTCGTTTACTCAGCATCTTCTCCGCTCTTGCAGACGTTGCTGAAAAAACCAATCTTCCAGTCTTATGCCCTCTGCATCCTCGCACCCGGAAAATCCTTATGACCTTAGATACTTTTACGCAGAACCCGAACCTCAGGCTCCTTGACCCACTACCTTATTTTGATTCCATCACCTTGGAAGCTCACGCGACCGCAATCCTTACAGACTCAGGCGGTATACAAGAGGAGGCCTATTGTCTTCAAGTTCCGTGCATAACACTACGTGATGAAACCGAGCGTGTAGAGACCGTAGAGAGTGGCTGGAACACCCTCGTTGGAGCTAATTACGAGCAAATTGTCCGCCAGGCTATAGGGGCGAAACCTGGATGGAAGTGGGACCATATCTACGGAGATGGCCGGGCAGCCCAGCATATTATCGGCATACTCAGCGTCTCTATATGAGGTGCTTTAGTGATATACACGTTAGAACCTGAACTTATTATTGCCAGTTTATAATGAGGATTTATCACATAATCATACAGCATATTTATATAGTAACATATAGCATAATTTGAGCCTAGAAGTACTTAAATGAGGATACTTATTGCCCCCCACGAAATTTGTGGACAGATGCAGCTACTGGCAGAAACCTTTCGCTGCAGAGGACACATGGCGACAGCTGTTTCCTACGAGCAGTCATCTTATTTGGAATGGGTAAATGACATAAACATGGGATTCAACGACCACCAGACAAGGCTGTTGAGGGTCATAAGACAGGGTCTTTTTACTGCTTGGACGGTACCGACTTACGATATTTTCCACTTCTTCTTCGGTAAAAGCCTTCTACCTATGGGGCTAGATTTGCCTTGGCTGAAGCGGCTGGGGAAAAAGGTGGTCGTCCACTTTCGTGGTTCGGATATTCGGCCCAAATCATTCTTCGAATATCAAAAGAAACACTTTCTTGGTGATACTACATTGGCTTACCCCCTTCAGAGTCCGCAGCAGCGACATATGCTTAATCGCTGGCAACGCTACGCCGACTTCATGCTGGTGTCTACGCCTGACCTCCTTCGAATTGTCCCCGAGGCAAAACTGATCCAGCAAGCCATTGACCTATCCCAGTGGGAATACGAGCTAGAGCCGCCAGATGGTAGTCCTCAGGAAATACGCGTCGCACATGCTCCTACAGCACGTAACAAGAAAGGCACTGAGCTCATCATAAAGGCCGTAGAGACTCTGAAATCCCGGGGCTACCCAGTTACGTTAGTGCTTATTGAAGGCGTTCCACACGGCGAAGTTAAACAATTATACCGGATGTGCCATATCGGCATTGATAGATTGCTTGATGGCTGGTATGGCAACGTGTCTATCGAACTGATGGCGATGGGGAAGCCCGTGCTTTGCTATATAGAGCCAGAACTGGCAACTCACCACCGTCCGGACATACCTATTGTTAGTGCCACACCATTGGACCTGGCGGATAAGCTAGAAATGCTTTTACTGGACCAGGGACTACGCCGGCGTCTGGGGGAGCAAGGAAGAGCCTACGTAGAAAAGTGGCATGATGCGAATAAGATCGCTGAACAACTTATAGAACTATACCAGAGTTAGAAAAGTGCTTTGCTTTAAGAATTCTCTTAGAGATTAATATATAGATGAGGGAGAATATATTGTGAAGGATAAGAACCTCCTAGTTGTTTATCTAAACTTCCCAATGGACCGCCCCGCTCGATACTTTCATGCTTTGATCCTTAAGTATCTGGTAAGACTCGGATGGCATGTCACTATTGTAACCATTGAGATAGGGAAAGTGGCTAAAGAGACATATGAAGAGTGGTCGGGCTTACAGGTACTCAAAGTTACGGTACCAATTGGCTTCATCTTACGTCTTTTACTACGTGTTTCTTTCCGTCGTGCAAAGGACACGTTAACCTTACGCCTCAAGGATGCAGAATCAAAGGAAATACCCACGAAATTTTCAACCAACTTTGTCTCAAGGTTCTTCTCAACCCTTATTAATACAATAAACATTTTTGACCCCTACTACTATTTTAGCCGACACATCATCCGCGTCCTAGAGAAACTCCATAAAGAAAGGCCATTCTCCGCAGTTACGTCGGTATTTTATGGACCCTTCACATCGTACTTAGTAGCCCGGCGCTTTGCGCGAAAAACCGGCCTGCCATGGATTGCTATGGTAAAGGACTATTGGAGTATCCCTCCTTCTTATCAGGAGTTCTATAGCATCGATTATAATAAAACGCCACGCGTTATCCGAACTCTGCGTCTAATGAAGCATACCTTCAGGAAACGCGTAGAAGCTCATGTGCTCCGTCACGCCGACTTTATCCTTCCCCACTGCCAGCCTATAGCTGATTACTTAAAAAGCGTGGTTCCTATGGCAAGAATGAGGATCCTATCGAACTGCTATGACGACGATGATTTCCGTGAATCCACCATACCTTCGACGACAAACCACAATGGTCTTTTTACAGTAACCTGCCTGGGATCTCCTGATGTCAACAATGAACCATTTCACATTCTTTTTAACGCTTTGAGGGATTTATGCGTGTCTCACAATGTTACCAAAGATGGTTTCCGCGTGAGATTTGTAGGCCGGGCTCCTGAGCTGATGCGTTCCTTTGCCGAAGCCTATTCATGTGGTGACATCGTGGAAACGACGCCTTTTGTTGAGCATAGTGAGGCTATGTCCATATTGAAACAGTCTACCTGCCTCCTGTTCCCTAATAGGCCCGTTCTTGCACGACGTGTTCCGGAATACATGGCTGCTAGAAAACCCATCCTAGTTTTCCCTTACTATGATAGCGGCGCTTCGCAGGAGATATTAGAAAAGTATGGAGCTGCTGTCATCGCCCGTAATAGCCAAGAAATAGCCGCAACCCTTATCGAGTGGTACCAAGCCTTTAAAGCAGGGAGGAATTTAACGGGTCCTGTTCAGGAGGAATGGGTACAATCCTTCAAAGCAAGCAAGCGGGCAATAGAGCTACAAGATGTCCTGGAAGATGTTCTTAAGACCGATGCGTGAATCGTGAAATGGCCTAATGCCTCTACTAAGATAAGAAAGTTTCACATATTGATAAAGCCAGTGACGTGATGAATAAGAAGAAACAAGTATTCCGTACCCTTTTTTGTAGTACTGCCCTGTCTTTTGGGGGAGAGCAGACACAGATGACGCAGATCCTGAGCCATCTTGACCGACAGTATTTCCAGCCCGTTTTATGTTGCATACGGCAATTTGGCTACGTGAGTCCAGCGATTCGTGCGCTAGCCCCCGAGTTTATTTGCTTACAAGTTCGAAGCCGATATAACCTGCCAGGAGAAATATGGAAACTTCGCCGGATCATCAAGGAGTATGACATTGACCTAATTCACACAGGAATCTTCGGCTCGAATTTCTCACCTATCTTGGCAGCAATAAGCACGCAAGTTCCAGTTGTTGCTATATTACCGACCACTTACGACCTAGAGGCACGTTCCGCTACCCTTACCGCCAAGCATATCGATTGGTATTGGAAATGGCGAACGCTCTATATGATGCACGGCATATTGGCAAGGGTGGCAAAGCTTCACTATGTTGCATACTCACAGGCTATCAAGGAGTCAGCTATAAAGAACTTACACCTACCGCCAAAAAATATCGCAGTCTTCCCTATCGGTCTTAATCCTGATGAGTTTAGCAATGGGTTGATCAATGAGAAGTCAGCCAAGGTGAAGAATAAGCTAGGGCTCGATGGAGCATATCCAGTTTTGTTGAATGTAGCTAGACTATCGCCCGTCAAAGGACAAGACGACTTGCTGCAGGTTATGCCCAGAATCTTAGAGCGTTTCCCTGATGCCAAATTACTGATTGCCGGTGATGGCCAGCTTGAACCAGAATTGGCGGAACTACGAGATCGCATGAGATTGCAGGAACATGTGCACTTACTCGGGCATCGAGACGATATAGTATCACTGTTACAGGCATGTGATTTGTTCGTGTTTGCTTCACATTATGAAGGGGTGCCTCGTGGCATCGTCGAAGCCATGGCGGCGGGAAAACCAGTAATAGCATTTGATATTCCAGCGTTGAGGGGAGTCATTGAAGACAAGAGCTCCGGAGTACTGGTACAAGGACGTGATATTGAGCAGTTTGCGGGGGCCATAATTAACCTGGCTGAAAACCGCGATATTGCCCGTGATATGGGGAGGCGGGGGCAGCGGATTGTCAAGGAAAAGTATGATATTCGGCAAAACGTGAGGAGTCTGGAAGCACTGTATAAACAAATGCTTGCACAGGCTTGATTCTTTTGAGGTATAAGGAGGCCGAATGGCTGACCGCACAAAAGTACTTTGGTTAACCAAAGGCTTAGATGCAGGTGGAGCGGAGAAACTCTTGGCTATGTCGCTGCCCTATCTGAATCGGTCTATATTTGATTATAAAGTTGCCTACTTTCTGACGCACAGAAATCAGTTGGTCCCTGAATTTGAACGGCAGAGTATTCCTATTTTTTGCCTCAAATCAGAGAAGTTCTACGATTTCAGGGCTATTTTCAAATTGGCGAGACTTCTTAGAGAAAGTGAAATAGACATTCTTCATATTCATCTGCCGTATCCTGGCATACTGGGGCGCGTTGCGGCGCACCTTTCAGGAGTAAAGGCTGTTGTTTATACCGAACACTCGATGTTAGAAAGGCAGAGACGCCTAACGCGACTCGGCAATCTACTTACATACCCTCTCAATGATGTAACCATAGCGGTATCTGACGCGGTGCTTCACTCAGTACTGTATCGGCAAATTTTTAAACACGGGATATTTGTAACGATTCACAACGGAATCGACCTTAATGCCATTGAAATCGCTGATACATGCCGGGTATCACTGAAAGAAAGCCTCGGGATTCCGGCTCATCACCAAGTCGTGGGAAATGTGGCAAACCTTCGTCCCGGGAAGGGTCACCAATATCTACTTGAGGCTGCTCAGCTTGTGCTAAATCAATGTCCTGACGTAACCTTCGTGATTGTTGGCCGGGAGAAGGAAAAAGTGGACCTGGAACGGTTACAGGAACTGGCACAACGTCTTGAAATTCAGGACAGAGTCATATTCACGGGATTTCGCCGGGACGTCTTTCAGGTGATGTCCACCTTTGATATCTTCGTCTTACCATCACTCTGGGAGGGGTTTGGAATTGTACTCCTAGAAGCTATGGCCCTGGGTAAACCGGTGATTGGTACAGACGTAGATGGGATACCTGAAATAATTGCTGATGGCCTGAACGGATTCCTCGTAGAACCACGCAATTCACAGCAACTCGCTAATAGAATCTTAAGACTACTTCATGATGAAACACTTCGCAATCGAATGGGGCAAAATGGAATGCAAAAGGTGCGACTTAGATTCAGCATTGAGCGAACGGTTAAAGAGATGGAGAAGGTATATACTATGGCGATGAATGGGAAGAAAAGTTGTTGAAGATATATATGCTATTTTAGGTAGCGATTCCAGACAAACAAATAGACAGAGCACTTTTCATGAATTGGGGTTCAACTCGGAAAAATACACAGTTGCGGGGGCTTAGGTTCAATGTTAAAAGGTGAAATCCAAATTTTATCAGCTATTATACTAAACAAATGCACTGCTAAACAAATAATGAGTAGTAGATTGGCTCGTAGTAGTTCGTATATCAGCTCAACAATAATTTCTCTAGAACGACGTGGTTACATAATTAAAAGAAATCCTAAAGGGTATCAACTCACAGATAAAGGTGCTCGTGCCTTTTTAGAATTTTGTCCTAACCGCGAAACATTAATCAAACTCGCACAAGAGAAGTTACTCCACCGATACACAGATAGAGCAAAAGAAGCAATAGACGCGATAAAAATTTTAGGCATAAAATACAATAATATTTTAGAAGACAATATTCTCCGTGCTAATCTATCCTGAACAAAGCTTGCCTCTCCCAGTTTCCTGCAGTGACTCTGTGGAGAAGCAGAATCTGTTTCGGAGTCCTCTTTATACGTAACTCATCACCAAAATGAAGTTAGTATTAAAAGGACTCT
Source organism: uncultured Dehalococcoidaceae bacterium (assembly GCA_964500415.1). GTDB lineage: Bacteria > Chloroflexota > Dehalococcoidia > Dehalococcoidales > RBG-16-60-22 > JAFGPF01. The sequence goes on along the minus strand of CAZCOB010000012.1, from coordinate 36,501 downwards.
TATATGACCAATACCATGTCAATACCGCTAATACATGTTGAGGTAATATTGGTCGTATAATTCAAATTTATCGCTATCTACGGTAAGATGCAATTTTTATTTTTAAGACCACCTGTCGACGTTTAGTACCATGTTGAACGTATCAGCATTGCGTTTACAATTGCCCCTCCATTTGGTTCTTTTAGCAGTACTAGCCTCGGGCATAGGCATCCTTATGTCGATGGGTACTGATGAGTGGCAGGGATTGCTCCTGGTAGTCACAGTCATCGGAATCCTAGCTATTCTCCTAATACCGAGTATGTCTCGTCATGAGGTTGGGAGATTCCTACTCAAAGTACTAATTTGGGGACTCATACTCAGGCTTGCATTCGCGCTAGTAGACATCTGGATAGCCTTTACCGTATATGGAGGCACTGCAGATGCTATGGGATATATGCGTAGCGGCGCTATAATTGCACAACATATCTGGCGATTGGAGTTCAACCAGGTAGTTCCCTACTTACAGTGGGGCACTGACTTTTTAGAGTTCTTTACCGGGATTATATACACGATAATAGGCCCAACGCGCATTGGGGGCTATTTTGTATATGCTTTTTTAGCCTTTATAGGCAGTTATTTCTTCTATAGATCATTTCGAATAGCATTTCCTCAGGGGAACGAACGGCTTTATGCCATTTTGATATTTTTCTTTCCGTCGATCCTTTTATGGTCGAACGGCATCGGAAAAGACTCACTCATTTTCCTTTGTATCAGTCTTTTTATATATGGGAGTGCCTTACTCACCCGTAATCAGTTACAGGGCCTGTTTCCTCTAGTTCTAGGATTTTTAGGTGTGATGTGGATTCGTCCTCATATTGCCACATTACTCGCTATCGCCCTTCTCCTGTCATTTTTAGTTCGAGGAAGAGGGAAGGGGGCTATTCGCCCCACGACCTTTTTCGTAGGGTTCCTAGTAGCCGGAGTATTAGCCTGGTTCCTACTTCCCCGGCTCATGGATTTCTTGGGCCTAGCAGGTTTATCTGCGGAAGAATTGCTCAGCCTTTTTCAGGCGCAACAGGGTGTTTCTTTTAGAGGTGGGGCAGCCTTTCAGGCCATGGATATCTCGAATCCTCTGGCCTTTCCCATGACTTTGATTACTATCCTCTTCCGGCCCTTTCCCTGGGAAGCTCATAATTTCCAGGCTGTAGTTCAGAGTCTAGAGGGATTGATTTTTATAGGCCTAGTCTTATGGCGGATTAAAAGCCTAAGCAGAGCGGTAGCATCCTCGATTTCTAACGCTTATTTGCGATTTATCCTTGTTTATATTATTGCCTTCACCATCGCCTTCATTTCCGTACAAAACTTCGGCATTATAGTGCGGCAACGGACTATGTTGTTACCGTTCTTTTTCATGCTTATATCCTATGCCCCCTTTCATGCTGGAGTAGAAGGTAAGATACAGGAAGGAAACACTTAATGAATAATTTGCTGGATCGAGGCACCTTCGTACTTTCCATTGATGTCGAACTAGATGAGGGCTCACCGCGATATCACGTATGCAGGGAAGTAGTAAACGACTTACTGAAACTCATGGAAAGATATGAAATCCACGCTACCTGGGCAGTAATGGGATATATGTTTCTAGACAAGTGTTATTTTGATAGCCCTTCCGCAAAGCGAGAAATTATCCGGGGTTGGAGGGTTGGGTTGATAAATAAACCGTTAGACGATGACTTTTATAGCCAATTAACCAAAGGCAAGGAAATTTTACAGCAAATCCTGAGCAGTAAAATATCCCAAGAGATAGGATGCCACACCTTTTCTCATATACGAGCAGGTGATCCAAACTGTAGTCGAGAATGCTTTGAATCAGAGTTAGAAGCATGCAAATCAGCATCTGAAGCAATGGGGGTAATGCTTCGCTCTTTTGTCTTTCCATACAATTCAGTTGGATATTTAGATAGCCTGCACAAGTATAGTTATACTGCTTATCGTGGTCCATCTGACGATTGGTTTACGGGATTGCCCACTAATCTAATAAGGTTGGCTCATCTGTTTGATCATTTATTAGTTATCCCATCTCCTGAAGCAGTGGTGACAAGGGATAGCGGAGTCTGGGACCTGCCTGCCAGTTACTTCTATGCTTGTGGGGCTGGCTGGGGGAAGTTGATCCCTATTTCGTTACGGGTTAACAAGGTTAAGAAAGGACTGCGTCTAGCTGCTAGAAAGCGGGGCTTATTCCATCTATGGTTTCATCCCTTCAATCTAGCCAGTAACCCACAGTCATGGCTTAATGGCCTCGAGAGTATCTTCCGCGAGTTTTGCCGCTACAGAGATGCAGGCTTGTTAGAAAACTATACCATGGGAGAATTATCAAGTGCCCTTGAGTTGAAAAATAAGCAGGAGGCGATAGTATCATGATACATAATAGCATAAGCATCATCGGACTTGGTTATGTGGGGCTTCCCCTCGCAGTAGAGTTCTGTCGAGCAGGATTCAAAGTGTTTGGCGTGGATAATAACGAGGAACGGCTCGCATTACTTCATCAGGGAAATTCCTACATTGAAGACGTAGCGAGTAAAGACATCAAGGAGTTCGTGAGTAATGGACGTTTGTGTCCATCTGCGGATTTTTCTGTGTTACGAGAAGTAGAGGGGATATCTATCTGTGTTCCTACTCCGCTACGCAAAACGAGGGAACCCGATGTATCCTATGTTATCGCTGTCGCCGAAAATATCAGTCATGTATTGCAGCGCGGCCAGGTTGTAATCCTAGAAAGCACAGTGTATCCGGGAGCAACTGAAAGCCTGGTGGCTCCCATACTTGAAGGAAGCGGGCTAAAAGCTGGTAAAGACTTTTACTTAGCCTTTTCTCCAGAGCGAATAGACCCGGGGAGAAATGGTATCCAGCTTAGAAATATCCCCAAAGTTATGGGTGGCATTAATGAGGAATCCACCCGTCGGGCTATTGAACTCTACCAACGTTTGTTCAAGAAAATGGTACCGGTTACCTCAACAAAAGAAGCTGAAATGGCCAAGCTCCTGGAAAATACATTCAGGGCGGTAAACATCGGCCTGGTGAATGAGTTAGCAGTGATGGCGCGTCGCATGGATATCGATATATGGGAAGTGATCGAGGCGGCGGCCACCAAGCCTTACGGATTTATGCCCTTTTATCCGGGGCCAGGTTGGGGAGGACACTGTATCCCCGTAGACCCCGTATATCTTTCATGGCGGGCAAAGATTGACGGGATTGATGCCGGATTTATTGACCATGCCGTTGAGATTAATAACCACATGCCCCAATATGTGGTAGACCGTGTAGCAGACCTGCTTAATGAGAAGGGAAAGGCTCTTCAGGGAGCACGACTACTTTTGCTCGGGGTCACTTACAAACGAGATGTAGCTGATGTCAGGGAATCTCCCGCATTACCAATCCTGAATCTCCTCAGGCAGAAGCGGGCTATTGTAACCTATCACGACCCTTATCTACCTACCATTCAAATGGATGAAGTGTCGCTTGAGTCCCAGCAACTGGATAGTAAATTGCTATCAAGCCAAGACTGCGTTATTATCACTACCAATCATTCCTGCTTTGATTACCAGTTTATCGTGGAGCATTCCCCACTCCTTTTTGATACGAGGAACGCTACCCGTAATCTTGTGTATCATAATTCCCACGTCCACGTTTTATGAGTCTGTATATAAGAATATGAGGTTGGTGAATAAAGTGAAGGTATTGGTAACCGGTGGTGCTGGCTTCATAGGGTCGCACCTGGTGGAGCGACTTGTGCAGGAAGACATCGAGGTGCGGGTCCTCGACAACTTCAGCACTGGACATCTGGAAAATCTGGAGGGAGTCATCTCACGCATTGAGCTTGTCGAAGGAGATATCTGTGACTATCGGACGACGCATAATGTGATGCATGGGGTGGAAGTCGTGTTCCACGAAGCAGCTTTATGCTCCGTACCAAGATCGGTTAAGGATCCCCAAAAAACCAACTCTATTAATATAGGTGGTACTCTAAACATATTGGTAGCGGCGAGGGACGCAAAAGTAAGACGCGTGGTCTATGCTTCCTCTTCCTCCGTATACGGTAATACCCCGGCACTACCCAAGAAAGAGTCTCAGACTCCTACGCCGGATTCACCTTATGCCATAACAAAATTAACCGGTGAGCTATACTGCCGCACATTCTGGCAGCTTTTCGGCCTGGAGACTATCGCTCTCCGCTACTTTAATGTCTTCGGCCCGCGGCAGGTTCAGGATTCGCCGTATGCTGCCGTCATCCCTAAATTTCTCGAAGCTCTTATGCACAGTAAATCACCCCGGATTCACGGCGATGGTGAACAATCTCGAGATTTCAGTTATGTAGATAATGTAGTGGAAGCTAATTTACTGGCGATGAAGGCAAAGGACGGCTTCGGAGAGACCTTTAATATAGCCTGCGGAGAACGCACTACCGTGGTAGAAGTTGCCAACCAACTGACCGTATTACTGGGCGCATCAGTCAAACCGGTGTATCAGGAACCTCGACCGGGGGATGTACGCCACAGTCTTGCTGATATTACTAAAGCCCGAACATTCTTAGGTTATCAACCTGGTACCAACCTAGCCACCGGATTATTACGAACCGTGGACTGGTACCGTAACCATAACGGACATATTTCATGAGTAAATTCTGCAAGGTATTACAGGTAACAGCAGTCGATGCAACCGTAGAGAAACTGTTGCTTCCACTCACCGAGAGACTCAGGGCGGAAGGCTATCAGGTGCATATTGCCTGTTCGGATGGTCAATACGTGCCTGAGCTCCGAGAGCGAGGATATGACGTACATACCGTCACCATCGAGCGTCGTATCAATCCTATCTCTAATTTCAGGTCATTCTGGCAGCTTTACCGTCTCATGAAAAGAGAGCGGTTTGACGTTGTGCACGTGCATACTCCGGTAGCAGCTGTCCTGGGGAGGATAGCAGCCTGGGTAGCTCGAGTGCCCATTATTATCTATACCGCCCATGGCTTTTACTTCCACGATGGCATGCCTGGCTGGATAAGACAGCCTGTAATCTGGTTGGAAAAATTATTAGGCTATATCACTGACTTAATATTTACTCAGAGCTACGAAGATGCAACTACGGCTTTGAGAGAGAAAATTTGCCCTCATGACAAGCTGCAATGGATAGGGAATGGTGTGGATATAGCACGCTTTACCGCCAAGCCCGGTTCCAATGGAATCCGGGAGAGTCTGGGAATCTGTAAACAGGATAAGGTGGTGGGTTTTGTGGGTCGCCTTGTACGAGAAAAGGGGATTCTGGAACTCATTGAAGCCACGAAAACAGTGGTAAAGACGATACCTGATGCAAGACTTCTCCTGGTGGGTGATACGCTGGATAGCGACCGGGACACCAAGGTTAAACAGGACATCGGGCGCCTCCTGGATGAGGATGGGTTTGCGTCCCGTGTTATATTCGCTGGCTTTATGGAAGATATGCCCGGGGTGATGGCTGATATCGACCTTTTCGTCCTCCCTTCCTATCGTGAAGGTATGCCACGTACTATCATCGAAGCCATGGCTTGCGGGAAGCCTGTGATAGCGACAAACATACGGGGTTGCCGGGAAGAGGTGGTCCCTGACCTGACCGGCTTGCTGGTGCCAGTCGGAGACTCTGCAGCACTGGCGGAAGCCATCACGTCTGTGCTGAGAAACTCGAAACTCGCTCATAAAATGGGGGATGTGGGTAGAAAGCGAGTCTGTGAACTCTTCGACGAAAACCTTGTCCTTAACAGGCAAATGAGTGCTTACGCCGAGGTTGTCCGGAGGAAACTTACTCCTGAAGTACCATTAATAAAAAGTTTGGCAAAAAAAAGAATAAAGCTGGGCCTTAAGCGGCTTATAGACGTTGCACTAAGTTCAATTAGTCTAATAGCATTATGTCTTCCCTTTACTATTTTCGGTATTCTCATCAAGTTCGACTCACCAGGCCCGGTCTTCTTCCGCCAGGAGCGGATGGGTAAAGGGGGCAAGCCTTTTAAGATATGGAAGTTCAGGACCATGATTGATAATGCCGTAGAACATGGCCTGGGACTCAACGTAGCCGAAGATGACCCTCGTTTTACCCGGGTTGGTAAAGCGCTCCGAAATTGGGGACTGGATGAGCTCCCACAGCTTATTAATGTCTTCAAGGGAGACATGAGTGTTATTGGTCCCCGTCCCACGATTCGTCTTCAGGTGGAACAATACAGCACTTACCAGCGGCAAAGGTTACTGCTCAAACCCGGTATCACCAGTCTTGCGGTAGTAATGGGACGGAACCTTCTATCATGGAGACAGCGTATCAGGTTGGATGTATGGTACATAAAGAACTGGTCTCTGTGGCTGGATGTGGTCATTATCTTCAAGACTTTATGGGCGGTACTGGTAGCGCGAAAAGGCGTTTACGGTGCGGACGGCATTAATGATGCCTTTGTTGCCTCAGGAGTCGTAAGACAGGGGCAAGACTCGTAAGTCAGTGGAGGGAGAGAATTAAAAAATGAAATCAGTGGTAATTGTAGGTGCCGGCGGTTTCGGAAGGATAGTCCTGGATGTGCTTAAAGACCAGAATAAAGCAGCCAAGACATGGGATATCCTGGGCTTTATTGATGAGAACAGGGCAATAGAAGGCAAGATGATAAACGGCTGCCAGGTTCTGGGTGGGCTGGACTGGTTTGAGAAGCATCGTAATCACCACATTGGTTGTGTCTGTGCGATTGGCGACTGTAAAACACGCAAAGAAGTGGTTCAAAGATTGGAACGGACAGGCGTCGACTTTATCAACGTTGTCCACCCTGCAACGTTCATATCAGATTCAGTCCGGCTGGGCCGCGACGTTGTCGTATGTGCGGGAACTCACTTAACCCCCAATACGGATGTTGGCGACCATGTGCACATCAATGTCAACTGTGCTATCGGCCACGACGTAGTCGTCGGTCCTTACTGCACCATAAGCGCGCTTGTTAACATTAACGGGTATGACCGTTTAGAAGAGGGAGTATTCGTGGGCGCTGCGGCTACCTTCATTCCAGAGGTTTCGGTGGGGAAGTGGACCACCATAGGAGCGGGTGCCGTCGTTACTAAAGACATCCCTGAGAACGTCATTGCCGTTGGTCTCCCCGCGAAGGTTATAAAGACAAAGCCCTAGTTATCCTGAAATTTCCTGCATATATGGATATGTATCTGGTAAAAGCCCATTCAATTCCCTCAGAGAGAGCCATGAATATTCCTTTAGCAAAACCTGATATTACTGACCTTGAGCGTCGCTATGTCTTGGAGGTCCTGGCGACTCCTTACCTGAGCCTTGGACCCAGACTTGAGGACTTTGAGAAACGTCTGGCGAGCTATGCTGGCGTCAAACATGCTGTAGCTGTAAATAGCGGCACCAGCGCGCTACATCTTATTGTAAAAGCCCTGGGGATAGAAGATGGAGATGAGGTAATTACCACACCGTTTAGCTTCATTGCTTCCTCTAATTGTATTTTATTTGAGCGTGCCAGACCCGTATTTGTGGATATAGAGCCTCTCTCTCTTAACATCGACCCCCGTCTGGTGGAGAAGGATATCGGCCCCAATACCAGGGCTATCCTGGCGGTGGATGTCTTCGGCCATCCTGCACAGTGGGACCGGCTTACAGCATTAGCCAAGGAATATAACCTGAGCCTGATAGAGGATGCGGCCGAGGCTCTTGGGTCGGAGTTCCGCGGTCAAAAATGTGGTAGCTTCGGAAATGCATCTGTTTTCGCTTTCTATCCTAATAAGCAAATTACAACGGGCGAGGGTGGTGCGGTTCTGACCTGTGATGATACTATTGATGAACTTTGCCGCAGCATGCGTAATCAGGGCCGCTCTAACGGCAATTCCAATGGTGACGGATGGCTTCAACACTCACGTCTAGGTTTTAATTATCGCTTAAGTGAAATCAACTGTGCCCTGGGGATAGCGCAACTGGAGCGTGTTGAGGAGATACTGTCGGCGAGACAAAGGGTGGCTGGACTTTATAACGAGCGTCTTGAAGGGCTGACATCCTTAAGAGTTCCAGCTATAGCCCCCGGAGTGAGGATGAGCTATTTTGTCTACGTAGTCCATCTCTCCGACGACTACGCCCGTGAGGATCGCGACCAGATTATCCGTAAGTTACGAGTTCGCGGCGTAAATTGCAGTGACTATTTTACTCCGATTCACCTTCAACCGGTTTATAGAGCACTGGGATACCGTGAGGGAGACTTCCCGGTGACAGAAGCGATATCGGCACGTACTATCGCCCTTCCCTTTTATAACGGCCTCCGTGAAGAGGAAATTGACTATGTGGTCAGCCATTTGAAGGAACTGCTATGAACCTGCGGGATATGACCATATTAAATTGGATAAAGAGTCGCCTGGAAGCCGGCAGAACCCGAAAGCTTATTTTGCTGCTCCTGGATGTTGTGGCCGTCTCCTTGGCTATCTATCTGGCCTTACTTATGTACGACCAGACTCATATAACCATCCAACCAAGACTCGGGTGTGGCATTATTATAGCCATTGTTATATTAATCAAAATTCCTGTTTTTATCCTGTGGGGGATATATCGTATTAGTTTATTACACCTTGGCCTCCAGGATGCAATGGAGATTCTCAAGGCAGTTAGCCTGAGTACCATAATCTTCGGGGCTATTATTGCCATATTAAAGGCGTTCGGGGTTGTAGGAATTAACCTGACGCTTCTCGCTGGTGACTTTCTCTTAACTTTGATGTTTGTTGGCGGACTGAGGGCTACCAAGCGGGTGTATTATCAGTTGTTACGGCGGTATACAAACGGGTCTGCCCGGCGCGTACTTATTGTAGGTTCGGGTAGTGCGGGGGAGCTCACTCTGCGCGCTATATTCCAGGATAAGGATGCAGGGATTATCCCCGTAGGCATGGTCGATGATGATCCGAACAAACAGGGAATGACTGTTCAGGGTGTCCCCGTTCTGGGCAAACGGCAGGATATACCACACCTGGTACAGGAATTAGCGGTTCATGACCTTTTAATAGCTATGCCTACGGCGCCGTCATCTGTATTAAGGGAAACCGTGCAGTTAGGACGGAAGGTTGGCCTGAAGAGAATCAAGGTTTTACCGGCCCTGCATCACCTCGTTAATGGCAAGGTAACCGTGGCTGAGCTACGCGATATACAGGTGGAGGACCTTCTTGGTCGGGAACCGGTCCAGATTGAGACCGCAGAGATTGAAAATTTCTTGCAAAACAAGATTGTACTGGTTACCGGGGGTGCCGGCTCTATCGGCTCGGAGTTATGCCGGCAGATTGTGGCCTTCCAACCCAGGCTCTTGGTGGTTCTGGACCAGGATGAAACCGGACTGTTTCAATTGAGGCAGGAATTAAGGCTCCATTCTTCGTCGCTGAAGTTCTTGGTAGCAGTGGGAGATATTCGGGATGAGGAACGAATACGAAGTATCTTTACTCGTTTTCGTCCAGCGATAATATTTCACTCTGCTGCTTACAAGCACGTGAGTATGATGGAGGAAAACCCGAGAGAGGCCATAAGAAACAACGTATTAGGCACCAAGATCGTAGGCGAGGCTGCCTGCCATTTCGGAGCGGAAAAATTTGTCCTCATTTCCACTGATAAAGCTGTGAATCCAACCTGTATCATGGGTGCCACAAAGCGTTTGGCCGAAATAGTGGTCCAGAGCCTTGATAACAACGGCGGCTCCTGCCGGTTTGTCGCCGTACGCTTCGGCAACGTGCTCGGTAGTCGAGGTAGCGTGGTACCCATTTTCCGGGAACAGATTCAGCGAGGTGGCCCGGTCACGATTACACACCCTGAGATGCGCCGCTACTTTATGACTCCCTCTGAGGCGGCTCTCCTGGTTTTACAGGCCGGGGCTATCGGTGGTGGGGGCGAGGTATTTGTACTCGATATGGGGGACCCTGTGGCAATTATAGACCTAGCTCGGGAGATGATACAGCTCGCTGGCCTGGAACCTGAAAAGGATATACCGATTGTCTTCACTCATCCCTATTTCGGGGAGAAACTTTTCGAGGACATCCTGACTGCTGAGGAAGGGACGGTAGCTACTCAGCACCGCAGAATCCATATAGCTAAGACCGACACAGCAACCAGATTAGGTAATAGACTGAAAAAAGCCTTGGAGGAATTGGAAACCCTCACGGATAGACAGTGCGACGGACAGGATATCGTTGGAGCCCTCTGTAAACTGGTGCCTAACTACTCGCCGAGTGGTAATGATGCTGATAACCCTCCGCCGTGGGCGCAAGACCCGGTATTATCACTCGGCATCATGGATAATAACGAACGTTAGTGATCTTGTGAAAAACCCCGGGAAGCGATTATTAATCAATACAATCGTCCTAAGGCTTGTTAATGAGGGGAATAGCGCGAGGCAAGGATGGTAACGTAATAATGGCTGTAGAAATGGTTACAGAAAGATCCAGTTTTGGAGCAGGAAGTGGCCTGAGCCGGGAGGATGCCATCGTCATACACTGTGCACGGATTGACCTGTCCCCTTCGAGGCGTGAGAACGTCAGAGATCTCCTTGTTGAAGGGCTGAACTGGGATTTATTACTGGAAAAAGCTGTCTGGCACCGGCTATCGTGTCTAGTCTCATATCATCTCAAGACTGAAGACTCAAGTAAACTTGTACCACAGCCGGTACTCCAGAAGTTACAGCACCTCACTCATTGGAGCCTGGCCAGGAATATGCTTCTCCAAGAAGGTCTCTTTCAACTCGTGTCAGCCCTTAATCGAGAGGAAATACCAGTTATCGTGCTCAAAGGCGCAGCACTTCTAGGCACAATATATGAGGATATCAGCTTGCGTCCCATGATTGACCTTGATATTCTCGTTCATCCTGAGCATCTTACTCAAGCCGAGGCTATTGCTCTGGACCAAGGCTACACACAGTTCTGGGACCAAGATACTCACGATAAGGCTATAATCAACCAGCGTCATTTACCTAATCTTATAAATGTAGAAAAACACGTCCTGCTGGAGATCCACCAGCATATCGTTGATTCGAACGAACCTTACTATTTCGACTTAAGTGACTTCTGGGCTAGGGCCCGACCTCTTAAAACGCTGGGGGCTGGTGCTCTGACCCTTGCACCCGAAGATTTGCTAATACACTTGAGCATCAAATTCCTCCTAGACCGCCATTATCAAAGTAATAGTGCCCTTGGACAGCTCTGTGATATTTCTGAAATTATCTTACATTATAGCGATACGTTAGACTGGAATCTCATAGAGAAGGTTGCTGAAGAAAATGGCATTACATCAGGGTTACATTTCGTACTTTACGCGTGTGAGCGGCTCCTAGATACACAGGTGCCAGTTAGTGTTTTACAAAAGCTACAGCCACAGGACTTCAATACAGAGATGGCACAGTTATTCCTATTGAAACGTGTCTTAGATACCAAATTGTGGTTAGCTCATGACCTGGTGGATTCAAACTCATCATATAGCCGGGGCAGAGTGTTCTGGACAATTATCAAGAGGTTTTTCTCTGTCCCCGAAGAAATTCCGCTAAAACGCGGATTTCAGAGTTCCAATATATATCTCTATTTAAGACGTTTGATGAATATTCTCCCCAGACTTGGTGGAGCTTTGCTCAGGCCAAAAGCGCTAAAACAGGACTTACTTTTAGATCGTTGGCTTCATGATCTTTGTAGACCTTCCGCAAGAGGTTATGTTCAAAAGAGTATATGCAAATCCAGTACCTTACCTAAAGAATAGCATTTATGTTATATCTGGTCGTTTTCTTATTGCATGACCTAGATATCGATTAACTAGAGGGGTGAGGTCACCATAACACATAACTACACTTTTTTAAATTCATCTAGTTTTGAGATCTGTGAGAGCCAGTAACTCTTGAGTACTTCTACTACAGCGGCAATATCTTGATCATCGATACACTGATGCCCATATGGTAGATATGTATTTCTAACCGGTTGACCACCGTTAATAGCTAAAGATTCCACCTAATGCTCCTATATTTTAGTTTCTAATTTTCTATCAAAAATAGTTTGCCATACCTAATCACTACTAGTAAAAAATGTTGGATTAATTTAAAGCGAGCTAAATATTATTCATAAACAGCAATATAAAATCTCATTCCAATGTATAAATATAATAAATTAGGTGATAAAAATGAGTGAAAAATATTCTGTGGCCCCGGATGGCGAACAATTCAAACTACCTGCGCTGGAAGACTATGAATCGGAGTTCCAGCGTTTGAGCCAGGCGATTGCGGACCAGCGTGTCATGGGACGTGAGATTGTGACAGTAGTAGGTCTTGGGTTTGTCGGGGCTGTTATGGCCGCCGTTGTAGCAGACGTTGAAGATGAGTCCGGCGAACTTACCAATTTCGTAATAGGTATTCAGCGGCCCAGTACTCGTAGCTACTGGAAGATTAACTGGTTTAACCGGGGTTTATCTCCTATTAAAGCAGATGACCCCGAAGTAGCAAGCATGATAGAGCGTTGCGTGCTGGAGAGGAAAAATCTGGTGGCGACTTTTAATGAAGATGCGTTGAAACTGGCTGATGTGGTCGTCGTTGATGTGCAGTGTGACTTCGTCAAAGAATCACTGGGTGATATATCAACAGGATGGGTAGATATGGCCGACCTGAAAAAGACTTTCCAGGTAATAGCGGAGCGCGTTCAGCCACAGACACTGGTCCTAATCGAGACCACCGTGCCTCCCGGAACCACAGAACACGTGGCCTATCCCATAATGAAAGAGGCTTTTCAGCGCCGCGGTATAAACGCAGAACCCCTCCTGGCGCACAGTTATGAAAGAGTCATGCCTGGTAAAGAATATATTGCCAGCGTACGGGACTTCTGGCGTGTGTGTAGCGGTATAAACGAGGAGTCGAAAGAGAAGGTTATCAGGTTTCTTACTAAAGTCATTAACACCAGAGCCTTTCCGCTGACAGTCATGGATAGACCTATCGAGTCCGAGACGGCCAAGGTTCTGGAAAACACCTATCGCACTACCGTTCTGGCACTGATGAACGAGTGGAGCCTCTTTGCCGAGCGAAATCAGGTAGACCTGATGAAGGTTGTCGATGCTATAAGGGTAAGGCCTACTCACAATAATATTATTTTCCCTGGCCCTGGCATCGGCGGCTACTGCCTGCCCAAGGACGGCGCACTGGCAATGTGGGCTAATACGCATATCTTGGGTGGGAATGACAATATCTTCAGGATTACCGCGACAGCGATAAATATCAATGACACCAGGGCGCTACATGTGGTTGACCTCACCCAAAATGCCCTGCGTATTATGGGGCATACTATTACTGATGCTACTGTCTTGATACTGGGAGCCTCCTACAAGGAAGACGTGGGTGATACCCGCAATAGTGGCTCTGAAATCATTGTACGCAGACTGACGGAGTTGGACGCTAAAATCAAAGTACACGACCCGTATGTGGAACACTGGTGGGAATTTGAATCCCAAAAAACATATCCAGCCAGTGGGTACGGCAGAGCAAGCTATTTCCAAAACCAGGAGAAACTGGAGAACCTTCGGATCAACCGGAACCTTGATGACTCCCTCAAAGGAGCCCATGCCGTTATTTTTGCAGTACGGCATAAGCAATACCTGGAACTGGACCCCGATGAGGTGGTGCGATTGATTGGCCAGCCGGCAGCTATTATTGACTGTTTCGGTATTCTTGATGACGATAGAATAAGACGATACTTTGAGCTTGGGTGCGAGGTTGCCGGACTGGGTAGGGGTCATATAACGAATATCAAAAAGAACCTGAAAATTCGTACTGACGGAGGAGATTTCGTAAAAGCACCGGCTTCGGAGGTATTCCAGATACCTCTACTTAAGACTGATGAGGAATACTCTTCCCAGGCTGGGAGAAGAACTGCTCAGACCTAAAGAGTTGAAGTATTACTTACTCTTGGATTGCTGTCTCTATGATTTGCTCTACCACACGCCCCTAATTAAGGTTCGAGTACTTTCGTTATAGCTAGACCGAGGTGTCCATTTGTAAGGGAGGTGAAAGGATAATATGCAGCAAGGATTTGATTTAACAAAGTCGTTGAAGGCTTTATGGCGATTCAAGTGGATAATAGCTCTTCTCGTGCTAGTAGCTGCGGGGACAGCCTGGAAGTTTAATTCGGCGCAGCCGACTGTCTACAAGGCGACGGCAACTGTGATGGTACAAAGCGGACAGTCGGGTCTGGCATCCTTACCTGTAGGACTTGAAAGTGTACTCCCATTTGCATATCGACAGGACATCGGGAGCCAGCTCCAGGTGATGCAAAGTCGCAGTGTGCTTGAACGGGCGGTTACCCAGCTAGAACCAGAAAAGGTAGAAAATCCCGAATACCTGCAGCTTGAAGCAGGTAAACTTGCTGGCTCTCTTAAGGTCCAGCAAGTCGGCAATGCGAGCCTCGTAGGAGTGACTGTCACTTCTTCTGATCCTGCCAAGGCTCAACAACAGGCTAATGCGGTAGCTGAAGCCTACATCTATGAAGTAAGTAAGGCTAAGCTGGCCGAGATTGAGACTGCTCTGGAGAATACCACGAATCAGATGAAGGAACTAAGTGCGACCAAGGTAGACCTCTCCCTGAGTCCTTTATTGACCCCAATAATAGCAAAGACTGATACAGCCCTGGCCGCTCTTGGAGAAGCGACCGAGCATTTAGAAGAGGTAGAGGCTGTCGAATCGCCAGGGGAGGCGGTTCCGGTAACCAGAGATGCCGGTACAGCGCTGACACCGCTGCAGTTGGACGCGCTCAGTCAACACGTAGAGGTTATCTCTGGTGAAGCAATAGACCTCTCGACGCTTACCCAGCAGCTTAAGTCAGAATCCACAGGAAGCGCTTATATGGTGCTCTCCTCTGATACAGCCGATATTGAGATTCGGACCCGAGCATTGGCTACAAAGCTTGCGAGTCTAATTGCGGAGGTGGGGGCTGTACGGGGGGTGGAAATCGACCCACAGGTTCAAAATCAGTTGCTTGCTATTGAAGAACAACTCCGTGTGGCCAGCGCTGCCACCGGAGCAGTTCTGAATCAGGTATTAGAACTATATGGTGTTAGACAACGACTTGAGGAAGCTTACGCCGCCGAGTTTACTTCGAATATAGAGGTGACTTTATACAAAGCAGTCGGTGCGGATTTACTGTTTAGAATGGTCGAGCACACCAATCTGACTTCCACCGCTTTAGAAGCTGTCCCCGGGCATCTTGAACAGATCCAGCCGAGAGAAGTAACTTCGGCGCAATGGGGACTCCAGAGCTTGATTGAGACACTAAAGGAGAGAATAAACGGGGGCCCGGCCTCCGTTACCGCCGCTCTGGAGTCAATTTTAAGGGAACTCCAGCCACCTGCCCCAGAACAAAGTGTTCTCTTAACTCATGGCGAGCTCGCTGCTATCCAGAATAATACCAAGACAGTATCTGTGACTTTAGCTTTCTTGCTGTCACAGGTGGAACAGATGCAACTAGATGAACTCGACTCGAACGTTTATACCGAGTTACTCTACGTCAAGGAGCAACTCCGCATAGCTAACGATGCCGTCCAGGGACTGCCGGCGCAAATAGCCAACCTTGAAAGTGGAGGAGGCGATAGCCTAAGTTCTGCCTCGCTAAATAACCTGCGACAGCAACTTCAACTCCAGCTGTTGACCAGTAGCAGCGGTGGTGCCAGGATAGTAGATGAGGCGGTGGTTTCCTCCCAAGCCACAACCTTCTTTGGGCGCTTGAGGAGTGTTATTTTAGCAGCAGTTGCTGCTTTGCTTCTTGGAATATTGAGTGTCCTGTTGTTTCAGTACTTCGACCGCAAAGTCCGCGACGCCTCACAGGTGGCCAGTTACGTCGGAATTCCCGTGCTTGCTCGTATTGCTAGGATAGAGGGCGCGGGAAATCCTCACCCCCCCTCTTTTAAGGAGAGCCCGTCACAGTATCTAGAGGCTTTCCGCATGCTGCGGACTAACCTCGGGCTGGATTCCAATCGGGGACTGGTTCTCCTGGTCAGTGGTCCGGGAGAAGAAGAGGGGAAAACAACAATAGCCGCTAACCTGGCGCGGGCAGTGGCGCTGCAGGGCCGGAAGGTGCTGCTCATCGATGGAAATCTGCGAAAGCCTGGTATAGCAGAAGCTTTTGAACTGAAACAAGCTGATGGTTTGTCAGACTTTTTAAAAGGCAAGAATGAACCACAGGACTATGTCATACAGGCTGACGGTATTGACATCCTTCCCGTCAGAGGTGCATCAGTAAAGTCTGCGGAGGAGCTCTCATCGCCCCGGATGAAAGCACTTCTGGAAAAGGCAAGACAAGTCTATGATGTTGTGATTGTAGATAGTGCCCCGGTAATAGAATACGCTGACACCAGAATCCTGGCCAAGTGGGTCGATGCGGTATTGCTGGTTCTTCAGGCGGATGTCTCAAGACTTGATTTAACGAGGGATAGCAAGCAGGAACTGGAGAGCATGGGAGTACAGGTGGCAGGCTTTGTGTTAAACAAGGAGAAATCCCAAGAGTTTGAGTGGCTTCCGCGAATTTTCCGGGATCTTCGAAAAAAGAAGTCGCAAGTACAAACTGACCTCAAAGGAGATAATTCGGTAGCGACGAAACACTAAGTTGAAAACTGCCGAATTAAAAAAGCAATGTCCATGAATAGGAACCGACAAACAAATATAGAAACCCTACCGAACCTCAGAGGCCGGACTATGCGTGTTCAGATAGGGGACGTTTGCTGCGCTATTAACTGCGGTAATACCACAGTGTTCGATAGTCTGCAAGCACTATTCAATGACTTCCTCACGGAGCAGCCTGTCGACATCTCTATAGAACTTGGCCAGAACGAGCAACCAAGCGTCAATGAACTGGAAGCGACTTTATTTGAAACAAAATACAATCATGGGGGGAATCGTTACGGGACGAACGCTTGCTTGACTTCAGTCATCCCTCGTTTTGCCCATGATACTATCAGCATAAGTGGCGAGGGAAGCCCGGTCGATCCAAACCTGGAGTTCAAACATCTCAATCGGTTGCTGTCACGAGCCTTCTACTCGGCATGCAAGATGAAATACGACGGCAAAATTCCGGCGATACTGGTACACGCCTGTGGAATCCTGCGTCACGGACAGGCGCTGGCGTTCGCCGGGGCTGATGAGGCAGGGAAGACGACCATTGCTCGTCTCTGCGGGGAACGAGATGGCGAGGTAATTAATGATGAAATGGTATTGATTTCCCGGTCAACGTCAAATGGCAACGGCATGAGCATCCAGAGCGCCCCCATCATCAGTAAATTTTCGCCCCGGCGGAATATTACGGCACCTTTACGCTGTATCATGCTTCTTAAGAAGAGTAGAAAAACACTGGTACGCCGCCTTGACAGAGTGGAGGCATATTTACAGTTCATGCGACACATAGTAACGCCGGCTTGTACCTGCAAGAGAGAAAAAAAGGCTGCCCTCTCTTTGGTGGCCGGCTTCAGTGATGAGGTGACCAGGACCATACCGGTCTACGAGCTTGAGTTTAGTCTGGATGCGGAGGCGCTCTGGCGGGCAGTAGGAGAACTCTGAGGCAAGGAACTCTGCAGAGTATATCGATAAAACTCGGAGCAGTAGCTAGAGGAGATATTAAGGCAAATGATACAGGTTACCTATCTGTGTTGGGGGTGCGGCAGCACTAAAGTTAAGTATGAGCCGCAGACCCAGCCGATTCCGGCACGAGAGGTGTGGGACCTATGTCCTGATTGCCAGCGGAGACAAAGGACTTTGCAAAGCATGTCAGCAAAGTCAGCCGCAAAACCCCTCAGGAAATCGGGAGTTAGCGAAAGAGACGGTCATTAAGGATGAATGGCAAGTA
The DNA here is from genome assembly GCA_964500415.1 of uncultured Dehalococcoidaceae bacterium. Taxonomy (GTDB): domain Bacteria; phylum Chloroflexota; class Dehalococcoidia; order Dehalococcoidales; family RBG-16-60-22; genus JAFGPF01. The sequence continues at coordinate 18,649 of CAZCOB010000012.1, read as the reverse complement.
TGAGGCATCTATCCAGAACCTCCTGAATGCTGATAGAGATATTAGAGAGTTAATGAAAGATGAAATCAATAATGGCTCTGATAGATTCAGGTTGTCATGCTTGCAGTTTGCCCAACTCGGAATATGGCAAGCAATAACCTCCTTAGATGAAATAAAGGAGGGACTGACGGAATAATGGCTTGGCTGGAATGGGACGGTACGACTAAAGTCCAGATAATGAAGCTTACCCGGTTGATGGACTTATACGACGATGACGTAACTCGATATGCTACTGATAGCCAGCGCACCAAGTGCTGCAAAAGGTTAGCAAATTAATGGGAAAAAATATCATAGTTCTTATTTTATGGACGCTATTCCTCCTCGGCGTGTTGCTGGCTCCAATCGGTGGCTCAGTTATACCTGGTTCACTCAGGTTTGAGCACTTCGATAAAGTAGTACATTTCGGTCTTTTTGCTATTACGGGATTTGTTAGTGTGTATGGTGCCAATTTCCGGAATCAATTTAGATACAGGATGCTCTTCGGAGCGGTTTTTAGTCTTTTCCTCGCAGCATCCACAGAATACGGTCAATCTCTGTTACCATTTCGTGATATGTCGATTTATGACCTGCTTGCCGATATAGTCGGATTGGGGGTGGGGCTGGCTTCTTATGCCCTCCTCTACAGTAGAGATAACGTTCGCTCATTCTTAAGACTGTAGACCTGGAATACACATTTGGGGCCGTAGTTCACTTGGGAGAACGCCTGAACTGCATTCAGGGGGTAAGAGGTTCGAATCCTCTCGGCTCCACTTAATGAAATCTTAATAAATTCAGTTAGTTTTCAAATATTTACATGACTTTCCCGGTAATCATCCAATAACCAAGGCGACGTAGCCAAGCGGTTAAGGCGGGGGTTTGCAAAGCCTCTATACACTGGTTCGAATCCGGTCGTCGCCTCCAGTTCCCCAAAATTCAAATGAATATACCGGCAATCATGGAGTAACCAACACGATTGATTGCCATAGTGACAATCAACTTGTTCAGGAGGTGGTTATGTGAAAAAGATAATATTCAATTCAGAGAAAAATGACTAGGTTTCAGAAAATACGTTATGACGTTCTCTAAATAGAGTGGTCGGGATAACGGTATTTAGAGAAAGACAACAACACCATCTCTCTGGTTTTTATCACAATGTGAAAAATCCAACCAGGGAGAGAAGGGAGGACCAAAATGAAGACACGCTTTGTTTCTATTTTGACTGTGATGCTGGTGCTATCGCTGATGTTGCTGCCGGCTACTGCTCTGGCGGATACAACTGCCGTCACGGGTGAGGTTGCAGATACGCCTACCATAACCAACATCAGCCCTGACAACGGTGATAATGGTACGGCACCCACGGTTATCATCCTCGGTACCAACTTTATCGATGGGGAGACAACGATTAATGTATCCGGGACAGGCGTAACTGCTGGCGCTGTTACCTTCACTTCATCCAGCAATATAAGCGCTACGTTTACAATTGACTCGGATGCGACCGCCGGTGACAGAGACGTTACGGTAATCGTAGCCGGAAAGACAAGTAGTGCGGCTACTTTCACGGTAAACTACGTCTTTGACGTCACTGCTCCTTCGGCTATTGACCTGGGCTTGATGACAGCGGGTGTCACCAACTACGGCTCAAGCTCTGTCTCTGGTAATGTGTCTACTAACGCTTCCGTTTGGACGGTGGATGTCATGGACACAACTACGCCGGACCCGAACAAAGGCTACATGACGAAAGCAGGGCCTGTAAAACTGTCTGAAAAATTCCAGATAAAGAAGTCCGAGGCGGCTTCATATTCGCCAGCCGATAGCGGTTACACCCAGACCCAAGCTGACGGCACAAATCTCGGTCTCTATGTCGGGCAGGAGGTTACCCAGGGCGACCCCGCCGGCAGTTATACCATCACCATCACCTTCACCGGCTCCCCCTTATAGTCGTCTTGTGAAGAAGCTGGCCGGTAATCGTCATCCCCGACCTGCCGGTAAATCGAGTTCTATAATGATTGGTTAAAATTCTGCCATTCCCGCGAAAGCGGGAGTGGCGGAACGGCCACGCACGCGTACGCTTGCGCGCAGCCTTGGCTTTAAAACCAGCATTAGACCGATACAGCTTCTTAAGGAAGTGAGGATATGAAGAAAAAAGGAATCATTGGTACAATCCTGGCGGTATACCTGCTTCTGGCTATTGTTTCTCCAGTTCTGGCTGGCGGATTAACCGTGTCCGGAGCCAAGATAGAGACTTCGGTCAACCCCGGTGAGGATTATTCCCGCAGTATGAAAATATCGAATACCTCGGATGAACCGATGGATATCATGGTTGAAATCAAGGGATACGGTATGTCAGCCGACCGGGATTTCATTGTGCTCGAACCGGAAGAGGACGAGAGCCCTTATACAGCCCGGGAATTGATGTCTGTTACGCCGACTGATTTCCATCTGGAACCGGGAGATTTGCAGACCATCGACGTTGTTGCCAAAATTCCTCCGGAAGGAGGCGAGGGTGGTAGATATGCTATTGTCTTCATCCATACCGTTCCTGAAGAAGGTAGCATGATTTCCACAATTACCGCTGTGGCTGCCAGAGTACTTTTCACGATTAACGGATATGACACGGATACCAGTAGCGAAGTTACGCAGATCAGCCCGGTCAAAGCAGAATCCCAGGAGACTACAGGATTGATAGTTACCTTGGCCAATAATGGCAATTACCACTTCAAACCTAATATTCAGGCAAAAATACTGGACGGTGACAGGGTCGTAGCTACCGCCTCTGTAGCCCCCGGCTGGCCTGTTATTCCTGGATACTCGCGAAATTTTAAGCTGGATTTTGAAGGCCAGGGCTTACTGTCGGCTGCGGAGTACAAGGTTGATATCGAAGTAAAAGACGAATCAGATAACTTATTAGCTGGTGGTACTTATCCTCTGGAGTATGTTAAGGGTGAAGAAGCAGAACCCTCCGCTGTAATGGCATCGTCACCGGAAACATCTTCGCCAGCGACACCGGACGAAGAACAGTTACCGCAGGAGACATCCACAATTGAACAATCACAGCCGGAAACGCCGTCTTCGCCGGAATCCCCGGCAACTAACTGGTCGTTGATAGGCGGGGTGATTGCGGTGGTAGTAGTAGGATTATTCGTCTTCTTCCTGGTTAAGAGGAGAGCGTAGCTTTGAAATGGAAATTTGTCTCATGCCTGCTTTTGCTGGCTAGCCTGATAATGCAATCTACTCCGGTTGCGGCAGGAAACGGTAACACTGAGATTACAGGCAGTGTACCCCTGATAATTTATGAGGTCTCGACCTCAAATGTTGACGCACAGGGTGTTACCGTTTCCTGGCAGACAAATTGTGGCGCCACCTCACAGGTATTTTACGATACTGTTTCTCATCAGGACGCAGGCGATTACGTTTACCAGACAGATGAGGACGCGACCCTTGTCTCGGCGCATAGCGTGGTCTTAACCGGGCTTTCTCCATTGACTACCTACCACTACAGGGTGGGGTCCAGGATACCGGGGACCGGTTTTGCCAGTGTCTCACCTGATTATGCCTTCACCACCTCGGCATCTTCTGGTGGAGGTGGAGATGATGGTGGCGGCGGTGGTGGCGGTGGAAGCAGCGGTGGTAGTACTGCTACCGGTGAGAAAATGTCAACCAATGTGAAGTCGGTGACCAGTAACAGCCTGATATTGCTTGAAGATGTTGAGGCCCCCAGTCTTGATATGAAGGTTACAGTCTTCATCGCAAAGGGCACTTATCTCAGGAACAAATTCGATTCGTTCTTGTTTACGATTAACATCGAAACACTATTTGAACCTCCGTCCGCCCCGGCAGACACGGAGGTGCTTGGCGGCGTTTACGACCTTGGCCCGAGCGGTGCAAGGTTCGACCCTGCAGTAATACTGACGATGAAATACAGAGATGAATGGGTGCCGGCAGGGACTTTTGAAGAAGATTTATACATCGCCACGTGGAATGAAGAGAACCAGGAATGGGAGAGAGTGGAATGTACCATTGACACCGGGGCCAATACCCTCAGCACCTTAATCGGTCATTTTTCAATGTATACGATCATGGCAGATGTTCGCCCGGCCATCTTTACCGTTAGCGACCTTTCAATATCACCCGAGGAAATTACTCTCGGGGAGGAAATTACGGTTAGTGCGCTGGTAACCAATGATGGTGACATCGCCGGTATTTACGGAGTATCGCTCGCGATAAACGATGAAATAGTGGACACTCAAGAGTTGAGTCTGGCCGGGGGACAAAGCGAGATGGTTACATTTACCCGCGAAATTTATGAAGCCGGGGAATTTACCGTAGTCATCAATTATTTATCCGGTACATTTGAGGTCAAAGTGCCGGAAACGCCCGAATCGCCGGTGGAACCGGCAGAGACTCCTACGGCAGAAACTGCGCCAGAGGAGACTGTACCAGAACCGACAGAGCCAGTTACTGAAGAGACCATACCGCCAGAATCAGCACCAGACACGGAAACAGAGCCAGAACCAGCGGAAGAACAACCGGCATCAAACATCTACTGGTGGCTGGTCGGCGGCACTGTCACTATGGTCTTGATTGCTGCTGAAGTTGCTTGGCTAATGATGAGGAGGCGGAGGGCTACTAATACCAAAGCACAGTAATATAACAATGATATCGGCTACCTGGTTTAACGAAACTTAGCAAGGAAAAAGATAATTGTCAAAGATTACTGTATATGTTGCCGACCCCCTAGCTATCTTCAGGGAGGGGATATACGTAGCCCTGACTGGTGAGGAAGATATTGACGTGGTCGGTGCTACCGGGGTTTATAAGGAAGCCGAGCGTTTTATTAAGGCTAATTCCCCCGATATAGCCATTCTACATATCAATTTCGGCAGGTTGAGTGGCCTGGAAATAGCCCGCCGTATCAAACGCAAATTGCTTCAAATACAGGTGATTCTTATGCTGGAGGACGAGGATGACGAGCGTCTCTTCGCGGCCATCAAGAGTGGAGCCAGTGCCTGCATCACCCGAGATATTGACCCGGAACATCTCGTTAACGCGATTAAAGAAGTGGCTGAAGGGGCCAAGCCAATCAGTCACGCGCTACTCAGGCCAACTGTTGCCGAACGTGTCCTGGACGAATTTCAAAACATCTTGCCCGTCAGTCAAGAGGACAGGGATACACTGACCAACACTGAAGCTGACATATTACGTCGTGCCTCTGAAGGTACTACTGCTGCCGGTCTGATGGCGACGCTCGGTTTTAGCCAGCAGGCACTCGATGTTCAGCTAGCCCTGATATTATCCAAAGCCAGCCGGCAGTTAGCCGGTGTGGAGATTTAATAGTACCGGGGGCATAAATCAGGTTTTGGAGTCAAAGACACCGGCGTCTTGGAAGTGTAGGAGTAATACAATGGAATTAGACCGTGATTCATCAGAAAGGTTAAACTTGATACGTTTTCCGATGATTATCGGAGTGGTATTTATACATGCCTATGAGTCTGTTACTCATTTTGGCGGTACCGAAACAGCATTGGACCCCACAGGCTTCTGGGCAAATTTCATAAGAGATTTTATTTCCGTAGATTTAGCTCATATTGCCGTACCTCTGTTTTTCTTTATGTCGGGGTTCCTCTTTTTTTACCAGCTTGAATGGTCCAGGGCGACATATTTTAAAAAGGTCAAGTCCAGACTTAGAACACTACTAATACCATTCTTATTTTGGAATTTATTGTATTTTTCGCTGATAGCTGTGGCGCAAAATCTTTCTATTACATCGACATATTTTGCAGGGGGTATTCCACACATCACAGAGTCCGGAGTTTTTGTATACTTTGATTTGATTATAGGAATAAACAGCCACCCAATTGCATTTCAGTTTTATTTTATTCGAGACCTGATGATATTGATTGCGCTTGCGCCCGTATTCCATTTAATACACAAGAAGGTTCCTCTTGTTTTTCTTGGTCTTTTATTTCTAATATATTTGTTTAATTTCTGGCCTAAACATGATATTTCTATCATTCCTTCTCATGGCCCCATTTTCTATTTCTATGCCGGCTCAGTAATAGCTATAAAAAGAAAGACCCCGTTTTTAACTGATAGGTACGGCAAGATAATGTTATTAGTATGCCTGATTTTATTGGCTATTGATACGCTTTTTCAAGAGCAATCATTCAGCCCGTTGCTGCGTCGCATGGGAATCTTAACTGGCGTGTTTGCTGCTTTTTACCTATCAAAATTCCTTTTAGTGAATGAAAAAGTAAAGGCATTGTTCCTGTGGTTGGGAAGCGGTAGCTTCTTTGTATTTGCAGTTCATGAGCCCTTTATGGGATTTATTCAGAGAGTAATAATAAAGTTCTGGACTCCGAATACTGACATTTCCAAGTTATTATTCTATTTTGCTATCCCGATAATAATCATCGCTATATCAGTTTGTGCGTATAAACTTATTAGCAGTATATTCCCAAAGATTACTGCGGTAATAACCGGTGGCCGGGCAAGCAGTCCGAAAACCAAAGTCTTACAGGCTTCACCCGTAAGTAAATGAAAAAGCGGCGATGAGCCGTGTTAAATGGATACATACAGGTAAGATTCTCTTGCCAAATTATCTGTCTTAATTACAAAGGGAATTGTTAGTACATGAATATCCAAATACCTTTAGCAAGGAATGGATTACCTCGATCCTAAACCATAAGGTTGCTTTTTAACTCGAGAACGCTATACTTTTTCAATTTCAACCCAATGTTTATATGTACCTATTTGGGTCATGAGGCAGTAAGTATGCAAGTTTCCTTAAATGATAAGAGCACCGGTATAAATCCCAAGATTGCCTCGTATGTGCTCAATGACCTTTGGGAAGAACTGCTCATGAAAAACGGGGCGTGCTGGGCAAGGGTTGTCTCTGACAGCATGTATCCTGTAATCAGGCGCGGCAATCAGGTTCTGGTGGAAAAGGCGTTTCTGGATAAAATACGCTTCGGTGATATTGTCGTATTCAAAAGGGGCGGGATGCTGACGATTCACCGCTCCATCGGGAGACGCGAAATCGGTGGAAGATATCACTTTCTGGAAAAGGGCGATGCCAACCTTCAGGCCAAACTTATAAGGGCCAAGAGCATTATTGGTAGGGTCACTCTTATAAGGACCATTGGTGGGCCACTCCGGGTGATACACGGTTCCGGCCGCTGGCTGCAACTGGCACTGGCCTGTATTTCTTATACGTCGTTCCATCTGTGGACAATATTAAGACATTGCCTCGCTAGGGGAGGACGCACCTCCCGCCGGCGTCACTACGGGGTAGTCTATAAAAAGTTTTTCGCCTCACTGCATAGAATCGCCATACAGATTTTCCTTTAGGAATGCGAGATTAAATGTGGCAACCCAAAAACGGAGTTGGATAGTGAAGATAGAACTCGGAAGTGTCTGCATCGAGATTCAATGCCAGGACCCGGAATTGACGGAAAGGATGCTTTCCAGTTACCGTCCCTTTCTGGTTTCCCGGGAGCCTGACTTCAGGATTAAGTTAAACCTCAGAAATAAGCTGACCCCCACTGAAGTAAAAAGCCTTCTGGCGAATGCGCGATCGCACCTTGAGGATAACGGCTTTGTAACTAGGCCGGAGCTGCTGGAGTGCCGCATCGATTGGCCAAGTGCTACCCTCCGCGTTGATACGGAAAGGGAGTTGTTTTCGCCAGTGGTGGACTATAAGCTTATGAACCTCCTGATGCGCGGCATCTACTCGGGAATCTATTCCAAGCTGAAGAAGGCTGCCCTTGATGCCTACCTGGTACACGGCTGTGGGATAGTAGCCGATAAAAATTGTTATCTATTTACAGGACCTTCTGGCTCCGGTAAGTCGACCGTTGCGGGGTTGTCTGACGGAAGGAAGGTGCTTAACGATGAGACCGTACTTATCGGTCGGAGTAACGGGGGGTTCAATCTTGCCGGCACCCCCTTCGATGGCGGGACGCCGCGTAAATGCAACAGTTCGAGTGTTCTTTCCTCCATTTTCTTTTTAAGACACGATACGCGGGTCTCACTCCGAAAGTTGAATAAAGTGGAGACCTATACCAGACTCCTTGCTCAAATTTTCGATACCTCCCCGCTTTTTGAAATACCCGGTGACGATTCTATGCAGGAGCGAGCCGACCTGAGCGCCGAGATAGCCGTCAAAGTGCCTTCGTATGAGCTTGGTTTTCGACCTGACGGTTCGTTCTGGCAGACTATCGAATCTCTCTAAAAAGGAGAAGAAGTAATGACAGAGACAGTACACCCGGTTAGAGAACAGCGCCTTGTCTGGCGCGATATTGCTGGCGAGGTGGTGATAGCGGAAAGGGATAGTAGTACAGTTCGTGTCTTGAATAAGACGGCTAGCTTGATATGGGCCTTGGCCGATGGTACCAAGCCGACCAAAGACATCGTGGCCGAGGTCTGTAATAAGTTCGAGGTATCGCCAGAAAAGGCACGGAGTGACGTTGAGAAGTTCTGCGAACAGCTTCTCGACGCGGGACTCATCAATATGAAAGACGTGTCGGGGTAAGTGTAGGAGGTTATGATGTCTGAAACTTTATTACGTCCCCTGCTCCAGGGCGTCATGGATAGGGCCGCCAATTGCCTCGTACCCATTCAGGTAAGCCTGGAAGTAACCCATCGCTGTAACCTAGCCTGCAAGCACTGCTATGTAGATGTGCCTGCTGGGGACGAGTTATCGTTCTCCGAAATAAAGAATATTCTTGACCAGCTGGCAGAGGCGGGCACCATGTATCTCATGCTTACCGGCGGAGAGCCACTGATCCGGCGAGACTTCTTTGACATCGCTTTCTATGCCAGGGAGCGAGGTTTCATCACGATATTACTCACCAATGGAACACTGATTACTCCTGACATTGCCCGGGAAATAAAGAGGCTGGAACCGGCCTCGGTAGGCTTAAGCCTGCATGGGGCAACCCCGGATACGCACGACGGTATCACTGGGAGGCATGGTTCATTAGTCGCTACGATACGGGCTGTTGAACTGCTCAAGAGTCTGGGAATATTAGTGTCGCTCCAGACTCTTCTTATGGATTCAAATATTCACGAAGTCGAAGCGATAAAGAGCCTGGCACAAAAACTCGGGGTATATCACCGTTTCGGACATGAGTTCGTGCCCACCAGAAGCGGTTCTCTGGCTCCCTACCAGTATGAAGCTGATTTTACCGAGCTGTGTTGCTATTTTGACCATGAGAAGGCCAGAGAAGACGTTGTCGGCCCGAAAGAAAAAGGAGTCTGCAAAGCCGGTCAGGGGACCTGCTCTATTTCGCCGACGGGTGACGTTTTCCCCTGTCTGCTGATGCCCATGAAGGTTGGCAATCTCAGAGAAACAAGCTTTGCCGAAATCTGGCGAACCAATCCCAGCCCCGAGTTGACCTATCTACGCTCAATAACCTGGCAGGACCTGTCAGTTTGTAAGGAATGTAACCTAGCAAAATATTGTCGGAGATGTATGGGGGTAGCCTTTTCCGAAACGGGTGAGCTGACCAAGCCAGCTCCCAGCGCCTGCCGCTATGCTGCCCTCAAATCAGAGCTCCTCAAACGAAAGGGGGTGGTAGCATGAAAGAGCCTTGTGAAAAACCCAAAATGCTAGCTGATACCATTGATATCGGCATGCCTATCGCCGGCGGTCAGATACTGACCGCCAAGAAAGAAGGTAGTAGCATGAAAGAACCTTACGAAGAACCTGAAATGGTGACAGAAACCATTGACATCGGTGCGCTTTTTGCCGTAACTGCCGGCAGCGTGTGCCCAGTAGATCAGGCACAGGCGTACGGGCGAACATGTCCGCCCTGTTCAGGCTAGGGCGGAGGCCGGTTAAAAGAGTTGTCAGTTAGACTACTTGACAGACTGGCCATTGAAACCCTGAGGGAAACAGGCATCTCGACTCTGAGAAGCGGAGTAAGAACCCACGAAGGCAGGCACTGGGAGCTGGCTTGGTACAGCTTGGCGAGTCACATTTGGGAGGACGCGGACTGAAAACCCATCGCAATATGCGTAAAGGAGGTACGAATTATTGAAAATAATAACTATAACAATAGAAGAATAATCAATCTAAAGGAGGTAGAAATTACTAAAGACACTGACCACGGCAATATACAAAGAATAAAATTCAAAGGAGGTTAACAATGAAGAAAGTAATTAGTATGAAACTGGTACTTTCAACCCTGCTGGCGCTAACTATGTTGCTGGCAGCAGTTGGTGGTTTACCGTCGGCGCCTAAGGCTGCCGCTTCCACACCCGCCGAGATATGCCCTGACGAATACCGGGCATCCACGCACACTGACCCCTATTGGGAAGGGGACCCGGAGGGAATAATCACTATCTGGACTGATGTTCATTTTGTGAACTATGGCCCGGGGGATGCCTACAACGTAATCGCCACTCTCACCTATGTTCCCTTCAACGCGAAGATTATAGGTGGAGTTGTCGATGTAGGCGATATTCCGGCGGGTCCTGATGGTGCCTGGGGTACGAACGACTTCAGCATTGAATGGGACATGACCAACAAATCGGACGAGAGGGATGGCTGGCAATTTCAGCTTGACTACGATGATGTTGCGGGAAACCACTATACCGTACGCAACGTACCCAAGTTCTGCGGAGAGCAGGCCATCATCGGCGACTTTGTCTGGATAGATACCGACAAAGACGGCATCCAGGATGACGGTGAAGTGGGTCTGGCCAACGTTGAAGTCAACCTTTACGACAACCAGGAATACCTGGTGGCGACCACCGCGACCGATACTGCCGGCTACTACAGTTTCACGGTGGCGGCCCCCGGAATGTACTATGTCGAGTTCGTGGCGCCAGAGGGCTGTTTCTTCACCGACAAGGACCAGGGCGCTGACGACATAGACTCCGACGCTGACATGATGACAGGAATGACGGATGAGTTTGTGGTGTACCCCTTCACAGAAGATGTGCCGCCCTTGCCCTACGAAGACATGACACGGGATGCCGGTCTCTGGTGCCAAATACCAAATGAGTACCCCCTTATCACCATAGAGAAGACGGTTGACTGTGATGGCGATGGTGTTTACTCCAACTTAGAGACCTGCTCTGCCGGCAACCCTTATTGTGGCTGCCATGACGGTGACCACAATTTCTGGAATAACTGGAATCAGGATGGCTGCGGTGACGGCGACCATAATTTCTGGAACAACTGGAATCAGGATGGCTGCGGTGACGGCGACCATAATTTCTGGAACAACTGGAATCAGGATGGCTGCGGTGACTGCGGTGACGGCGACCATAATTTCTGGAATAACTGGAACCAGGGTGGCTGCGGCGACGGCAAGGTCGATTGTGGCTGCCCTGACTGCAAGCCGAAGGCTTCCTGGATGATTGTCGTGACCAACGCTGGCGACGGCGCGGTGATGAACATCACCGTTACCGACACCAACGGCAAGACATTTGGGCCCTTCGATTTACCTAACCCTGATGATTCCGTAACATTTGACTATTTCACCTGCCCTACGGTGACTACTACTAATACCGCTGCCGCCCAGGGTTTGGACCAGTACGGTAATCAGGTAGGCCCGGTCTATGACGATGCCACGGTTGAGTTTATCGTCCCTAATGCCGGGATATCCATAGAGAAGACGGTTGACTGTGATGGCGATGGTGTTTACTCCGACTTGGAGACCTGCAGCGTCTGTAAATCTGATTGCGGCTGCGGTGACGGCGACCACAATTTCTGGAATAACTGGAATAAGGGTGGCCGCGGTGACTACAAGCCCGATTGTGGCTGCCCTGACTGCAAGTCGAAGGCTTCCTGGAAGATTGTGGTGACCAACACTGGCGATAGTGCGGTGATGGGCGTCATAGTGACTGACACCAATGGCAAGAGATTTGGGCCATTCGGTTTAGCCAATAACGGCGATTCCAAGGAATTCGTCTACACCACCTGCCCCAAGGCGGATACTACGAATACGGCTACCGCCCAGGGTAAGGACCAGTTCTGTAATGTGGTAGGCCCGGTCTCCGACGATGCTGCTATCGAAGTGATAGTGTCACCCTGTGGTGAGGCTACGCGTACCCCCGGCTTCTGGAAGAACCGTCTGGACTTCACTACATATATCTTTACCGAACATCTTGGAAGCGACATTAATATAGGCTGGCGGGACATTACCAACGTCGAGGATCTCATGGGTATACTCTGGGCTAACAAAGCGAGAAACTCCGACCGCACCAAACGCACCCGACTGTGCCAGGCTAAAGAGAGAGCTGCTTTCCAGGCTGTAGCGGCAATCCTCAACACCGGACTGCCCAATGGCGCTCCTATACCGGTATCGTTAGCGGATATCCAGACTATCCTTAGCGGCAGCGATGTCAAAGCCATCCGGTCTCTGGCAAGAACGCTTGACCGTTACAACAATAGCGGCGACAAGATACCGATTGATAGCCCTGTTCCCATCGGGAAAGCCCAACCGAAACTGGCGAAGGCAGCCGCTAATATTCCTTTCGCTGACTGTCCGTAAACTTTACGAATAGTGGGCGAAAGTTAAGGGGGGGTGAGTCTTAGACTCACCCCCCCTTTTTTATGTCTTCAAAAACAGCTGATTGAGAGAAATCCCCATCTAACATGTCATAATTGCTGGATGCAAGTGCAAGTAAACAGGGTTGTATGTGGACGCGACTTTTAACTTATTGTCTCAAGGATATACCCGGTTTCTAAGACAACATATACGCACAGAGTTTGATAATCAATAAAATAGGCTTAAGTGTAGCTATAAAATCCTGTCATTTTATGGCTATTTTCGTAGTCACCTCCCATCTCTTTCAGCTCCGGTTCCTCGAGGGGATGGCTGGACAGCCAATCGGCAAGAAATAGCGCAGACCTTACTAGCTTTTTTCTGGCTTTATCGACGTTATCCGTATTGCCAGTCTTTTTAGCATCCCTCCAAACGCGTTCCAGTACCCTGTAGTCCCTGACAACGTTTTTCCCCAGTGAGATCATCTCCGAAGCGTATCGCCCCTCTCCTATTCTTAAAATTTCCTCGGAACAATGACCCGTACCAAGCATGTGTTCGTCGATGAGGTGCTCTCGCAATATGTCTCTCTTCTTGCGGTTCTTCAGTATCCTGGAAACATAGAAGTGCCCGGTCTCCAGCAGATGTTCGGTGAGGGCGTATCTTGGCACGGCGAATTCCGCCGCCAACCTTTTTATTTTATGGATAGTTCCGGGGTAGATGTTCATGTTGAACTGCTTCCGCTCCCCTAGCCCTTTGTGTTTCTGGCCTGTTTGCTGCTTATGTTTCTTCTTAAGTGCGTCGATAATGTTCATTCTTACCCTCCACTTGGTGCATTTCTAGGGTAGCCTCCTAGAACCGGCTATTTCGGCCTAGAACCACCTAGAAATGCAATGATAACACTCAAAGTGCACGCTAAATCCCATACAATGTAATCATAATCCGTGAGTACGATATTTTGCCAGATGATTGGACGGTTTAGTTGTATGTAAATTTTATAAAGATACGCGATTACGTACAGCAATGATAATATGTATGTGCTTAGGTGTCCGCACGGCTTGATGTGTTAACCTAAAACACCAAATTCTCGCATCGTGTATTCCGAAAGTCTGGAATTCATGAATACGATTCACTTATGATCATTTTCCAGTAGGGGAGGGGTTGACATAATCAATATTGGTGGGATAATAGTCTTAGAGGAACAACTGCCGGATTGAGATGATGACTGAAAAAAATTATGAAATCACGGAGATAAGGAAAGCCGAAGAAAGACGCGCCCAATGGGTGATGGAGGACGGTAACCTGGCGCAATGGGTGAAAGAGCTGCGTAAGAAGTACATTGCCGATGGGTTCCTGATGCCGTTCTATGTCTATAACAATAATTATTCCATACCGGAACAAAGGATTAGAGAATACGGGGATTTCATTCAGCCCTGTGACATGACGGGCAGGGTATTTTATAGGTACGCCCCGGTAAGTAGGATCCACCAGGAAGCCGTATGGTTCTGGGAATATCTAATAAGTGGGCAGGAAGCTATCTTTGGTAAATCGGTGGAGTCATTACCAGACGACCTAAAGATAAAAGGTATGCCCGCCGAGCAGGTATGGAAGATTATAACAGATTACACCTATCAAAAGGTACTTGATAGAGAAGATGGGGGCGGCATAATGTTTTCACTGGATGACCTGGACATTGAGGACCTGGCCAAAATAGTATCGGAAGAAGGTGTGTGCGAGGAAGAAAATGGCTATATGGAGCCTTTCAAGATGGCGGGTGAACCGCGCTGGATAACTCTGTTCCACCGGTACGATGGGCCCGGATATGCCAATACTGCCATAGAGGTGCGCCCGGCATGGTTTCATCTCGCGAACTATGCCTTCTTTAACACTCCAATTACCAGACTACCTGTTTTCCTCTACGTATTCAAAAAGGGGAAAATGAACAGAACCCGTTTCCTCGACGACGGTCTCTCCGACGATGCCCGTGCTTACATTGTCAAGGCTCTAATCGATATGCCGGGTAAATTAAGGAAGCAATTTTTCACGTTAACCCTCGAGCGGGAAACGGAAGAAATGACCTGGTGGCTCTGGCACAATGTCGGCCACCGGGAATATAAAAGACCCCTCTCTTACGGTGATATCGCTGGTATTGTCGGGACGTCACGAAGCAGTATACAGACTTCAGTGGCGCGATTTAGCCGCAAGCTCAAGGTGAAATTGGACGGTAAGCTGCTGGGGCGACTGCTGCGAGTTTCAAGCAACCTGGGTCTGGGATATAACATGACCTACAACGCTCTGGTCAGGCAAGGCCTGGTTCTATCTCGAGAAGGGGGGATCGACAGCTTTGATGAACTGGATAAACTGGTATAATCTTACAGCTGCTGTACGTAATCCGGCCCGGTAACCGGATTTACATACAGCCAAAGTGCAAAATTCGCTGGTAAATGTGTAAACGGGGAGGTACGCTATAAGTAGCCTCCTTTTTTTAATTATCATCGGGATGGCAATAAAGAGTTGGCGCGTTATGAATTTCGGCGATCGACTGCATAACCTCAGGACCCGGGCCGGCAAATCGAACTACCGCCTTTGGCAGCTGACGGGTCTCGACCAGGCCTTCCTGGGCAGGCTGGAAAAGGGCGAGAAAAACCCGAGCCGTAACACGGTTATAATGCTGGGGCTGGCCCTGGTACACGGCTGTAGCGAGATAACCTGCGACGAAATCGACGAGCTGCTGCTGTCGGCGGGTTACGCACCGCTGCGAGATATGAGGGTAAAAGTAACCTCAAGCTGATCATTTTCCCTTTTTCTTCTTTCGAATTGACACGTCCCCCGAATGCCGCTGAAATACCTTGACCCCGTCCCTGCGGTTACCCCTGCCCCCATTCCCCCCTCGACGCAAGCCGCGAATATTCAGTCTATCCAGTGGCGAGTAATCCCGGCTGAGGATGGCTACCCTGCTGGTCGCCAGGTGTACGTATCGGTCCACCATCGCCAGGGTCGTATGACCCAGGTTTTGTTTCAGGAGCAGGACATTACCACCGTTGATTAAGAAATTGGTAGCGTAGGTATGACGGCAGAGGTGGGCGTGCAGCCGGGGTACCCCGGCCACGGCGCCGACCCTGCGTAGCAGGGAAATTACCCCTTGTCTGGACATGGGATACCCGTCGAGGGTGAGAAAGAACTCCTCCACCCCGGGGTGGGCCGGCTCTCCCCGGAAGTGGACAGCGTAGTTGAGGAGGGCGTTCCTGGCGGTATTGCCGAAGGCCACCATCCTCTCCTTGGAGCCTTTCCCCATGACCTTCACGTACTGGTCTTCGATGTGGACGTTCGCGGCTTTCAGCCCGACGAGTTCGGAGAGGCGCAGCCCGGAATCGAGGAACATCGCCAGGATGGCGATGTTCCGGCTGCCGGCCATGGTCGACCGGTCCAGGCTGGCCATGATGCGGGCTATCTCTTCATCCGTCAGGGTGTCCACCATCACTTTCGGCAGGCGGGGAGGCTTCACGTCCTGGAGTAAATGGCTCCCGGTATAGCCCTTCCGGTAAAGCCAGTTGAAGAAAGACCGCAGGGCCCGCACCCGGCTGTTTACCGTCGACGCTGTTATCTCGTGGCCGTGGATACGCCGCGCCTGCATCCAGAGGATAAACTCGCGGACGCCGTTCTCATCGATCGAGCCCAGGGTCACCGGGCGTTCGGTCTCCACCAGCCAGCGCAGGAACGTATTCAGCGTCTCGCGGTACCAGCGCAAGGTGAACGGCGACTTACCTTCGCTGCGGTTATAGGTATCGAAATACCGGATTAGCTCCTGCAAATGTATGTTTTCCTTGTCCATATCCTGCCACCTCAAGTTCTTTCTACTTCCCATTATCCTACTTGCCTCCTCTTTCAGGAATAGTCCGCCGGACAAGTATCCGGCGGCAACGGGAAGCATTACGAAGCTAAAAGCAGTTGTGCAACTTCTCCAAAAAAGAGAAAACCGCCCCTGTTTTGAGGACGGTTTTTGAGCAATTCTGAAGCTAAAATAGCTGTTCTGGCGTCCCTGGAGGGGCTCGAACCCACGACCTGCTGCTTAGAAGGCAGCCGCTCTATCCAACTGAGCTACAGGGACGGGAACCTGTTTCCTTAAAAATGTAACACGTATGACTGCCCGGGTCAATACGTTCGCTTCATTAATGCTACGTTGAATCGTTGTGTGAGTGTTTGACATGCCGGTAAATATAAAAAACAATAAGAACGATTATTATAGCGATGAAAAGCGGGTCGAAGGGACGCATGACTTCCCGTAGTTTTTCCCAGTGTTCTCCCATCAGGTAGCCGCCGTATGCCAGCCCGGCGCTCCATATAAAAGAGCCTGTGAAGGTGTATATCAGGAATTTGACGATATTCATCCTGGCAATACCGGCGGGCAGGCTGATGTAAGTGCGTATCACCGGCAATATACGTGAGACAAATACCGTCCAGCTCCCGCTCCTGGTAAACCACCTGTCCGCCACGGCGAGGTCATGCTGCGATATCAAAATATAGCGTCCGTATTTATTCAGCAGGGGCCGGCCGGCCCACATACCGACGACGTAAGCAATAATCGAGCCGATGGTATTGCCCAGGGCTCCGTAGGCGCCGGCTATAAGTACGTATGTAGCCGGCAGTGATTGTTCCTTGATGAGCATCCAGCCGGCCAGGGGCATAATAAGTTCGCTGGGGAAGGGGATACAGGCGCTTTCTACAGCCATAAGGCCGACTACTCCCGGCCATTGGAGCAGGTTGTAGGTAGCTGCGATAAAATCGAGTATCTGTTTTTCGAGGGAAGCCACGTTGCGAGTGTAGCAAACCTGCACCGATAGCGTCAAGCTGACCGGCGGAAACGACTTCAAACGAGTCTTCAGCTTGACAATTACTCGGTCGGCTTGATAGTATTTATATTGATGCCCTGTATCCGTCGTTTAAAAGGCTATGCCGAGATTACTGGATAAAATCAATATTCCCGCTGACCTGAAAGGATTATCTCTGGCGGAGCTAGAAGAACTGGCTGCCGAACTCAGGCGTGAAATTATTACCACCGTAACCACTACCGGCGGTCACCTCGCTTCTAACCTGGGTGTCGTCGAGCTTACCATCGCTCTCCATCGTGTCTTTGACAGCCCTAGGGACAAGATTATCTGGGACGTAGGCCACCAGAGTTACGTGCATAAACTGCTTACCGGGCGTCGCCGGGAGTTCGGTTCCCTGCGTCAGTACGGTGGATTATCCGGATTTACCTGCCGTGACGAAAGTGAGCATGACCCCTTCGGCGCTGGCCATGCCAGTACCTCGATTTCAGCCGCCCTGGGTATGGCCATAGCCCGTGACCTCGCCGGTGACGATTACAATGTGGTGGCGGTTATCGGTGACGGCGCCATCACGGCGGGGATGGCTTTTGAGGCGCTTAATCAGGCAGGCCATCTGAGTTCTAAACTTATCGTCATTCTCAATGATAATGGCATGTCTATCTCTCCCACTGTAGGTGCCCTGGCCAAGTTATTGGGCCGGGTGCGACTCGACCAGCGTTTACGCAAGGCTGAGAGAAAAGGCGAGAAAATAGTCATTTCTCTGCCATTGGGTACCAAGTTGTGGCACCTGGGGCAGGAGCTTGCCGGCAGGTTCAAAGGTTTCTTAATGCCGACGCCGCTTTGGGAAGCACTCGGTTTTACTTATATCGGGCCGATTGAT
Source organism: uncultured Dehalococcoidaceae bacterium (assembly GCA_964500415.1). Lineage (GTDB taxonomy): Bacteria > Chloroflexota > Dehalococcoidia > Dehalococcoidales > RBG-16-60-22 > JAFGPF01. Next base: position 431 of record CAZCOB010000012.1, on the reverse strand, counting down.
GGGCATAATATCCATGACCTTGAGAGTGTTCTGGCTCAGGTCAGATATTCCGCTACCACACCGACTCTTGTTCACGTGGTCACCACTAAAGGCAAGGGCTATAGTCCCGCTGAAAGTAATGCCGTTTATTTTCATGGCGTCCCCGCCAAGGGTGATGGCAACGGCGAAATCCCGACCTACAGTGAAGTCTTCGCTCAGACGATACTGCGGGTAGCCCGTGAAGAGCCCAGACTGGTGGTGGTGACGCCGGCCATGCCGGAAAGTAACTGCCTGAGTGTCGTTGCCGCGGAATTTCCGGAACGTATCTTTGATGTCGGCATCTGTGAGCAGCATGCCGTCACTTTCGCCGCCGGTATGGCGACACAGGGCTTTATTCCGGTCGTGGCGATATACTCGACCTTCCTGCAGCGTGCCTTCGACCAGATAATACA
>CAZCOB010000011.1:0-52555 GCA_964500415.1 uncultured Dehalococcoidaceae bacterium | reverse complement strand
GCCCTATACCCTGAAAATGCATCTGTTAGCTTCAGAATAATATACAAGATGAAATATCAAATAAAGTAACCGAATGCAGAAAAGGCCCCTCAGTAATGAGGGGCCTTCAACAATAGAGACTTTATAAGTTAAACTTTCAACATACCTTTCAAATACAAATAGTAACCATTACCAGTCGTGCTATAGGCAAGATTCACCATTGTTTGAAGTTGTGGATAAATCTTCGTTCCCTTTTCAATATTAAATACCAGTTCTGCGAGCGAATTTTCTAGACTAGTAAATAAATTATCAGGTATACCTACTTGTGCTTGCTGGCCGGTTGTTATCATTGTAATCCTGCTATTAACCGTGTTGTAGACATGTTGCAATACCTGATGGATAAAAGTTACTTCTGGGTCGTATTCGAAGTTTATTATTCTTTGAGTTATGGCATATAGAGCACTAAAGAAATATAGTTTTTCAACTGGAGAACTGGTATCCCTCATTTTCTTGACGACGAAGTTAATTTCATTAGTCAACTCATTCTTCATATTTTGCGATAAGTTCATTAAACAGTACCTCCTACAGTGATTTTAGCCCGATGTTCTTCTGCCTCAGGTGGAGGCCAAATAATTGCTGTTACTGCTGCATTATAGTAACCGTAATCGTTAGCCGCACATTGGTCAATGGATGGTTCCTGTTGACCAATACGTACACCTACTAAGTCACTTGCATTTATGCCAGCTGCAGACCATGTATTGATATTCATTGGTGCTGGCTCTGGGATTAAAGGCACAGTATTTGTGTCCAATCTACGGCCGAGCACAGCTAGTATGCTACCGATAGTGCCAATTGTGGGGTTTGCCTCCCCTCCCTCCAATTTAGCGATGTATGGTTGGCTGAGACTCATTGAGTCTGCCACCTCCTTCTGTGTCTTTCCCGAAGCCTGTCTTGCTATACAAAGCGTGATGGCAATTTCCGCTTTGCAGTCTGAAGCACCATACAGTTTTACATATTCCGGGTCTTGTAATTCTCTTTTTAAGTCCTCATCCGGCGTTCGGACCATAATTCAATCCCTCCCACTAAGATATTCTTTTAAATAACGTCTAGCTTGATCAATATCTGAAGGCTGTAAATTACTTTGTTTCTTAAATCCACATAATAGTACGAATGTGTTGATTCCTCTATCAAAATAAAAAGCTACTCTCCACCCAAGTCCCCTATTACGCAATTCATATAGGTCTTTTGTGCCGAGCCAGCTTACCATAGCCGTGTTAATGAGAACGTCAACACCGTTTTCTTTTAATTTCCTGACCTTAGCATCGATATCGGCTTTAATATTTTTTGGCTGTCTATCTCTGAATTTTACTGCTGGTTGTCGGCCACTATTTTTTGTGTAATATATATATTGATACATATCATTATAACCTGTAAAGTTATATTTGTCAAGATGTCTACTTTGATTATAGTTCTTTAATGTGGTCAAATCAAGGAAAGGTTGTCATATTTCATCATAACTCTAAAAAAGTAATGCTTTTCTTATCCCCTTTCTGTACCCCCCCCCCGCGACAAAACCCCACTTTTTCAAATAATTGATTTCCCAAAACAATTCACACCATAAAAGTCAACCCTCCCGTGTCGCAATTTTACGCTCCCCTAAAACCCCGTATGCAGTTGCGGAAATTGCAAATGACATAACTCTAAAAACAATTCACGCACCAGATTCCCCCTTTTACCCTCCAATTGTTTACCGTATTTTCGCCCTGTCTAGAATCTTTCCACCCATGATGCTAAAATGGTCTGGTAGAACTCGTAAGAAAGGAATGCCATGCCCCGGTCAGTAAGAGTCCGCTTCGCCCCCAGTCCCACCGGCCGCCCTCACGTCGGCGGTATCCGCACCGCCATGTTCAACTGGCTCCTCGCCCGCCACGCCCGCGGCAGGTTCATCCTCCGCATCGAGGACACCGATGTCACCCGCAAGGTCGAAGGCGCCGTCGACTATATCATGGAAGGACTCCGCTGGCTCGGCCTCGACTGGGACGAAGGACCCGATATCGGCGGCGACTACGCTCCCTACTATCAGTCCCAACGACTCGACCTCTATAAAGAAGCCGCCCAACGACTCGTCGACCAGGGCGACGCCTACTACTGCTACTGCTCCCCCGAACGCCTCGAACAGATGCGCCGGGAGCAAACCACCCGCAAGCAGCCATCCGGCTACGACCGCCACTGCCGCGACCTCACCCCGCAGGAACGTGCGCAAAAACAGGCCGAAGGCATCGTCCCCGTCGTACGCTTCAAGGTCCCCCTGCAAGGCAAAACCAGCTTCAACGACCTTATCTACGGCGACGTCTCCTTCGAGCACGCCACCATCGACGACTTCGTCATGCTCAAATCGGACGGCTATCCCACCTATCACCTCGCCAGCGTCGTCGACGACCATGCCATGGAAATCAGCCATGTCATTCGCGGCGAAGAGTGGCTATCCAGTACCCCCCGGCACCTTCTCCTTTATGAGGCCCTCGGCTACGAGCCGCCGCTATACGTCCACCACCCCCTCATCGTCGGGCCGGACCGCGCCAAGCTCAGCAAACGTCACGGCGACGTCTCCATCCTCGAATTTCGGGAGAAAGGCTACCTGCCGGAAACGATGTTCAACTTCATCGCCTTAATCGGCTGGTCCCTCGACGATAAAACCGAGCTTATGACCAGGCAGGAGCTTATTACGAGTTTCTCGCTGGAAAGAATCGGCAAAACGAGCGCCGTATTCAATCGCGACAAGCTCGAATGGATGAACGGGGTTTATATCCGCAGTCTTGATATAGAAGACCTCGCGCAGCGGGCGCTCCCTTTCCTGGAGAAAGGCCTGCCTGAACAGGTAAAACGGCCGCTGGATACGGACTATGTCCGGCGTATCATGCCGCTAATACGGGAGCGTATAAATACGCTTGAGGAAGCAGCTGTCTATGCCAGCTTCTTCTTTATAGACACGCCGGAATATGAACCTTCTTTACTGGTAGGCAAGAAGATGACTCCAGAAGCCTCGTTAGTGGCATTGAAAGCCGCTCAAGAAAGACTCTCTTCACTGGATAGCTTCGACCATGAACTGCTGGATGATACGCTCCGTCCTCTCGCCGGGGATTTGGGGCTCAAGACGGGACAGCTTTTCGGACTGCTCCGTACGGCTACCACCGGTCGTACCGCCACCCCTCCCCTCTTTGAGACTATGGCGGTACTTGGTAAAGAAAAATGTCTGAAAAGGATTAAGGTCGCGATTACCAAATTGGAAAGCAACCGAAAGGGATTAGAAGAAAAGGAGGACAATAGAGACCAATGACCACAGACAAAACCACACCTGCGAGCGACTTTATAAGGGATATTGTCCGCCAGGACCTTCTGACGAACAAGTACGGTGGACGCGTACACACCCGGTTTCCACCGGAACCAAACGGCTACCTGCACATCGGACATGCCAAGGCTATCTGGATCAGTTTCAGCATTGCCGAGGAGTTCAACGGCCTCTGCAATTTGCGATTCGACGACACCAATCCTGTCAAGGAAGAACAGGAGTATATCGACTCCATCATACGGGATATACACTGGCTGTGGTTCGACTGGGAGAACCGCCTATGCTACGCCTCGGACTACTTCGAGCAGATGTATAAATACGCCGTACAACTCATCGAGGCAGGCAAGGCATACGTCGATGAGTTAAGCGCGGAGGAAATCAGGAACTATCGCGGTACCCTGACCGAACCAGGCAGGCTAGGTCCCTACCGAGAGCGTTCGGTAAAGGAGAACCTTGATTTATTTGAGCGCATGCGTGCCGGTGAATTCCCGGATGGTTCACGCGTGCTCAGGGCAAAGATTGATATGAACTCTCCCAACCTGAATATGCGTGATCCGGTCATGTACCGTATCCTGCACGCCAGGCACCCCCGCACCGGCGATAAATGGTGTATCTATCCCATGTACGATTGGGCTCATGGCCTCGAGGACTCCATTGAAGGAATTACCCATTCCATCTGTACGCTGGAATTTGAAGACCACCGCCCTCTCTATGACTGGTTTCTGGACGAGTTGGGCGCCTATCATCCTCAACAGATAGAGTTTGCCAGACTCAATCTTAACTATACCATCATGAGTAAGCGTAGGTTGCTGCAATTGGTACGGGAAGGATTCGTGCGCGGGTGGGACGACCCGCGTATGCCGACCCTCTCCGGTTTGCGCCGGCGTGGCTACACGCCGGAGGCTATTCGGAACTTCTGCCAGCGCACAGGAGTGGCCAAGACGAATAGCACCGTCGATATGGCCTTTCTGGAATACTGCCTCCGGGAGGACTTAAACCAGCGGGCACAGCGTGTTATGGGGGTGCTGCGACCGCTACGTTTGATAATTGATAACTACCCGGAGGGTCAGGTGGAAGAATTCGATGCGGTAAATAACCCCGAGGACCCTGCGGCAGGTACAAGAAAAGTATCGTTTTCGCGTGTTCTGTATATTGAACAGGAGGATTTCTGTGAAGATGCACCGCCGAAGTACTTCCGGCTGGTGCCGGGTCGTGAAGTGAGGCTGCGGTATGCGTACTTTGTTACCTGCGTGGGTGTGGTGAAAGATGAAAAGAGCGGAGAGGTGGTCGAGGTTCACTGCACTTATGACCCCGCCACGTGTGGTGGTAATTCCCCGGACGGACGCAAGGTAAAATCCACGTTGCACTGGGTTTCAGCCGAGCATGCAATCGAAGCCGAAGTACGTTTATACGATAAATTGTTCAACAAGGAAGATCCTACGAACGTGGAAGATGGCGCTGATTTCAGGGATTATATAAACCCCGATTCCCTCGAGATATTGACATCGTGTCGGGTCGAACCTAGTCTTGCCGGAGCCCCACCAGGAAATCGGTACCAGTTTGAAAGGCAGGGATATTTTTGCGTTGACCCCGTTTCGTCTCCGGAAAAACTGGTATTCAATCGGATAGTATCGCTCCGGGATACCTGGGCTAAGATACAGAAGCAGCAGAAACAATAATTATCACTTTCTGTTATCTGAATGCTGCCTGAAACGGATTGTGGCGGAGTTATATAAAATCTGCGCATTGTCATCATGACAGGGAATAATGAACCGGGATATATAGCGCTGTACCATTCGGGTGAACTGGAACATCGTGCCAAGAGGCTCGAGGCGAGATTGGCAGAATGTGATATCTGCCCGAGGGAATGCGGCGCTAACCGAATAAAGGGGAAGGTGGGCTCATGTAATTCCGGTTACCTCCCGATTGTCTCGTCGGTCGGCGCTCACCACGGCGAGGAGCCGGTTCTTTCCGGTAGCCGGGGGTCGGGGACAATATTCTTCGGTAACTGCAACCTGCGGTGTGTCTATTGCCAGAATTACCAGATAAGCCAGGACCCGGAAACTCAGAAATACTGTGAGGTCGGCACCCGTGTGCTGGGGGAGCGCATGCTCTATCTACAGGACGGATTGAAGTGCCATAATATCAATCTGGTGACGCCGTCGCACTTCGTGCCCCAGATTGTACAGGCTGTTCTGGAGGCGGTGCCGATGGGACTGAAGCTGCCGCTGGTCTATAACACCAGCAGCTACGATTCATTGAAGACTCTGCGGGAGCTCGATGGTATAATAAGCATTTACCTCGCCGATTTACGTTACGCTTCGAACGAAATGGGCAGGAAATACTCGCGGGTACGTCATTATGCGGATAGCTCCCGTGCCGCTATCAAGGAAATGTACCGGCAGGTCGGCAACCTGGAGGTAGATGGCGAAGGCATCGCCCGGAAAGGTCTGATAATACGTCACCTGATACTTCCCAATGATATCGCCGGCAGCGAGGAATCGTTGACATGGCTGGCTAGCGAAATTTCACCTGATGTGGCTGTCGGTATCATGTCCCAGTACCATCCGGCACATCGTGCTTACAAATACAGAGAGCTGAACAGGAAAATATTACCTGAAGAGTATGCCAGGGTGGTTAAGATAGTAGAAAGGCTGGGAATCCAGAACGGTTGGTTGCAGGGTATGGAGTCGCCAGAAATATTTTTACCTGATTTTTCGGGGGATGAGCCGTTTTCAATAAGAAGACGACAGCGTAAAAGATAAAGCTATAGTTTACTATCTCTTACGCTTGGTAAAGGCAAAACGTATTTTCTTCCCGTTAGGTTTGTCTTTTTTATTGACGTTTTCAATAAAGGTCGGGAGGTCTTTAACTTGCTTTTCGGGTTTCGCGGGTTTGACGGCCATGTTTTTATCCTTGCGTAAATTATGAATTTCAGTGTTAATTATAGCATATAGCTGGTTTGAAGCCAAGTGAGGTGAGGAGGTGGTAGAATGAGAGTAAGATGCAGATGCCGCGAGGGCGGCGGGGCTAAGGAGTAAGAATTGACGGCTGTATCTGTTGCCGCTTAAAATAGCAACTGCAGGGAGAATATATTATGAAGCATATCTGGGCGCCGTGGCGTATACAGTATATCCTCCAGGATAAACCGGAGGGGTGCATTCTGTGCGATAAACCTAAAGAGGAAAAAGACGCACAGAATTATATTGTTTACCGAGGCGAAAAAAATTTCATCATGTTGAATAGCTATCCTTATAACCCCGGTCACCTGATGGTGGCTCCATACCGTCATACTCCCGTTCTGGATGAACTTACGGAAGAAGAGCGGAACGAGCATTTTGAACTGGTCAGCCGGAGCATCCGCGTACTGAGAGAAGAATTTCATCCGGGTGGCTTTAACATTGGAGCCAACATGGGGAAAGTGGCCGGGGCCGGCATCGACGACCATTTTCACAGCCATATCGTCCCCCGGTGGCAGGGAGATACCAATTTCGTGCCCGTCCTGGACGATATCAGGATTGTACCGCAGGCACTGGAGGATACATATAAAGCACTCAAGGGGAAGTTTTAAAGGGGGGCGTTATTACTTAAGCGGCAGGATGCGGGCGACGGCTTCCTTTAGCGTGTTGGCACTGAGGGGTTTAACCAGGTATTCTACGGCACCCATCTCAAGGGCAGAGACCCGCTGCTGTTCACCGGAAGAAGCGGTAGATACAATTACCGGAATCGACGCCATTTCCTTGTTTTTCTTCAACCGAGCCAGTATTAGCCAACCGTTATTTTCGGCCAGTTTTAAGTCCAGCAGCACCAGATTGACCTTAGTTTCCCTTATGAAGCGGAAGGTTTCTTCACTGTTTTCAGCCTCAAGACAACGATAACCCTCAAGTTGGAGAACGCGGCAGGCGAAAGTACGGATATCAGCCTCATCCTCCACGATCAGCACGGTGTTATCATCGGGCTTTTTCATCAGGTCGGTTTCCCTTTTCCGTTATCTAGGGGCAGGGTAAAGAAGCACCTGGTTCCCTGACCTTCTTCGCTTTCTATCCAGATTCTGCCTCCATGAGCCACCACCAGTCCTTTGCATATGGAGAGACCCAGTCCGGCGCCGGCCACCCCGGGTTTTCTGGAGGAGCGAAACATCCGGTTGAAAACCCGCGGCAGGTCATGCGGCGGGATACCTGCCCCGTGGTCGGTGACGGTGAACAACAACTCGCGTCCTTCAGGGCGGACGGCCAGGTTAATTTCGGTGCCTGCCTCGGAGTATTTCAGGGAGTTATCAATGATGTTATCCAGGACCTGCCGAATTCGCCTGGCATCAACATTTGCCCTGGGTAATTTCGGCGGTACGTCCAGGGTAAATTCATGGGTAGTTGACCTGATGCGTACTTCGTGAATAGTGTCCCGGCAAAGCTTGAGAATGCTGGCGGGCTTTAGATTTATGGAGAGCATTCCCGCTTCGAGGCGGGACATTTCCAGCAGTTGCTCGATAAGCTCTACCAGGCGGTCGGTATTTTTATCGATGGTCTGGAGGTACTCGCGCTTTTCATGGTGTTTCAACCTGTCTTCATAGTCCAGGAGCATGGTGGCGAAACCCTTGATGCCGGCCAGGGGTGTGCGGAGCTCGTGAGAGATATTGGCCAGCAGCTCCGTACGCAGTCTATCAAGTTCTCTCAGGTACTCGGCTTCGCGGGCCTGCGCTTCCATTTGCCTGTATTCGGTAATGTCGGTTGAAACGCAAAGCAGACACAGTTCCTGGCCAAGGATGATTTGCTCGGCCGAAAAGAGCATGGTACGTACCTCACCCGATTTCGTGCGGAGTTCGTACTCCTCGTTGCTAACTCGGCCATTTTTCTTTAACAGCTTGAGCATTTTCTCCCGGTCTCCGGGTTTTCCCCATATACCCATTTCCAGGGACGAGTTGCCGATGAGTTCTTCGTGGGTGTATCCGGTAGCGCGGGTGAAACTGTCGTTGACGTCCAAGAACGTACCGTCTGATAATCTGGTTATGACAAAGAATACAGGACTGGAACGGAAGGCTTTGGAGAACTTTTCCTCGGATTCGCGCAGCGCTTCCTCCATCTCCTTCCGTTTCGTGACGTCCCGGCACACACAGAAGATAAGCTTTTGCCCCACAACCACGGCCCCATTAATGCTGATATCAACGTCAATGAACGTGCCATCCTTGCAGCGGTGACGCGTCTCCAGGCGTAAACCTTTCGCGTCAACATTCCGTCCCATCTCGAGCAGTTCCTCGCGTGACCATTGAGTATCCCAATCCCACGTGTGGAGCTCACGGACTTCATCGGGAGAGTATCCGAGCATCTCGGCAAAGCGCTGGTTTGCCTCAATAACCCCGGCGTTCTCATTGAGGACAACTATCCCGTCTAGAGATTCATCGACCAGGATACGCCGCCGTATTGCTTCGTTAGCCAGAGCTTCCTCCATTTGCTTCCGGTTCGTGATGTCCAACACCGAAGAAATGATACACTTTTCTCCGCCGATATTGATAAGTTCGGCGGAGAACAGACCCGTATAGGTTTCGCCCGATTTTTTACGGAACTCTATTTCCTCATTATTAATGCGGCCTTTTTCTTTGAGCGTCTTAATAACCCTGCGGCGGTCTCCCGGATATACCCAGGCATCGATATCGGCACTGGTGCGGCCGATTAATTCTTTATGCGAGTGGCCGGTAATACGCTGGTGACTGTCATTAACTTCGATAAATCTACCGTCCTTCAATGTGGTGATGATGATTGCCTGCGGGCTGGAATGGAACGCTTTATAAAATTTCTCCTCGGATTCTCTTAAAGCCTCCTCTGCCCGCTTGTACTCGGTTATGTCCTCTCCGACTATCTGGATGCCGACCGGGATGTTGCGTATTCGGAGTAAACTGCCTCTTAGTTGCAGCCATATCCATACTCCGTCCTTACGCTTGAACTGTATCTCCAAACGCCCGGGGGGTTGTCCCAGCAGCTTTTCCTTCATTCGCTTTCTCAAGACCTTTATTGTGTCAGGGGGAATGAGACCAATGCTGAACCCATTCTTGCCCACCAGCTCATCCCGGGAATAACCGGTACTCTGCAGTATAGTTTTATTAACGTAGGTGATTTTGCCGGATAAATCAACATTCACTATGCCAATGATGGAATTATCAACCAGCGTTCTGTACTTTTCCTCGCTCTCCCTTAGTGCTTCCTCTGCCTGCTGGCGCTCGGCTTCTGGCGCTTCCAGTGCGTCAAGCCGCTGACGCGCTTCCTGTAGCTCTTCGATGAGCTGTTTTTTTGTTTTTGGTGAGTCTTTCATATTGATATTATGGCGAAGGGGGATTTCCGTCATATTTCTACCACTAGATTCGCCTAATGTCAAGATTAAGAACCATGCGTTCTGTGCGTTCCGGGCGTTTTGCGTTGCCAGGGAGACTAGAAAAATACAGATATTTTTGGAGACATTGACGAGTTAAACGAGGGGATTCAAATCCGCCCGGCACTTTCCGAACTGATTCCGACGACGGTTAATAATGCGGAAGAGTAGGCTAAAATTAGTGCGGCAGGTTTAACAACTCCACCGCATTTCGGAAGAGTATCTTCTCCTTCTCATCGTCGGGGATGTCCATGCGCTCGATGGATTCGGCGGTCTCGCCGGTCATGCCGAACTTCGGACCCAGCGGGGCGTCCGTGCCGTAGAGAATATGGTCGGGGCCGTAGAAGTCGTACCCGCACATCAGCGACGACGTGTTGCCGTAGACGGCGGTATCCGTGTAAAACTTGCGGAAGTGCTCCTCCGGCTTCTTGATATCGGGGAAAAGGCCGGGGGCGAGGGACAGCACCCACCTGACGCGCTTCTGGAAATACGGCACCATCGCCCCGCAGTGGTGGACGATGAATTTAAGGTCGGGGTGGTCGTTAAAGACGCCGGCGGTAACCAGGCGGAACATGGCGGAAGAGGTCTCGAAAGGCCAGCTAAAGAGGCCGATATCGTTATCCAGGTTATCGTTCGATGCTGGGTGAATCCAGATGGGCAGGTCGTGTCCGGCCATTTTCTCCCACAGTGGTTTGAACTTGGGGTTGTCCAGGGTCTCGCCGTTGATGCGACTGTATATCTGCACTCCTTTGAGTCCCAGCTTCGTAATAGCCCGGTCGGCCTCTTCCAGGGAAGCGTCGATATCGTTCATGGGCAGGGCGGCTACGCCGGCGATAAATTTATCCGGATACCTGTCTATAAGCTCGGCAAGCTCATCGTTGGCGATTTTTGCCAGCTCGATAGCGTCGGCCTTCTCGGCGAATGTCTCCAGGGGGATATTGGCGACGGTCAATACCTGTAAAACATCCGGATACCTGTTCATGAGGCGCAGACGCACTTCAAGGTCGGTCACGGCGATGCTGCGGTACTCAATCCGCTGCTTTATCGCCGGATTTTTCCTGGCGTAAAGCTCCGTGTATTTTTTGGTCATGATGTGGGAATATATGTCTATTTTCATATGGCGACTCTTCACGATTTTTTAGTAATTATCCCTCGCTTAGCTCTTGCCGGGATTCCCAAACTCGCGGGCTAACTCTTCGAATATTCCTTTACGTCGCGCCAGAAACTGTTCCCTGGTGTCATCCGTGTAGGCGGGCAGCACCCATTCCATCTTCTCCAGATTTCGGGTTATTACGGGTATCCAGTCATACGGGATGGAGAATAGAAGCCGTCCTTCAGGGTATACCCTCCGTCCTTTCAAACCCAGGGTCAGCCCGGTGGTTACGTAATTGACCTTACCGCTCAGGTACGGATAAGCGAAAAGGTAGGCGCAGGCGCCACCCGAAGTTGCCTTGCTGGACCATATTTCTCCGGTCGAATAGCTCAGAGCCCTCAGCACGATTTCCGCCTGGCTTACCGTGGCCACAAGAAACAGGAGGTCAGGCTCGAAGGTTATCTGTTCCAGTGGAGAAAAAACGACGTAATTTATGTTGCCCGGGGGCATTTTCGGCGAACCCCCGACCAGCCTTTCGTTGACGCGTGCCTCTTGATAGATGCCCCATTTTACCCCCAGTTCCCCACCTCCTGCGTGCATCGCAGGGGCGACCATTCCCAGTATCATCGCCCCGGCGCAGTCCTCATTGTCTTTGTCAATGTAAAACGGGGTTCCTCTTTGCTGGGCTTCATTAATCATCTCGCATAAAGCCATACTACCGTCCATCTGTTCTATTCCTTCGGGTCTGATGGGCAGGAACTTGACACCCACGGGTGTTCTCTCGAAGTCGAATTTCCTGTAAATCGACAAATCGGTTTGAAGTGGTTTCATAGTAACCTCCTTAAATATATAGCTTACCGGACATTCCCAATTTCAACCTGTGGTAATGTATCCTGATACCTCATCGCTATTCCCTCTGATGTTATATTTATTGCATCCAGTTGTCAATTTTCCCCGCAATGACAGGTATGGGAGTGGAGAGGCACCCCACGGGACAAGCAGAGGATGATACGAGGGTAGCATGAGTGGGAAAAGATAACAGCGAGGGGGGAAGTGAAGAAAAGAAAAGGGAAGGATAGGGGCCTGTCCCGGAAGCTCCGCCGACTTGAAGTTTGCCCCTGTCAATGCCATAATTCACGGTAATGGACATGGGGAATGTAGCCCAGGTAATCGCTTTTGTGGGCATACTGGTATTCTTGGCGCACCTATTCACCAGTATCTTCAGTCGCACCAGGATTCCCGATGTCATTCTGCTGATTATCATCGGCATATGCGTCGGTCCGGTGCTGGGGCTGGCGTCACCCACGATGTTCGGGGAGGTGGGGCCGGTCTTCACGACGGTTACGTTGATTATCATCCTTTTCGAAAGCGGACTGGCGCTGCGACTAAGCATGCTGCGGGCAGCACTGGGTGGGGCGATGACGCTGGCGCCTCTCTGCTTTTTCCTGACGATGGCCGTCGTGGCCGGGTTCGCTATCTGGCTGACCGACCTCGAAGTGCTGCCGGCATTCATCCTGGGGGCGATTGTCGGCTCCACCTCGGAGGCGGTGGTTATACCCCTCGTCAGGCAGTTAAGGATTAAAGAAGAGACCAGCACGCTGCTCTCGGTAGAGTCGTCGGTAAACGATGTTCTCAGCATCGTGATTACCGTGGCGCTGGTGCAGGCGTATGTGGTCGGCAAGTTCGAGATAGCCTCGGTATCGGGCGACCTTATCGCTTCGTTCCTGGTCGCCCTGGTGTTCGGTATCATCGGCGCCCTCGTATGGTCGGTGCTGCTCAACCGGATACGCGCCATCAAGAACGCCATATTCACCACGCCAGCCTTCGTTTTCGTTATCTATGGTATCGTGGAGACACTGGGTTTCAGCGGCGCCATCGCGGCTCTGGCTTTCGGGGTGACGATAGGGAATATCGAGACGATACGCATTCCGATTTTCAAATCGTGGACGGCGAAGGAGCCCGTCGGCCTCAACCAGACAGAAAAGATATTCTTCAGCGAGGTGGCCTTTCTGCTCAAGACCTTTTTCTTCATTTATCTCGGTCTCTCACTGGAGCTTATCAGCAACTGGCTTATCATCGTCGGGCTGATACTTACGGCAGTAGCTTTCGCCCTGCGCATACCGGCGGTAAAGCTATCCGTGCGGCAGGCGATGGGGGCTAAAGACTTTTCCGTCATGGCGGTCATGGTGCCCAAGGGGCTGGCGGCGGTGGTGCTGGCCAGCATACCGTTACAGCAGGGAGTGGCCGGTGGGGAAACAATCAGGCACGTAACCTACGGCGTGGTTCTTTTCAGTATCGTGATTACCTCGATACTGGTGTTATTGCTGGAGAAGACGTCGCTGCCACAGCTGTATGCCTGGATTCTTTCGCCGAGTATGCCGAAATTCGGACGGAAAACAGCGCTCCATACCATGGATATGGAGGGGCGAACGGATGGAGTTGTTCCCAATGGCGATAAGTTATTCGGGGGTGGGGGTGAAGGTAAAAAGAAACCGCCTGATAAGGATGGAAAATCTTAGGCAGAGTACTGCTTAGCTGGCCGGAGAAGACACCCTGTCTTTAGCCCGGGCGAGTAAGGTCTTAACGAGCAGGGAAACGCGCTGTTTGCTGCTGCCGGTCTCCTCAAAGTATCTCGTCAACACTTCCAGAGATTGTTTCTGCTGCCGGCTTATGGACATGTAACTCAAAACGTAACCCTCCGCATTTTGCGAGATGAGCGTGCAGGTACTACCGCGTTTCTTGCCGATTTGCTCCGCCATCTCCATCTCTATCTTGCGGACTAGTCCGGCAGGCACCTTGATAACAGCTATATCGCCGTCACTGTCCAGAATCAGCAGACTGCGGGTATTATGCGGCGGACGCTCCCCGGTGGGGAGGGGTTTCAGAACGATAAGCGGATAGATGAGTTCGGCTTTATAAATCGGCATGGAGACTTCCATGTCCTGTTCCCGGTAATACGGCAGCCTTTCCAGTATCCTGGGGGTAACTCCGGTGGGGGCACCGCGCCGGCGTTTGCGGTATTCGGAAATAAAGAACTGACGGTCGGATTCAACAAGTCTTGTCATCGGTCTGAGATACTTCTTGAGTATGTCCGGCAGTTTACCGTTTTTAAGGGCATGCTCCAGGATGCGCTCCAGCGCCCATGTTTCCTGGTCTCCGATTTCTATAGTTACCGGGATGAACCGTCCGGGGCCTGTCTCCAGGCCGATGGTGGCAAACGGCTTGCGGCTTTGTGCCATAATGGCGGCGTTATCACGGGCGCGTTCGTAGACGGTACGATTGATAATCGAGGAATAGACCTTACCGGAGGCATCGCAGTAGAGCATTCTCACCTTGCCCCGGTGTAATTTCTCGTCGGCAAAGCGTACCGGCTGGAGAAACAGGACGTCATCGGGTTGATTGCGTTTGAGTATTCCCATGCGTGTTTAAACCTCGCTGGGTTAGTGTATATATGGTAAGTCCTTTGGCTGATAGTGTCAATAGCAGAATAGTAAGGGGTAGCCGGCGGCGGGCTGATTTGACTTGACGAATTGAAAATGCCGATAATTAATTATAGAGCAGGACAAGTTGAGCCGAGAGAGGAGAGACAAGAGATGGAAGTCATCGATGCTATCAGAGAGAGAAAGTCTTTCCGGGCTTTCAAGCACGACCCCATCCCGCTGGATACCATCAAGAAAATAATGGAACAGGCGCTGCGGGCGCCGTCCTGGGCCAATACCCAGCCCTGGGAATTCGCCGTAGCTACCGGAGAGAAGCTGAAAGAGATAGAGGAAGGCTTTGTAAAGAAAGGCCTTCAGGAGCCGTACCCCGAGGTTCCCCGGCCGTACGAGTTCCCCGAGCCTTACATGGGGCGTATCCGCGCCCTGCGGCCGAAGGGCCGTAAAGAATTTAACAAAGAAGAGTGGGAAGCTCATACTTTCGATAATTACCGGCACTACGACGCCTCGACATGTATCTATCTCCTGGTGGGGAAGCCCTTCTTCCAGCAGTCGAAGGGGATTAACGCCTGGTCACTGTACGATTGTGGCTCGGCGGTGCAGAACATTATGCTGCTGGCCACTAATTACGGACTGGGCACCGTGGCCCAGGCTCAGGCCGTGGTTTATCCCGATATTATCAGGAAGGTGCTGGATATACCGGAGGATAAGCTCATCGCGCTGGGAATATCCATCGGCTACCCCGACCGGGATAACCCGGTAAATAAAAGCCGCACCGCCCGTGACCCGCTGGACAGCGTCGTTAAATTTTACGGTTTTTAATAAAGGCTTTTATACCTTCTTGAGCTTCCACCTTCCCAGTCTGAAATAGGTGGTATAGGCTATTGCCCCGGCAGCCATGCCGCCGACTAACGCCCAGCGTATGCCCAGGACGCCGAGGTCGGTGACTTTAGGCAGGATGAAGGCCAGCGGCATCTGTATTGCCCATATCATGATAATGCTGATTATCATGTTGGGTACAGTATCCCCGGCGCCGGCGATGCAGCTCTGCAGGACAGAGATAAAACCGATAATCGCAAAAGCCGCCGAGGCTATTCTTATAAACGTAGCGCCGATTTTTATCAAATCGGGGTCGGTGGTAAAAATGCCGATGATATTTTCCGCCCACAGCAGGATAGCCCCCGAAAGGACTAACATAGCAACCTCAAGAATACCCAATGCCATCCAGGCGCTTCTCTCCGCCCGGTTCGGCTGATGGGCGCCCAGGTTCTGCCCCACCAGCACCCCGGCACCCTGTCCGAATCCCATGCCGGGCAGCATGACGAACATCTCCACACGGGTAGCCAGGCTGTGGGCGGCTACGGCCAGAGTACCGAAGGGAGCTATCAGCCATGTCAGTACGAAATTACCGAATGACCTCTGCAGGTGCATAACGAGAGCGGGAACACCGATTTTCAACATACGCCAGATGATATCGAGGTCGAGGCGGAAATCTTTGCGGGAGATATGCAACCGGGTCTTACCGCCAAACAGGAGCCATAAAACGAGAAGTGTCCCGAGAACCTGGGATATTATATTGCTCAGGGCTGCCCCGCTTACACCCATGCGGGGGAATCCCCACAGGCCAAGGACGAGGAAGGGACAAAGCGTCACGTGGATAATCCTCAGCAGGGCTTCAATGAACAGCGGCCTTATGGTATCACCCGAGGATTGTATAATATAAAGCCCCATTACCAACATGTCCATGGCTATCCAGCCGGCGAACATGACGCGCATGTAGGACATCCCCTCGGTGACGACATCCGCCTCCAGTCCGAACAACCCCATGACAGGTTTAGCCATCAGGATGCCGATGGTCATCATCAGGGCGCCCCAGGTAACGCTGAGAATCAGGGCTTGCGCGGCAACGTGATTGGCTCCCGGCATATCACCCGCTCCCACGTAGCGGGCTACCATAGCCCTCACGCCTATGATTAATCCGAAATCCATCGACATCACGAGCATGACGACGATATTGGCGATGCCCACGCCGGCGATGGCGGCAGGCCCCAGCCTCCCCACCCATACCATATCGGCGACCTGACTCACCACAAAGAGGGTTTCCATCAGTACCATGGGCCAGGAAAGCAGCAGGAGATTGCTGATGATGGGGCCTTGCGTCCAATTCTTATCTAAGATGCTATCTTTTCGGTTGGGTCTAGCCGTGTCTGCCATGATGCGCGGGTACTACTTTCCAACGGGATACAGCGTTAAAATAAAGGGAAGACAACCGAAGCCGGGGGAAACGATTGCTATTCAATAATATACTTTATGAATATTTCTGTCAATCTGGTCTGAGGCGGGGAACTCTGAAAACCGTTTTGACATCATACGTATAATTACATTATCATAACGATACCCCTCTGATAAAAGATAAGGAGGATGATGTCCTATGGCTGAGAGTCATATGAATAAGTACGTGGTAAGCAAGCCTATATACGAGGCGGGACCCGGTTACAAGGGCAGGCAGAGCCCCACGATGACGTACATGAGCAGCCAGCAGGTGCCCGAAGCCAACTACTATATAGAGCTAGGGTGGATATGGGACATGCCGGAGCCGAATCCCCACATCCACGAGCACGTGCACGACTATGATGAAATCGTGCTGCACTGGGGCGGCGACTGGAAGAGGCCGCAGGTGCTGGGTGGGGAGATAACGTTTTACGTCGGCGGGCAGCCGATAACGTTCAACACGACGACGGGAGTTTACATACCGGCGGGGGTGCGTCACGGGCCGATGATATGGAACAGGTTTGAGTTTCCGCACATAGAGATGGCGATGATGCTGGGAACGGGTGACCCGTTCAAGGGGTGGGGTAAGAGCGGCATCAGTGAGTCGAAGCAGGGTTTACCGGTGAAGCAGGACGACATCGACTACGAGCAGTACGTGATACGGAGTCCCCTGCGGGAGTCACCGGGAGCGCTTTCGGGACAGGGGCGGCAGAGCCCGACGATGACGTACATGAGCGGCGTCCAGATACCGGGGGTCAAGTATTATATCGAGTTCGGCTGGATATGGGAAGTAACCGATACTATCGGCGAGATGAAGCATGATAACTTCGAAGAGATAGTAATGCACATCGGCGGCGACCCGGAAAATCCGGAGGACCTGGGCGCGGATATGACCTTCGGGCTGAGCGGCGAAGAAATGGAATTCAATAAAAATTTCGCTATGTTTATTCCCAAGGGCATGATGCATGGCCCGTTAATCTGGCACAAGGTGAGGAGACCTCACATCGAGATGGCGATGATGCTCGGTGCAGGGACGCTCAAGGAGGGGTGGGGGTTCGACATCGGCGATATGACCCGGATGAGATTGGCGAGGGAGCGGGGAGAAGACGTAAGGTTGATGCCGGGGATTAATCCGGAAAAACCGAAGCAATAGAGCTATACCGGAACGCCCGGGCTTTTCCCGTTAACTCGGAAGGGTCCGGGTTTCTCTTTTCTGAGGCATAGGAAAGGTAAAGAAAGGGAGTGATAGGAGATGGCCGAACTGAAAACGAGTAAATATATTATTACCGATGTAAAGGCGGACAAGCTATTTCCCGGTGAGCAGAGCGGTATCGGGAAGAAGCCCGAATCCGGGCACGTAACGCCGACGCACGTAATGTGGCTGGACGGGGACGTTATTCCCGGGGCTTTCTACTCGGAGAGCGTCTGGATATGGCCGGACTGCGCCTCGGAACACCCTGCCGCCGAGGAGCATACGCATACCTTTACGGAGGTGATCACATTTTTCGGCACCAGCTTCGAGGACCCGCGTGACCTTTGTGGGGAAGTGGAACTGTGGCTGGACGGCGAAAAACATGTCATGACCAGGAGTTTCCTGGCCTACATCCCGGCGGGCATGGCGCATTGCCCGCTTATCGTAAGGAGGGTGGAGAGGCCGATATTCCATTTTACAGTGGGGCTGGGTGGCGATTATATACGGAAGTAAAAAAGAGTGGGTGATTATTTCTACCTCACCCCCTTTATCCCCCTCTCCTGACGAGGTGTCACAGGAGAGGGGGAACGGTTTTTGAGAGGGGGCTAGCGCCCCCTCTCGCTACGCACTCCCCGCGAGATTCTTCGCCTCGCTCAGAATGACAGTGGTTGATTTACTGCGGGATAAGCTGTAAATGATACAGGGCGGTACGGGTGGGAAAAGATAGCAACGGGGATGGGTGGTGTGGGGAATGGATTCCCGCTTTCGCGGGAATGACAGTAAGTATTATATAGCACAATATAGCATTATTATTTTACAGATTCTCTTCCGCTTTGCCGTAAGACGGCAGAACGTAGTCGCCGTCTTTGGCATAATCGGGGTATTCCGGGGGTATGTAAGCCGTCCAGTCGCCGACCGTATTGGGGTCGAGCATTTTCTTTATCTTCCTGAGCCATTTATCGTAATTATCGTAGCGCGGCCCCCAGTTCTGATGGATATGGGTGACCGGCTCGATTTGAAGGCAGCCGCCCCTTGAGGGAACGCCGAATCTGTTAAACGGCGAACGGGGGTCGAACAGCTCGTCGATGAACTCCCGCGCAGCTTTCAGGGAAGCCGGGTCGTAGGGGTCGTACTGGGCGGTCGATATGCCCTGCGCGCCGATGGAAAGGTGCTCCTCCGGACGCCAGGATACCATCCGGGCGCCGCTGCCCAGAGTCAGGAAAGCCCCGGCCTCTTCATAACGCCTTTTCACTTCCGCTTCCTGCAAGGCCAGTTTCTTGAGCATGGCCGGAGAGCCGTCGGGGCTTGAGGAAGACGGCAGGAAGTCGCCGGTGGCCCGCAGGTTCACGCCGTTGGACCACATCATATCAGCGAAAGCCCGAGCCAGTGCCCGTGGTTCGTTGGAATAGGGCGAGAGCTTTCCGCCCCACCTTTCGATGATCGCCCGCAGGCACTTCTCCTTGTATTCCATTTCACGTGGCGACTGGTAGCCGATGACACATACTACCGAGTTGGCAATAGTCAACCCCCCGGCGGGGTCAAAATCCTGTGCCCGTCCCTTCATCATCTGCTGCATCATCGCCCATTCCTCGTCGTTGCCTTCCGAGAATGGCATCGTGCCCACGATGGCGATACCGAAAGCACATAAAATTTCAGCGCGGCACAAGTCCTGGGAAGCCTCCAGGGTATCATCCAGGTTCTTAAAGCCGGGCACGAACACCTTATATCCGTCCGGCACTTTTTCCAGCTGGCCCATGGAAGGCGCTTCACCCGGCTGCCTGGTCTGCCGCCACTGCGGAGGGCCGTACCAGGGATACAGCTTCATGCTGGCCTTGGTGATGACGCCGTGGCCGCCGTTGGCCCCGGTCCTGCCCCTCAAGATTCCCCTCAGGCTGAATCCCGGACCGTCGGCGGAAAAAAGGTCGCCGCCGCTCTCGCCGGTGCCCATGTTCAGAATCTCCCCGGTGGGCAGCACCCATTCGATACCCAGAATATTGCGTCCGTAGCCGCTGGTAAAGACCATGGTATGCTGGCAGCCGTGATGGCAGCACTCGGTGGCGATGACCCCGGCGCTGTAGCCCACGCCGATACGGCCGGTATAGAGTCCGTATTTAGCCGCTTCGAGCTGAAGGCGGTACACGGAGACGTAAGGCTCGACGACGGCCCGCATGTTTTTAACGTCGATTTCGATAATACGGTTCATTCTCCTGAGGTCAAAAAGGATGCCCTTGCTGTGAATGAGTGACAGGGAAAGATACTCGAAGCCCGACGAGAAGGCTTTAAAGAGAATACCGTATTTATTGCAGACTTTAACGACCGCCGAAATCTCCTGAGTATTAGCCGGCAGGAGTACGGCGGCGGGTCTTACGGAATGCTTGGCATCGAAGAAAAACTTATTTCCCCATACCTGGTTATAGGTATCCATGATGACGGGTTCCTGAGTGATATACTCCGGCCCGACAATGTCCTCCAGGGCTTTATATTCCTCGGTTGACAGTTTCATGATGATGCCTCCTGCCTTACGATTTATATAGCAGTCACGCTAAATCGCTTTTTGAATAAGCTCAATGATATCCAGGACCTCGATTTTTTCGCCGCTTTCTTGAGCGGCATCCAGGAAGTTGCGCTTGCACCAGGGGCAGGCACTGACGATAGCCTCGGCCCCCACCGCTTTTGCCTCCCTCAGCCTCTCCGCGCCCGTCCAGGTGGCAAAGTCGGGGTAGGCATCGATAACGCCGCCGCCGGCGCCGCAGCACCAGGCGTACTCTTTAGTACGGTACATCTCGACGAATTTCAGGCCGGGGATACTCCGGAGGATATCCCGGGGCGGTTCGTAAACGCCGTCGGCGCCCCGCCGGAATTTCTTGGGCGGGTCGTGGACAATCATCTGCCCCATGACCTTGTATTCCCTGCCCTGCCAGTGAATCCAGGGCTCTCCCAGCCGGCCCAGGTGGCAGGGGTCGTGGTAGGTAACGGTGAGGGGGACTTCTCTGGTCAGCTTGAGTTTGCCTTCTTTGATGAGGCGGTCCAGGTACTGGGTAATGTGAAGCACCTCTATATCCAGCTTCCTGTCGATTTTATCGTAGAGGACTTTAAAGGCCGCATAGCAGTCGGCGCAGGGCGTGACCAGCGTTTTTACACCGGCAGTACGGAGCGCCTCCATATGGTGCTCGGCGTACTTGGTAAGCTCCCCGGCGTAGCCGAGTTCGTAGGCGCGACCGCCGCAACAGGCCTCGTCAGCGCCCATGATACCGACATCGACACCGGCATCCAGGAGCAGTTGCAGTCCGCTCCTGGCCACCGGCCAAAGCTCTTCGTCGAAAGAATAGCGGCAGCCGGCGTGATAGACGACCTCGGCACTTTCCCCGGTAAGGTTCTTAACGTTCAGCCCCTGCGCCCATTTAGCACGGTCGGACTTGGAGGCCTGCATCATGTTGTCTTCTTTCCTGAGGCCTTCGATGACAATCATGTGGGCGGGGATTAGCTGGCCTTCCTCGACGCACTTAATCCTGAGCTCCTGCATCAACTGGAGAGGCTCCAGGTCCTGCTGAACCTTGCAGGAGATATCGCAGCTACCGTCCATCTGGCACTTATAAAGGACGTCCAGGAAGGTATCGTCGATTTCTATCCTTTCCTGAAGGAGGGAATAAGCCATATTGAATTTACCGCTGGCGGCATAAGCGTGCCAGTTGTACCTCGAAAGGGACGGGCAACCCTGAATAAAATCGGTATTCTGCATGTAGCGGTAGGGTATCCACTTGCAGTAGGAACACCGGGTGCATCGCTGCATATCGTGCGTGTAGTCCTGCCAGGCCATTTTTACCTCCTCAGTTTTCAGGTTGCCGAAAGGAGAGCAGCCGCTATTCTCATATTCTTTTTCCAGGCTCCCTTTACCCCACCTCTGGATTCCCGCTTTCGCGGGAATGACAATAGAATATAATTAGAAGCACAGTTTCCCCGGATTGAGGATACCATTGGGGTCAAAAATATCTTTGATTTTTCTCTGCATGGCGAGAGTGCCCGCCGCGCGACGGTAGGCCGTGTCTTTCCAGGCGGGGTAGGGGCGGGAAAAGAAGCCGCCCATCCCGGCCAGCGCTTCAATAGCGGCGCCGGTGAATTGACCGGCCGCTTCCGACTGTTGCGCTGGGTTATAATACAAGTTGAATTCGCAGTGGCAACTCGTGCCCTGTACGATGGGTTGAATATAAACGCCGATATCTTCCGCCGGGTAATTGTGCTGTTTGGAAAGGCCGGACATAGTCGCTATGAAATCGGGGGTCTTATCGAGAGTGGTCAGGAAGAATATATCCTGAAAACCGCCCTTAAAACGCGTCTTCCAGTAGGGCTCAGGGGAGGTTTTACATAATAATGCGGCCAGGGCTGCTGCCTCGGCACCAGGGATGGCGGCCGCAGGCTTCAATCCGCACGACTCCGCCATAGCTGTGAAATCGGCCTCTTCAAAGGCCACTTTTTCTTCGGGCAATACGCCGTATCCCTCGAAGCTGGCGAACAGCACCCAGGGCGGTAACATTTTTTTAAGTTCCTGAATATCCTGTGGGTTATCGCCGAGAAGGCAGGCCAGGTTGAGTCCGTTCAGGATAAAGAGCTTGCCGCCCAGCCTGAATTTCAACGGTTGATATACTAATTCCATCAGGGGTTCGATGGTATCGGAAGGAACCAGAAGGGAGCGGCTGATACCGGATAGGTAGCAGCATTTGAGGGTGGCCCAGGTAACGATGCCGATGGTGCCCTGCGCCCCGGAGATAAATCTCTGGAAATCCACGTGACTGTGACCGAAAGGATTCATCTGGACGCGGCCCAACTCCCACTGCTCCTCGACGGTATCCGGACCGGAAGCCTCGCCGGTCCGGAACCTGTCCCCGCTCCCGAAGACGACCTCGGCGCAGAGCAGGGGGTCGGTGCTGTCCCAGTGGTGGGAGGGCATGGTAATCGGCTCCCTCTCCAGTACGCTGCCGATAACCGATTTGGTGGATGGGGGCAGCAGGGGCATATAGGCGGAGAGTCCTTCTTTTTCAAGTTCCGGCTGGAGTTCACCGTAGGTTACACCGGGCTCGACCATGGCCAGTTTATTGACGGGGTCGAGCCTGATAATCTTTTTCATGCGGCTGAGGTCGACGACAACGGCACCTTCAACGCCGGGAGCGGTATCTCCCCGAAAGTGAGGGGCTCCCGAGCTTAGCGGCACGAGTGGGGTCTTGGTTTCATTGGCCCACTTTACGATGAACTGTACCTCTTCGGCACTACCTGGCCTGACAATGCATCTGGGCTTTATATGGGGAACGAAGCTGGCATCCCCGGAATAATTTTGAAGGGTTTCCGGCGTATCGAGGACATTACTGCTGCCGATGATTTTTCCCAGTTCTTTTTCGGCCATACTCAATCTCCTCTTGATACAACAGCGTGTATGCAGATAAAAATATATCGTAGTACGACTGTTAATAAATTATGCCATCTCCGTAAGAACCGTGTCAACTCTATAACAATATGATGATATTTGACGCAATAACACTTTAGGGCTATTATCTGAGGGAGCGTATTATTTTTGTCCGAGAAGGGGACCGGGTTTAAATTATGCCGCAGAAGAAAGCTCGCACCGTAGGTAAGAAGGAAGCGGAAAAGAAACCGCTACTGGATGATTATTACCGGTTGTGGTTATTGCTCTCACAAACAAGGTCGGCGATATTCAAGGTAAGGCATAAAAAGGTAGGGCAATACCTCCACCCCAACCAGGCGGCAGCCCTGGTATCCATCTGGGCTCTCGAAGGGCAGGTAACCCCGGCCACACTGTCGCGTCGCCTTTTCCTGGAACCGCACACGGTGTCCGAGCTTATAATCAGGATGGAAAAGAAAGGACTCGTCACGAAAAGAAAGGACAGGAAGCAAGGCAATGTCGTAAGGGTATCCATCACCAGAAAGGGGCGCAAGGTATGCCTCAAGGCGATGGGACAGGACTTCATCCACGATATCATGTCTTCTCTGTCCGACGAGCAGCGGGAGCAGCTGTGGACATCTTTGTCAATCCTGTACCGTGAGGTATTAAAAGAGCTGGGTATTGAAGATGAAAACCTGCTCCTGCCTTAGTATTCCTGGTGTGCCTCTGGAACGCTTCTACACCCTGGACCTCGATGCCCGGGCGAAAGAAAAGGGCTATACGGTGTACCTAAAACCTGTAGAGGGAGCCCTTTAAAGTCCCGCCGCCGCCAGGATATCGGGGACTACTTCCTCTCTGCCGATAGCCATAATATGGACGCCGTCACAGACGGCACCGTTTTTCAGGGCGGCAATGGTGCGCCCGGCAATTTCAATGCCTTTGGCCAGCATCTCTTCTTTGGGTGCCCCGGATAACTCGTCAATCAAGGCCTGGGGAACGAAGATGCCGGGGACGTTTTCCGTCATGTATTTGGCCATTCTGGCCGATGACAGCAACACAATACCAGCCAGAATTTTTGTTTTAAACGGGCGGGCGTAGTCCATAAATTTCGTGAAATTTTCCAGGTCGTAGATTGCCTGTGTCTGGAAAAACTCGGCGCCGGCCTCAATTTTCTTTTCGAACTTAATCAGCTGCGGCTCGATGGGCTGCGCCTCCGGGGTAACGATAGCCCCGGCGCAGAACTCCACGCCGCCGTCCAGATTATTACCCCCCAGGTCCTGCCCTTCCATCAGCTGGCGGACTGTCATCAGCAATTGCAGGGAATCGAGGTCGAAGACGCCCTTGGCCTCCTTATGGTCGCCCACCGGCACGGCATCTCCGGTGAGGCAGAGGACATTTTTAATGCCGCGACTGTAAGCAAAGAGAAGGTCGGCTTCGAGGGCCATACGATTTCGGTCGCGGCAGGTCATCTGCATGATGGGCTCGCCGCCCTTTTCGATGACGGCCAGGGCGCCGCCCAGCGAGGGGAAGCGCATCACGGAGCTCTGATGGTCGGTTATATTAAGCGCATCCACTTTATCCTTGAGAAGGTCGATATGGTGCAGCAGCTTTTCCAGGTTCGTCCCCTTGGGCGGGGCGACCTCGCTGGTAATTAAAAATTTGCCGGAATCAAGGGCTTCTTTAAAACGCGATACCATTATCCTTACCCCCTTACTGGACTCTTACGGACCTCGGCCTCGGGACGATGTGGTGGTTGCGGGGTGGCTGGTACTGGCGCATCAGGTCGAGCCGTCCCTGCTCTTTCAATCGATTATAGATGAGAGTCCAGGCGCAATCCTTCTCTTTATCGACCTCGCATTTGCCGTTATTAGTGCCGCCGCAGGGTCCATTGACCAGTCCCTTATGGCAGGCCGTAATGGGGCAGATGCCGGCGGTCTCGCCGAGGAGGCACTGGCCGCACTGGGCGCAGGCTTCCCGGAAATAGCCGGGTGTTTCTTCCACGCCGATGAACAGCGTATCCACGGCCGGGATTATCGGTTTATCGATGTAAAGGTTCATGCGGTGCACGCCCAGGGCGCAGCTCATGGAGAGAATAGCGTCGGAGCTGCGGATAAACTGCTCGTTTTCCTTCATAGCCACCTCGGTCATGTCATCGCAGGCAGTGGGGATAACCGTTGAGCCGGTAACGCGTTTACCCATTTCCTGGAGGTGTACCTTCATCTCCTCGACCTGTTCGATGCCGCCGGTCTTGGTCATGGTGGTACAGGTGCCGCAGCCGACCACAAATATTTTATCCAGGCCGTTAAGACTCTTCTGGATGTCTTCTATCGGTTTCTGCCTGGTTATCGATTTCATAATGTGCCCCTCCCGTTTCTTTTGTCATTGTCGGGCTTGACCCGAGAATCCAGACTGCCACTCCTCCCCTAGATTCTTCGCCCCGATTGCATCGGGGCTCAGAATGACAAGGTGGGGGTTCTGGATTCCCGCTTTCGCGGGAATGACAATAGCAGTTCGTGCTCTAGGTTTCAAGGTCGCACCTCAGGCACCGTTTTGCCTCCCGCCGGGCTACATCCTCGGAAAAGCCGAGCTCTATCTCCGTAAAGCTGGCTCTCCTGTCCGGCAACGGTAATGTCTTCACTTCAGACCTCGGTTTCAGTTCCCATGATTCTTCAAGCTCCGGGGCGGCAGCTCCTTCGGCTAACTCGGTTTTTCGGTCGTAGATTTCGACCCGCGAATCATCACCCCTGAGGTACTTATCGATAGCGATGGCTCCCCGCCTCCCGGCGGCGATGGCATTAACAACCATGTCCGGCCCGGTGACGAAGTCGCCGCCAGCAAAGACACCGGGGACATTGGTCGCCAGGGAATTACTATCGACTACCAGAGTCTCCCAGCGGGTACGTTCCAGGGCGCTGTCCGTAGGCAGGAAGGAAAGGTCGGGCGCCTGCCCAACGGCGGCAATAACCGTATCTGCTGCGACGGTGAACTCCGAGCCTTCGATGGGGACAGGGCGGCGCCGGCCGCTGTCATCGGGCTCTCCCAGCTTCATGCGGGTACATTGCAGGCCGGATATTTTCCAGTTATCGCTGGTAATCCTGGTCGGGTTGGCAAGGAAATTAATCGTAACGCCCTCGGTAACGGCTTCTTCATATTCAATATCGGACACCGGCATCTCGTCACGCGAACGGCGGTAGTAGATGCTGGTCTCGTCAGCGCCGAGGCGCAGGGCAGTCCGGGCGGCATCCAGGGCGACGTTACCGCCACCGATGATAGCCACCCGCTTGCCTACATTTACCTCTCTGCCCAGCCTGACGTCACGGAGGAACCTCAGCCCGTAGAAGAGGCCTTCGATATCCTCGACTTCTCCGGGTATACCCAGGCGCTGGCTCCGCTGGGCGCCGGCGGCGATAAAGATGGAGGCATAGCCGTCTTTTTTCAAATCTTCCACGGTAAAATTGGTATTAATTGGGGTATCGTATTTAATCTCTACCCCCCGCTTCACAATATAGTCGATGTCCTGCTCGATAGCGGTGTGGGGCAGGCGGAACTCCGGTATGGCTACCGAGAGCATGCCACCGCCCACGGGCAGGGCTTCGAAGACGGTTACCGCATAGCCGGCCTGCGCCAGGAAGTAGGCGCAGGCCAGACCGGTGGGTCCCGCCCCCACCACGGCTATTTTTTCTTTCTTGGTGACGGGGAAAGGCTCGATATCACCAGTTTCGGAGCCGTGTTCCGCATACCAGTCGGCGGCAAACCGCTTCAGTGTCCTGATAGCCACGGGTTCATCAAGGTCGCCGCGGCGGCAGCGGCCTTCGCAGGGGTGGTGACAGATGCGACCGCAAACGGCGGCGAAGGGATTACGCTCCCGGATGGTCTCGATAGATGCCTGATAATCGCCATCGGCGATAAAGGCGACATATTTAGGGATGTTGATACCCACCGGGCAGGTATGCTGGCAGGGGGAAATCATCAACGCTTCGCACACGGCCGCCGGGCATTTCTTTTCCCGGATATGCGCTTCGTACTCGTCGCGGAAATATTTGATGGTGGAAAGGACCGGGTTGGGGGCTGTCTGCCCCAGCCCGCAGAGCGAGCATTCTTTAACGGTTTTAGCGATGGCAAGCAGGTCGTCGATATCCTCGTCGCGTCCCTTGCCCTCGGTGATTCTGGTCAGTATTTCTAACATCTGCCGCGTGCCCAGCCGGCACGGGGTGCATTTACCACAGGACTCCGCCTGGGTAAAGCTGAGGAAGTACCGGGCTATTTCCACCATGCAGGTGGCTTCATCCATGATTACCATGCCGCCGGAGCCCATAATCGACCCTAAACTGGCCAGCGTTTCGTACTCAATGGGCGTTTCGATGAGGCGGGCGGGGATGCAGCCCCCGGAAGGGCCGCCGGTCTGCACCGCCTTGAGGCGGCGCTGTCGCGGGATGCCGCCCCCCACTTTATAGACGATGTGGGATAAGGGCGTGCCCATGGGCACCTCGACCAGCCCGCTGTTGGCGATTTTTCCGGTAAGAGCAAAAACAGCCGTGCCCTTGCTCTTCTCCGTACCGATGCCGGCAAACCAGTCGGCACCTTTTTCAATAATGACCGGGACGGTAGCCAGCGTTTTTACGTTATTGATGATGGTCGGTTTGCCATCCAGGCCGGAGTTGGCCGGGAAGGGCGGGCGGGGGCGGGGCATGCCGCGCCGGCTTTCGATGGACGCTATCAGCGCCGTCTCCTCCCCGCAGACGAAAGCACCGGCGCCTTCCTTGATATGCACCGTTAAATTAAAATCCGAGCCGAGGATGCCTTTACCGAGGAAATTTCTTTCCTTTGCCTGTTCCAGCGCCGTGTGCAGTCGCTTAACGGCCAGCGGGTACTCGGCGCGGATATAGATATAACCCTCGCTGGCGCCGATGGCATAAGCGGCAATAGCCAGCCCCTCCAGGACGGCATGAGGGTCGGCTTCTAAAATAGAGCGGTCCATGAAAGCGCCGGGGTCACCTTCATCGGCGTTGCATATCATATATTTCTGGTCGCCGGGGGCTTTACGGCAGAACTCCCACTTGGTAGCGGTAGGAAAGCCTGCACCACCCCGGCCTCGCAGACCGGAACTCTTTACTAGGTCGATAATTTCTTCCGGCTTCATCATGAAGACCACTTTCTTGAGTGACTGATACCCTCCTCGGTCGATATAATCGTTAATACGCTCGGGGTTGATATGCCCGCAGTTGCGCAGGACGACACGCTCCTGCCCCTGATAGAATTTAATATCCGAATATTGCGGTATTGCTTCGTCGGTCACCGGGTCGTGGTAGAAGAGTCGCTCAACCGGCTTACCGTCGCGGAGGTGTGAAGTAACGATATCGGCGGCATCGTCTGCGTCGACATGGGTGTAGAAGATGCCATCGGGTTCCACCACGACATTAGGTCCCTGCTGGCAGAAGCCGTGACAGCCGGTAAAGTCGATTTCGGCTCCGGTTACCCCCTGTTTTTTCAGTTCTGCCCTGAGAGCTTCATAGACAGCGTCGCCGCCACCCGAGACGCACCCGGTGCCCCGGCAGACAAATACCTTGCGCTTCTGCGGCATATTACTCCTTCACTCTCCTCTCAAATAATCGGGCAACTTTTTTCGGGTTCATATCTCCATAGGCTTCTTTGTTAATCATGATATTCGGCGCCAGCGCACAGACACCGATACAGGCGACGGTCTCCAGCGTGTATTCCATATCTTCGGTAGTTTCTCCCTCTTCAATACCCAGGTGCTGCCTGACCAGTTTCAGGATGGTCTTACCACCGCGCACATGGCAGGCAGTGCCCCGGCAGACCCTGACGATATTTTTACCCCGGGGCTCGGTATAAAGCTGCTCGTAAAATGTAATCACCGCCTGTACCTGGCTGGGGAACAGACCTAAAGAACCAGCAATGACGGGTATGCTTTCCGGGGGAATATAGCCAACCTTCGCCTGAATTTCCTCAACCATGGGTATCAGCGGCCATTTCTGACCCCGGTAACCGGCGATTATTCTCTCTATTTGCTTCATGTTAACCTTCGGCGTTTTCTTCACTTTAGCCATTAGCGGCAGTCCTTTCCAGCTTCACGGCGCACGATTTAAGCGCGGGGGCCTTGGCCTGGGTATCGAGAATGGTATCGAACAGCTCATAAACAGGGCTATCCGGGAAGGGTATCGGCATAAAGAGCAGACCGGGGGGCAGCGTATTACTGACTTTAGCGGTAGTGATAAGCTCACCCTGCGCCGAGGCGACCTTCACGGTATCACCCTCGCCGATATTTATCCTGGCGGCATCGGCGCCGCTAATCTCAAGGTAAGCCCCGGGCGAGAAGCGGCTCAGCCGGCTCGACCGCGAAGTGCGTGAGCCGGTGCCGAAGTGATACCGGCTGGAGCCAATCATTAAAGTGAAAGGGTAACCGTCTTTCGCCACGTCCGCCGGGGGAGTGTATTCCACCGGCGAAAACCGCCCGAAGCCGCTAGGGAACAGGCCTTTATAGAGACGCCGGTTACCCAGACTATTATCTTCAACGTCTCCCCACTCCATTCCCATCGAATCGGTCTCGGTATAGGCGACATGGCGGTAGAAGGGTACCATTTCTTCGATTTCTTCCATAACCTCCTGCTGAGAACGATAGGTCATGGGCGAAGCCATGGCCTCCGCCAGCCGGAACACTATCTCCACGTCCGGCAGGCTGTCACCGGCAGGCTCGATAGCCCGATGCAGTCGCTGGACCCTGCCTTCGAAATTGGTGAATGTTCCCTCTTTCTCGGCGAAGCTAGCCGCCGGCAGGACTACCGAGGCGAGCTTTACCGTATCCGTCGGGAATATATCCGTGACCACTAGAAAGTCGAGGGTAGACATAGCCTGCCTGACCAGAGTGGGCTGCGGGAAACCGGCGACCGGGTTCTCCCCCATGATGAGCATCCCTCTGACCTTTCCCTCTCTGACCGCCTGCATCATTTCCAGAGCCGACAGTCCGGTTCTGGCGGGTAAAGAGCAACCCCAGCGTTCCTCGAACCTTTTCCGGCTTTCGGCGTCATCGATGCTCTGGTAGCCGGGGAGGAAAGCACAGAGGACTCCCATATCGCAGGCTCCGTGGGCGTTATTTTCACGTTGCAGTGCGAAGATTCCACCATGCCGCCCGGTAATTCCGGTGAGCATAGCCAGATTGGCAATGGCAGAAACGGCATCGGTTCCGGAAGTATGCTGGGTGATCCCGTTCCCGTAGACAATGGAGGCTTCCTCGGCTCCGGCCAGGAAGCGGGCAGCTGCCTGAATATCCTTCCCGGGGATACCGGTTATGCCTTCGACATGGCCCAGGGTATATTTTTTCAGGCTCTTATCCCAGCCGTTGAAGTTATCCGTCATGCGGGTAACGAACTCTACATCGAGCCTTTTTTCATCGATGATTACTCTGGCCAGGCCGTTCAGCAGGGCTACATCGGTGCCTACCCGGGGCCTGAGCCAGAGGCTGGCAAATTGAGCCAGCGGGGTATAACGCGGGTCGATAACGATGAGTTCCGCCCCTTTATACCTGGCCGCCCGCTTGATGGCATAAGCTACTGCCGGTGCCGATATTTCAGGATTGGCACCGATAACCATGATAACCCGTGATTTTTCCAGGGTATCGATTGAACCGGTCGTGCCGGCATAGCCTATGGAAGCGCCCAGCCCCGTACGGGTTGCCGCGCTGTAGAGTCGGCTGCCGTTGTCGATATTATTCGTGCCCAGGACGCACCGGGCGAACCTCTGGAGTAAATAATTCTCTTCATTGGTACACTTGGATGAGCCGTAAACAGCCAGGGCATCGGGCCCGTGCTCTTGCCTGATTCTGCCGAAGCCGTCAGCTATTCGCGATAGCGCCTCTTCCCAGGTCGTCTCCTGTAACTCGCCGTCAACCTTAACCAGCGGTCGGGTTAATCTCTGCGGACTGTGAACAAAATCGCAGCCGTAGCTCCCGCGGACACAGAGGGCGCCCCGGCTCACCGGGCTGTCAACGGCCGGTTTCGCCTCGACTATTTTCCCGTCTTTAATGCCGAGACGGATGGTGCAACCGCAGCCACAGTAAGGGCATATCGTGGTGACCACGGTCGTGGCGGTACCGGTATACACTCGCTCCTTTTCCATGATGGCCCCGGTAGGGCAGACAGCCACGCAGGCACCGCAGAAGGTGCATTCGGATTTTTCCAGCGGCGTGTCGTTCAGCGTCGCAACTTTGACCATGGTGCCCCGGTGAATATAATCGATAGCTCCTTGCACGACGAGTTCCTGGTCCACCCTGATGCACTTGCCGCACATGATGCACTTGGAGAGGTCACGCTCAATGAAGGGATTGACCTCCTCGATAGTGTCAATCTGGGGGATTCTCTGTAAATTGATGAGTCCAATGCCCATCTCCGCCGCCAGCTTACGTAACTGACAGTGATTGCCCTTATCGCAGACAAGACAGGAATCGGGGTGGCTCGCCAGCATGAGTTCGAGGATTTTCTTCCGGTGTTCCAGCACCCGCGGCGAGTTGGTATTGATGACCATACCCGGTGAGATGGGGGCAACGCAGGAAGCGAGCAGGGCGCCGTTGCGCTCATCTTCCACCAGGCAAATCCGGCAGGCGCCCGTCGAGGCGAGGTTGGGGTCATGACAGAGCGTGGGTATATAAACGCCAGACTCTTGTGCCAGGTCCAGAATCGTCGTTCCGGCGTAACCGCTGACCTCTACTCCATTGAGAGTAATGGTAACTGCTTCCACTCAAAATCTCCGCTATCTCTAATTATGTGGTTGAAGCGATTCTATCCAGGACTGGTCGCCACGGGCTACCGAGCGTATTCCGGTTAATAGCCGTGAACTGGCTGCCGCTTTAGGAATGAAGCCTAAGGCTCCAGCCTGGCGGCTGGCCAGAACGTTCTCCTGTTCATCATACTGTGTCAGCATAAGTACCTTGGTCGATTTGTATTTCTTACATATCTCTCTGGCGGCGTCCAAGCCGTTCATCACCGGCATGACGATGTCCATTACGACAACGTCGGGCAGGAGTTCCGCGGTCTTTTCCAGTGATTCTTTGCCGTTAACCGCTTCACCGACCACCTGCATATCTCTCTGTAAGTTGAGTACGGACCTGATGCCATCCCTGACGACAGCGTGGTCGTCCACAATTAATACCCTTATTTTCTTCGTCGCCCTGTCCAGTAGTTTCTGGATGCGCGGAAGCAGCGCTGTCGGCTCGACAGGCTTGGCCAGGAAGTCCTCGGCGTCGCACTGCATCCCCTCGTCCATTCTCCAGCCCTTGAGCAGTTGTTTGTCCGGCGGGGCATTGATTACCATGATGGGCAGGTTGCTGAATCCCAGAGTCTGCTTCATCCACTTATGGAACTGGAAGGCATCTCCGCGGGGTAAGATGGTCCCCAGGATAATCATATCAGGCTCATGGGAACGTACCATCTTCTCGGCCTGCTCGCGGTCAGAGGCAGTCACTACCAGGTAATTTTCTTTTTCCAGGGTTTCCTTCAGGGCTTCTGCGAATTCGGGGTCATCATCCACAACCAGAATCGTAATCTTCTTTTCCATTTTGAGCCTCCTTTAGCTGGAAGCGCCTATAACTCCCACTATAAGCCATCAGAGGACAAAGAGGAATGGGGAGTTTACCCCGATGGTGGCGGGTGAAACCCCTGAATTTAACGGGATTTACCCTTGAAAAGAGGCATAAAAGACAGCGGTGGATGGATGACGAGATTCTTCGCTGTGCTCAGAATGACAGGTACAGGTGGGGGAATAAATGGGCTAAGCCGAAGGTGATACGGGGCGGCAGGGTGGGAAAAGATATCAGTGAGGGGAGCGGGGGGCTATAGTTATATGCTTATTATTCCCTTGCGCAGGGCGTATTTCACCAAATCGATACGATTGTGGATACCGAGTTTGGACATAAGGTTTGTCTTATGTCCTTCAACGGTTTTGGGTGTAATCACCAGCATTTCCGCTATTTCCTGGTTGTTATAACCTTCGGTAAGCAGTTTAAGTATTTCGCGCTCCCGACTCGTTAAACTGTTATAGGGGTCTTGTTTGTTGCGTTCGCCGGCCGTATTCTGGACGTTTTCCACCAGCAGCTTGGCCACCGACGGCGAAAGAAAGGAATTGCCCTGGTGGACAGACCTGATGCCGGAGGCCAGTTCGGAGGAGGCCCCCGCCTTGCTGATAAGGCCGGAGGCGCCGGATTCGAGAACCGGGAAGACATATTCCTTATCATCATGCTGGGTAATAACCAGCACTTTTGTCCCGGGGAACTCCTTGCTGATACGGCGAGTGGCTTCCAGGCCTCCCATGATGGGCATGGCGATATCCATAAGCACTACATCGGGGTGCAACTCGCTGACCATTTTCAATGCTTCGTTACCGTTGGTGGCTTCACCCACCACATCTATATCCCCGGCGAGGGAAAGCAGAGCACAGATGCCATCCCTGACGATGGTATGGTCGTCAACTATC
Source organism: uncultured Dehalococcoidaceae bacterium (assembly GCA_964500415.1). GTDB lineage: Bacteria > Chloroflexota > Dehalococcoidia > Dehalococcoidales > RBG-16-60-22 > JAFGPF01. Next base: position 19,000 of record CAZCOB010000011.1, on the reverse strand, counting down.
AGCACTCTTATTTTTTGCATAGCTGATTTCCTGACCTATCGGTATCCTGGCCCACACGGTGGTTCCTTTTCCGATTACCGATTCAATCCCGCTGGTGCCGCCCAGAAAGCCAATTCTTTCTCTCATGCTGAACAAGCCGCGTCCCCGTCCGCTTTCCTCGACATCGGTAATTTCGGAAACATCGAATCCCTGTCCGTCATCGCTTATCTTGATAGAGAACTCGTCCGGTCGGTACTCCAGCAGGACGGTGACGTTTTTAGCTTTAGAATGCTGGATAATGTTACCTATTGCCCCCTGAATGAAGCGGAAAAGCGCCGCCTCGACATCCGGGGCGAACCTCATTTCTTTCCCGCGGGTTTGCACAGAAACATTAATTTCCAGGGCCTGCAGCCGGCTCTCGGCGTGCTGGCGGACGGCGGGGAGCAGTCCCAGCGTATCCAGCAGCGCCGGGTGGAGGTTGGAAATCAGGCGGCTTACTTCGTTATGTACCTGCACGGTGAGTGTTTGCACCTTCTTCAGTCTGGTGATGAACTCATCGTCCTGTTTGCTGGACATTTCGGACAGTTCTATTAATGCCTGTAACTGGAGGGCTATGCCGGAGAGCGACTGGCTGGTCTCGTCGTGCAGCTCGCGGGCAATTCTCCTGCGCTCATCTTCTTCGGCGACGAGGTTCTGCCGGGCGAGATTGCGCAGTCTTTCGCGCGCTCCTCTCAGTCGTTCGTAGAGTCGGGCATGTTCGATGGCGATACCCAGCTGGTCGCCTATGGCGTAGAGAAGGTGAACGTCATTGTCAGTAAATTTATGCGGCATACGAGTGGCCACGTTGAGGACGCCGAGCACATTATCTTTGGCCCGGAGAGGTACGCAGATAAATGCCTTAAGGCCTTCGGCGATAATGTGTTCGCGGTATGCCACCCGCGGGTCTTTGGAGATATCCTCCAGGAGAATCGCCTTACCCGTCTGGGCGACGCTTCCGGTAATCCCTTCGCCCAGGCTGATAACTACATTCTCGACGAATTCTTTACTCAGTCCCCTGTGGACAATATGTGAGAGGCTCTGTTTTTGTTCGTCGATAAGCAGGATTTCGCCGATGGTGCCGTTCATTATATCCAGGGCGCTATCAAGGCCGACGCCGAGAATGGCGTCAAGGTCCCACAGTCCGCTTAACGCCGCTGAGATTCTACTTAAAACCAGTACCTCGGGCTGTTGTTTCTCCGCTCTGGCTCTTGACCTGGGAGCTTTCGCCTTGGTCAGTTCGGACGGTTTCATTTTCTGAACCTCGGGTGTCTGTACATAATTTTGTATCAATAAGCCTATCTAAAATTCGCCGACTTGTCAAACATGGCGCCAGGTTTAAATCTGAAAGAGATAAAACGATAGCAATAATAACATGGTTATTGTAAGAGAATAAGGCGGTGTGTTTACAGCTAGGGAGTATCTAAATCCGGCTGGCTCTCACGAAGGTTTCGGGCTGACATCGGGGTTAGCATGAATATGGCATTTGACCTTGTGTGTTCCTATTTCCATTAATTCCGGTTCAACTTTCGAGCATATATCCATAGCTTCAACGCAGCGCGTGTGGAATCGGCACCCGGGAGGGGGATTCAGCGGCGAAGGCATTTCCCCGCTTAAGATAATCGGTGTTATCCCCTGGTCTTCATCCTCGGGCAGTGTCAGTAGCGAAGCGGACATCAGTGCCCTCGTGTAGGGATGGAGAGGCTGAGTAAATACATCTTCGGCTTCTCCATATTCCACAATTTGCCCCAGATACATAATAGCCACGCTGTGGCTCATAAACCGAACTGTTGCCAGGTTATGCGCGATAACCAGATAGCTTAAATTGTACTGCAGCTGAAGGTCTTTCAGCAGATTCATGATTTGGGCACGAATCGATACGTCCAGTGCTGACACGGGTTCATCAAGTACCACCAGACTTGGGTTCAACGCCAGGGCGCGCGCTACCGCAATCCGCTGACGCTGGCCGCCGCTGAACTCATGCGGGTAGTAATCGGCCTGGTTCGGTGCGAGCCCGACCTGATCGAGCAGCTCCAGTACTCTTTTACGAATTTCCTCCTTCGATTTCGTGGTGTTCACGACCAGCGGCTCGGCCACAATATCTCTTACTCGCATTCTCGGGTTCATAGAACTCCACGGATTCTGTTGTACCGATTGTACACTGGGCCGGTACTTTGTTTTCAATTGTGAGCTGGAGAATTTGTAGATATCTTGCCCTTTAAAGATGATAGTACCGGAGGTCAGTTTCTCCAGCATCAGTATCATTTTAGCCGCAGTCGTCTTGCCGGCACCCGATTCTCCAACGAGGCTCAATGTCTTACCATTTTCTATAGTGAAAGAAATGCCGTCTATGGCCCTCACCCAGCCTACAGTACGCTGAAGAAGCCCCTTGGTAACCGGGTAGTGCTTCTTCAGGTCGCGTACTTCCAATAATACATCTGCCATGGTCTACTTAACTTTCCAGCAGGATACGGTATGCCCTTCGCTTATTTCTACTTCGGGGGGCTGTTCTTTTTGGCAAATTTCCTGCACGTCGGGGCAGCGAGGAGCGAATCTGCAACCGGGAGGCAGGTTTAGTAGTGAAGGAGGCTGCCCTTCAATCGAGTAGAGCCGGTCATCCTTCCGGTCCAGACGCGGCACGGAGTTGATCAGGGCATGTGTGTAAGGATGTCTGGGCGCTTTGAATATAGTGCTGGTCGAGGCCGTCTCCACAATTTTACCTGCGTACATCACGGCTACTCTTTGACATATGTTGGCCACAACCCCGAAGTCATGCGTAATAAAAATTATACCCACATTCGTCTGCTTCTGGATATCTTTAAACAATGCCAGGTACTGCATCTGTATGGTGGCGTCAAGCGCGGTGGTGGGTTCGTCAGCAATCAGCAGGTGGGGACGACAGGACATTGCGATAGACCCCACCACTCGTTGTCGCATTCCCCCGCTCATCTGGAAAGGGTAATCGCGGATACGCTGCTCGGGTGCCGGAATTCTCAGCAAACGGAGAGCTGATATGACCTCATCTTCAACCTTGTCATCGCTAACGTGCTGGTGCAGCTTCACCGATTCGGATATCTGGTTGCCGACGGTATAAACAGGATTGAGCGAGGTCATCGGGTCCTGGAGAATCATGGATATCTCCTTACCGCGAACCTCCCTCATCTCCTTCTTGCTCAATTCTAGGATATCCCTGCCGTTGAGGATTATTTTCCCGCCGACGACCTGGCCAACCGGCTCCTGAAGCAGGCGAAGAAGCGAAAGACCGGTTACCGTCTTGCCGCAGGCGGATTCACCGACCAGGCCGAAGATCTCTCCCTCGTGTACGGTAAAGCTCACTCCGTCGATGGCTTTGAACTCGCCGGCATGTGTGAAGAAGGATGTACGCAGGTCTTCTACTTCAAGGATTATCTTGCTCATAGTTGCCTCAGCCTCGGGTCAGTCTTATCGCGAATCCAGTCGCCGAGGAAGTTACCGGAGAGCACGACCAAACCGATAAGAATGCCGGGGAACGTAGAGATCCACCAGGCCCTGTCGAGGTCATTCCTGCCGTCAGCGACCATGGAACCCCATGACGGCATCGGCGGCGGGATACCGATACCGAGGTAGCTCATCATCGCTTCCGCCAGAATCATAGCGCCCACGGCTAGCGTGATACCGATGAGTAAAACGTTAAGGATATTGGGGAAAATGTGGCGCAGCATTATTCGCCAGGAAGGCGTGCCGATTATCTGCGCCTGCGCGACGAAGTCGGAATTACGTAATCTCAAAGTCTCGCCGCGGATGATACGGGCGTAACCGGCCCAGCCCAGTACCGATAGCGCGAATATAACGGTAAAAAATCCCGGTCCGAGACTGACGGCAATCAATATCGCCAGGAGAAGAGGCGGAAATGACATGGCTATATCGGTAATCCTCATAATGAAGGCATCGGTACGCCCTCCCGCGTAACCCGATATTATTCCCAGCACCGTGCCCACGGAAGCGGTAATAGCTATCGCCAGCAGCGAAACGCTAAGCGATACCCTGGCCCCGTAGATAGCGCGGCTTAATATGTCTCTTCCGAGAGTATCGGTTCCCAGAAGATGCTTTGTAGAGCCGCCTTCTACCCAGGCCGGGGGCATGCGCCTATCCGGGAGAGATGTTTCATCGTAGGGGTAAGGCGCCAGACCAACATCGGGTAAACCGATCCATCCCAAGTCAGCGAATATTGCGGTGAAAATCAGCACGACAAATACAATCACCGGGAGAATCATCCCCAGGTTTCTAAAGATCCGGCCCCAGCGGGTCAGGCCCCGGAACTCGCGTTTAGTTTTTATTCCGATAATCGTCGCCATGGCTAATTATCTTCATATATTTGATTTTTTACGTTCTCTGGTACCGGATTCGAGGGTCAACAAAGGCGTAGGCGATATCTACAAGGATCATGGCACCAAGGACCATGACAGCTACTATAATCGTGATGGCCTGCACTACGGGAAAATCGCGGCCTATCGTAGCTTCTACGGCCAGTTTGCCCATGCCGGGCCAGTTAAAAATGTTCTCCGTGATGACGGCGCCGCCGATCAATGCCCCGAGCATCATAGCGGCTATCGTTAGCGGCGATATTATGGCGTTACGCAGGGCGTGTTTCCAGATGACAACACTTTCCGAGAGCCCCTTGATTCTCGCCAGCTTAACATATTCGCTGTCCAGCACCTCCAGCATGGTAGAGCGGACCAGACGCATCATACCCGGCAGCATGAAGAACAACATCGTGACTACAGGTAATACATAGTGATCTATGCCTCCCATGCCGGCGGCCGGAAATATCTGCCAGTGAACGGAAAATACCAGCACGGCCATGATAGCCACCCAGAAACCGGGCAGCGCCTGCCCCAGTACCGCCAGGAACTTCACGCCGTTATCAAAAATCGTATCACGCCGGGTGGCCGCCAGTACCCCCAGCGCTACGCCCAGTAAATTGCCTATAATATAGGTGGGTATCCCCAATTTCAGAGTATTAGGCAGCGCATCGCCAATCATCTCGGATACGGGAATCCTCTTGATGAACGATTCACCTAAATCACCCTGCGCCAGGTTGCTGATATAAATCCAGAACTGATGGGCGTAGGACTTATCCAGCCCGAGCTGCTGTTGTAAAAGAAGTATCTCCGATTCACTGGACAAAGGGGATATCATAAATAATATCGGGTTACCGGAGATACGTACCAGGAAAAAGACTATTACAATAATACCAATGAGGGCGATAAATGCCTGTAATGACCTTATGATGATAAAACGTGCCATATCGTGATTTTCCTAAAAAATAATACTACACGTTAATTCTATGTGTCAAATATCATCACCCCGGGTATGATGCTTTAGTTACTTATAAACACATAAAAATCGCAAAAATATACCCACCCTGTTTACCTGGACAACTAAAAACAACGCTATTATATCTTCGGGGGCGGAGGCCCGCCCCCGAAGACTGTGCTAACCTAGGCTCTGGTCAAACTATTCTCCCCGATGCTTGATACCGCAGGCACCATCCTGGAAGAACATGTGCGGGTTAACGGTAAAATCGCCGATTTTATCGCTGACGATAAGCTTGGGTAGGACATAGGCGATGCCGAAGGTGGTGTACAGCTCTTTAGTGGCTCTCTGCCAGTCCGTGTAGTATTGTACGGCTTTATCGGGGTCAAGCTCGACGATAAATTTATCATAGAGCGCGGTGACCTCGTCGTTGACGGTCACCTGGTGGATGCCGTAGGAGGTATTCATATTCCGGCAGTAGGCGGTGCCGTTGAAGGCGGAGCCGGCCCATGACCAGATATAGCCGAGAAATTCCTCGTCGCCCTGGAGAGCCTGGAGGAAGACGTACTGGAGATATATGGCCATATCGACGATTTTAAGCTCCGTATCAAAGCCCACTTTATCCCAGTAGCCCATTATTGCCTGCCACATATCAACCGCGGGTCCGGCAGTCGTGAAGGCGATGATGGTCGGCTTTGCAAAGGCATCAGGATAGCCCGCTTCAGCCATGAGGCTCTTCGCCAGTTCGGGGTCGTAGGGGTCGGGCTCGATGAGGTCGGGGGTCACGCCGTAGGCTCCAGGAGCCAGGAAGAACCGGCCGCCCGGCTCGGCGTCACCCCGCCAGTAGGTATCGCACAGTTCCTGGCGGTTGATAGCGTAGGAAAGTGCCTGGCGGATGCGGATATCGTACACCGCCCCGGCGCCTTCCAGATGGGAGCCGATGATAGCGAGAACGGTTGCCGGAGGCAGACCCTGGAGGCGTGATTCGTAGCCTTCTTCTTCCAGCTCAACGCGCCGGTCCGTCGTGATGCCGAAGGGGATATCTATCTCGCCCCGCTTGAGCATGGCGACCTGGGTGGCCTCTTCGGGGACTTGAAGGTCTACCAGATACTGGAAATAGGGTACGTGTTCCGGTCTCCAGTATTCCGTATTGGCTTCCACCTTGAAACTCGTCTCGGGGACATGCTCCACGAACTTCCAGGGTCCGGAGCCCATTGGACGGAGGCGGAATTCGTCCTGTCCGACACTCTCGAAGTAGTTCTTGGGCAGGATGCGCAGCCAGCACCACGTGTCGACGAGTTGCGGCTGGGGAGTCTTGGTGACGAACTCGAAGGTATAATCATCGATGACTCTCATGGACTCCCTCTCGTCGCGTGGCTGGTTGGACCAGGGGTTCTTGGATTCCGGAGAGGTGAACCTGTCGAGTGAGAAATAGACGTCATGGGCGGTAACCGGGTCGCCGTTGTGGAATTTCATGCCCTCGCGGATATAGAACGTCCAGGTGAGACCATCGGCAGATAAATCCCAGTCTTCGGCTATTTCGCCGATGTATTCCCCGAATTCATTAAAGGCAAGCAGGGAATCGTACAAGTACATACCCCAGGTCGATTCAAATAACAGGGGGTCAGTGGCCTCGACACCGAAATCGGTTGTGCCAGTGGTAAACGTGCCGTAGGGTTCTCTTACTTCGGGTTCAGGTTCAGGGGCCGGTGCCGGCTCGGGCCCTGGTTTAGGTTCAGGTGCCGGTGCGGGTGCGGGTGCAGGTGCAGGTGCCGGTGCCGGTGCCGGCGCTGGCGCTGGTTCCGGTTCGGCACAACCAGCTAAAATAATACTGGCTGTAATTATTACGATTAATGGTATTACGATAAATTTTTTCATCTTTACCTCCTTGCGAGTATTGGTTTTGTACTTCATTATTCTAATTTTTCCTATAATAATCCCTCCTCGTTAATCAAAATTTGGGGTATCCCCATCACTCTCTATGCATATGAACAGAGCTCGCAATGCTTGGAAATGTATTCTGATAATTTTATGCATATCATAGTTGATTTGCTACTAATATATTCCACCTTGCTGAAAATGTCAACCGTTTTTCCGTTAGTACACGCAGGTTATTTGGATATTTTTTATTTTCCCCTTTCTCTGAAACTGAAGAAGAAGGGTTTTTAAACCTGTAAATTACCCTTATTTCTCTGAGTGTACATTGCTCAGGTTACCTCAGTATTTGCCGGGATTGACTTTTCTTTGATATTATCCGCCAGGGTATTTCTTGATACCTTCGCCGATGGGATAGGATATCATGAAGAATATCTGTTTGGTGATATTGCGGATTATCATCGGGCCCTGCTCCATGTTTGGTGGAATGTACGCACCGAAGCTTTTATTGATAATATGCTTCTCGCCGCCAATCCAGAGTTCGACTTCAGCACATAGGTCAGTTATGTCTTCGTAGTTCATTGCGTTGAAAACGATGGATGTTCCGTGAGGCTCGGTATGTGCGTCCATCATCTGCTGGCCCGCTTTTGACTTTTCGCCCGGCAGGAGCCACCGCGTATCGCAGCCGAACTCGGCATCGGGAATAACGACCTGGTCTATGTAGGCCATGGGTCGACTATATCTGGGGTCGGTCTCGTGAATATAGTCAGGCATCTTTCCGTGGGGCTCATTCCCATAGACCATATATTTGGCGTACTTAAACGGGCCGGTTTTCTTAATCTTAGGCATTTCTTTTTGCTCGCTGGCCGTGGCCGTTTCTTCGTCTTTTTCTCTCGTGTACACCCCACCCGGCCCGGATGTCCAGTGGCAGACGGGCTTGCTCGTCATTTTGCCGCCCGCACCCCTGGTGGGCATGTGCGGCATATTAGCCGGGATATAGGCGACCCAGCTTCTATCTAGGGGTATTTCTTCGTCCCCCATCAACATCCCCATAGGGCTGGTGTCCTCCGGGTGGTCGGGGTCGGTGCCCCACCAGGAGAGCAGTTCGGGGAAGTCGTGAACATGGGGAAACATTCCCGGGGTCTGTAAGCCCCGCTTCATCAGTTCCTCCCAGGATATCTGGTTGGGGTAGGACGGGGGCCATATCCAGGTTGATTCGCCGTAGTAGGCGCCCGGGATAACCTCGTCGTCGATCCAGAGGACGTGCTCCATGCTGATGCGTCTTCCTTCAGCCGCGAGCTTATCTCTTTCTTCCGGCGAGGGGCCGGGCAGCATGTGCCTTTTCTGGAGCGTCGTGCAGATGTACTTATCGTAATTAGCCATTTTCGTTTCTATTCCCTCCAATCTGAATAGTGGGCGGTACCGTACTTGAACCACTGACCCCCTGAGTGTAGAGCACTCTTGATAAAAGGCGGAGGCCGCTTGCCTCCTTTATTTGGATAGCTTATCAGCCATTAGACAGGATGTCAAATCGGTAAAACCGGATATAACAAAAATGCGGATATTCTCATTTATAATAAAAATATATCACCAGGAATTTGCTGCTCATATCAATTCCCTGCCTGATACAGCCAGCCCCGTATTTTTCAAAAGATAAGCTCTTGGCAAATTGCTTTTATTTTTTGCCTGCTATATTATGTATCACTCCTCAAAAAGGCTTCTTGCCCATAATGGTTGAATCAAAAGTGGGTGCAAACATAATATGCCCAAACATAATCGGTTTATCCACCCTCTTAAAATCTAGAGGGCAATGCAGCAGCCCGGAGGGGACATACACCCATGTGGTAGTGGTGATGAGGTGTGTTTCTGCTTCCTCACCCTCACCTATTACGAACTCGACCTCAGCCCCGAATTCTTCAAAATGCATCGGATCGCCACCAATAAAATAAAGGATTTCGGCAACGGAATGTCTATGTCCTTCAGGTATCATTTTAAAGGGTCTATAAATGGGACGCAGGACCTGTGTAAGAGGTTCATCCCACCCTTCTACGGGAGCCTTCTGCCCGATCCCTATGTATACCGGCGCCTGAGGATCAGGCACGTGTTGTATTCCCCAGGGTTCTTCTAAGAAATACTTCCCATATTTTGTTTTAGCCATGGCTGGTGCCTCCTTGAAATTTAGAAATGGTGGGCGGTAGAGGGCTCGAACCTCTGACCTTCAGTGTGTAAAACTGACGCTCTAACCAACTGAGCTAACCGCCCGCATGGCGCGCTTGGCGGGGTTCGAACCCACGACCTCAGCCTCCGCAGGGCTGCGCTCTATCCAGCTGAGCTACAAGCGCGTCTCTTTCTTGGTGCCGAGGGGGAGAGTTGAACTCCCACGCCCTTACGGACACTACGCCCTGAACGTAGCGCGTCTGCCATTCCGCCACCTCGGCCCGACTCTTTATTGTAGCAACAAAGGGGCGGCTTTTCAAGATTTTTATAAGGGGAGGGTGGGAAAACGAAAGGGATAAGCCGAAGATGATACCGGGTGGCCAGGGTGGGAATAGATAAGAAACGATTGGGAGGGAATGGGAAGAGGGGCTGGCGCCCCTCTTAAACTCCCCATTTATATTATCTGCTTAATGGCTTAAGGCCAGTACAACTTTTCCGCTTCTTTCTTGAGTTCGGCGCGAAAGTCCGGGTGGGCGATGGCTATGAGGTCCTCGGCCCTCTGCCGCTGCGTCTTGCCTTTCAAGTGGGCGATGCCGTACTCGGTTATGACGTAATCGCTGATGGTACGCGGCACGGTAACGATCGTACCTTCCGCCAGCATGGGCGTAATACGGGAGAGTCTCCTGTCGCCGCTGCCGGCCGTGGACGTCATTACCGTGATACTGCGGCCGCCTTTGGATAGGAAGGAACCGATGGCGAAAGACGTCTGGCCGCCGGCGCCGCTGATAACCCGTGGGCCGATGGACTCGGCGGCAATCTGCCCGGCGAAATCGACGCTGACGGCGCTGTTAATGGCCACCATGTTATCGTGCGCGGCGATTACCCTCACGTCCAGGCAGTACTCGGCGCTGTAGAGTTCGAAGGCCGGGTTCATGTTGACGAAGTCCATATCATCCTTGGTGCCGCCGCCGCAGGCGGTAGCCACGGCTTTGTTGGGATTCAGGGTCTTGTGTTTGCCGGTAATGATGCCGTTGCGTATTAGCGGGATGATGCCGCGCGGCGTCGTCTCGGAGTGCCAGCCGAGGTCGGTCTTATTTTCAAATGTCCCCAGGGTGCAGCACCATTCGCTGGTGGAGCCTACTCCTACCTGTAGCGTGTCGCCATCCCGCACCAGCGTGGATACGTAGTCGGCAATGGCCTTTTCCGCCTCGCCGGGCTGGACGTCTTTCCGGCCGAGGAGGTCGGTGCCGCCGGGTTGCTTGCCCGATGGCGTGTGTTCCACGAAGTAGTCGATTTCGGAGACATGGATGTAATTATCCCCATAGGTCCTGATGAGGTTTTTATTGACCTCGGCCATGGCTATCCTGGCGTTGCGAATTTCCGTCTTCTTGGTCCAGACGGAGGCGCCGAAGCTGCAATAGCCGTGCTCGTCGGGCGTGGAAAGCTCGACCATCACCACGTCGGCCGGGCCCCTATCTTCCTCGTGGAAGATAAAGCCGAGCCCGCCGATGGCTAGGTCGCACCGCCTTTCGGCGATAATCTGCCTGACGATGGGCAGGGGGAAGCCGACCTCAATCTTAAAAGACATCTCGAAGACGGGGTCGTACCAGCCGAAGTCCCGCCCCGGTGTACGCAACGATAGCAGCACGTTTTCCACTTCTCCCAGGCGTGCCGCCAGCGCCAGACCCAGGGCCTGAGGCTCATTCCCCTGCACGAAGCAGACCCGGTCGCCGGACTTGATAACGCTGACGGCCTCTTCCGGCGTTACCAGCTTTTTCTTGTATTCATCTTGCCAGCTCATAAGTTGTTCCTCCCTCACTAGGTTGACCGAAGACAATCTAATATCATTATCACGTATGACTAATAAGTGAGGGGAGGGGGAGACAGAATGTGTCTCGCATCCCCTCCCCGAATCCGTTTGCTCAGGTTCAAGTAAATAGAGTTTAGTATCTGACAGCCGAGCAGCGGCAGGTCAGGCAGCGCCTGGCCTCGGTAACACAGGTCTCCTTGTCCTTAAAGCCAAGGTTGATTTCCTTGAAGTTACCCTTCCGCTTGCTGGCCGCGACGATTTCCGTCCTGCAGCGGTCCTCTTTCTTGTACTCCCTCAAATGGAACTGGAAGGCCGGCTCCTCGATGTCGGCGAGGATTGGCTCCGGCGGGGCGGGTGGGAGGTCAACGCCGCGCAGGTAACAATCGATAGCTATGGCGGCGTTCTTACCGTCAGCCGTGGCCTCTATCATCAGACCCTGGCCGCGAGCAACGTCGCCACCAGCGTAAACACCGGCGACATTGGTAGCCAGGCTGCGGTCGGCGGCGGCGATAGTCCCTCTCTTGGTGGTCTTGACTTTGCTCTCCTTCATGAAGGAGAGGTCTACCCTCTGGCCGATAGCGGTAATAACCATGTCGGCGTCAATAGTCATGGTCTCTTTCTCGTTGTAGACGGGAGAGAACGCACCGGTCTTGGTATAACAGGAGGTGCATCGCTTCAACTCGATGCCCTTGACCTTGCCGCCGCTGGTAAGAATATGTTTGGGACCCCAGCTCATGTCAACCTTGATGCCTTCATCGATGGTCTGGTTGATTTCCTCTTCCTGGGCGGGCATTTCCTCGGGGCTGCACTCAAGACAGACCGCCTGGACGCTGCCGGCACCGAGGCGCAGGGCGCAGGTAGCTGCATCCATGGCAACGCTGCCGCCGCCAACGACGACGACTTTCTTGCCGACGGCCGGTTTCTTGCCGCTGTTTACGTCTTTCAGGAAGGAGAGTGCCTGGAGGACGCCGGCGGCATCTTCACCGGACACGTTGAGCTTGGCGCTGTTCTGGGCGCCCGCGGCGACGAATACGGCGCTGTAGCCTTTCTTCTTAAGGTCTTCCGGATTCTTTACCGGGCTGTTGGTCTTTATATCAACACCCATCTTCTTGATGGTATCGATTTCCCACTGGACTACCTTCCGCGGCAGGCGATGTTCCGGGACGCCGTAGGCCATCATGCCGCCGGCTTTGGCAGCCGCCTCGAAAACGGTTACGGCGTAGCCCTTCTTAGCGAGGAAGTAGGCGGCGGTAAGTCCGGCGGGGCCGGAACCGATAACGGCAACCTTTTCCTTCCTGGTGATGGCTACTTTCTCCGGGAGGCACTGCTTCTTGAGATAGTCCGGCAGGCCGTTTTCCATAACCCAGTCGGCGACATAGCGCTTGATATCGTTAATGGCGATGGGGTCGTCCAGCTTGCCGCGGTTGCATTCCACCTCGCAGGGGTGGGGACACACGCGCCCGAGAACGCCCGGGAAGGGGGTGTACTGCTTCAGGTAGCGGTAAGACTCATCCAAATAACCGCGGGAAACCATGAGCACATAGGCGTTGACGTCCAGTCCGGCCGGGCAGGTATTCTGGCAGGGTGGCATGAACGGCTCGGGAAGCGGCCGGAGGGTGAGGGCGTTAGCGGTTGAGTTATATTTCGGGTCGTACTTTTCACGTCCGATATTGGGATTCACCGCGCAGCGGATAGCCAGACCGCGGTTGAAGCGTGCCAGACATACGTTACAGCGCAGACAGCGGTTTACCTCGTCGACTTTACCCTCTTCCCACTTGCGCGGGGTGCGCTGGTCGGCAACGAGCTGGCGGCCCATGGTAATGGCGTCGGCCCACTTGTTGCGGAGCACTTCCTCGGCCAGATACGGGTCGTGCTGGCCGGGAACGATTAGAGGTATCTTGAGCTCTTTCTTAAAATGCTTGGCATGTTCGATAAAGCAGAACGGGTCCTGGGGGAAGAACCATTTTCTGGCCTCGTAGGAGCCGTCGGAAAGGTGGATGTAGCTGGCGCCGAGCTCCTCACACCATTTGGCAACCTGTATCAGCTCTTCCTCGTGGATGGCGCCGGGCATATGCTCGTCGCCGCTAAGGCGGATACCGAGACAGAAATCCGGGCCGACGCGGCGCCGGGCGCTGACCAGCAGGTTCCTTAAGAAGCGGAACCGGTTCTCCAGCGAGCCCCCGTAAAGGTCGTTACGCTGGTTGGAGCGCGGTGATAGAAACTCGTGAATGAGGTAGCCGTGCGGGCTGTGGAACTCGACGGCGTCAAAGCCGCAAATCCTGGCGCCGGCAACGGCGTCCGCGAACGTCCTCTCCATATAGTCGATTTCTTCGATGGTAAGGACCTTGGGGACGGTAGTGCCGCCCATCGTCTGCGATTTGGTCTCGTAGCCGCGGGGCATAATCCTCTGTTCGTAGTCCTGCGGCCTCTCGGAAGGTATGGCCGATGGCGCTGCCGGCGTCTCGCCGGACAGACGGCCGGAACCCTGCCGGCCGAAACTGGGGGTAATCTGGATGAAGGCCTTGGCACCCATCTGCTTCATGGATTCGGCCAGGTTGGACATGCCTTCGTAATAGGCACGGCCGCTGAGACGTGGGTTGCCGAAGCTGGTGGTCTTGGCGCCCCAGTCGGTGGCGAAGGTACATTCGATGGTGATAAAACCGGCGCCGCCTTCACACCGGGCGGCATAAGAATATAAACACTCTTCCGTGATGTACCCATTTATATCGGCGCCGCCGGTGGTGGTACAGGAACCGCCAATTCTGTTCTTGATCTCCAGGGGCCCGAGTTTGATAGGCGAAAACAGTATTGGGAATTCAGTAGACATATTTCTCCTTTCTTTAGCTATTTATTATTTTACGCGTCGTTTGGACGTATCGATATCAAGTATTCTGGCGAGATTTTCGCCGAAAATCATGCTCTTGACTTCATCGGTCACCGGGGCATAGCCGTAGCCCTTCTGCAGGTCTTCCGGCATCTCGAATGTTCTTAGGCCTATTATCGCTTCCCTGAACAGTCCGCCGGGGCCGTAGAAATCGGTTCCCCAGACAATGCGTTCCGGACCGGCAAACTGAATCGCCTCGCCGATGATTTCGGCTAACCGCCGGGGTGCTGCTCTGTACCAGGGCATAATCAGGCTTAAGCTGATGTATACATTAGGATGAGATAAAGCTACCATGTTCAGGTCATGGCAATGCGGCCAGCCGGCATGGAAAGCGACGACTTTAAGGTCGTAGAAATCGTTCACGACGTCATCCAGCAGGACCGGCAGGCAGTATTTGGCTTTACCAGGAGGACACCAGCTCCAGCCGGTGTGGATGGTAACCACGACTCCCAGTTCCTCGCATCTCTTGTAAAAAGGCCATATCCGTTCATCGTTTATGTAGGTGTCTTCCGGAGGATAGAACTTGAATAGCTTACAGCCTCTTTCCTGTGCCATGTAATCCAGCTCCCAGAGGACTTCTTTCATGCCCCTCTTGATCATTGGTCCCAGGTTAGGCTGAACGATAAATCTATCCGGGTGCTTTTCGGCGGCGGCCAGCAGATAGCCGTTGGTGGACCATTTGGTGGAATAGCCGGTGGTGTCCATCATGGACTCGGGGAGGATACAGGCCATGTCCACGCCGTAGCGGTCCAGGTAAATGATGAGCTGGTCTTCTTCCGCCAAATCTGATTTTTCGGCTTTGGTTACAGGCGGTTCTTTCCAGTCTTTGGTAACATGGTGGGGAACGGCGTTGAAAGCGCGGGCGGTTTCCGCCGTCCCGTACACCCACTTCCTGTATTCGGGGAAGTAGTTGAAGTATTTCTTGTTCGCCTCGCCGCTTAGATGGCATTCAACGTCTATTTTGAAATAGTCGTCTTTGGCAAATTCTGGATGTGCCATTACATTTGCTCCTTATCAGCAGACTACGAAGTCCTTATTTCTTTTTCTCCGGACGGTAGCTCTTGAAATATTTGGTCCTGTTGAGGCGTTCCTCGTATTTCTCGTGCATCTTGTGGAAGGCCTCTCTCTCGCCCATGCCTTCCCTGTCTTTGATGAACATGAGCTCTCTCTCATCCGGTTCGTAATGGAGGTTGGTGCTGAAAGAATGGTAGAGAATGACCTCCTTGAGATTGGTCAGACCAAGCCTGTCCAGCATGTGACGGCGGGCGAACTTGCCCATGACCACGCAGTCGCGCGGCAGCAGGGAGATAGCAGCAGCCAGGTTGTGTACCTCTGACTCCAGGTCTTCCTCGGGGACGGCCTTGGTGACGTAGCCGGCCTCCTCGGCCTCATCGCCGCTGATGGTGCGGCCGGTGAGCAGGATTTCTTCGACCTTCTTGGTGTGACCCATGACCAGTTCGATAGGCAGAGTGGGCAGACCGCCGAAGGCGAGCCGCTGGCCCATCTGGGAAAACTTAGCGTTCTTGGCGCAGACTACAATGTCGGCGGCCTTGGTGATGTATAGTCCGGCTTCAATGGCCCAGCCGTGGACCTGCACCATGACGACTTTGTTGCAGTCCAGGATGGCCTGCGGGAATCCATAAAGCTGGTCCTGGTCGGTCTGCAGCCTGATTCTCTGGCTGGGTTTGACACCTTTGGCGCCGCCGTAAACGCGGTAGACCATGGACAGGTCGAACCCGGCGCAGAAGTTCTTGCCGGCGCCCTTGAAGATAACCACGTTGCAATCGTCATCATGGTTAATTTCCCACATGGCCTTCTTGATATCGCCGGTCATGTAATCTTCGCCGATGCTGATGGCGTTGTTCTTATCGGGTCGGTTCAGGGTGAGGTAGGTAACTTTGGGGTATTCCTTGTCTTTCTCAAGTGTAATTGACTCGAATGTTGGGTAAGCCATAAATTTCTCCTCCGGTTTTATTATTTTAAAATTGCCTTTTAGTCACTATCTTAACTTGCCAATCCTTGCGCGTTAACGGATTAAAACAAGGGAACAAGAGACAGTAGCTTTGAAGCCACCCTGTTATTTCAACTGGTGTCATAAACGTCAACAGACTGATATAGTACGGTTATTTTTAAGAGAAGTAAGATAGTATCCTTGCGTCCTTTAAGCAATCCCATATCACCAGTACAACTTAATTGTTCTAAGTAGTCCGGCCGCCTTTCTAGTGGGAGGGGAATGATAATACGCAAACGAGCAGACTGAAGTCTTAAGTAACAGAGGCATCACTGTAAAAAATCACGTCCCCTTTGCTTGTACAATTACCCTGTTCAGATATTCAGATAATTGTACCGTAGTAGTTTACCTTAATATGAGACGTAATGTCAAACGATAGCGCTTTGCGGAGTTAAGCGGGACAGATTCCCCCCTTTTTACTGTATGCGTAACCGTTTGATAGGTAATATCCGCTGACCATACCGGGCTTATTCATACTATTTTTTAATATCATAGTGGATGCGTACGAACTGGTAGGCGATTGTCCTGTCGGCAGGGTCTGCCAGGGTTTTATCTTCCGCTTTTTCAAACCTGAATTTCAGGAGTCTGGAGATGGCTGTGTAGACGCTATCGGTGTCAACGACTCTAACGAGTGCAGCGTAATTTGCCCGGGTAAATTCCTTTTTCCCGGCGGAATCGGCTTCCGGGCTTGCGGAGGCTTCTTGATAACATTTTAGGAGTGCCAGGGCATTCTCCGGCCTGGACTTAAACGATTTTTTCAGGTAGCGGTTGGTCTCGTCCCGGGAACCGTAACGCGACCAGATTTGAAGGAAGTGAACAGCATCTTCGGGGTATTCCAGGTAGAGGGTTTTCTCTTTGGCTATGGCCTGGATGCCTGAAGCAAGTTTTTCCCCAAGAGTACGTTCCTCCTTTTCTGATAGGAGGCGTTGGCCGTCGTCTTTTTCTGCGGATGCTGTTCTAAGGAGGAAACTTCTAACGGCAAATGAGATAGTACCGCCGCTTGCAGTCTCGTCTGTGGTGGGTGGGGGAGTTGCGGACGGCACCAGATCCCTGATGCGGTTTGCTAAGTCTTCCCACTTTTTACTTATTTTATCGCTGTAGTATCTGGCCTTTATTGATGGTCCCTTAAACGGTCCGGTCAGCGTGGATGTTGCAGGGAAGAGTCTGGCCGGTAGGGGTATTACTATAAGTATAATAACGATAAATAAAATGATAGAGGCCATGATAATTGCGGCGCGGAGATAGTCCGGGACGATTGGTTCCGGGGGTTTAAGGGGAGGTAATATAGTGACTGTATTTTTCGGTGGCTGGGCAGGCAGTTCGATTATCGGGGGAGTTGGCGTCTCGACGGTGAGCAGGGGAACGGGCTCGGTCGGTTGCCCCTTAACGGTAAATATGCCCAGCGAAGACCAATCACCCTCGATAGGTCTTATAGCCTTGATCTGCCAGAAGTAGGTGACCCCGTATTCTAGCTCCTGGGTCATGGCAAAGCCAGTAGTAGTCACGGTTACGTCAACGATGGGTGAAGTCATAGCGATGTTGTCACTTAGTACGAACTGGTACTCGGTAACGCCGGACATCGGTGTCCAAGAGAACGAAGGCCTTCGGCTCATGTTTGAGCGGCCGCTGGGTGGTGAAAGTATTACGGGAAGGATTGCATTCAACGGCTCGATGTGGAAGTATTTTGGTACGGAATATCTGCTATAAACCGGCTGTGATGTTCGTATCCTCCAGTAATAGGTTGTCCCGGGCATAAAGTTGACGTAATTGTCTCCTGTCTGGCCCGGGCCGGCAATCACGCTGGCTACCGAATTAATTGTAGCTACGGTTATGCTGGCTACAAGGGAATAAAAATCCTCATCCAGAGCGATTTCCAGTTCGTATTCGGTCGATTCAGTAGGGCGTTCCCATGTAAAACATACGTCATGGGCAATACCATTCATGGTATTAACAGAATTGATAAAATCCAAGGCGGGTGACGTAAGTGTTAATGCGATATCGACATCGCTGTAACTATAGAGCTTGTTGGTGCCGTTCGTTTTAACCGCCCAGAGTTTACCGGTACTGGCTCTAAGAGCTGTGGGGGTAGCATTGAGATACACGGTACCATTATCAATATCGGTTGTGGAGGTCGTGGTGCTGGAACTCCAGCTTATTGATGTGGCAGTAGCGCTTGCTGGAGAAATATACAGCCATAATGTGCTCTGTTCGGTGGACGTGTCGAACTCCAGGGCGTAAAGCGTGTTGTTATTAATGGCCAGGCCATATATACCGCCGTTTAAAGTATTTCTGAAAATATCCGTCCATGCGGTGCTGGTGCCGATTTGCCATTTTCTAATGTTCTGTCCCGGGGTATGGCTGGCGGCGTAAATAATGTGGTTGGAAGCATAGTTCTCGTCGGGTACAATCTGGACCCTGCCTGCCCCCAGCTCCAGTGTATACGGAATTGTATCCCAGGATAGACTGCTATCGGTACTATAAGCTACGTAGCCGTCCTGGCTACCTGCCATTAACGTGCCTGTACTGACGCTCACTAATGTGGCGCCGCTATTGAGACTTGTAGATATCCCCCTAAACCAGCTAAAACCGCTATTGATTGATTTGGACACCACGCCGATATTATCGAGAGCGTATAAGACGGTAGTGCTTTCCACGGCCAGGTCCTGGATATTCAGGCTGCAAGTTCGGGTATTCCATTGGGTGAGTCCGCCGTCACTGTTGGTGTAAATGGTATTGTTACTCTTTTGAGCCAGGAAAACGTAGTCAGGGTCCTGGCGAGCGATGCGCACTATATAGTCAGTCGTGCCTTGCAGGCTGAATACTCGCTGCCAGGTGGTGGTTTTACGCCAGAGGCTGAAGTCTTCACCATCGTCAGTCGTGAAGTAGACTTTACTGCCGTCCGATGACACGGCGACGTCTGTGGCACTATCGATAGAGGTATCAATCAGGCTGA
>CAZCOB010000010.1:0-53156 GCA_964500415.1 uncultured Dehalococcoidaceae bacterium | reverse complement strand
CCCAAAGGCACCAAGCACGGCCCGCTGACCTGGAAAAAGGTCACCCGCCCCCACATTGAAATGACGTTAATGCTGGGCTGCGGCGATTTCGCCAAGGCCATGCCGGGCAGAAACCCCGACGAGTAAACGGCACCTGTATCCGGGCAAGCCGTATTAATCTGCCAGCGACTGCGATGAAACGGAGATACATAAAAAAGGAGCATGATAAAAAGTGGCTGAACTAAAACATGCGAAATACATTGTCACCGACGTAAAACAAGACATGAAGCTTCCTCAATACCGGATTGGAGCTTTAAAAGCGCAGCAGAGGCCTGCCGGACAATCGACCCGTGTGATGTGGCTGGATGACCAGGTTGTACCTGGTGCCTTCTATACGGAATGCGTCTGGTTCTTGCCGGGAATGGGGTCCGAGAAGGCCACAGTTGAAGCTCATACCCACTCTTTTAACGAAGTCATTGCATTCTTCGGTACCAATTACGAAGACCTGCATGATTTAGGCGGTGAAGTCGAGTTATGGCTGGAAGACGAGAAAATTATCATGACCAGGAGTTTCCTGGCATTTGTACCCGCCGGGATGAAGCACTGCCCGCTGATTATCAGGAGAGTGGACAGGCCCATTTTTCACTTCACGGTCGGACCCGGGAAAGAGTACGGTTAAATCATACGAGACAATTACCTTGAATGCATATAACCAAATAACGACGAAAGGAAAACGCGAACAATGGGAAAATACGGAAAGTATATCTGTACAGAACTCACTGAAAATATAAACCTGCCCGGCTACAGGGCCGGGGAAAAAGGGATGCTCGGGCAGGGACTGTTGAACGGCAAACGCAGGTTCATGGAGCATATGGTCTGGATGGACAGCACGGTGCTGCCGGGCGCCTTCTACGCCGAAGGTGTCTGGTTCTGGCCCCAGAATATGAAGAACATGCCGATAAGAGAGGTGACTCCGGAAGAAGCCAAGAAAAACCCGGTGCTCGCCCCCCACGCCCACCCCTTCCCCGAGCTGCTCTCCTACTTCGGGACCAACCTCGACGACCCCAGTGACCTCGGCGGACTCGTCGAGTTCTGGATTGAAGACGAGAAATTCGTCATGGATAAGAGCTTCGTGGTTTATATCCCGGAAAACACCAAGCACTGTCCCCTCAAGACCCTGAGAATGGACAGACCCATGTTCCACTTCACGATGGGCCCGGGACAGATGTACCGGTAACGGTAGCATCCCCCACCTGATTTGAATAAATATTGTTGAAAAGGAAAAGTAAAATGGCAGAACAGAAATACGCTAAATACTTTATTACTGCGGATAAACCCGACCTTAAGCTACCGGAATACCGCCATAACTACGACTTTATCAAGCGGGTGACACACATCGATGCCGATACCGTACCCGGTGCCAAGTTCTATAACGAATCCATGTGGATTACGCCGACTGATACATCCAAAGGAGAGAATGTACTGGCGGACTCCCACACCCATGACTGGGGACAGTTCCTCTGCTTCTATGTATACGACTATGACGACATTCACAGCCTGGGCGCCGAGGTAGAATTCACGATAGACGGGGAAAAACAGGTAATCACGGAGAGCTTTTCGGCGTTTATCCCCGCAGGCATTCAGCACGGGCCGTTGATTATCAGGAACGTGACCAAACCCATTTTCGTCTTCTCATCCGGGCCTACAAAATACTACGAGTAAAAGAATAAAAGCCTTCTGGATAATACCGCGGAAGAAACATGATGTTTCAGTGATTAACTCCTGATAAAAGGAAAGAACACAATGGCGAAATCGAAATACGGTAAATATATCATCACCGAGCTAAAGCCGCCCAAAGTGGAAGCCGAGTGGAGCCCGCCGATATCGGCGGCCGGTAAAAACAAGAGCGGACGCGTCCTGTATCTAGACAGCGATGTCGCCCCGGGGGCGTTCTACATGGAATGCGTCTGGATATTGCCACGGCCGGTGGGTACCGTGCCGGGCGGCGAGTCGGGTAGACGTGTCGGCACGGAGCCGCACACTCACGATTATGACGAGGTTATTGCCTTCATCGGCACCGACCTTAACGACCCTTACGACCTCGGCGCCGAGGTGGAGCTGTGGCTGGGAGACGAAAAGAACATTATTAACAAAAGCTGCCTCATCTTTATCCCGGCGGGACTCAAGCATTGCCCGCTGACATTCCTGAAAGTGGACCGCCCCGTCTTCCACTACACCACCGGACCCGGCAAGATGTACTTCTAAAAAAGGAGGACACAGGTGACCAGAGCAAAATACGAAAAGTATATCATTTACAAACCGAAACCCAACAGGAAGCCACCCGAAGACGTGGTATTGCCACCAGATCTAAACGTGGTGCTACCGCCAGATTTAAACGAATATCTGACGACCGTAACCTATATGGACGACGAGTATGTTAAGGGTTCCCTCCAGATAGACTGCTGCTGGTTCTGGAAAGGCTCTGACTACGGCCCCCAGGCTCATACGCATGATTTCGACGAGGTCCTGGCATTTTACGGTAGCAACCCGGAAGACCCGTTTGATTTATGCGGGGAAGTCGAGATATGGCTGGACGACGAAAAATACATACTCACCAAAAGCTGCGCGGTCTTCATACCGGCGGGACTGAAGCATTGCCCGCTAATCGTCCGGAGGGCGGACAGGCCTATTTTCCACTTTGGCATAGGCAACACGGGCATGTACACCAGAGAGGTCAAGAAATAACCCGATAGATTTTGGTTTAACCAAGGTAATCAAATATATAAAGTTTAAGAACCGGACACAAGCCAGAAGATAACGCCCACGACCAGCATCAGAACTCCTAGAGCGATGGCTATCCAGCCGCCTGTCCTCAATGCCCCGGGCTGGGGGCTTTCCACATGTTTGAGAGAAAACTCTCTGAGGTCGGGCTGTTGTGCCAGAGCCTCGAAAATACGTTTTTCCTCGTGTTTGCCCCAGAAAATCCCGATGATACCCAGGACCACGAACACCCCACCCACAATCATCAGTATATACCAGTCACCTTGAGGCATTATTCGGCCAACCCCCTAATACGGAGTTTTAGTGCTAAAACTATAGGCCATCGGCGTAGAATTTGCAAACAGGCGGGCTGTCCGTGAAAACAGTCCGCCTGCTCTAACCGGAAAGACGTTTATTTAACTTCAGCGGTGGCGCCGGCAGCTTCCAGTTTCTGTTTGGCCGTGGCGGCCTCTTCTTTGCTGACGCCTTCTTTAACAGGCTTGGGTGCGCCCTCCACCAGGTCTTTGGATTCTTTCAGGCCCAGGGTGGTCAACTCACGGACAGCTCTGATGACATTAATTTTATTAGCGCCGATTTCCTTGAGAATGACGGTGAACTCTGTCTGCTCCTCGACCTCGGGCGCAGCCTCAGCCGCCGGCGCTGCTGCCGCCATGGCTACCGGTGCCGCGGCGCTCACGCCGAACTCGGTCTCCAGGGCTTTTACCAGCTCCGACAGTTCCAGCACGGACATTTTCTTGATGGCGGCCATTATATCGTCTATGGCCGCCGAAGATACCTTGGGTTTCTCGGCCCTGGCCGCTTTGGGTTTCTTGGCCTCTTCTTTCTCCGGCGCGGGTTCTTCGGCTTTCGGTTGCTCCGGCGCGGGCTCTTCAGCCTTAGGTTCTTCTACCGCAGCTTCTTCTTTCTTCTCTTCGTCTGCCATTTTACACTCCCTCCAGTTGTTGAATTCTAGCCTGCAGCACTCCCATAATGCCTCTAATAGGGCCCACAAGCACATTTACCAGTCCATAGATAGGACTCTGCATTCCGGCCAGTACCTGACTTATCAATACCTCTCTCGAGGGTAATTTAGCCAGCGTATCCACGTCCCTGGCGCTCAAGACTTTATCTGAAAAAAAACCGCCTTTGATACTTAGAACCGACTTCGTGGTGCGGATATAATCAACCAGAACCTTGGCGGGTTCGGGAATATCGCCATAGCCTAAAGCCACCGCTACCGGACCTGTAAAAGAATCGGCCAGTTCGGACTTGCCGATATTTCTGGCGGCGAGCTGCGCCAGCGAGTTCTTTACTACCTTATACTCGATACCCGCCTCTCTTAATTTACGGCGCAGGTCGTTCAACTCGGAAGTGTTCAACCCCCGATAGTCCGTCAGGATACCGATATTGCACCCGGAGAATGTCTCCTGCAAACCTTCGACGATTTTCGTCTTCTTTTCTGTTGCCATTCTCATACCTCCTGCAATACCACCGTACTTCCCGATAACCAACCCTGGGTAAAGAAAAAGTCCCCGTGCCTGCCGCACAAGGACCCAACCATAACTGTACTTAATACAGTATTGTTCTATCCTCGGCAGGCATAGCATTAAGTCCTCCCGTAGAAGGACACCCGCTGTCTCAGGATTCTTTATTCAATTGTTTATCTATTTTAGCATAACTCTACGGATTCGTAAAGCTAGCTGGCGGTTAAAGTCAGCGTTGATGAAAGGTCGAGTTTAACACCCGGTCCCATGGTGGTGGTAAGATAGGCGCTCTTGACATACTGTCCCTTGGCACCGGTGGGTTTGGCCTTGACCACGGCTTCCACGACCGCCGCCAGATTATCCATCAACATCTTATCTTTAAAGCTTACCTTGCCTAGAGGCACATGGATAATGGCCGTCCTGTCCAGCTTATATTCCACCCTCCCCTTGCGGGCATCCTCGATTATCCTGGGTAAATCGTTCATGGCGGCGACTGTCCCCGACTTTGGATTGGGCATCAGGCCGCGCCTGCCCAGGATTTTACCCAGTTTGCCTACCTTGCCCATCATCTCGGGTATGGCAATGGCCGTATCGAAATCAATCCAGCCACCTTCAATCTTCTTAATCATTTCCTCACCGCCGACAAAATCGGCTCCGGCGCCTTCGGCTATTCTTTCCGCTTCACCCTCGGCAAAAACCAGAACGCGTACCTTCTTGCCCAGACCGTGAGGCAGCAGAGCTACCCCTCTGACCTGCTGCTGGGCGTTACGCGGGTCGAGCCCCATACGCAGGTGAAGCTCGACGGTCTCGTCGAATTTGGCATGGGCTGATTTTTTTGCCATTTCGATAGCTTCCTGCGGTTGATATGCGGTTGTCCGGTCTACCTGCGCAACTGCTTCATTATATTTTTTACCGTGTTTTACCATGTTACTCCACCTTTATACCCATACTTCGGGCAGTTCCTTCGATAATCCTCTCGGCGGCTTCGATGCTGTTGGCGTTCAGGTCTCTGGCTTTCAGTTCAGCGATTTCACGCAGCTTTTGCCGGGAGAGCGTACCGGCTTCTTCATGGCCCGGACGGCTGCCGGCTTTTTCAATACCCAGGGCTTTTTTAAGCAAATCGGATGTAGGCGGGGTCTTGGTAATGAAAGTATATGTCCTGTCTTCATAAACGGTTATCTCTACCGGAATAATGGAACCAGCCTGATTAGACGTCCGCTCGTTATACTCTTTACAAAAACCCATGATATTGAGTCCGTGCTGGCCCAGAGCTGGACCCACCGGCGGCGCCGGGTTAGCCTGACCGGCCAGAATCTGTAATTTTATAACTGCTTTTACCTTTTTTGCCATCGTGTATCTCCGGAAACATCACAGTTTGTCTATCTGCAAAAAGTCAAGCTCCACCGGCGTTTCCTGACCGAATAAGGAGAGAAGCACCTTGACTTTACCTTTTCCCATGTTTATCTCATCGACGATGCCCACGAAATCAATAAACGGGCCGTCGGTTACCCTGACGCTCTGCCCTTTGCGGAACCCGACCTTGACCTTGGGCGTATCGGCCGTCATCTGCTTCAGGATTTCACCGACCTCTTTCTCCTGGAGCGGCGTGGGTGTAGTACCGCTGCCGACAAAACCGGTAACACCTGGAGTATTGCGAACGACGCTCCAGCTATTTTCATCCATCTTCATTTG
The DNA here is from genome assembly GCA_964500415.1 of uncultured Dehalococcoidaceae bacterium. Lineage (GTDB taxonomy): Bacteria > Chloroflexota > Dehalococcoidia > Dehalococcoidales > RBG-16-60-22 > JAFGPF01. The sequence continues at coordinate 47,241 of CAZCOB010000010.1, read as the reverse complement.
TACCAGGACATAGCCGGGTAGAATTTTCTTGGTCACGGTGCGGCGGCGGCCGCCCCTGACCTCTATCTCATCCTCGGTGGGTATTACCACCTCGGTGATTTCATTCCCGGAATCCATGAACTTTACACGCTGCTCTAGGTTCTTCTTAACCCGCTCTTCATGCCCGGAATAGGTATGAATCACGTACCAGTGTTTATCATTCTCCGCCACAAATAGCCTCGCTGTCTGAATTTTTGGAAAATACAACGACCGTCCCGTACATCAGAAAACCTCAATTCAATCCGGGAGATAAGTCACTATCCACCCACGAAAATTCTGTTTACGAGTTCAGTAAAACCGAAATCAAGAGATCCCAGTACGATTCCCGCTATAATGGTAACAATCAGTACCATCCCGGTTAAGTAAGCAGCCTCTCGCCTGGTGAGCCAGACTACCTTTTTCAGCTCATTGATAATTTCGCTGATATAGTTAAAGAGTCTAAAGCGTCTTCGCTTGGTGATCGTCGGATGCGTCATCGCCGGTTACTTCCTCATGATATCAGCGCCTGTTTACTTTGCCTCCCGGTGCATCCGATGCATGCGACAGCGAGGGCAATACTTATTAAGCTCAAGACGCTGCGTATCGTTTCTCCTGTTTTTAGTTGTCGTGTAGTTCCGCTCCTTGCACTCGGTACAGGCAAGGTAGATAATACCTCTTGCTTCCGCTTTCTTGGCCATAATTTATTCCAGAATCTTGGTAAAGGTGCCGGCGCCCACCGTTCTGCCTCCTTCCCGAATAGCAAAACGCAGACCCTCTTCCAGAGCGACCGGGTAGATAAGCTTTATCTTCATGTTGATATTATCGCCGGGCATAACCATCTCCACGCCTTCCGGCAGCTCGATGGTGCCGGTAACATCGGTTGTTCTGATATAAAACTGGGGTTTATAGCCGTTAAAGAACGGGGTATGCCGGCCGCCTTCTTCTTTGGTCAGAACATAGACCTGGGCTTCGGCGTAAGTATGCGGTTTGATGGTCCCTGGAGCCGCCAGCACCTGACCGCGTTCGACTTCATCACGTTCGACACCCCTGAGAAGCGCGCCAACGGCATCACCCGCCTCGGCCTGGTCCAGCGTCTTATGGAACATTTCCAGGCCGGTTATAACGACCTTGCGGGGTTCATGATGCAGACCGACGATTTCAACATCGTCGCCGACTTTTACCGTACCGCGTTCAACCCTGCCGGTAGGCACGGTGCCCCGCCCCTTGATGCTGAAAACATCCTCGATATGCATCAGGAACGGCTGGTCCTTGGGGCGTTCCGGCACCGGGATATAAGAATCAACGGCATCCATCAGCTTGAGGATAGGGCCACACCACTCACATTCCCTCTTACCGCAACCGCACTCCAGAGCCTTCAGGGCGCTAACACGCACCACCGGTATATCGTCGCCGGGGAACTCGTACTTGCTGAGGAGCTCCCTTACCTCGACCTCTACCAGCTCCAGAAGCTCTTCGTCGTCCATCATGTCCACCTTGTTGAGGGCGACCACGATGTAGGGAACCTGCACCTGACGCGCCAGCAGGACGTGTTCTCTGGTCTGCGGCATGGGCCCGTCCGGAGCGCTTACCACCAGTATGGCTCCATCCATCTGGGCGGCGCCGGTAATCATGTTCTTAATAAAGTCGGCATGACCGGGACAGTCGATGTGGGCGTAATGCCGTTTTTCTGTTTCGTATTCAATATGGGCAATGGCAATGGTCAGACCCCTCGTCTTTTCTTCCGGAGCGTTATCGATACTCTCAAAGGACCGGTAGCCGGTACTGCCATACTTGGATAGTACCAGCGTCATCGCCGAGGTGAGGGTCGTCTTTCCGTGGTCGACGTGACCGATAGTGCCCACGTTTACATGTGGTTTCGACCTGTCATATTTCTGTTTTGCCATTTCAACCTCCCTTTATTCCGAGCCCACAATCGGATTCGAACCGATGACCCCATTCTTACCAAGAATGTGCTCTACCGACTGAGCTATGTGGGCGTCGGTTTAATTATACAGATTTTTATGACTATTTGTCTATACTATTTTATTTTATTCGGCTTTAATTATGGTGGAGGGGGCAGGATTCGAACCTGCGTAGCCCTTAGGGCGGCAGATTTACAGTCTGCTCCGATTAACCACTCCGGCACCCCTCCCAGCGCAGTCCACCACTTCAAACCCAGCCCGAGGAGGGATTCGAACCCTTCAACCTACCGATTACAAGTCGGTTGCGCTTCCATTGCGCCACTCGGGCATCAATCTCAATAACTCTTTACTAACAAAAGGGTAACTTAAGTATTATAAGAACGGCGAACTTAAAAGTCAAGCTGGAGGCAAGGGCAACACGGCCGGGCTAACGGTAATAAATATAGCGCGTTTTTCTCCTGAAGAAATAGCCGGCGACCAGCCCCACTACCAATCCGCCGATATGGGCCTGCCAGGCTACCCCGGGAATGAAAGACCAGACAACGAAAAATATTAAAACCACAGCCCAGAGAGGCATCGGGATTATAAAATATACCCGGACCGGCAACCGGGGCATCATCACCACCAGGGCTCCCGCCAGGGCGTAGACCGCGCCGGAGGCGCCGATAGCTATGGAATAATCTTTCCCCAGCAGGACGTACAGGAGATTACCCACTATACCGCCGACAAAATATACCAGCAGGAACTTGTTAGAGCCGACCAGCTGGTAGATAGCCCTGCCGAAGAAATACAGGGTTATCATATTGAAAAGAATATGCAAGAAACCGATATGAACGAACATGGCGGTGAGTACAGTCCAGGGTCTCTCCGTAAAAAGCGCGGGTACCACCCCGAGATTGGCAATCAGGCCGCTGTTGATGAAGGTGGCTACATAGAAAACGAAGTTTATGACTATTAAAACCAGCACGGGGTTCAGGCTGAAACCGCCGTAGCGTACGGGTCTCCTGTCCGGGGGAGGAGAAGGCCTCATATAATTTCTATCGCTTAGCGGCAATTAAGAACTCCTTAACGGATATCTCTATACCTACATTATAACAGCTTTCAGAGGCCTATTGTAGCCCGGCAGGCTTGACTTGAAAGCGGGAAAAAGCGATAATAATTAGGATTCCGCAAAAGCTTTCCCGAGTAGCTCAGTTGGTAGAGCGGGCGGCTGTTAACCGCTTGGTCGTTGGTTCGAGTCCAACCTCGGGAGCCAGTTCTAAATCTCTTCCTTTATCCGAATCGGGTCAAGGTGGTAAATATGGACGAACAATTCGAGCAACAGAAATTCGCTGTTTTAATAGACGGTGATAACGCACAGGCATCCCTCCTATCTCAAATTTTGACTGAAGTCAGCAAAGTAGGGCAGATAACCATTAAAAGAATATACGGGGACTGGACTACCACCAATATGAACAGCTGGAAGGACTCTCTCCACAAGTACGCGATTCAACCGATGCAGCAGTTCAGATATACTACCGGCAAGAACGCAACCGACAGCGCGCTGATAATCGATGCGATGGACCTGCTGCACAACAACGACCTGCAAGGATTCTGCATCGTCTCCAGTGACAGCGACTATACTCGACTAGCAACCAGGATAAGAGAGGAAGGACTTCTTATAATTGGCGTGGGGGAGAAGAAGACGCCGGAGGCTTTTGTGAACGCGTGTAACCAGTTTATATACTGTGAGAACCTTGCGGTTCCCCAAGAGCCGAAAAAGAAGGTAAGGAGAAAAAGGAGAAGAAAAGAAGAAGAGCAGGAAACCAGCGACCCCCTTCCACTTCTCATACAAGGTTTCGAGATGGCTGTAAAAGAGGATGAATGGACTTTTTTGGCGAAGATGGGCAATAGTTTACGGCAGCTGGATCCGGCGTTCGACTCTCGAACCTATGGTCACCAGAAGCTGCAATCGCTACTCAAGGATTACCCGGAAACGTTCGTACTCAATGAAGATAAAACTAAACAACCGCCAGTAATTACTGTAGCGCTATCACCCCGATATAGCAGAGGCTAACTCACATACAGCCGCTGGTTCGAATCCATCTCTGGGAGCCACAAAGCAAATAAAAAGGGGCTTCTTTATAGAAGCCCCTTCGTTTTACCCCTTAATCCCCACCCCTTTTAATTTGCATTTGATATCACGAATAACATAATATTAATAGCACATAGCTATATTCGGCTTAAGCGTCGTTATGAAGGAGGACCTTATGGTTGATCTTGAACACCTGGAAAATGTTGTGCGGGCACCCAATGTCGTCGAGCTGAAACCGTGGAAATCAATCCATGATACTATCACCTCGCCGATGATTACGGCGCTGGGCGCCAAAGACATTCCCGAATCCAATCTGGCGATGGGTTTTGCTTATATTACCAAACCCGAATCACTGGGCGGGCCCTCCCATAAACACCCGTTCGACCAGTATATATTTCTCATCGGCATTCCTGAAAACTTCCTCGATTTTGATGCGGACATTGAGTTCGAGCTGGACGGTAAGGTGAATAAAATCAATTACCCCTGCTATACATTTATACCCAAGGGCATGTATCACTGCCCGCTAGTGGTAAAACGCGTTGGCAAGCCCCTGATATTTATCGATGCCAGGCTTACCGAAGAGGCGTCGGTCAGGCCTGGCCCTAAGTAAAAATATAATGCCAAAACGCATTGGCCGGTAAGCTTGAATCAGGGCAGTATGTAACTGCTAGGTTGATAATTCCAATCCATCTCGGAGAGCCAACCCACTTTTTGTCTATTATCTACCTGGCAATACCAAACATGGCCTTCTGTGTCCCCTAGATTAAAATCCTTACTACTTATCCTCTTGCCTTCGATATATTTACGATGTAAACTACAGATAAAAGACACTAAATCTTCAAGTGCACCATACAGAAAGAAAAATGCTTATTAAAGAATTGATCAAATCTGCTTCAGTACAAATTCAAGCTGACTTCGATTTGTCTAGAAAAAAATATGGAAGCCCAAATGATATTGGCGCAGACAGAGTTAATATACTACAAGATTTCCTTGTTAAATATTTACCGAGGTATTACGGTTTTGGCAACGGTGAAATAGTTGACACTCATGATAACAGGTCTGGGCAAGTAGATATCATAATATGCAATCAATACCATCCGTTCACTTACAACAAGGAAGGACTTGGATTATTTTTAGTCGAAGGCATAGATTGGGCAATCGAAGTCAAGTCAAATTTATCATCCGAACTTGAGCAGGGTTTATTACAAGTCCAAAAAATCAAGAGGTTAAAAAAACATCCGCAGACGGGAGATATGGCATTTTCATCGAGTAGTGCAATACACCGAAATCAGGTACCCTGTCTACTTTTTGGATACCAATCTCCCTCAATCGGCCCACTACGTGATAATGTCAAACGTCTTGTAGTAAAACTGGGATTAACTGAGGAAGAATTACCTGATGCCGTAGTAGCCTTAAATAAAGGTATTGTATTTAACACATATGAGGGAGATTCCATTTACGTCGTAATTGATGGTATCAAGAGATACGGCAAAATAGGCGTCGAGTTAAAAGATGATACTTTATTTTACACTTTAGTATTTTTATCTGAGCACACACCGCATACACTCTATCAAAATCCAATAATTTTAAGGTATGCTACTTTTCCATCAAAGACTATAGTCCATCATGACAAATCGTATTCTGCTCAAGCAGAAGATAACAACTCTGCCTAAATGACAAGGTTCCACTCTTTAGCTACTAAGTTTGAGTCACTAGCACTCTACTTACCCTGCCCCGCTCCCACCTGTACACTTGCTTCTTCAGTTAAAAGCTAACGGGTATGAGTCCCGTAGGCGATATGCGTGCCGCCTTCCGGATACTTGAACCCGCTGGCGGCTATCTTAACCATCTCTTTACCGAGTTCCTTCGTTGCCTTCATGCACTTCTCCAGGTCTTTGACATCGCCTTTGCCGCCGCCGTAAGCCGCGATAAAGCTTGCCGGGAGCATGCGGCGGGTAATCATGTAAAAATACAGGTCTTTGACGGCGTCGACGAGTCCGAAGCTGCCGGCCACGGCCACGACGCCCCCGACCTTGTTAGCCAGCTTTCCCCCCAGGGCAATCGTCCGGTCGATGACCGTTTTACCCTGCCCCGTCATGTTATAGAAATATACCGGCGTGCCGAAGATAATACCGTCGGCTTCCAGCAGCTTCTCATAGATTTCCTGCATATCGTCCTTGATATGGCAAACGCCCGCCTTGCGGCAGCCCCAGCAGCCGTCGCAGGGCTTGATATCCTTGCCGGCAATCGAATATAGTTCCGTTTCGGCACCCTCCTGCCGGGCACCGCTAAGCGCCTCGTTAAGTAAAACTACCGTGTTTCCATCTTTCCGCGGACTGAAAGAAAGACCCAGAATTTTCATGTTTTGCCTCCTTACTGTTAATATCTTATATCGCCACATTATAACATCGGCGGAGTGTTGCAGGAAAATAAAAAGCACAGATATAAACCTGTGCTTTAGTAAGTTCTAACTACGAAATACCCTAAAGCTTAATCTCGGTAAGCTCCGGACTGATGATTAATTTCGGCTCGGTTACCGACTGCACATCTTCGGCGGTCAGACCGGGCGCCACTTCTCTCAGCAATAGACCCTTTTTGGTAACCTCCATGACCGCCAGGTCGGTAACGATAAGATTCACCACCCCCCGCGCCGTCAGGGGATAGGAACACTCCTTCACAATCTTGTACTGGCCGTCGTTGGTAACATGCATCATCGCGATAATTACTTTCTTAGCGCCGACAGCCAGGTCCATGGAGCCGCCGATATTGCCGATATTATCCGGCAATCCCCTGCCCGGGTTCTGCCAGCCTGCCAGGTCGCCCTTTTCCGATACCTGTAGAGCGCCCAGGACAGCCGCATCCATATACCCACCCCGTATCATGGCGAACGATTCGTTTTCAGAGAAATAGCAGCTGCCCGTCAGCTCGGTAACCGGCTGGCAACTGGCATTAATAAGGTCCTGCTCCACCTCGTCCTTGCCGGCCAGAGGACCGGTATTGAGCATGCCGAGCTCCGCCTGCAGTACGATATCGCGACCCTCAATCCAGTCGGAAACCAGGGTGGGTATGCCGATACCGAGATTTACATAGGTCCCATCCTCGAGCTCATTGGCGATGCGAAGCGCTATCAATTCCCGGGATAGGCCCTTAAATTTATGAGTTACGTTCACTCTTTTCTTCCTCCTCCACAGATATCAGTCGATAGTCGGGAAGTAAGTAGGCCTGTCTATTTTTACCACCCTCTGGACATAGATACCCGGAATATGCACCATATCTCCCTCAATCTCACCCGGCTCTACCAGGTTCTCCACAGCGGCAATGGTAATTTCAGCCGCGGCTGCCATTTCCGGATTGTAATTTCTAGCCGTCTTGTGACACTGGAGATTGCCCATGTGGTCGCCTTTATAGGCGTACACGAAAGCATAGTCGGGCTTGATAGCAAGCTCTAGTAGATAATCAAGTTTTCCGAACTTCCTCTTCTCCTTACCCGTCTCCACAACCGTACCCACACCGGTAGGGGTATAAAAGGCGGCGATGCCGGCGCCGGCGGCCCTCAGTTTCTCAGAGAAGGTACCCATCGGACAGACTTCCATTTCAAGCTCACCGGAGCGCACCGCCTGCTCGGTGGGAGAATCGGCACCACGGCTGGCCGAGCGATAGAAAGGATAGTTACAGATAGCTTTCTTGACTCGTTTATTGATAACCAGTTGATTGATATCTTCATTACCCGGCCCCATCTGCATGCAGATGACGGTCAGATTTTTAGCCCCCTGACTGGCCAGAGCCTTTATCAGGGGAATGGGAGTTCCAGCGGTAAAGAAGCCGGCTATGGCAACAGAAGCCCCATCAGGAATATCCGCTACAGCTTCATCTACGCCGGGAAATACCTTGTCCAATACTCAGTCCTCCTGGTTTTATTCCTTCTCACGAATTTCGTAACCGATCGCTTTCAAGGCTTCTTCCAGCGCAATCTCCATGCAGCTATAAGACTTTATCGTACCGAGGTCGGCCATGTGCGGTTCCATCGCCCGGGCCAGGGTGGTCTGCATATCGGCGATAATGCAGTCCGCCCCGAGCAAACGCACCGTCCGTATCGCCTTGGTAAGATGCTTGGCGACTTCACCATCATTCACCATCGCCGAGGACAGGTCGAGCAACACCACCCGCGTCTTGAACCTTTCAACATGGTTCAGTAAATTGGTGGTAATGTCTTCAAAGCGGTCGATATCGAGGTGGCCGACGATTACCATGACGGAAAGCCCCGGATACAGTTCGAAAACAGGCGCCGCCAGCGCCTTCCATTTATCCAGCCTCGCTTCCAGCTCATCGACACGGGCCTTAACTTCAGCCTCGGCCCCTGTCCAGGGTCGGTACCTGGCGAAATAGCCGACACCACCGATATACTTGCCGGCACTATCATAAAGGTGCGACGCCGAAACACGTACCGGGATTATCTTGCCCGTTTTCGTCTTTGTTGTGGTTTCCATGTCGTGAATCGTCCCGCCGGCTTCGTAAATCTTACGGTTAGCTTGCCGCGCCGCCTCGATATTTTCGTATACTTCAACGATGCTTTCGCCAATAAGCTCGTTCATATTACGCTCGGTGAGCTTGCAGGCTTCTTTATTGGCGAACTTGATAATTCCCTCGGCGTTTATGGCAAGAATGGCATCCGGGCAGCTATTAAGTAAAGCCTCAAGATTGCCACGGGGAGTTGTCGATTGTTTTTCCATTATTCTCTACCTCCTATTTTACCAGAGTTATTTCCCAGATACCTGTATCAAAAGATATATAACCATACACCTAAAAGTATATATACGGCTGACTAAAATTGTCAAAATCCACCTGTATCTGGCAGATATAATTGTAAAAATACATACTATCTTTTATTATAGAAGTGTGTTTACCGGACATGAAGAATTTCAGCAATTCTAGCGACACTATAATTTTCCTCGGAACCGCCGGCGCCCGATTTATGGTGAGCCGACAGCTGGCCGCCTCAGGGGGCATCTGGTTGAATCTGAAGGGCACCCAGATACTCCTCGACCCCGGTCCCGGCAGCATCGTCCAGGCCACCAAGAGAAAACTAAACGCGGAGAAACTGAGCGCTATAATACTCTCCCACCGCCACCTGGACCATGCGGCGGATGTCAATGTTATGATTGAGGCCATGACCAACGGCGGATTCAACCGGCACGGGCTTTTCTTCGCCCCAGCCGACGCCCTGGAAAAGGAACCGGTTATCTTCTCTTATCTGAGAGATTACCTGGAAGGTATCGTGGCACTGGAAGCAGAAAAAACGTACACCATCGGCGATGCAACCTTCACCACGTCGGTCAGACATATACACGCCGTGGAGACCTACGGCATGGTCTTTCAGGTTGCCGGGCATTCCTTCGCTTACATTGCCGACACACGCTATTTCGACGGACTGTGCCGGAGCTATCAAAGCGAGCTACTGATTATCAATATGGTGCTTACCGAACCCAGGCCGCTTATCGACCACCTTTCCATACCGGATGTCGAACGCATCGTTAAGGAAATAAAACCCCGGATAGCTATTATAAGTCACTTCGGCATGCACGTATGGCAGGCCAGGCCGTGGCTGATAGCCGAGGAGCTCTCTCAAAAGACCGGGGTCAGGGTCATCGCGGCGCGGGACGGTATGAAATTCGACCTGGCGCAACTGGATGAGATGTAAAGGGGCGACTATTTATCAGAGAGAATTAATACTATGAACAATTCACGATTCAGAACATGGTGCATCATTACCTTTACGATGGCCGTTATTGCCATAGTTATCCGCGCCATCTGGCAGATAGTCGTCATACCCACACCGAAAACCATGCTGATTTTCATTCCGCTTATCGTGGCGCTTATCGGCGTGGACGCTCTTGTCGCTTATCTCGTCGTCAGGCCGGAAAAAATAAGGAGACTGCCGTTTTCCATCGGAATTACGGTGGCGCTCACCGCCGGGCTTCTGGCCGGGGTTACCCACTTCTACCGCTTTATCGTCTCAACTCAGGCCGACCCTTTCTTCAGCAAGGTCATAGGCTGGCTGGTAGTTCTTTCCAGCGTCAGCGCCTATTTTATCTTTATATATGTAATCTGGTCTTTGAAAAAAGCTAAGGGCAATGGACAGAGTAAAGTTTGAATGGCTGGTAGCCAGGGCTATCGAAAGCCTGCCCGAAGAATTCCGGGAAAGGCTGGAAAATATCGACGTGGTGGTGGCCGACGAGCCGACACGCACGCAACTGCGGATACTGGGCGGGAAACGGGGCGAAACATTACTTGGTCTTTACGAAGGGGTGCCCCTGACCCGGCGTACCCACGGCTACGGTTTCGTCCCGCCGGATAAGGTAACCATTTTCCAGGGACCGATTGAGGCCAGGTGTAAAAACGAAAATCAGGTTATCGCCGAGGTGCAGCGGGTGGTGCGGCATGAAATCGCCCACCACTTCGGCATCAGCGACGCCAGGCTTCGGGAACTCGGCAGGGACTGAATTTTCACCACCAGCTTACTTATTTACCAGGGACTTTTTTCTTACCTCATGGCTAACCAATCGGTACCTGTTACGTTATACAATACAGTAAAACGTAATTACACACGGGAGGCCAAACATGAAACAGACTTTATTGAGAATAGTATTAATTACCTGCATCCTAATCACGTCGCTTTTCATCGGTAGCGCCGTTTACGCCCAGGACGAGGAACTCCCAGACCCGGGTCTGACGCCGGATAGCCCCTTCTACTTCCTGGACACCTGGGGTAAAAATATCGGTATGTTCTTTACCTTCGGAGACGAGGCCAAAGCCAGGAAAGCCCTGCAATACGCCGAAGAGCGTCTGGCCGAAGCTCAGGCCATGGCCGCGAAAAACAGGATAAAAGAAATGGAACGCGCCGCCAATGATTACGACGGTTTTATGAACATGGTCCAGGAAAGACTGGAAGCAGCCGTACGGCAGGGCATCTCCGATAACATCTCGGAGAGGGTATCCCTGGCCACCGCCAAACACCTTCGTATCCTGGACAGGGTTAAAGACGAGCTTCCGGAACAGGCCCGGGAAGCCCTGACTCGCGCCAGGACAGCTTCCATGAACGGGCAGGTAAATTCCCTGCGGGCTCTGGCCAAAGAAAGAACGGAAAGGGCTATCGATATCGCCGCGGATACCATCGAGAACCGACTGGAAAGAGCCAGGGTGCGGGCTACCGAGAACGTTACCGCCGATGTTGAGGAAGCCCTGGACTACGCCGCCAGGATTGCCGAACTGCAGGAAGAAATGACCGCCCTGGCCGAGGAGAAAGGCATCGATATAACCGCTATTCAGCAACACCTGGCCCAGGCGACCGCCAACCGCCTGGATACCCTGAGCGAAGTCTATGAAAAAGTCCCCGAAAACGCCCGTGAGGACATCGCCAATGCCATCGAAAATTCCGTAAGGAAGTACGAAAGGGCTGTGGAAGAACTGACCGAGAAAGACGCCACGGTCGATATTCCCGATGCAGATACCGTCATTAACAGGATACAGGAAGAGGTCAGAGAAAGGCTGAGATTAAACGCCGACGAAGTGGCGGTAGAATCGGAAAACATCTCGGTAGATATAAAGGTCCGAACGGAGAACCAGGAACAGAATCGGGAGCGGATATCAGAGACGGAAACACAAAAGATTGATGAGGAAGCATCCGTTAACCCGAACCAGAAGCGCAGTCCCTGATGTAAAGATAATTAATCCTGGGGTCCCAGGGTCTTAACCATATAATCGCCTTCCGGGTGGTAGCCGAACTCGGTGCGGTAGTACTCTTTAGCCCCGGTGCCGCTCAAAATTATCATCCGGTCGGACTGAAACTCGTCGAAGGCAATCCGCTCCGCCTCCCGGAGCAAGGCCTTGCCCAGTCCCCGGTGCTGGGCAGCCCCGCTTATCTGCTCGCTGAGAGGCACCTCTGGACCGAAAACGTGCAGCTCCCTTACGAGGGCAACGTTGCCGTTAAGTCCCTGTTCCAGCGCCGGTACGGGCTTCGACTGAACCCGGAGTCTGAGCAGGCCGAAAAGGGTTTCCTTTTCGTCTTCAAAGGACAGGAATATCTCTTTCCCGTCCGAGGCGTTATAGTCCATCCTGACCAGGCGAGGCTCGCCGATGTCGAAACCGGCCCGCGCCCGGTGACCGTACTCGCGGCAGCGGATGCAATGGCACTCTATACTATCGCGCTTCATTCTCTCCCTGACGATATCCCGCAGCGAGTCCTTGAGCCCCGCGACGATGAACTTGGAGGGAATATCACGCAGTACGCGGGAAATCCTGACGTATTTAGGCACTATCGACTTTATCCCGATGGTAAGTCCGATCATGGTTTCATTATCGTAGGGCTGGTAGCGGCCTTCCCGGTACCATTTTTCCAGCTCGGTGCCCTCCACCACCATGGTGGGATAGAGCTTCAGTCCATCCGGCCTGAAACGTTCATCTGCAAAAAGCGCCCGCGACATCTCCATGTCTTTCTCAGGAGTCGAGCCGGGAAGTCCCGGCATCCAGTGGTAATGGACCTTCAAACCGTGTTCACGCAGCAGCGCGGTAGCCCTGACCACTTCCTCGACCCCGTGTCCCCGCCTCACCAGGCGGTAAATACCGTCATCTAGGGTCTGTACACCAAGTTCGACCCGCGTAGTGCCGAACTCCAGCATCCTCCCGATCTCCGCCGGTCCGCACCAGTCCGGTCTGGTTTCGATGCAGAGTCCGGTGCAGCGGTGCACGGCCGTCTCGTTAATTTTCCTGGCTTCTTCCAGCGTGGCGGCCACCGCGCCGTTAAGGCCGTCATAGCATTCCTTGACGAACTGGTATTGATAGTCGGTCGGGAAAGCCAGAAAGGTACCACCCATGATGATAAGCTCGATTTTATCCGTGGGGTGCCCCATATCCGTGAATATCCTCAGTCGCAACTCCACCTGCTGCCGGGCGTCATAATCGCATTTCCTGGCACGCAGCACCGCCGGCGACTCCGGCGTATAGCTCTTCGGCGCATCGGAGTAAGTCGGGCAGTACAGGCACTGGCCGGGGCAGCTCATGGGCCGGGTCATCACCGCCAGCGGTGTTACCCCGGATATGGTTCTTGCAAATTTCCTCATCTTACGCTTAGTATAACATCAGGAGGCTATTCTCAGTTTAGCAGATTTCAGCTTATGTCAACAACGCGAGAAATATTCAACCAGATTGCTTCAGGGTGGTATAACTTCCGGCACCGCTCCATCTTCCGCAACGAACTTGAGGCGTTGGCTCAGCGTTGGCGACAGGGTCGATTGCTCAATGTGGGCTGCGCCCACGGTCCTGACTTTATCCCCTTCAAAGGCAAATTCGAGCTGCACGGTATCGATTTCTCCGAGAGGATGCTGCTACTCGCCCTCAAATATGCCGATAAACATAAATTAAACGTCAACCTGGTGGATGGTGATGTCCGCCACCTCCCCTATGCCGGTGATTCGTTCGATTGGGCGATAGCCGTGGCAACCTACCACCACATTGAAGATGACGAAGAAAGACTGAAAGCACTTAAGGAGCTACAGCGGGTGCTCAGGCCCGGCGGCGAGGCCTTTATTACCGTGTGGAATAAATGGCAGCCCAGGTTCTGGCTCAAGACGAAAAACGTGCTGGTGCCCTGGCGCAGCCGGGACAAGACCCTCTACCGCTACTACTACCTGTTCTCCTATCGCGAACTGGAGGCACTCGTCCTGAAGGCTGGATTCGATGTGGTTAGTTTATCACCGGAAAGCAGGTACAAATTCCCGCTAAAGACTTTCTCAAGAAATATTTGTGTTCTGGTGCGGAAACCGGGGTAAAGTTAAATAATTCACCGATAATCAATTAAAAAATGTCTAAAGCAATAAGTGATTTAAAGAACAAATGGGAAAAACGCCATGTACAACATGTATTAGCTTATTGTAATAAAACAACTGACGCCCATCTTAAAATTAAAGGTAGAGCCGAAGATGTCTATCCATATTTAAAAGACCATATTAACTGGGACTGGGTATGTTACGAGACTAAAACGGGAGACGAAGTTGCAGTAGAAATCAAGAGGATAACTGACCCTCAAAAAGAACAAAAATACCACATAATATACAAAACACTTACAGAAGTACAAAACAGAATTAATAAGTTAGAAATTTTACCAGGTACATATTTATTATCATCTCAGATACAGTTTAATAAATCTTTACTTCTTAGAAAAAAGGTCAATAAAACAGAGTTTAAGGACACAGTCTTTCAGGTAATCTGCGAATTAGCCAAGTCAATGAAACAAGGAGAGGAAAAACCTTTAACTCCTCTGATAAAACAACAGTTATCATTTCATCTTCCAGATTTGATATCACTTACCTTGTGTAAGATATCTGCTGAAGGCAGTGAAATAGGAAAAGGTTTCGGTATTATGGGAACATGGTCGATAGGATTAAATGATAATGAGTTGAGTGAATTTCAGAGACTAGTATCACATGCAAATGAACAACTAGGGAAATCAAAGCCAAGAAAGACTATATTAGTAATCATAGAAGAAGGATTGAGGCACACAATCCCAGAAACAATAATAGGTGCCTTTTCCAAAATTACGCCAGATTGTTATTCAAATATTAGCAACGTTTATTTGATTCGAGGTAAGGAAGTAACAGAGATACCACTACCTAATTCTACTTTAGATCCTTTGGCTTCTAGATAATGTTCAAAGCATACATTAGTTCTCTACTACCTCCCCACCTCCACCCACAGCACCTCCCCATCTGTTATAAAGTCTATCGTGCCCTGCTCATCGGTGCGGTAGATATTATCGGCGCCGACTTCTTCCTCCAGCCTGCTTAATACCCCGGCGTCCGGGTGGCCGAACCGATTATCGGCGCCACAGCAGATGACGGCTACCTGCGGACTTACCACCGCTAAAAATTCTCGCGTGGTGGAGGTAGCCGAGCCGTGGTGGGCAACCTTAAGTACGGCAGCAGCAATATCCGCCCGCTCCCGGATAAGCTCCCGCTCGGTTTCACTCATGATATCGCCGGTCAGCAGAAAGCTGATATCGCCGGCGGTCAGCCGCAGCACCACGCTGTTGTTGTCCACATCCGACTGGCTGCCGACCATAAGGTTCGCCAGCGGATTTAACACCTTTATAAGAATGCCGTCACCCAGGCCGATTTGCTGTCCGGCACAGGCAAAGGTGCTTTTTATTCCCTTCTCCTCGATAAGCTTCGACCACTCATCGTATAACGGCGAGGCATAGTCCAGGTCCGGGCAAAGCACCTGCTCCACCCGATAACGCCGCAGTACTTCCACCAGTCCGGCGAGGTGGTCCTGGTGGGGATGAGTCAATACCACCAAATCGATAGTCCTGTCCCAGAAAGGCATACGACTGCCGAGTCCCAGAGTTATCGCCTGCGGACTGGGCCCTCCGTCGACGAGTATCTGCCGGCTCCCCTTCTGAATGAGAACGGCATCCCCCTCGCCGATATCCAGAAAGCTTACGCACAGGTCGTCATCGGGCATGGTGACCGCCGCAGAAGATACCATCACTGCAAGCACCAGCAGGGGCACGATAAGCCACTTCCCTGCCCCGGTAAGTCCGAAAGATATGCTTAGTCCCGACTTCATGCGACCGGCGGCTCCCGACATCAGGCTACGCAGCCTGCTACGATAGCCGTGAAACCATATCGCTGCCGCTAAAATCAGGTAATAGCCCCATATAACCGCCGGGTGAATCGAATCGACCCCAACGGATGATATCGACGCCGAACCAAAGCCACCCACCACCAGGAGCAGGTACGAAAGGAAAAGCCAGGCCAGCCAGCCAATAACCTGGGCTACTGCCAGCGAAGCCAGCCCCACCGCCGCCGCTAGAGTCCCGGTGACGATAATGCCGGGCAGGGCCGGTAAAGCCAGGAACGTGGCCAGAGGTCCCACCAGCGAAACGATGCCGAAGTAGTAAGCTACTACCGGCCAGACAGCAATAATGGCTCCCAGCGTAGCGCTCAGAGTATCGACGACTACGTTGACCGTAGAGACGATGGGCCCCTGCTCACCCAGCAGCCTGATAACCGCCTGCCGGCCGGCGTTGCGAAGAACCGGAAAAATAAAGACCAGTCCCGCCATAGCCAGAAAGCTCAACTGGAAAGAGGCATCGCCCAGAATATAGGGATGAACGCCCACCATAACAGCCGCGGCGAAGGTCAGCGCCACTATTCCGCTACGCTGTCGCCCCAGGGCTTCGGCAAAGAGAAACAGGCTGGCCATAATTGCTCCCCGCACCACCGGCGGGTTCATACCCGTGATGACGGTATAGAGCCATACGCCGCCGAGCGCCAGCCAGACGTAGAGGTAATGCCGCCGCCCGAACAGCCACAGGCCGACGCCGAGCATGATGCCGGCCATGATACCGAGATGAAGACCGGAAATAGCCAGGAGGTGAGCGGTGCCGCTCCGGGAGAAGTCGTCTCTCAGTTCCTGCGGGATATTACCCCGTATTCCGAGTAACACGCCCCGGGCTAAAGACGCCTGTGGCTCGGGCAATACCTCGGCCAGGGTTTGTGACAGTTTCCCCCTCAGGGAATAGACCCAGGCCAGCGGCTGGAAATCATGCACCGCACCCAGTACCTCTACTCTAGGATAGAGCATGGTGGCGTGGATGCCCTGGTGCGCCAGATAACCCCGGTAATCGAAGTCGTCCAGCTGCGGCGGCGTCTCCAGTTCCCCCGTTACCCACAATACATCGCCATACTTATAGGCGGGGTAGCGGGGCACAATAAGCAGTACCGTTCCCCCGATATCCCGCCGCTCCGAGTCAGTCCTGATGGCAGCAGTCGATAAATTAATTCGGGTGCTGGTATCCCTGACATCGGGGTCGCCCGCTACCGTACCTTCAATCTCAACTATACCCCGGTCGTTATAAAACCACACCTTGCTATCATCAATAGCGTACAGGCTTGAATAAGAATAAACGGCCGCCACCACGAAGATAATAATACCCAGGCCGGCGAGGATGACGGGCTTGCGATATTGACGGGTAAAGAAGAGAAGCGTTAAGGGAATAAGACCGACGAGTCCGAGCCACAGGGGTAAATTAAGTTTGTAGCCTAAAAAAATCCCGGCCACCCAGACACAGCTAAGATATATAAGTACCAAGAGTTTCTGTCCTCAACATCAATCGGCGACGGTAATAAGACCTTCAATACGCTCGAAGGTAACGTCTCCAAACCCGTCTACTTTCAGCAACTCATATACGTCGCGAAATGGTCCGTTTTGCCGCCGGTGATCGATAATCGCCTGAGCCTTTATCTCACCTATTCCCGGCAATGCCGCCAGCAGCCAGGCCTCGGCCCGGTTGATATTGACCTTTTGCGGCGTGTTTTCTTCATCTAACCCGTAAACAACCAGTTCCAAACGACTCAGGTCAGCGCCGTCGGTAAGGCCTCCCGCCGCTCTCAGTATGTCTTCAATACCGTCGCCGTCTTTCAACGGATAAAAACCGGGGTTGTTTACTTCCCCACCGACATATATACTGCCCCGCACTTCCTGAGTAGGCGCTGCGGATATCTCTATAACCTGGCTCCGGCTTTGTTTCGACCATATCACCGCGCCGCCGGCAATGATAATTGCCGCCAGAAGGACGGCGGCAACGGTCCACCCGTTGATAAATCTGCCTGCTTTCATTTAGTGTCTTTATAAATTAAAAAGATAATATTGGTTTGCCAGCCGGCAAACTCGCCCTGACAATATAACAAACGACTGACTTATGTCAAATTGGAAAAAAAGAGGTATCTTTTCCCACCCGACCGCCCTCGTATCATCTGCGGCTTATCCCGAAGGTAAAGATGAAGTAATGCTCAGACAATACCAATGCAGATAAATGAGATATAATTCCAGATGAAACGCCAATTCTGAAGGCAGGTTGAAAACAGGCGAATCAGACCTAAATGCCCCTCAGGGCAGCCTGTAACGCCTCTTTGGTCTCGGGGCTGGTAACGGCGATTATCTGGTCCCCCGCCTTAAGAACGGTATTGGCGGCAGGAACGTGCGCACTGCCCTCATGAGGAATAATAAGCGCCAGTTTGCTTTCCTTGGGCAGGGAAAGTTCTTTAACGGCCTTGCCTACCGTGGTCGATTCGGACGAGATTTTAACATCTACAATCACCAGGCCCTTTTCATCGATAGTCAGCAGTTGTGTCGCCGGGTGTGTCGGCACTTCACGCTCTATCGCCTCAAGGATGATATCGGTAGTGCTGATGGTAACGTCCACTCCCAGTTTCTTAAACAGGGCCGCATTTTGCGGATTGCGGAGACGGGCGATGGTGCGTGGTACGTTATGCTTGTGCTTGGCTACCTGGCAGGAAACCAGGTTATCTTCGTCGTCGCCGGTTACCGCCACCAGCATGTCCGCCCTTCCCGTCCCCACCTCGGCCAGGGTAGCCGCCTCGCAGCCATCCCCGCGAAAACAAACGCTGCCCAGCTCATCGGTGATGGTTTTACAAATACGGGCATCCTTTTCCAGCACGAGTACCTCATGCCCTTCATTAAGCAGCGCCTTGAGCAGGTAATAACCCAGGCGGCCGCCGCCAACGACTATAATATACATGCTTTCACCTCAATCTTCTGCCTTCGCCTCTACCTTTTCTATCTTCTCCTTCAGCAACTGGGCGAATACTTTCGTCGGGCTGATGGTTTCCATACCGAGAGCGCTGTACATTTCCTCACGCAGGGGGTCGTAGATACGGCACATCACTCTGGGTACGTTAAAAATGTGCTTGGCAATCTGGCACGACATGACGTTACGGTTGTCCCCCTGTGTCAGGGCGACGAATATATCCGCCTCCTCGATGCCGGCCCTTTTCAGGGCTTCCTCGTCAATGCCATTACCGAAGAGCGCCGTGCCCCCGAAAGAAGGCGGCAACCTGCGGAAGCTATAGGTATCGTTATCCAGCACAGTGACCTCGTGGCCCTCTTCATCCATGAGAGAAGCAAATCTGGCTCCGACCCTCCCGCAGCCCATAATTATTATTTTCATAAGAAAATCAAACTCCGCACTATTATTATTTACTGCTGGTAAAGCATTACAGGACACGGTGAATTCTTCAACACATAAGGCACGACATTCCCCAGGCTGAACTGCCCGAAACGCTTTTTATAAGTAATCCCCATTAAAATAAGGTTGACTCCTCTTTCCACAGCTTCGTCCACTATGGCCGGGCCAACCTCCCGGGCTTGCAGGACATCGGTCTCGACCTCGGAATCCTCTTCCTCGGCAATACTCTCGACACTGTTGAGTACATCCTCGGCCTTTCTGATTTCGGAATCGATTTCCGCATCCAGAGGCAAAGCGCGCTTGATAGCCACCACGGAAACCGCCCAAACCTTACCCTTATCTTTCTTGGCCAGTCGGCACGCCAGCTTCATAGTCTCTTCATCCGCCTCGCTGCCAACCACGGGTACCAGGATCTTTTTAAATACCATACCCCTCTATGTCCTGTTATTAGTCGATAGTGGCTATTATAATCCCATTGGAGAAAATCTACAATACCTTTTTTAACAATTTTTTATTTTCGCCGCTTTATTTGCCATTCTTCCGACGGTTTGCGGCGCGTCTTGCGTAAGATAAAATAGATGATAAGCCCGACGACCATCCAGCCGAGACCGACCCAGCGACTGTACGCCTGGGTTATCAATATAATAATCCATATCGTGGATGTTGAGGCCAGGCCTATCAAGGCGCTAATCGGTATCTCACGTCCCTTTATCATTATATTCCAGCCTACTTTAAAAGGACGCTCCATCTCCGGCTTCCTGATGCGCAGGCCTATGATAGAAGCATGCGCGAACATGAAGGCAAGCAGCGACCCGACGGCATAGAGAGCGCCCATATTGGCGAATACATCGGTCGCGAAAAACCCCGGGAGCAATATAGCAATAGCGATAAGGCTGAAGACGATTATGGAAATATACGGCGTTTTGAAGCGACTGTGCACGCGGCTGAGCGCCGGCGGCACCAGGCCGTGAGTCCCCTGCGAAAAAGCCAGCCTGGAAATGCCGATTAGGCCGGCATTGGTAGCTATCAGCAATATCGTACCTGCCAGAACCGCGATAAGGGGCTTAAGGATAGTGCGTATTATCTCTATCGGCAGGTTGAAGGCAATGCCGGCCACGGGGTCGCGGGCCCACTCCGTCGCCAGCTCCTCCGGGCTCATGGCTGAAAGCGATACCAGAGAAATGCCGGCAAATATAACCAGCACGGCTACAATCATTAAAATCAGGGCTCTGGGCACGCTTTTTTCCGGCTTCTTGGTTTCCTCGGCCATCTGTGACATCGTTTCGATGCCGGTATAGGCAATTGTCGCCAGGGCGATACCCAGAACAAGGTTTTGACCGCTGGGCCAGTGGTCCAGCATACTCTGCCATAAGCGGGATGGGTCAAATAGCAGCACGAAACCGATGACCACCAGCGAGACCTGGGTCAGGATATCGATAAGGGTAGCCCCGACATTGATGAACGATGTCTCGCGGATACCGATGACGTTGATAACCATGAGAAAGAAGACGATTCCTATGGAGGCGAAGGTACCGATTACCGGCGATGCCTTGAATGGTTCCCAGAAAAATCCCAGGTAAGGCGGTATGGTAAAAGCCGATATTGAGATGGTAACGATATAGCTCAGCATTAACGCCCAGCCGGCGATGAAACCGGCTGTATTCCCGAAGGCATGGCGGGTAAAGCTGGCCGAGCCGCCCGCCTCGGGCAGGGCTGCCGTACCCTCGGCATAAGTCAAAGCTGTAAATATAAAAAGTATGCCGGCGATACCCAGCGCCAGCGGAGTAGCCCCCATGGCCACCAGAGCGACAATGCCCAGAGCATAATAAATAGACGAGCCAACGTTACCATAGCCGGCGCTGAATACAGCGGGAATCCCCAGTACCCTTCTCAGACGAAATCGCTTGATTCTCCGGGGTCGAAAAATCCTGTCGCCAGGTTTGGGTTGCCAGCTCTCAGACATAATTATAAATCTATATTCTTAGTAAATTTCAGGAATAATATACTCACCCAATTATACATACTATTATATAAGATTCAAATTGCATAATGCATATCCGGGACAATAACGTCATATAACTTCATGCGGCTGTATGTCTCAAACTAATTATACTTGACAAATGGAAACATATTATACTATAATAGTGCCAATTGGCAATTGCCAGTCCGGGACTATGGCACTATGATAATTAAGACCAGAATCTTCGAGATGGCCAATGGGAAATTTCAGAACTTGTCCGATTTAGCCAGGGCAATGGGGCTATCAGTAAGCCAGGTATACCGCGTACGCGAAGGAAAACGCGGTATTAACGAAAAATTCATCATTGGTGCCAAGAAGGCCTTCCCCGATTGCAGACTAGACGAACTTTTTTTCTTTAATTCCGGTCAATCAACGGGGACTACCATGGAGACTTCTGTCACCAGCCGCTACAACCACATCGTCCAGCGACTCTCCACCCTGGACTATTAAATTTCTACACCGGTATCTTCAGGCTCGATTTTACGCAGCGAGTCCATGCTTTCCATACGGTCGATATACACCATCCCGTCGAGATGGTCGGTCTCGTGCTCCAGTGCCTGGGCCAGCAGCCCCTCCGCTTTAATCCGGATTTCCTTCCCATCCAGGCCGAGACCCTTGGCCGTAACCGTTTCCGCCCGGTACAGTTCCCCGACATAGCCGGGAATGCTCAGGCAACCCTCGTTTACCAGACGCCGGCCCTTACGGCGGATAATCTGCGGGTTTATCAGGATAATATCTTCCTGCTCCGGTATGCCGATAACGGTCATACGCAGCGGAATACCAACCTGGTTAGCGGATAAACCCACCCGCCCCGGGTCGGCGTGCAGTGTCTCAAGCATATCGGCTATCATTTTTTTTATAGAACCGTCAATAGTCCTGACCCTCTTCGTTTTCTGTCTCAGTATCGGGTCGGGCAATGTCCTGATGGTTAAAACCGCCATTAAGTCTCCTCGGATAAAAATTTCAGGGAAATTGTTATTTTCATTTTACTGTACCAGCGCCATCGGGTCAATATCTATTACCCATCCATGGGGAAAGGAAACCGGCGACAGGAAAGCGGATAGTTCGTAGCCGCGGAGGATAAGCTGCCAGCGGAACCTGCCCCGCAGGCGGTGGATGAAAGCCGGAGCCGGGCCGATTATATCGATGCCTCCGAAGCCCCTTACCGCGCTTTCTTCGATTAATAATTTTTTTAATCCCTCCGCCTCGCGCTGGCAGACGGCGTCGTTGGTATGCGTATAAACCAGCCGGGCCAGACGGGTGAACGGTGGATTGTGGAGCTGCCGACGATAAGCAATCTCCTGCTCATAGAAAGAAGCGTAGTCATGCCTGGCCGCCGCCTGTATGGCGTAGTTCTCCGGAGAGAAGGTCTGAATGATGACCCTTCCCCCCGCCAGGCCGCGCCCCGCCCTGCCGGCGACCTGACTCAGCAACTGAAACGTCCGCTCGCCGGCACGAAAATCGGGCAGGTTCAGGCTGGTATCGGCGCTGATTACCCCTACCAGCGTTACCGACGGTATATCGTGTCCCTTAGCCACCATCTGCGTGCCGATGAGTATCTCCGCCTCTTTATTGCGGAATTTTCGCAAAATAGCCTCGTTGGACGACCTGCCGGTAGTAGCGTCGCTGTCCCAGCGCAGTTGCCGGACCCGGGGAAAAGTGTACCTGACTTCCTGCTCCAGCTTCTGTGTGCCGATACCCAGGAATTTCAATTGCCGACTGGAGCAGTTGGGGCAGACCTGGGGAACCGACGTCCTGTAGCCGCACTGGTGGCAGGTCAAAACATCGCCGGCAATATGGTGAGCCAGCGGTACGTCGCAGCGCCGGCAGCGCAGGACGAAACCGCACCGCCGGCATTGAATAAAGGTGGCGCCGCCCCGTCTGTTGAGAAACAGTATCACCTGCTTTCGGGCGGCGAT
Source organism: uncultured Dehalococcoidaceae bacterium (assembly GCA_964500415.1). Lineage (GTDB taxonomy): Bacteria > Chloroflexota > Dehalococcoidia > Dehalococcoidales > RBG-16-60-22 > JAFGPF01. Next base: position 24,245 of record CAZCOB010000010.1, on the reverse strand, counting down.
ATCCTCGTTTATCGCCTGCGAGAGAGACCTGCTGAAAATGCTGCGGTTCCCCGCCTTGAGCTCCCCCCGCATATCCACCACCTCCACCCCCGGCATGGCCGCCCCCACCCTGGGGACGACCCGCTCCGGCAGGCCGAACAGTCTGTAAGCGCCGTTTTGCGCTTTATAGTAGGACTCGACATCCGGCGTGGCGCTGCCCAGGACGAGGACCGACCCGGTAAGCTCTGCTAGTTTCAGGGCGACATCGCGGGCGTGGTAATGGGGCGAGTTGTCCTGTTTGTAGGTCCACTCGTGCTCTTCATCGATGACTATCAGCCCCAGGTCGGGCTGGGGGGCGAAAATAGCGCTGCGGGAGCCGATAACCACGTCGAACTCGCCTTTCTGGATACGGTGCCACTCGTCATACTGCTCCCCCAGCGAAAGCCGACTGTGAAGCACCGCTACCCGGCGGGGAAAGCGGGCGGCAAAACGCTCGATAGTCTGGGGAGTGAGGGCGATTTCCGGCACCAGCACGATTCCTCTCTTACCCAGCTTTATGGCCTCGGCCAGCGCCTGCAAATATACCTCGGTCTTGCCGCTGCCGGTAACACCGTGGAGGAGAAATGCCTCGGGAGAACCGCTCGATTTCCGTAAGCTTGATTTAATTGCCTCGTAAGCCGATTGCTGGGCGGGGGTAAGTGATAAAGGAAGCGATAGTGTGATGTTCTCGTAGGAAATCGGCTCGCGCCTGACCTCCACTTCATAAAAAGCCGCCAGGCCTTTATTCACCAGAGCGTCGGCCACGGCCCTGCTGCATCCCGTTTTTTGCCGAGCCTCCGCCCAGGATACCGGCGCAGCCCGTTCTTTCAGATAATCGATGAGAGCCATCTGCTTTACCGCGAGACCTGAAATATCTGCATCATCGCCCGATAGCCTTATATAAAGTTCCTTTTTTGGCTTTATCCTGACCGGCCCCAGTTCATAGCTCCTGGTCAAGATTCCCTGCCGGACCAACTGAGAAACGACGGCTGACGCTTTTCTCCTGCCGAGTTCTTTTTCCAGCTTCTTAAATTCCACCCTGCCCTGCCCCGAAATGATGTTTACAACCTGTCTCTGCTCATCGCTGAGGGACGAAATATCGAGGCCAGGCTGCGCCAGGCTGACAAAGGTGATGGCTTTCCGCTCGAAGCCCGGCGGCAGCATTAAAGCCACGGTGTCGAAAAGGGGAGAAAGGTAGTAATCGCTTATCCAGTACGCTATCGCTAAATGTGACGGGGAAAGAATCGGCTCCGACTCAACGATATCGAGAATCTCGCGGGTATCTTCCACGGCCGGAACGGAGGTCAGTTCCATGACGATGCCCTGGAGCTCCTTTTCGCCGAAGGGAACCAGAACCGCCTGCCCTTCGCGGACGTCCATGGGAGGAGGGATGGCATAGCTGAAAGTCCGGCGCCGGGCTGCCGGCGAATTCACGCTAACCTCGGCGTATCTCATCCCAGACTCCAGAAGGTGTCTATGCTTATGCCCAGCATTGATTATCTATCGGTCGGGGTCAGGGTGTCTCTTTATCCGGTTCCCCGGCCGACTCTTCAACTACTTCCGCAGGTTCTTCTTTTCCCATGACTGGTTTTTGCGCCGCCGGCTCTGCGGGAGCCTCCGCAGTCGGCTCTTCAGGGGCTGCCTTAACCTCTTCTTTGGCGACCGGTTCAGCCTCAACGACTGCTTCGGGTTCCGGTTCGGTGGCCTCCGCCACTACCGCCTCGGTTTCCTCTTCAGCGGGTGCTTCGGCTTTCTCCTCGACTGCTTCTGTCTCCGCCTCTGCCACTGCTTCCGGCTCTTCCATTAATACTTCTTCCGGCTCAAGGACTTCTTCAGGTTCTACTTCAATCAACTCCTCGCCAACCTGCTTTGCCTTTCTTTCCACACGTTTAATCTTGCGACGGGCTTCCTTACCGCTGAGACTGCGTAGATAGTAAAGGCGGGACCGACGTACCTTTCCCTGCCGTACTATCTCTACCTTTTCCACCAGCGGCGAATTGAACGGGAAGGTCCGTTCCACGCCGATGCCGAAGGCGACATGCCGTACCGTGAAGCTGGCGCCGGCGCCGCCTCGCTTTATCTTGAGAACCACACCCTGAAATACCTGGATGCGTTCCTTGCCGGCTTCTACTATCCTGGCACTGACCCTCACCGTATCACCGGGAGCGATATCGGGAATTTTCGGATTCTTTTTAATGTCAACCAGTGATGCAACATCCATGTTAAGACTCCCTATTCTTATTGACCTGCGACCCCGATTCTTTCGGTGTTGTCAGGCGTTCTACCAGTTGTTTATCTTCCCGGCCGAGATTCACCTTATCTAAAAGTTCCGGGCGGCGTTCCAGGGTCCGCCGGATAATTTGCTCCCGACGCCACCTGTCAATCTCAGCGTGGTTCCCGGAAAGCAATACGTCCGGGACCTTCCACCCGCGATATTCCTCCGGGCGGGTGTACTGGGGGTATTCCAGTAGCCCGCCGACATGAGAATCTTCCAGGGGCGAATCCTCCGAGCCGAGCACCCCCGGCAACAGCCGGAGGACAGTATCGATGACGACCATGGCGGGGATTTCGCCGCCGGTCAGCACGTAATCGCCAATGCTGATTTCATCGGTGGCCAGGTGCTCACGCACCCGCTCGTCGACCCCTTCGTAATGACCGCATATGAAAACCAGGTGACGGTTCTGTGAAAGCTCCTGGGCAATCTGCTGTGAGAACAGCCGCCCCTGGGGAGTAAGCAGAATAATCCGCGGCTCCGCCTCTTTATCCTCGATACCGGCTCTAATGGCCTCAACCGCCTCGAAAATAGGCCCGGGCTTCAGTACCATGCCGGCCCCGCCGCCGTACGGATAGTCGTCGGCAGTGTGGTGCTTATCATGGGTATAGTCCCGTATATTGTGCAGGTTGAGACTTACCAGCCCATTGTCAATCGCCCGCTTGAAAATGCCGAAGCTGAACGGCACTTCGAACATTTGCGGAAACAGCGTTAGAATATCAATATACATCGCCCCGGTTTACCCCGTCATACCGATAGTATGCTCCGTAACCTCTCCCTTAATAATTTCCACGGCGTGAGGAATAGCCGGCAATATCACCTCCAGGCATTCCTTCACCGCTTTAGGGCTGCCCGGCAGGTTGATGATAAGGCACTCCCCTCGCAGGCCGGATACCGCCCGGCTCAAGACCGCCATCGGCGTTTTCTCCAGCGACTTGGCTCGCATCGCTTCGGCAAACCCGGGAACGCTTCTATCGATGACCGACAGCGTCGCTTCCGGCGTAACATCCCGACGGGCCAGGCCGGTGCCGCCGCTGGTCAGAATAACATCCACCCCACCCCCGTCAGCCCACTCCATGAGCTTTCCGGCGATAGCCTCACGCTCGTCGGGGATAATTTCATACTTGACAACGCTACTCTCAATCTGCGAAACGACTTCTCTGATGACGGGACCGCTTACGTCCTGGCGCTGTCCCCGGGAACCTTTATCGCTGATAGTGAGTATGGCAATATTCAACATAACGGCTTCTCACAAAACAAGATATATTGTACCACATCCGAGGCTTACGATGGAAGTATCCATATCAGAACAGTTTCCCTACCACTCCCCACCGGCTAACGATTGCCGTTTTTTGCTCAAATGACCCCTTTTCACCCCGAATTTATCACAAATCTGTCACATTTTATGATAAATACTTTAAAAAGACTTGACAAATATGGGTGAGTGTGTTATAAAATGGTGAAATATGGGAAGTAGTGGTAAATAGTGGTAAGTATCTAAGACTATGTTTTACGGCGAGTTCGACTACAAGATAGATGAAAAGGGGAGAGTACCCCTCCCGCCAAGGTTCCGCAATTCCTTGAAAGACGGTGTGGTATTAACCCCCGGAGCCGAAAAATGCATCACCGTTTACACCGTGTCGGAATGGAGGAAACTCTCCACCACGCTTACCAATAGCCCGATATCGCGCAGTAAGATGAGGAAGTTAAGCCGGGCTCTCTTCGCTACCGCCTTCAGCACCAGGATGGATAATCAGGGTAGAGTTGCTATCCCGGCGCCATTACGTGAGTACGCCGAAATCGTGGATGAAGTCGTCGTTGCCGGCGCCAACAACTACCTTGAGATATGGAACAAGATACTCTGGGAGGAAGAGAAAGAAGGAAGTCAGGAACAGGCCTGGCAGATTATTGAGAGCCTGGAGAATAGTTGATGATTAAACACTGGTCAGCCTCCAGCCACACCCCGGTTCTACTCTCAGAGGCGCTCAGGTCACTGGCTGTCCAGCCAGGTGGCCGATATATCGATTGTACGTTAGGCGGCGCGGGACACGCCGCCGCTATTTTAGACCACGGTTCACCCGGCGGACAATTACTCGGCATCGATGCCGACCCCAACGCCATTGAAATAGCCAAGAAAAGGCTCCAGCATTACAAAGATTCTATCCTGCTGGTAAATGATAACTTTGTTAATTTGCAGTCTATCTGCATTAAATACGACTTCTTTCCAGTACACGGCATTCTTTTCGACCTGGGTCTCTCTTCACTACAGCTAAACGGTAACGGCCGCGGTTTTAGTTTTCAGCACGAAGCTCCACTGGATATGCGGCTTAATCCCAACCAGAAAATAACTGCTGCTGATATCATTAATACCACCTCGGAAGCAAGATTGGCCCACCTTATCAAAACTTATGGTGAAGAAGGACATAGCCGCCGCATCGCCCAGCACATCATCAAGGAACGACCGATAGAAACCACACGCCAGTTGGCCCTGCTGATAGAGAAGGCCATCGGCCGGAGGGGTAAGATTCATCCGGCCACCAAGACCTTTCAGGCGCTACGTATCGCCGTTAACCATGAACTGGAACACCTGGAAGCGGCCCTGAGACAGGCGGTTGACCTTCTCGGTTACGATGGCAGGCTGGTTGTTATTTCCTATCATTCTTTAGAAGACCGCATCGTCAAACAGTTCATGCAAAGAGAAGCCCGAAGCTGTATCTGCCCTCCGGGAACACCAATATGCACCTGCGGTCACACCCCACGCCTGAAATTAATTAATAAAAAGGTAATTACCCCCACCACAACGGAAGTCCGGATTAACCCGCGCAGCCGCAGCGCCAAATTAAGAGCGGCCGAGCGCATTATTTTTGAGGGTAATAGCTATGCCACCGCCGAGGACCACGCTTTTATCACCATTGCCAAGTCCAGAGGCTGGCGCAGGCCGGCTTTATTACAGAAAATTAGAACGGCCTTTTTAGCGGCCTGAGATAAGCCATTGTCTGAAAAGGAGGTTACCTATATGTAATAACTGGGTACTAAAAGGGAAGTAAAAATCCAGTTACTAAGGAGGGCAGATGAAAAAGCGAAATATTGTAGCTTCTATTGATGTTGGTACCACCAAGATATGCACCATTATGGCTGATGTCAGCGATGGCGGTACTCCACGGGTTGTTGGAGTCGGTATTTCCCCATCCAAAGGGCTGCATAAAGGACTGGTGGTCAATATCAATGAAGCTAGAGAGTCAATTCGTGATTCAGTGAGAAAGGCTGAACAGGCCAGCAACTACAGAGTGGAATCGGCCTATGTCGGCGTTACCGGCCGCCATGTCGCCTCCATGAATAACCGCGGTGTAGTTGCCATCACGCGTAACGACCGTGTCGTACGCCCCGATGACCTGAAACGTGTCCTTACCGCTGCCCAGAGCGTCAAAACTGCCGGCGACAGAAGGTTGCTTCACGTAATCCCCCGCAGCTACGCCGTCGATGGCCAGCCGGGTATCAAGAATCCTGTAGGTATGCATGGATTCCGTCTCGATGTCGAAACACATGTCATTACCGCTGCCGTTACCTCCGTTCAGAATCTCGTGAAATGCATCCGCAGCATCGGAATAGACATTGAGGACCTCGTCCTTGAACCTCTGGCCAGCAGTGAGGCGATTCTCACCGATGATGAGAAACAGGTAGGCGTGATAATGGCAGATGTCGGCGGTGGCACGACCGATGTTGCCGTCTTCAGGGAAGGCAGCATCTGGCATACGTCCATTCTGCCGGTAGCCGGCTATCAGCTCACACGTGATGTCGCCATCGGCCTGGGACTGCCGTTTGAAATCGCCGAGGAGATGAAGAAAAAGTACGGCAGTGTTATGCCCGTCTACGAAGGAAAGGCGGATACCGCACCGGCCATATCCAAGGACGGTCATGGCGTCTCCTATCAGGACTTATGTGACATTATCAGGGCCAGAGTCGAGGAAATTTTAAAGCTTATCCTCCTGGAAATGCCAAGCTCAGACTATGAAGCACTGGTACCGGCTGGACTGGTACTCACAGGCGGTAGCTCCAATCTCTCCGGCATCTCCGCCCTGGGACGTGATACTCTCAGCCTCCCGGTAAGAGTAGGCGTCCCCACTGATGTCTATGGCATCGCTGACGTGCTTCGAGACCCGGCTTATGCTACCAGCGTTGGCCTCCTCCTCTGGGGAGCCAAACATGAAGGTAAGAAGCAATGGAAATCAGGGATATTCAGCGGTGCCCTGAACCGTCTGGCGTCCCAGCTTCGAAAGCTGCTTCGCTAATACCAAAAAAATAATAACGAGTAAATTAATTCACGCACTAGTGAAAGGAGGAGGAGATGGCAAGAACAAGCTTCGTAGCCAATCCAGCTAAGATTAAGGTCATTGGTCTGGGTGGTGGCGGCAGCAACGCTGTAACACGTATGGTCAGAGAAAATATTCAGGGTGTGGAGTTCATCGCGATGAACACCGATGCCCAGGCTCTGGCCATCTGCGAAGCGCCGATATGTGTACAACTCGGAGCCAAGCTCACCAAGGGTCTGGGAGCGGGCGGCGACCACAATATAGGCGCAAAAGCTGCCGAGGAAAATCGTGACGAGTTGAAGGATCTCGTCTCCGGGGCCGACATGATATTTATCACCGCCGGTATGGGCGGCGGCACCGGTACGGGAGCGGCACCCATTGTTGCGGAAACATCCAAGCACAGCGGCGCTCTCACCATTGCCGTGGTCACCAAACCTTTCGATTTCGAGGGTGCTCACCGTATGGAAACGGCGGAGGATGGGATTAACAACCTTATAGATAAGGTTGATACCCTGATTATTATCCCCAATGACCGCCTGCTGACGCTTTGCGACAACAAGACCGGAGTGGACAGCGCCTTCAAACTGGCCGACGATGTACTCAGGCACGGTGTCCAGGCAATTGCTGAGGTTATCACTACTCCCGGTATGATTAACCTTGACTTTGCCGATGTTAAGGCGATCATGAAAGACGCCGGCCCGGCCTGGATGTCCATCGGCACCGGCACCGGACAGAACCGGGCTACCGATGCCGCCAAAGAGGCACTGGCCAGTCCGCTGCTGGATGTTGCCATCGAGGGTTCCAAGGCCGTCCTGTTCAACGTCGTCGGCGGCAATAACCTCGCCCTGTTCGAGGTGAACCAGGCTGCCGATGTTATCAAGCAGGCCGTTGACCCCGATGCCAATATCATTTTCGGCGTTGCCAATGATCCATCCATGGAAAATGAAGTACGTATTACCCTGATTGCCACCGGGTTCCAGGCCAAGCTGGGTATGGGCAAATTTGGAGAGGAAGACGAACTCACCAAGCTGCTCAAGAATATGAAGACTGAAGATGAGCTGGATATGCCTTCCTTCCTGCGCCGTCCCTTATTCAGCCACCGTCGCCACACGACTACCCCGAGCGAAACGCCAGTGGAATCGTTAAGACAGCATCACTTCCAGTAAAACCGATAATGAATGCAGCTAACGTAATCAATCATGGATAGTGGGGACAGGCATGAGCATACGATGCCCGGATGATACGTAGATAAAAATAGTATCGGTCTTCTGAAATAAAAAGGGGCTGCGGGTGGTACACTCCCGCAGCCCTTCTTTGATAAAATTCTTGTCCTAAACAAAACGAAAATGCTAATATGATTAAGGGGGCTTGATAAATGCGAGATATTGATATTCGTAGCAAGCTCCGCGATCAACTCGACACTATCTACCTTGACGACAAAGATGGCCGCGTTATTGAAGAGTTTGGATTATGCAATGGTACTGTACGTATAGACCTAGCTACCATAGATGGTACACTTAACGGATATGAAATAAAAAGTGATAAAGACACTCTAAGACGTTTACCACTTCAACAAGAAATTTATAGCCAAGTCTTCGATAAGATTACAATTATTGCCAGTGGACACCATTCTAATAATATAATCAATAAAATTCCAAACTGGTGGGGCATCTGGAGAGCAATAAAAGACATGAAAGGTGTTAGATTCGTAGTAATTCGTTCTCCTGAACTTAATCCAGATGTTGCACCCCATTCATTAGTTCAATGCCTCTGGCGTGACGAAGTGTTACATATTCTTAAAGAGCGAGGTCTTGCCAAGGGATTATTAGGTAAACCTCGGGATATATTAAGGAAAAAATTAGCTATAAGTATCCCTCTTGAAGAGCTTAAAGAGTTGGTTCGCCAGGCCTTGAAGTCTAGGGATAACTGGAGACTTGACGTGCCACAACTGTCAAGTGATGATTAACACTTATTCTTACCCACATAGCAGGATTTCCTGGACTAACAGTGCGATTTGCGCAAGAATATATACGCTGATCACCCCAACTGAAACCTTGACCTCTATATTCAGGATTATTTACTAATATGTCGCAGAGATCGTAGAACCTATCCCACCCATATCTCCTTCCAGTACGCCACCGTAGTATTAACCAATCTGAATCAGTAGCATATTTAATTTTAGCGGCTATTGGCACCAGTTGAAAATCAATCTCTGGCATCTCAGGATAAACAACGGTGTAATCGCCAAATGATGGTAATCGTTTAACCTGTGGGTTAGTTATCACAGCTTGCCAATTTATCCATTCAGAACGGGGTGTAGCACTCGCCGTAACGGGTGGAAATGCCCCTAGAGATTTAGGAAAAGCCGTACCAGCCACTGTTAAAGTACGCCAGTTCGGGAGATGTGGTAGATTATTGATTATAGTTGCTACTCCACTTAAAACCACCCCTCCTTGTAACGGAGTAAACGTACCCAGATCTAATAAAATATCCACTTCAGATTCAGGCACTGAGAAATTATTGAGAGTCTGTGACAAATTATTCGTTAATTGTGTAGAATTACCCACATCCTTATTTTCTAATCGGATACATAAACCATTTTTATCCTGTTGTATATTTGCTAGGACAGCAGCTTGATAAGATGCATCGCGGTTTAAGCCTGTTACAGGTATAAAGTTAATCCCTTTATTTCTCGCATTATTTAAAACATAATTCAACACGGTAATAGCATCTTTTGTCCTTCTCATTAGAAATTCTCTATCAACATCAATAAATAGTGGTTTATCTATACCCCAGCTCTTTTCTATTCTTTTTGCCATAAGTGACAAGTTCTGCATCTTACTTTGAGAAACAGATTGAATTTCAATTAGAGGTGTCATACCTGATTTCGTATTAATATCTACTTGCTCTAATGCCAAACATTCGCTCTGTTTTCCTTTTAGGATGGGAACATAGTGTTTGTAATCAAACATAGTTACCTCCCATTTATATTATGTCAATAATAAGTGTAACAATACGATACCTGTTTGTCAATATATAATTGTTAATATAAATACCAATGTGACGCCTATTTATCCCCTCCCCTCCTCTGTTGACAAACTCCACATTATCTGGTTATCCTATTATCTGGCGATTTGATTTATTTAACCCGGGTATCGATATTGAAGATGTATCCCATACTATATGCGAGTTATTACAGGCAAGGCAAAAGGACACCGACTCAAGTTCCCGAAAGGAACGGCTACCCGCCCGGCAACAGACCTGGTACGCGGTGCTATTTTTTCTATACTGGAAAATGTTGTCAGTGACTGGTCACAGGTGCTTGACCTGTTCTCCGGCAGCGGTGCCCTGGGTATCGAAGCTCTCAGTCGCGGGGCTGGGTGGGTGGACTTTGTTGAAAGTGAACCAAGGTGTTGTGGTATAATTAAAGAAAATTTGGAAAAGACGAAATTATCAGCACAGGCTCATGTTTATTGCTGTGACGTTAACAAAGCACTCTCCCTTATCGATAAGGAGTACAACATTATACTGATGGACCCGCCCTATTCTAATACATCAATAGGCAATTTCATCACGCAACTGGCAAACTCCAGACTGGCCGGTACCAGAACAACGGTAGTAGTGACCCATTCACCGCATCTTCCCCTCGCCCAGAACTATGCCACCTTAAACCTCGTTAAAGAGCACCGCCACGGCGATAGCTGTATTGCACTATACCGGAAGGAGGCCAGGCTTTGATTATCGCGCTATATCCGGGGAGTTTCGACCCCATTACCAACGGGCATATCGATATTGCTACCAGAGCTTCCAAACTTTTTGATAAGATAATCATCGGCATCTTCGCTACGCCGGATAAACGCCTTACCTTCTCCCTCGAGGAGCGGGTAGACCTGGCTACGCACGCCGTAGCCCATTTACCCAACATCGAGGTCATGCCATACGATAACATAACCGTGGACTTCGCCCGACAGATTAATGCCCAGGTGCTGGTACGGGGACTGAGAATGAGCGCCGATTATGAGAGAGAATTCGAGATGGCCATGCTGAACCGGAAGCTCTACCCGGAGCTGGAGCTTGTCTGCTTCATGGCCAGCCAGGAGTACCAGTTCCTCAGTTCCAGCCTGATGAAAGAGGTCGCCAGCCTGGGAGGCGATATCAACAGCCTCGTTCCCAAACATGTGGCTGAAGCTCTTAGAAATAAAGGGGTTGGTAAAAAATAGACCCTGTCCATAATATACTATAAATCATGTAGAATCTTTCAGGGAAAGATTCAGGAGGTAAATTGAATGGCTTACAAGATTACAGACGAGTGCATTAGCTGTGGAGCCTGCGAGCCGGAATGCCCGGTCGGCGCCATCAGCGAGGGAGATACGTCTTATGTAATCGACCCCGATAAGTGCGTTGAGTGCGAAGGACATTACGATTCGTCCAAGTGCGCTGAAATCTGCCCGGTTGATGCCTGCGTGCCCGACCCGGACCACCCTAAAAAATAGGAAGACGTCCGGATAAAGCCATACTGAGCGAATTTCAATATATATGATACAGCCGTCGCTATAGTTAGCCCGCCGTTATCAGTGTGATAATACAACTTACCTTTTTGTGATTACAGGGTGAGGTAAAACTGTGTTTTTCGCTTTTGAATAAAGACAGAAAAATCCGAAGGCTGGTTACGGGGTTTGCTTTACTGGAAGAATGAACTTACCGAGTCGAACTCGGCGGGCAATAATGCCAGTATAAAAGGAAAGCCGCCCAGCAGCAGATTAGCCATGGCAGAATCGGACACGGTGCCGCCGATTCCTAAAAAATTCACCCACATGGTCAATAACGCCCCACAGAAAACGAATCCCATTATAAAGCCCAGGATTGCCCCGCCCAGACGGTTAACCCAGCCCAGCAGCACCGCTGAAACAGCCCACTTTATTACGGCGGCCAGGACTGCGGCGATAATCATTACCACGATTAAAATAATGGCAAAGGCAGCTATTTTTGCCCAGCCGGGGTCGGAAATAAAAGTCAGCGCCCCGCCCAGCGACCCCGAAAACCGCCCCGCCAGTACCACGCCGACAATCATTCCGGCTACGGTAAAAAGCGCCTTGATAATTCCGGTCTTCAGCCCGATGAGCGTCGGAATTATAATGAGTATCAGAATGACTATATCCAGCCAGTTCATGTCCGTATTGTACTACTCATAGTGCAGAGCGTCAATGGGATTCAGCCTGGCGGCTCTCATCGCCGGATATATACCGGAAATAAGGCCGATGAATACCGAGACCGATATCGCCAGGATAACGATATCCCATGATACCACCGCGTTGATGGTAATGCCCGCCGCCGCCGAAAAAGTGGAAATCAGCCAAGAAACCAGCCACCCCCCGATGATACCCACGGCCCCGCCGGACAAACTCAGCATGGCGGCTTCCAGCAGGAACTGGAGCAGTATATCCCGCCGCTTGGCGCCTACCGCCTTGCGGATGCCTATTTCCCGCGTCCGCTCGGTTACCGAAACGAGCATGATATTCATAATGCCGATGCTGCCGACAATCAGCGAGATACTGGCGATAGCTCCCAGCAATATAGTAAGCAGCCCGGTCACTTGCTGTATCATGCCCATCATCTGCTCCTGCGTCATGATGAGAAAGTCTTCCTTGCCTTCCTCGGTAATGCGGTGAAGTTGCGTTAACAGCTCCGTAATATCCGCCGAAACGATATCGGCTACCTCGGTGCTTTCTATCTGTACCGCAATCTGCTGGACGGCATTCTCGCCGCGTATCGTTTGACCCGGGAAAAGCCTTGCCTGGTAGGTAGTTATGGGCACCACGATAATGGCATCCATGCTGATACCCATCATCTGCCCGCCCTTGGCCTCCAGTACCCCGATAACGTTAAACTGGCGTCCGTTAATTTTTACCTTCTTCCCCACCGCGTCTTCATCACCAAACAGGTCTTCGGCGATATCACTTCCCAGCACGGTGACCATGTCCCTGGAGGCAACGTGGCGTGCCGTGATAAACTGTCCGTATTCCGTCGGAAAGTTCAATACATACTCATATTCGGGGGTTGTAGCCTCGATAAAAGCAGCGACGCTCTCATCGCCAGCGGCCACCTCTGCGTAGTTTTCAGTTATTGGGGCTACGGCCATTACCGAGGGGACACGTTCGGCGATAGCTTCGGCGTCGCTGATGGTAAGGCTCTGGCTGGCCATTCCCATAGCGGCCAGCCCCCCCACGCCGGGCGTCTGTGACGTTATATAAATCAGATTGGTTCCCATGCCTTCCAGGGTAGAAGTAATCGATTCTTCCGCTCCCCTCCCCACCGACATCAGGGTAATGACCGAGCCGACGCCGATGATAACACCCAGCATGGTCAGTGAAGAACGCAGCTTATTGGCCGCCAGCGACCTTATAGCTATAATAAAGGACTCAATCCACTTCACGGTTTATCTCCTCGATTGTACTGATTAACCACCGGCCGCCGCATCGACCTTCTTATCCTCGACAACTTGCCCATCCACCAGCCGCACGATTCGTTTCGCCCGCGCGGCGACATCCGGCTCATGCGTCACCAGGATAACAGTGATGCCCTCCTGGTTAAGCCGGCAGAAGATAGAAATAATCTCGGCCGTAGCATTGCTGTCAAGATTCCCGGTGGGCTCATCCGCCAGGATAAGCGAAGGGTCGTTTACCAGCGCCCGGGCAATGGCCACACGCTGTTGTTCGCCACCCGATAGCTCCGAAGGTTTATGGGTAGCCCGTGCTTTCAGGCCGACGCGCTCCAGCGCCTCCATCGCCCGCTTACGCTTCTGGCCACCGCCGCCATAAATAAGCGGCAATTCCACATTCGCTATGGCGGCGGTACGCGCCAGTAGGTTATATGTCTGAAAAACAAACCCTACTTTCTTGTTTCTCATCTCGGCCAGCCTGTCGTCATTGAGCTGGCTGACATCAACCCCTTCGAGGACATACCTGCCGTCGGTGGGCTTGTCCAGAAACCCCACGATATTCATCAGGGTAGACTTACCCGAGCCGGAGGCGCCGATAAGCGCCACCATCTCTCCCTGTCCTATGTTTAGAGTCACCCCCCTGAGAGCCGGAACCTCGACATTACCCATGTAGTAAATTTTGGTTATATTTTCCAGTTCAATCATGCCATTATTGTGCGACACGGCTATCACTTCCTGACTTATTGATTAGAAAAAGCTCACACCGGACATTGATTTCACCTTCACTTCCACCACTACCGTCTCACCCTCGCTCACTCCGCTGACAATCTCGACCCGCAGCCCGTCATCCAGACCGACGACTACTTCTCTCTCCTCTGTCTGCTTACCGACCAGGACTTTAACAATCGCCTGACCCTGGTCGTTCTTGCTGATGGCCCGGCTCGGTATTATAAGGACATTATCATGTTTTTCCACCATGATATCGGCAGAAGCGCTCATACCGACTTTTATTCCGGATTCTCCCGAAGCGTCGAGGCTTATCTTGACCTGATAAAGCACGATACCCCCAACTTCTGTGGGCACGGGGTAAACAGCCGTCACGATACCCTTGAATTCCTCGTCGGGCAATGCATCCACGCTTACCACGGCTTCCTGATTCAGTTCCACGAACGGTATGTCGATTTCATCCACCTCGATAACCAGTTCCAGACGGTCGGTGTTAATCATTTGAAGAATGGTAGTAGGGACCATAGATGGCGACGGTATAATATCGCCCTCTTCGGCCAGGACCCTAGCCACTACCCCATCAAACAGGGCTGTGATGGTGGCCTCGTCAAGCTGTCTCTGAGTGTCAGCCAGAGAATACTCGGCTAAATCCACCGCCTGCTCTGCCTGCCTTACGCTATGTTCGGCCGCGGCTAGTTGCTGCTCCAGAAGTGCTATATTCACATCGAGGTTATCGATATTTTTCTGGGCTATAGCTACGGATGCCTCCGCTGCCTCAACCTGCTTTTTCAGCAGGGTCACCTGGTTAGAGTCATACCCCGCCAGTGCGTTATCGTAGTTGGCCTGGGCGACATCCAGGCTTTCCTTGGCCGTATCCATTGCCAGCACCCAGGTATCCGCATTCCATATACTCTCCTTCCCCATAAGCTCTACATAGTCGTAATACGCCTTGGCCTTATTCAGTTCCGCCTGTACCGTGTAGAAATCAACGGCGGAGACACCGGCAGACAGATTTATCTGTGCCGTATCCAGAGCTATCTGCGTGTTAAGCAACGCCAGTTGCAGTGAATCTCCGGAATTACGCGTATTTTCCAGATTGTATTCGGCGGTATATCGGGCGAGTTCCGCCTGTGTCAGGGCTGCCTCTGCCTGCGTCAGGGACATCCGAGCCTGGTTTACCGCCAGTTCCAGACTGCTGGTGTCAAGACTGGCCAGCACATCTCCGGACTTGACCTCATCGCCCTCATTAACCAGGATTTTATCCAGCTTGCCGGCGCTGCCGAAGGTCAACCTTGCCTCGCGGTAGGCCTCTATCTTTCCGTTTCCGGCGACACTTAACGTTAAATCTCCCCGTGTCACCTCGACCTCCTGCTGGCTTACTGTGCCCTGCCCCCCTCCTATCGAATCGCAGGCTGTCGTTCCTACCAGGGCCAGCAACATCACAGTTAAAATAAAACCAACAATCAGCTTCCTTTTCATTATTTTCCTCCGAAATTCCTGATATGCCACAGAGAAATATTAATCCCGTTATTTTTTCTTAAGGATTAATTTCAATTGCATTTTCGCACGCCTTTTATCGTAACGTTCCATCAACCTGGGGAATGCCCTCTCCAGGAATACATACCGGTCACGCATCTGTTCCAGCCACTCTTTCCGTACGGAAGGCTCGTCCTTCATCAATCTGAGACCCTCCTCGGCAAGCTGATGAAACATCTTTATTTCATCCTCAAGCCCGTGCTCGATTGTCCTCCGCAGGGCATCTTCACTCACCCGGAAGTGGTTATGCCTTTCACCGGGTATGATGTACCTTTCTACCAGCCCTATTTGCGCTAGAAGTCGCGTGGTGGTACTGATGGACCCTTTGCTAGCCATGAGGACATCGGCGAGCTCAGCCGGTGACTGATAAGGAGGGTCGGAGATAAGGAGCCACCCGAACATACGCCCGGCCATGCGGGGAAGACCCGTCTTTTCGAAGACGACGCCTACATCTTCGATGAATATTCGCTCTACGTCTCTTAAATCGACTGACATTCCTCTCCTCTCCTGCAATTTTCTTATATTATAATATATATAATATATTTTGTCAATACTGAACTATATGAATATACTGAATATTCTGTAATTAATTTAGAAAACGCCGGTAATTACTGATTCCCCAGCTCTATAGCCCGCCGGTAGGCCGCTTTTACCGCATCTTCAACGAGCCCGGCGAAACCACCCTCTTCAAAGACCTTCAGGGCTCTCTCCGTGGTGCCTCCACGCGAGGTGACGTTCCGGCGCAACTCGGCCGGGGGCTTACCGGATTTCTGCATCAGGTGTACCGAGCCCAGCATCGTCTGGAGGACCATCTCCCCGGCTTCGCTGCGAGACAGCCCGATTTTCACCGCCGCATCTATCATAGCCTCGGCGAATAGAAAGAAATAGGCCGGGCCGCTGCCGCTGACCGCTGTGGCGATATCAATATACTTTTCATCATCGAAATAGATTTCTTTGCCCATGGCGCCGAGGATGGCCCTCGACTGCTCCTTTTGCGTTGCGGCAACCTCTGGTGTCGCCGTCCATACGCTCATGCCGAAGCCGACCTGAGCCGGTGTATTGGGCATACAGCGTACGACACAACTATGCCCCAGCCCCCTGCAGATATTACCGATTCTTACCCCGGCGACTATCGAAAGGACAAGCTGGGCGGGTTTAAGACAGCCTTTCAAACCTGCCATGACTTCGGGCAGATTTTGCGGCTTTACCGCCAGCACCACGGCATTCTTATCGTCGGCGGCTTCTACATTATTTTCCGTTGCGGTCACTCTGTAACGTTCTTTGAGGTATTTACGGCGCGACTCGCTGACATCGCTGACGGAGATATCTGCAGGCGCGGCTAGCCTTTTCTCCAGAAGAGACGAAATAATCGCCTCCCCCATGTTCCCCCCGCCGATAAACGCTATTTTCATCATTACTTCACCACGATGTTGACCAGTTTCCCGGGGACATAAATGATTTTAACCACTTTCCTGCCCTCCAGGTATGGCCGTGCCTTCTCCTGTTTTACAGCTATATTTTTAGCTTCGTCTTCCGTGATTGATACCGGCACCGTCACTTTATCGCGCAACTTGCCGTTCACCTGGATGACCAGGGTAAACTCATCTTGGGTCACCAGCGCTTCATCCCATTCTGGCCATGATTGATTATGAACACTGTATTGATAGCCTTTCCTGTTCCAGAGCTCCTCGGCCAGGTGCGGTGCCGTCGGCGCCAGCAGTAGCAATAGCGTCTTAACGGATGATTCCCAGGCTTCCTGGCTGGCAGCCCCGGCCTCCCTCACTTTATTGAAGTAGTTGGTGAACTCCATAAGCGCCGCCACCATGGTATTGAAGTGGACTCTTTCGATATCCGTGGTTACCTTTTTAATAGTCTGGTGCGTCATACGGACCAGTTCATCATCGCCCTGAGCACCGGCAGACCCGTATCCATCCAGCACCAGGTTCCATATCCGGTTCATCCAGCGTCTCATGCCGCTGATGCCGCTGTCATCCCACTCGCCACCTTGGTCCCACGGCCCTATGAACATCAGATAAGTACGTACGGTGTCCGTCCCCAGTTCCGTTACATAAGCGTCGGGATTAACTACGTTGCCCCTCGATTTACTCATTTTCTTTCGACCGGAGATAATATGGCCCTGATTGAATAGCTTCGTAAAGGGCTCACCGAAGTCAATTAGCCCCATGTCGCGAATCGCCTTTGTAAAGAAGCGGACATAGAGGAGGTGCATCACGGCATGCTCGGCACCGCCGGTAGAGAAGTCCACCGGCAACCAGAGTTTGACTTTTTCCGGGTCGAAAGCCGCCGTTTCGAGGTGCGGGCTGGCGTAACGCAGGAAATACCACGAAGAGCAGACGAAGCTGTCCATCGTATCTGTCTCCCGCTTTGCCGGGGCACCGCACTTGGGGCAGGCGGCATTGACGAATTTTTCATTTTGCTTCAGCGGCGATTCACCGGTAGGCTTGAACTCGGCATCCTCCGGCAGCAGCACGGGCAGGTCTGCCTCTGGTACGGGGACCGTACCGCACTTATCACAGAATACGATGGGTATCGGGGCTCCCCAGTAACGCTGCCGTGATATCAACCAGTCGCGTATTTTATAGCTGACAGTCCGTTTGCCCCACCCTTTATTTTCGAGGTATTCGGATACGGCGTTGATGCCGTCCTGATTGCCGCTGAACTGCCCGGAATGAATCATCGTGCCGTAGTCCGCATGGAAAAGCATGTCGCGATAGAACTCGAGGGTATGGAGCATCTCCATCACCGTCCGCCGGTCGCGTACGTTAGGCTCTATTGCCTTGCAGCGTTTCAGTATCTCTCTTTCCGACTCCATCGAGTCCAGAGGTATCGTCTCCACGCCGTCCTTTCCCGAGAAGAAAAACAGCCAGGCAGAACCGATGATATCGTTCCAGTTATCCGGCCTGAGATACTTCTTCATGAGGTCTATGTACTGCCTGATTTGGTCTTCGCCATTCAGCGTAACGTACTGGCCGCCGATTTTCGCCTCGGTATAGCTGAAACCCGCCTTCTTTAATTCCCCCTCGAATCCTTCACGCATTGTGCCGGGGAAAGCAAAGCTCTTGGCGACGCCGTCGGTGCGGTCTATTACCGGGATAATAGGCAGGCCGTATTTAAGCGCAAAGGCAAAGTCGCGTTCATCATGGGCGGGCACCGCCATGACGGCCCCGGTACCGTAGCTCAACAGGACATAGTCGGCAATCCATATAGGCACCTTCGTGCCGTTCAATCGATTGATGCAGTACGCCCCTGTAAATACCCCGTCCTTTTCTTTCTCTGTCGAAAGTCGCTCGATTTCACTCTGGCGGCGTGACTTGACGATATAGTTCTCGACGTCGGCTTTACGCTCCGGCGAGGTAATTTTTTCCACCAGGGGATGCTCCGGCGCCAGTACCATGAAGGTCACGCCGAAGGTAGTATCGGGACGGGTGGTGAATACACGTATCTCCTTCTCGTCAACCCCGGGGTGTTCCAGCCCGAAAGATATCTCCGTGCCCTGGCTCTTGCCTATCCAGTTACGCTGCATTATCTTGATTCGCTCGGGCCAGTCGATACCATCGAACTCCAGCAACTCATCGGCGTACTTAGTGATGCGGAAGAACCACTGCGTCAGGTCGCGCCTGATGACGGGGGTCTCGCAGCGCTCGCAGACGCCCTCCCCTACCACCTGCTCGTTAGCCAGCACTGTCTGGCAGTTGGGACACCAGTTGACCGGCGCCTTGGCACGGTAAGCCAGACCGGCTTCGTACAATTTCAGGAAGAACCACTGCGTCCACTTATAATAATCGGGCAAACAGGTAATCACCTCCCGACTCCAGTCGTAAACAGCGCCGATGCTCTTGAGCTGCTTCCTCATGTTATCAATACTCTGCATGGTCCAGGTGAAGGGATGGATGCCGTGCCTGATAGCGGCGTTCTCGGCCGGCAGCCCGAAAGCGTCGAAGCCCATCGGGTGTAATACGTTATAACCCTTCATTCGCATATAGCGGGCGAAAGTATCAATAGGGACATTATTATACCAGTGGCCGACGTGAAGGTCGCCGGAGGTATAGGGGAACATGGTAAGCGCGTAATATTTTGGCCTTGGGTCATCGTCGTGAGTCTCGTATAGTTTATCCTCGGCCCATCTCTGCTGCCACTTCTTTTCGATTTCCTGCGGGTTATACTTATCTATCATGATTAGTCTCCATCCAGAAACGCCGCGCCACATTATGTAAATACGTTACAAGTAAGTGCCGCCTTTAAGTCATTGTAGCAATTATAGCTATCGCATTCAATAGGTAAACCCTTGCGCTATGCCCATTTTTAACTTAGAATAGGATAGCCATTGCCGAAGTGGCGGAATGGTAGACGCGGCAGTCTCAAAAACTGTTGAGGGGCAACCCTCGTGTCGGTTCGAGTCCGACCTTCGGCACCAGAGTGTAAGGAGGTGAGAATCCAATTAGACATGATTACCCTGGAATGTCCCAAGTGCGAGGCGGAGACCAAACTCTCTTTAGTGGAGAAAAATTACGAAGGCCCGCGCCGTTGCTGGAAATGCCACGAGCTCTTCACCATAAAGATAGAGAATAATGTACTGATATCCTGTGAACCACTTAGTCAGGAAGAATTTGAAAAACAGCAGGAAATTGAAGCCCTGAAAGCCAAATTTAGAAAACAGTAGACGAATAAAACCAGCCGCGACTATTCCTTGTTTTTGAGATTCCGCTTCTTAGCCCGCCTGGCAAGCTCTTCCTTCTTCGCTTTCAACTCAATGAGACGAAAGACCGTTTTAGCTTTTCCTGCGAGAACGAAATTTTCCATTTATCTTACCTCCCCTTCATGGATATCTTGTGTCCGGGGAACCCTTATTTCTTATAAAAATCCTTCCTGTATCCTCATCAAGCTTATCAACCAGCTATAAAAACAGACATAAAATACATAAATGCCGGATAAACTTATCCTTAATAATTTATAAAGAATTATAAGCAAAAATAATAAATCCCTGCGCCGCAGCTTCTAATTTAACGACCATTCCGGTGGAGTTTCCAGAAAGGGCTATTGACAAGAACGGCAAATAATTATATAAATAGGCTACGATAAGCTTGATAAGCGGAGGTATGAAATATGGCAAAAATACAGGCGATACAACCGGGTTACTGTGTGGCGGTTCACCTGATGCCGGAGACCGCGCCAGACGATTGCTATACAGGCATGGTCGAAGTGGTCGACGAACACGGCATCCTGATAAATCTGGTCCACTGGGATGATAAGCTCGATATGCTGGGAGGTTATACGGAGAGTCTTTTCGTCCCCTGGGGAAATATCAATTCAATGCTCATCAGCACCGAAAAGCAGCCGACAAGACGGTTTATGACGGACAGAGCCCGTAAATGGAAGGCACAAATCGAGGCCCTGCACGGGAAAGAAAAGGCTGCACCCAAGAAGAAGTAGCCGGCAAAACGGCAATAAGCGTAATGGCTGAAAGTAGCACTCCGTAATCATTATCAAACCACACATCGCTGGTTACGGAGTCTTCTTCTTTATTATTGAGTCTCTGCTGAATTAAAGAGAAAATCTATCAATAACGACTTCCGGAGGCATCCTGAATATCACCCAAGTGCTAAAGTGCTTCCTCTAAAGAATTAAGCTGTGCCTTGGTGCCGATAACAATCAGCTTATCTCCAGCATCGACGATTTTTCGCCGGTAGGATTGGGCATCAACGTGCGGCCCTTCTTCTGCACAGCCAGGATGGAAACATGCGTCTTATCCCGTACCTCTTTAATCGTTAAGCTGATTAGCTTTGAGTTCTCCGAAATATCGATATTCTCCAGACGCATTTCACGTCCCCGACTGTATACCACATTGTCGATAAAATCGACGACAGCCGGGCGCAGGGCCAGCATGGCCATGCGGTTCCCACCGATGGCGTGAGGCAAAATAACACGGTTGGCGCCAGACCTTTCCAGCTTGGTCAGGGCTTCGGTACTGGAGGCACGGGCTTCGATATAGATATCGGGGCGCAGCCCCCGGGCCGACAAAGTGATATACGTATTATCCGTATCCGTGCCAACGGCGGCAATCAGGCCGCGGGCTTGTTCGATTCCGGCACTTTTCAGAACATCATCCTGGGTGGCATCACCCTGCATATAGATATAATCGGTCTTTTCCAGATGGGCTATACATTCCGGTCTATTATCGATAACAATGAAAGGGACCTCTTCTTCTTTAAAAGCGCGGGCGATTTCCTCGCCGACTCTCCCGAATCCGCAGAGAATAAAATGTCCTTTGAGGTTGTTAATTTTATTTTGCATTTTACGCCTCTCCCATACGGTGCCAATATTGCCTTCGACAATGTAACCTACGATGCCGCTCAGGGCATACAGCGCCCCACCCACACCACCGAACATCAGGAAGATACTGAAAATCCGCCCGCCATCGGAAAGAGGATGCACTTCGCGGTAACCAACGGTGGTTATAGTGGTGACTGTCATGTAAATGGAATCGAGGAAATCCCAGCCTTCAATAATCTTATAGCCGAGAATGCCGACGACGAGGACGCCCACCAGCCAGAAAATACCCCAGAATAGCCTGCGTAAAGGACCCATGCAACTTTATATGCCGGTTATTATATTGAATGATAGCACAGCCATGCAGCATCCAGCAAAACCGGGCGGGCATTGCCATAGCCACGCCCAGATGCTATAATCCTGCGTGTAGCCCTGGCGAGTTGTGTAGTGGTAGCACAGGGGACTTTGGATCCCTTAGCCCAGGTTCGAATCCTGGCTCGCCAGCCATTTCACACATTCTACTTTCATACTACCTTTTGTTTTACCTTTTTCAACCGTGTATACTGGTAATAGACCGTATTACACCCCAGGGCAGATAAAAATGGCAGAAGAGGAAAACGGATTCGACGAGTTGATGCGCCTGCAACAGCAATTCACCCGGCAGCAGGAAGAGCATGACGAAAAAGAACGCCGGCGTAAAGAGCAGGGCAAAAAGGTGCAGGGCGTCCTCCAGGGACTGAAAGACCTCAACGTTTCTATGGCTATCGAGCAACTTAAGACGGTAGCCAAGCCGGAAATTATTAAGGAAGTGAGTGCCCTGAAAAGCAGGGAGGGTACCGACAACCTCCGTAAAATGATATCCGACCTGGCCGACGACCTGGAAAAAAGCCTCGGCGTTATTTCCGCCTCAAAGCCCGATACGTCCTCCCTGGTAAACTCCATGAGGACTCTCAACATCCTCATAGACCTCTATTTTTCCCTCCATTAGTAATAACCACGCCAGATATGTTCTATTTCGACCATCGAATAAGACGTAATTCGCCGAAATTTAGGTATTTTGGCCGATTACTACAAAGACCGATACATTATAAAATTTCTGTATCAATATAAAATAAAGTAGTCTGTTTTCCCTCCTCTCCCGGTCGTGGGGGAAGCTGTTAAGGGGCATTACGGCTTCCCCCCTCCTTCTTTTATTATCATTTCCCATCAACATACTTCCCCCTAGTTTACATATCACCCGTGCATGGCTATAATATAACTAAATGTGTTTTCCTCGCGTCTTCTTGACCAGAGTATTTTGTACCGGTGAATTTTCGCATGAAACTCGGCATTGATATCGGCTCGGTAACCGCCAAGGTTGTAGTAGTTAACGAAACCGACACCATAATCGAATCAAGATACGTGCGCACCACAGGGCAGCCGATAGAGACTGTCCTCTCCATCCTTGAAGATATTCTTACAAAATATCCACCCGGGAAATTCGCCTCAGCCGCCGCTACCGGCACCGGCGGACAGCTTATCGCTACCCTGCTGGGCATACCCTTCGTCAATGAAATTACCGCGCAGGCGGCCGGGACCGCCCGTTTCTACCCGGAGGTGCAGACTATCCTGGAGATAGGCGGCGAAGACTCCAAGCTCATCGTCCTGAAAAGAGAATCACCCGATGCCCTCCCCAAGGTCGTGGACTTTGCCCTTAACGGCGCCTGCGCCGCCGGCACCGGCTCCTTCCTCGACCAGCAGGCATCGCGCATGGGTATACCCATCGAGCGGTTTGGCGATGTCGCTCTAAAGTCGGAGCACCCACCCCGCGTGGCCGGTCGTTGCAGCGTCTTCGCTAAGAGCGATATGATTCATCTTCAGCAGGTAGGCACCCCGGTACATGACATCGTCGCCGGCCTGTGCTTCGCCATGATACGCAACTTCAAGGGACAGGTAATTCGTGGTCGTGACATCGACAGACCGGTTTCTTTCCAGGGCGGCGTGGCCGCTAATAAAGGTATCCGACGCGCCGTGCTGGATGTCCTTGAATTGCAAGAAGCAGAATTAATCATTCCCGAGCATTTTGCCGTGCTCGGGGCAATGGGGGCCTCCCTTGCCAATAAGGAAAGCCCCTTACCCGGAGATGCAATCCAGCGACTGCGCGACTACATCGCCCGGCGGGAATATACGTTCGTTACGCTGCCCCACCTTGAAGGTGATGACTACCCCATAGAAATCGAGCCGGTTCAAATAGACTCCGGTAAACCTGTTGAAGCCTACATCGGCGTGGACATAGGCTCTATCAGCACCAATGTCGTGGTGATAGATAAAAACAATAATGTGCTGGCACGGCGCTACCTGATGACTGCCAGCCAGCCTATCGAAGCCGTGAAAAAAGGACTGTTCGAGGTCGGCCAGGAACTGGGGGGCAGGGTTATTATAAAAGGCACCGGGTCTACAGGGTCGGGACGATACATGACCGGGGAATTCTTCGGTGCCGATATTATCCGCAACGAAATCACGAGCCATGCCAGAGCCGCTTCATTCGAGTGTCCTGATGTGGACACTATCTTTGAAATCGGCGGACAGGACGCCAAGTACGTCAGCCTGCAGAATGGCACGATAATCGACTTCGCCATGAACAAGGTATGCGCCGCCGGTACCGGCTCCTTCCTCG
>CAZCOB010000009.1:0-58300 GCA_964500415.1 uncultured Dehalococcoidaceae bacterium | reverse complement strand
TGACGTCCCTCCTTCGTAAGGAGGGACAAGAGGGAGAATTAAGTTCCCTCCCCCTTTTGAAAAAGAGCCTGCCCTGAGCCTGCCGAAGGGGGGATTAAGGGGGATTTTCGCTTGACACCCCTCCTCCTCTCCAATCAAAATGTCTAGCGTAATAATTCGATGTTGCTGATTGGAGAGGGGGTCAGGGGGTGAGGTATAAAGAGTCTGAGTAATATCACCTCAACCCTCCGCTTGACACTATGAGTACGAAATTGCTACACTTTTCTTGTTTCCCCGTAATAGAAAACGGCAAGAAAAATAAGGTAACGACCGTGAAAAAAATCGGTATTCTATACCATCCCAAGGTTGCAGATACCCGCCGGAAAGCCGGGGAGCTGGAGGCTTTCCTGAAGTCGAAAAAAATTTCCGTGTGGGTTTGTTCCGCCTGGGAAAAGGAGAAGGCCTGCGGCAGACTGGAAGGCACCGACCTGCTCCTCACGGTGGGTGGTGACGGCACTATACTGCGGGCAGTCCAGGTAATAATTCCCGGAAAAACGCCGATTGCCGGCATAAACCTGGGTAAGCTCGGGTTTATGACTGAACTGGATGCTGACGAAGCCCTGGAGAAATTGCCCTTATTAATCGACTCCAAAGGCTGGATTGACGAAAGAATGATGCTTCAGGTGGAAGTTGTCGCCTCCGGTCCGGAGCCCCGTGTCTTTCATGCTCTGAACGATGTCGTGGTGGCGCGTGGAGAAATCGCCCGATTAATCAGGGTAGAAGCCAGTATCGATGGTCAGCACCTGACGGCTTATAAGACCGATGGCGTGATTGTGGCGACGGCTACCGGCAGCACCGGCTACGCGCTGGCGGCCCGCGGCCCTGTTCTCTATCCAAACTCGCGTGATTTCCTGCTGGTGCCGATAGCCCCTCACCTCAGCCTGGCTCATCCCCTGGTACTGCCGGAAACGGCGGAGGTTAGACTACAGCTCAACACCTATCATGCGGCCACGCTGAGTGTGGACGGGCATGTAAACCTGCCGTTGCCCAACGGAAACACGATTATTGTGAAGCGGAGTCCCCATACGGCTCGATTTTTAAGAATTCGTCCCCGAGACTCTTTTTACAGCTCTCTTGAGGATAAATTGAAAGGAAAACAAGGTGAGTCAGGTAGAAAAAGCTAGAATTCCGGATATACCGCAGATGCACAAACTGATTAACGACTATGCCACCCGGGGTGAGATGCTGGCGCGGCCGCTGAGCGAGCTCTACGAGGATATCCGCGACTATTTTGTCGTCAAGGAGGGAGAGAGGGTGCTTGCCTGTGCGGCGCTGCATGTGAGTTGGTCGGACCTTGCCGAAGTAAGGTCGGTAGCCGTAGAGGAAGACAGCAAGAACAGGGGCCTGGGCACCGAACTGGTGACTGCCTGCCTGAAGGAGGCTGGAGAGCTCGGCATAGAGACCATCTTCTGCTTTACCTACCAGCCTGAATTCTTTAAACGGCATAAGTTTGTTGATGTCGATAAGATGGAACTGCCGCGCAAGGTCTGGACCGACTGTTTTCGCTGTCCCAAGTTCCCCAACTGCGATGAAACCGCGCTTATTTACCATGCCGGGGAGAATTCCTGAGTTGGCTGAGGAAACGCTTTCCAGCGAGGTCGTCTTCGAAGGTCGCATCCTCAAGCTGCGCGTCGATACCGTCAGGACCGCCGATGGACGTAAAAGCACACGGGAGGTTGTCGAGCATGCCGCCTGTATCGCGGTTATTGCTGTGGATACCAACGACAATGTCCTGTTAGTCAGGCAGTACCGCCAGGCTTTGGGGAAAGAGCTTCTGGAAATACCGGCCGGCGGTATCGATAAAGGAGAAGACCCGAAGGCGGCGGTAATACGTGAAATGCAGGAGGAAACGGGCTTCCGCCCGCAGAGGGTGGAGCGACTCGGCGGATTCTACACGACGCCCGGCTTCTGCAACGAGTATCTCTATCTTTATTTGGCGGCAGACCTTGTCCCCGGCAGGCTCCATGCCGAGGATACCCCCGGTATTGAGGTAGTACGCGTGCCGTTGTCACAGGTTCCCGACCTGATAGCTTCGGACGAAATCGAGGATGCCAAGACTGTTGCCGGGCTCCTTTTCTACCTGGAGTATCGGAAGAGCCGGGAATGATTTAAGGATTTTTGCCAGGATTTACTAATAGTCTATCCTTCTGAGAATAAATGGGCGGGTCTTGTCGCCAGAGGGCGTTTAAAGGGGATGTAAGTCCCGCGGAGACTGTAATCGCTCCCATATTTTTTACCCGAAAAAACGTTTCCACCAGCGCCAGAAAAAGTCAAAAAAACGACGATGGTGGTCTCTAACTTCTACCATGGTAGTGTCCTCGGCGGTTAACTCACCGGTCGTTCCATGTCCTGAAACCGTAACCATGATAATATAATCACCCTTTTTTTTCGCCTGGAGCGACCAGGTAACGATTTTTATCCGGTGGGGCGGAATAGTGCCGATGCGCCGGTTGGGCTTATGGCCATGCAGGCTCAGGCCTTTTTTATCGTAGTGGATGGTGGCTTCGGCCCTGGTAATCCTGTCGTCTCCAAAGTTCCAGATATATGCCCTCACAAGAAAGTGACTGTCCTTATAAACCACATTGGGAGCGATAACCTTGACTTTCAGGGGATTGGGGGTTAAGCCAATCTGAATTGTCCCTTCTTCGGCGGCGCTAACCTGCCCTTGAAAAAGGAACAATGCCAGAAAAACCATGAACAGCCACCTGCTCGCTTTCACCATCTCCGGGCTTAAACTCCCATTATCTAAAAATATGCCTGACCACTAAGGTCGTCCTATTCCCTCTTTTCGACCCTGAAGCTGATGTGCACGAAGCGGCGGATAAGGAAGAAGATAATTATCAAGACCACAACTCCCAGTACCACCCAGGTGTAAGGAGAATAGTCCGTAAAGAACTCTGATACCTGGTTGGCAAACGCTGAGAAGATGTTAGCCGGCTTGATGGTAAAGTAAAGCTTCGCCGCCGCGGCGATGCCGATAGCCACCTCGCCTTCCTTGGCCAGCGGGTGCGCCTCAAGATAGGCAAAGTAATCGCCCGACTTGGCTTTCAAAGGAAGGTCCAGCGTAATAGCTATCGGCGCGGACTGCCCGGGTTCAAGTGTGACCGTCGCGGGGTCAAACTCAAACCACTCAGCCGGTGGTCTCATCTCCGGTTGATTCCGGTGGTAGCTTACTCCTATCTCATAATTACTGGTTACCTCTCCGGTATTGATGATATTTATCGAGGGGAGTCCGTAGCTGCCGCCGGGCATCATCGGTTCGTCAACCGAAATTTTGCCAATGTTGATGCCCACGCCAATATCCTGGGCATATGCCAGGCTCGTGCCGGACAGTACCAGCAGCAGTACCAGCATCACGATTAGTACCAGTTTATTACGTCTCATCGCATTTACCGCCTTTCCGCCGATAACACTATATTGTCATGCACACGACAACGTTACCGGAGGGGGCTGGCCTTTTTCTTCCGGTCAACCCCCCGGTATTATATCACACCTCAGACTACCTGATTTCAGGCAGTCAGTATAGATTATCCGGTGTCGAGCATCCTTACGGCGACTCTTCTATCACGAAGGGGTCTCCCATTTCCGTTACATGCGTACCGTCATTGACATGTGCCCAGAGAAAGTAGTCTCCTGCGGTCAGCGAGCTGATATCCCCTATTTCGCCGGTGTAGATGCCGCCTCCAACCTCCGTCCATTCAGCCGTTAATGTCAGGTCTGATAACCACGTTAGATCAGGAGGCGTCCCCGAAAAGAGGTTCACCGCTAAGAAATTACTCTCCGTAGTAAGTCCGGTCACCGGGTTGTTATCCTGGTCGGTGATGTTCGCCGTCGCGGTGATGTTCGCCGTACCCGCAGTATAGGGTCCGCCCGCTTCCAGAATACCCCTTATGCCTTCTTCCTCGTAGGTGACCATCACCGTCACCGTGGTCTCTTGCGTCCCGTAGCTGGAGCTTGATGTCGGGGTGTCCATCATCAGAAAGAATAATTCCTTGGTGTAGGGAGCGTACGATTCCCAGCTGCAGAGGTCGTCGTAATCCGTACTCATCTTGGTATATGTCAGGGCCGGGAAATAGTAGCCCCAGTAATGGACGTAGATATTTTCACCAGCCGTCTCACCCAATGCCCAGTCGGTGGTGTTGGCGCCCTTGATTTGCATGTCCACGAAGCAGTTGCCGGTGTTCGTCGCAAAAATCATAGTAATGTCCGGCAGAACGCCGGTGGTATTCATGGGCACCAGGCCGTAGCTAATGGTATCCGGGCTTACCGTCACCGAAAGCTGGGCGACATCGGCCGTTACGTTGATGACTCCCACGGAGTTGGAAAAGGCCGGTGCGGACAGGCCGCCCACCAGCAGCACCATTACCGTCAGTATCAGTAACAGCTTTTTCATCCCTTAACCTCCCTGTTTACCCCATTTCTTCAGGAGGGGGCTGGCCTTTTTCTTCCGGTCAACCCCCCGGTATTATATCACACCTCAGACTACCTGATTTCAGGCAGTCAGGTTAGTTATGCGGTGTCGAACATCCTTACGGCGACGTTACTCTATCACGAAGGGGTCTCCCATGCCCGCCATATGCGTACCGTCATTTACACTTCCTGCTAAAAAGTATTCTCCCGCGGGCAGCGAGCTGATATCCCCTATTTCGCCGGTATAGATGCCGCCTCCATTCTCCGTCCAGACAGCCGTGAACACCGGGTCGAAGATTGGGGTAATATTAGGAAACGTGCCCGAAAAGACCATATGGGAGAAATTACTCCCCGTAAGTCCGGTCACCGGGTTGTTATTCTGGTCGGTGACATTCGCCGTCGCGGTAATGTTCGCCGAACCCTCGGTATAGGGCCCGCCCGCTTCCAGGATGCATCTTACGCCTTCTTCCTCGTAGGTGACCATCACCGTAACTGTGGTCGACTGCGTCCCGAAGCTGGAGCTGGATGTCGGGGTGTCCATCTGCAGCCAGAACGCTTCATTGGTGAAGGGAGCATACGATTCCCAGCTGCCGAGGTCATCATAATCCGTATCCATATCGGTCCATGTCGGGGTCGGGAATAGGTAGCCCCAATAATGGACGTAGACGTCTTCAGCAGCCGTCTCACCCAATGCCCAGTCGGTGGTGTTGGCGCCCTTGATTTGCATGTCCACGAAGCAGTTGCCGGTATTCTGGGCAAAAATCATGGGATTACCGTCTGGCTGAACGCCGGTGGTATTCAGCGGCACCAGGCCGTAGCTGACGGTATTCGGGGCCACCGTCACCGAGAGCTGGGCGACATCGGCCGTTACGTTGATTACTCCCTCGGAAGCGGAAAAAGCCGGCGCCGCCAGGCCGCCCACCAGCAGCACCATCGCCGTCAGTATCAATAATACCTTTTTCATTTCTTTTTAACCCCCTTGTTATTCTCTTACCGTTATGCCTGCGAAGGGCCGGGACAGGCGTCATGACCTGTTTCTTTCATTTCATGTGACACCACCTCCTTTTATATAATCTACAGCTATCGTTCGTAACGTCTGATTTGTGAATAATGCATATATTGCCCAGGATGATGCTAAAATTTTGTCTTTGCTCTGTCAATATCAGCCACCTTACATTACTTACCTTATCCTCCATATTTTATAATCGACGACCAATTATGGCGCTGTAGCCAGAATAGTTACTAAGGCGCTATGCCGCTCCTCCGAATAGCTATCCGACGGCATTGTAAGGCGCAGATAGATATCCTGGGTGGCATTCTCCGATACATTGGCAAACGTGTACTCCGTATATGGGTCCGTGAAGACGTACCAGCTTCCTCCATCCGGAGAAAATTCCCAGATAACCTGGTCACCCCCGATATCGGTCTCCAGATTCCAGACATGGCCCATGCTGTCAACAAATTCCGTGCTCTTTATAGTCAAATCCGCCGGGCCTTCCTCCACTTTCACCGTTTGAATGTCTCCGGAATTGTCCGCCGTATACCCCAGGGCCACCCGGCCCAGTTCTATCGTGCCGTCCGTTAAAAGAGAAATGGAAACAATCGGCGGGGGTGGCGGTTCTCCACCCAGAGCGGCCGGGGCGTTGATTAATCCGTACCCGTAGTCATCATCTCGGCCTGTACTCCCTAAATCTATAGCGGTGGATTCCAGAATATATCTTATCTGGTCCGGGGTTAAGCCGGGATTCTGGGCTAAAAGCAGGGCAGCCACTCCGGAGGCATGCGGCGTACTCATCGAGGTACCCTCATAAAACCAGTAGCCCCAGTCCACGGGAGTATTCCCGAAAGTCATCTGTAATACTCCGTCGGGGTAACCATCGTAGCTCTGGTCCACGCCGATATTGCCCCCGGGAGCGACGATATCCAGAGACGGACCATATCTAGAATAAGGAGCTCTGGTAGTATCGTATTGGGTGGCCCCCACGGCGATGCAGTAAGCATCATAAGCGGCAGGATAACCGATGGGCTTGGTATCATCATTTCCTGCGGCCGCGAAAATCGTAACCCCGTGATTGTAAGCGTAGGCCAGGGCATTTTTCAGGGTTACGGAAGGATTCTTCCCGCCCAGGCTGAGGTTGATTATTTTAGCCCCGTGGTTGGTGGCGTAATAGATGCCGCTAGCTATCATGGTGTAGGTCCCGGTACCGCGGGCGTTTAAGACTTTGACGGGCATGACGGTGGTATTAAAAGCGATTCCAGCCACGCCAAAATCATTATTGGTAGCCTGCGCGATGGTCCCGGTGACATGAGTGCCGTGGCCGTTATCATCGTTGGGGTAAGAATCATTGTTAACGAAATCGTAACCGGCCGTAAAAGTGGCGGCATTCAGGTCCGGCGCTCTTTGATAACGGGTTGTCTCCCAGGCGCCAACCCCCGATTCCATGTCGTCGTAGAATAGATTGCCCGAATCATCATCCAGGCTCACTTCATCAATATAGACGGCGCCATCGGAATTAAATCCACTGTCCTCGTCGCTGTTCTCCCTATTTGAATTAAACCTGAACCTGACGATGATATCACCCCCCGCATGGGAGGTCAGGTCCAGCGTTTCGGTTTTCCAATTATTTGTGGGAGTAGAATTACTCGTTCCGGTGTAGGTTTTTACCGTCGCCCAGTTGCCGCCGCCGTCATCGGATACGTCGACGTAGAAATAATCATTACCCGTCTCGATATCATATCTGTAGTGGTAAGAAAAGATAACAGTACCGTTAGCGCTGTTCAGGTCAAAAGCATGCTGTAAATACTGCTTCCAGCCGTTTCCATAGCCGGGGGGCGTGGGGTAAGAGCCGTAAAGGGCCGTCCAGCTCGGTAGAGCGGTATTAACTCCGCACCACCACGAAGAACCTGAGCCTCCGCAGGCATTGTAGGTGTCTAGGTGCCAGAAGCCGGGCCCCGCGCGCTCCTCATAGGCCACCCCGCTGTCGATTACCGCTACAATTACATCCGGATTGCCGGTCGTAATACCCCAGGCGTCCTCCATCTGGATGCCGCCATTTTCCGGACCGTGAAAGTGCCACTGATAAGAATATAGCGAATCATCGGGCGACCAGTCTGCATAGACGTAATAATTAGGCTCGGCATATTCAACCAGAGGGCTGGCTTTAAAGACTTCAACCAGTTCCTGGACGGTCTTACCTCCCGGAACTCTTAAAACGCTGAAGCCGGCCGTCTCGTTCTTTAGTTTCTCCGATACATGCTGGGTGCTTAGTAGTCCGCTGATGGATTCTTCAGCAATATCCCCCTTAAATTTGACGATGACTTCATCAGGCACGTAATGAAACAGAGGGGCTTTCGTCGGGGTTTCCTCTTTAACAAAAAATTGCGGGTCTTCAGCCTTCCCCTGTAATGAAAAGCCGAATATACTACCGACAAGAAAAATCAGTACTAAAATTCGCAAAATTCTGAGTGTGTTAGAATCTCTTCTTTTCATTATCACTTATCTCGAATATTCAGCTTTTCTGCCGGAATGAATTTCCTGGTCGAATCAGTTTGCCTGCGCCAGAGCAGTGTAGTTCAATTCTGCATAGGCTGCCACGCCGGGGGCTTTTTGGAGTACCAAATTTATAAAGGACTTTTCGTTGCCATCTTCAACCCTGACCAGAATATATCCAGCCACTGAGTTTTTTTCTATTACTTCCCCTCCCAGTGCGGGTATTAAATCTATCAATTTTCTGGCTGCACCCTCATCAGCGTATCCCACGATGACTTCCCCGGGAACAAAACTGGCTGCGAGAACGTCAATGATAATACTGTCATCGACCACGCCCCCGTTACTATCAACTACAGTAACAGCCGCCGTATATTTATCAGGCCTGTAATAGGTGTGGGTATAAGTCTCACCGGCAGAGATAGGTATGGTAGTTTCATCTCCGGTGTGAAAAACAATCGATTTATACGGTTGTTTCCCCCCGTGAGGTGTTACAGAAAAACTTACCTGAAGTGGCGGGGGACCAGAATACGGCCTCGCGGTAAGCTCAACGCTGAGAGGTAACGGCGGGGTCTGACAACCGACCAGTAAGAGGGTGCTGAGGAGAATGACCAACAATGAAACGGCTATTACAGTACTCAGTCTTATTGATTTTTTATGTAACCTATTCACCACCAACTACAATCCACCAGGCTGTACTTACATACAGCGCTCCCTTCCTATTGCCACCGCTTTTTACGGCGAGTAATCAACCTGTCTTAAGCTGTAAGTGACGGATTCATTGAGAAAACTGCTGGGGTCACAAACGGGATGATAGCACCTGTCGTATATATTGTCAATCGTTATTACCTAACATTACTTACTTTATCCCACACATTATATTTTTCAATGCGATTTTTTACATTTTTTGCCTGAAATTTGGGTATTTTCACCATGACTTTTTAATGCCTCCCCCGTTGTGAATTAACATGAAGTAAAGTAAATATATGTAAGATAACTATAATTTATGGGGTTATGATTTATCATGGTGGCGAAACACAATGGAAACATACCTCTGTCGCCGAGAATGTTAACGGTTTCGGAAGTATCTCAGCTTCTCCACATTCATCCGAATACGGTCAGGGCCTGGAGTGATAACGGTTTGCTTAGGGCCTACCGTCTTGGCTATCGCCGCGACCGAAGATTCAGACTCGATGATATTGAAAAATTCCTGAGAGGCAGGTAAGTTCAATATCTTCAGGTACCTCTGGTAAGCCTGCGTTTATGCGTATTCCCTTGGGATAATCGGTATTGGCGGCGTGACGTTCATTATCTGATAGTTAGATTGCTATACCCGGCCACGCCGTCAACTATGGCTTATCCTTATAACTTGCATTTTCAAGTTTTTCATTACCTGGCTGGACTTGGCCAATCCCGATAATATACTATTAACGCGATTTAGTATGATTATACCTGGTAGAACTTCACTCTGGGTCATTTTAGCCTCTGCAACTTTAACAGTGATGGCAGGCTCTGTTATCGCCCCGGTTCTTAGTCAGATGGGAGAAGGACTTGGGGTTTCTCCTGGTGCGGCCCGGCTTCTCATAACCACGCATGGAATCATGATTGCCGTTTGTAGTCCAGTGATTGGTCTTTTGATAGATAAGGTGGGGGTAAGAAGGCCCCTGATATTGGGCCTCATCCTGTACGGACTGGCCGGCGGCTCTGGACTTCTCATTACAGATTATTATCTGCTAATCGGTAGTAGAGTCCTCCTCGGAATCAGTGTCGCCATGATATTTACTTCCATCACTGTAATAATTCTCAATTTATACGAAGGAACGCAACGAAACAGGGTAATGGGATGGAGGGGAAGCAGTAATAGCGTTGGCGGTATCATATGGCCGTTAATGGGGGGTTCTCTCGGGATTTTTTCCTGGCATCTGCCTTTCGTTGCTTACCTTATCGGCTTTCCCATAGCATTAGTGGCGTTCCTCGCTACCCCTGAAACGAACCGGAGTACAGACCATCCAGCGGTTGACGTAATGAAAAATAAACAGGAGTCGACATTCAATATTTTCAGAAGCATGCCGATACTTTTTCTTCCTTACGGTCTGGTCTTTGTCGGGAATATCCTCCTGTATGCCATAATCGTATTCATGCCTAAATTGGTTGAGCAGTTCGGGATAACCAGCTCGTTCTATGTTGGTATGTTCATCTCGACCGTGGGTCTCGCGGGAGGGATAACTTCTCTGTTTTATGGAAGGATTAAGGCAAGGCTATCATTTATTACGATTGTAAAAACAAGTCTACTTCTGTGGTCGGCAGGATTCATTCTGATTTCACAGGCACTCTTTGTCTGGCTGATATCATTGTCTATTATATTCTTCGGAATTGGCATGGGCATGGTCATACCTACAATTACGGTCTGGGTAGGAGAACTGGTGCCGGCTTCATTCCGTGGCAGGATGACTTCATATATAACGCTGTTTTCTTATACGGGACAGTTTCTGTCACCGATAATTTTAAGCCCTGTAGAATCGTCGCTGGGATTGAACCCCCTTTTCCTTGTCATAGGAATTACCTGTGTTTTTCTGCTTATATTGTCCCTGGTTTTATTAAGGCGATAGACTTTAAGGCTTCTTTTTAACGTTTAGCTGAAAGAAAGAGTCCGCCCTCCCCCATAACAGGGCCATCAAGCATCAACCCAACACAGCATTATTATTTCATGGAACGATGTGGGCTTCCACTATATCCCCGATTTGCTAGGTAACGTCAACAGGGCATGAAACTTACAGGGTAACCCGCCGATTACGTACGGGGGTTAGAACTCGACTTTCTTCCGGGCGAAGAAACGCTCGATGGCGCGTTCAATCTTTTGCCTTATCGGCATAAGTATGGCGATAACCACGGCGATGGAGATAATGTGAATGAATATCGAGTGCCCGCCGAAGAACTCCCCGACGTATGTGGCCAGCAGGTGCTCGGACAAACTAAAGACAAAGATAATCAGCGCCACCAGTATCGAGTATATGGTTGTCTTTTTGATGATAACGGTGATGTCAAAGAGGTGCTCTTTGATGATGGCTATCCCGATTAAGGCCCCGAAAGCGGCGGTAACGAAGCCGCGGATGGGAGATGTCAACCAGCTATCCTCGAGCCCCACGGGCATAATGAATAATGTCAGGAAAAGGAAGGAGATTACCAGAAAGCTGATAAAGATGTACTGCATGTGGCGCCGGGGCAGAGGTGATATTTCCCGCCGGCGAGCGCGGAACAGGAACCAGCAGGCCGACCAGATAAAAACGAGGAAGATGACAAACATGATTGAGGAAACAATCCGTTCGGTAGCCTCGCCGCGGAGCACCATATAGTTGCCCCAGTCAGCACGACCGACTGTCAGCGGCCCCGTCTCCGTAACCACGCCCAAGAGGTCAAAAAGAACGGCCATGACCGTGTAAACCCAGATAAAGATTGTCGACTTCTTCCTGGGTCGGTTGAGGTAACGGCAGGTGAAGTGATAGATACAGGGGACACTTAAAAGCGCACATACCGAGGTTACAAAGAAATAGATAATCAGCTCGTCAGAGTGGCTGTTTCTAATATAAGATAGAAAAATATTGAGGCTCGATATAACAAAGGCGGCCAGGGCGGCGGCAAAAAGGTAGTGATGTTTCTGCCTCCCCCGTGACAGGACCAGAAACAGCAGCACGCCGTTAATGAGAAAGGCGATACATGATATTATTGTGGAAACCAAAATTTGAGTAGACGGCACCAAGCCTCCTCGCCTGGAATATATGTAGCTATATTAAGTTGTTACCGGCTGGTTGTCAATGCAGGTAAAAAAACATGCAGTTATGTTATAATCAGACCATGAAGCGTTCACTTGTAGAAATCCTGGCCTGCCCGGTGTGCAAGGGTGAGCTGGAGCTAAAGGTAGAGGCGGAGGAGGGCGGGGAGATAATTACCGGCACGCTGCGCTGCCCCAAATGCGAGGTAAACTATCCCGTGATGGACGGCATCCCGAATTTATTACCGCCGGGCAGCGATTAATCCGGGCGGTAAGCGACACCCTGCTCCGGTGATTCCCAGGCCTCCACGGCGGTGACGGTTACGGGGTCGGTGGACAGCTTTTCCTTGAGTTCACTATAGATGGTAGTCGCGATGTTCTCCGCCGAAGGATTGATTTTATCAAAAGGCGGCACGTCGTTAAGGCAGGTATGGTCGTACCGCGCCAGGATACTGTTGAGGTGCCGTTTTATATCGGTGAAATCATAGGCCAGACCGATGTCGTTCAGCTTTGAAGCCCGCACCTTCACCACCACGCGGTAGCGGTGCCCGTGCATGGATTCGCACTTACCCTGGTAGCCCCGCAGGTAATGGGCAGCGTCAAAATGCTTCTCGACGGTTATCTCGTACATGGCTTCTCCTTACTCGCCCTCCCACTTAAACACGCCCTGCTTCTCCTTAATGTCGTCCCTCATTTCCTTGATTTTTTTCCAGCTTACCGGGTGAACGAGGTCCGGGGCAATCTCGGCGAGGGGCACCAGGACGAAAGACCGCTCCGCCATCCCGGGGTGGGGAATTACGAGGTCGGGCGTATTGATGACGAAATTCCCGTATAGAAGAATGTCAATATCTATGGTACGAGGCTGGCCGGACTTGCCCCGCCGGCCCATCTTGACCTCGATTCCCTTGGCTAAGGCCAGCAGCCCCTCCGGCGACAGACGCGTGAAAACCTCGCAGGCGATATTCAGGAAGCGGGGCTGGTCGGTGTTGCCTATCGGCCCGGTGTCATAGATGGAAGAGACTTTACCCATTTTCATCCGCTGCGCAAGCAGTTTCAGGGCCATGTCCAGGTTGTCACCGCGGTTACCCAGGTTGGAACCGAGGCCGAGATACGCCGTAACGGCATCAGTCACCGACATACCCCCTCCTGATGACGGCGTCGCTCATGCGGCACACCAGCACCGTCTGGCGGACATCGTGAACGCGCACCATGTCGGCGCCGTTGGCGACGCCGATGGCCGTAACCGCCAGATTACCTTCAAGGCGCTTATCCGGCGGCAGGTCCAGCACCAGGCCAATCATCGACTTGCGGGAGGTACCCAGCAGGATGGGCCTGCCAAGCTGCTTCAAGTCGGCAAGTCGATTGACCAGCTCAAGGTTCTGCTCCAGGGTCTTACCGAAGCCGATACCGGGGTCGACGATGATATTCTCGGCGGCCACGCCCGCTTCCAGAGCGATAACAATGCCCGCTTGAAGGTCGGCAATTACCCTGGCCATGATACCGACCTTCGGGGGGGCGTCGCGCTGGTTGGCCATTAGTATTACGGGGACGCCCGCTTCCGCGGCGACCTGTGCCACCCGCGGGTCCCTCTTCAAACCCCAGATATCGTTAATCATGGCGGCGCCGGCCCTGACGGCCCGAACGGCCACGCCCGCCTTATAGGTATCAACGCTGACAGGCACCTGAATCTCCGCCACCAGCCGTTCTATCGCCGGTATGACCAGCCTGAGCTCGTCGTCGATATCATCCACGGAAAGCGGCTCGGTGCCGGGTCGGGTGGACTCCCCGCCGACATCGATAATATTGGCTCCCTCGGCCACCATGCGCTGCGCCTGGGCGAACGTCGCCTCGACATCGTCACCGAGTCCGTCCCCGGAAAAAGAGTCGGGGCTGAGGTTACAGACCCCCATGACGTAGGTTTTTTCACCCCAGCGGAACTCCATGTTACCGCAGCGCGTGGCGGGTAAAGTCTCATTCATCAAACACATTTTAGCATTTTTATACTCGCTGATAAAATCGGCAAACTTACCGGCCTGTAAGGCATATATGTTAAGATGTTAAGTATCACGGGCGGAGCCTTTCGATTTAGCCCGGCTGAACTACCTGAAATTCGCCGAACTCGGCACGTTCGCCGGACCCTTCCTCATGGGAATCATCAAGGACCTGGCCGGCGGCTTCTACGCCGGGACTATAATACTGGCAGTATTTTCCTTTCTCAGGATAGGGGCTGCCTTCCTGCTGATAATAAAAAAGAACGATGATAGAGAAGTTTAAACAGTTACGCAATATCAGGACTTTCAGTTCGCTGAAGAACCCGGCGTTCCGCCTGTACTACATCGGGATGGTAGGCCAGTGGTCTTCCATGAACATGCAGATAGTAGCCCGGTCCCTGCTCATCTACCGCATCAGCGGCTCGGGAGCGGTACTGGGGCTTGCCTCGCTGGCCAATGCCATACCGACGATAATATGTTCATTATACGGGGGCGCCCTCGCCGACCGAATTCAAAAAAGGGATATCCTGCTTTTCAGCATGATAGGTTCGATGCTGGTCTCGCTGGCGGTAGCTCTCGCGTTAACGATGGGCTACCTGAGCGAGGACGTTCCGGGTTCCTGGTGGATACTGATAGTCACCGCCGCCATCCAGGGGACGATAATGGGATTGATGATGCCGTCGCGGCAGGCTATCATCTCCGAAGTGGTGGACCGGGAACAGGTGATGAACGCGGTGTCCCTGAATACCATGGGGATGAACACCTTCCGCATCCTGGCTCCGGCGGCGACGGGCTTTCTCATCGAGGCCTATGATTTTTCCAGCATCTATTATATATCCGCCGCCATGTACGGGCTGGCCTCGGTCTGCATGTTCCTGATGCCGAAAACCACGCAGAAATTCAGCGAAGGCGCCAACGCCCTGGCGGACATAGTGGACGGGATAAAGTATATCCGGCGCGAAAAGACGATGCTCCTGGTGCTGGTGGCGACTCTCTTCGTGATGATATGCGGCATTCCCTTCCTGCAACTCATGCCCATGATTACCGAGGATATCCTGAAAGTGGGCGCCAGCGGCATGGGGATACTTTTAAGCGTTTCCGGAATCGGCGCGATAACCGGCTCCATCATCCTGGCCACCGCGCCGAGTCGGAAAAGGGGCACCATCATGCTCATCAGCGGCGTTGTCATGGGGCTGGCGCTGGCGGGCTTCGCCTTTTCGAAATGGTGGCTCGTATCTATCTTCGTGGTGATATTCATCGGGCTGGGGCAGACGGGGCACCGGACCACCGGCAACGCCCTGGCGCAGAACTACACCCCGCCGGAATACCGCGGGCGTGTGATGAGCTTTATGATGATGGGTCTGGGTTTTTCCAGTCTGGGAACGTTCTTCGCGGGCATACTGGCCGAGGCCATCGGGATACAGTGGTCAATCGGCGGGCTGGCCTTGCTGCTCGTGGGCGCGTCCGCGGCGCTGCTCGTGTTCACCCCGCGACTGCGGAGGATGGAGTAAGTGGGGAGGCGAAAATCCCCCTTTAATCCCCCCTTCGGCAGGCTCAGTGCAGGCTCTTTTTCAAAGGGGGAAACTGGTGGGGGAAACTACGGGGTAAGCCGCGGATGGTGCGAGGGCGGCAGGGTGGGAATAGATATCAAACGAGGGGGGTGGGGGGCTGGATTCCAGCCTACGCTGGAATGACAACGCAGAAAAGACTGAAATGGCGATAAATAGAGATTGCCACGTCAATACGTTCCTCGCAATGACAAGGGGAGTGGGGGTGAGGTAGAAAACAGCGGACTAAGCGGTAGATGGTACGAGGGCGGCATGGGTGGGAGAAGATATCTAAAAAAAGGCAGTCTCTTGAATGTTTGCCCGCTAACAGTCCTTATGTTATCATTATCTTGTTTTAATATTAACCGGTGAGGTGGAGCTGATTTGAAAGAAGACATAGAAAAATTGGCCAGGCTAGAAGCCGAACTGAAGGATGGGGGTGGTGAAGCAAGCGTACAGAAGCAGCACGACTCCGGCAAACTGACAGCCCGGGAGAGACTTGACATTTTCTTCGATGAGGGGACTTTCCAGGAGATGGACCTGCTCGTCCAGCACCGTTCCACGAACTTCGGTATGGACAAGGTATCCATACCCGCCGACGGCGTGGTAACGGGCTACGGCAAAGTAAACGGACGCACGGTCTGCGCCTACGCCCAGGACTTTACCGCACGGGGCGGCACCCTCGGTGAGATGCACGCCAGGAAGATATGCCGCGTCATGGACCTAGCCATGAAGATGAAGGTGCCGATGGTGGGATTCATCGATAGCGGGGGGGCGAGGATACAGGAGGGCATCAACGCCCTCGACGGCTACGGCAACATCTTCTTCCGCAACTCCTGCGCCTCCGGGGTCATCCCGCAGATATCGGCTATCATGGGGCCGGCGGCAGGGGGCGCCGTTTATTCGCCGGCGATGACCGACTTCGTTTTCATGGTGAAGAAGACCAGCTATATGTTTATCACCGGGCCGGGGGTGGTAAAAAGTGTCACGGGGGAGGAAATAGGCAACGAGGAGCTGGGTGGGGCGCTGACGCACAGCACCAAAAGCGGCGTCACGCAGTTCGCCTGTGATAACGACGAGCAGGCAATCGAGGAAATTAAAAAACTCCTCAGCTATTTGCCGCTGAATAACGAAGAAAAACCACCTTATACCAAGACTAAAGATTCACCCGACCGCGCCGAGGCGGCCCTGAACGACATCCTGCCGGAGAACGCGAACAAGGGCTACAACATGAAGGAAGTCATCAAGGCCATCGTCGACGACGGGGAGTTCCTGGAGCCATCCCGGCAGTACGCGCAGAACATGATTACGGCCTTCGCCAGAATGAATGGGCATGTCATCGGCATCATCGCCAACCAGCCCAATTATCTGGCCGGCTGCCTCGATATCAACGCCTCGGACAAGGCCACCCGGTTCATTCGCTTCTGCGATGCCTTCAATATATCGCTGCTGACCATCGCCGACGTACCGGGCTTTTTACCCGGCAGCCACCAGGAGTGGGGAGGTATTATCCGGCACGGCGCCAAGCTCCTCTGGTGCTACGCCGAGGCTACCGTGCCCAAGATAACGCTGATTACCCGCAAGGCCTATGGAGGGGCCTACATCGCCATGTGCAGTCAGGGGCTGGGGGCGGACTATACCCTGGCCTGGCCGCAGGCGGAAATCGCCGTGATGGGGGCGGAAGCGGCGGCGGATATTATATTCAGCAAGGACATCAAAGCCGCGGAAGACCCCGAAGCTATGAAGCAGGAAAAGGTAAACGAGTACCGCGAGCTGCTCTATAATCCTTACGTGGCGGCGCGGATGGGGTATATCAACGCGGTGATTCAGCCGGGTGAAACACGCATAAAAATTATCGCGGCGCTGGAAGCGTTACAGAACAAGAAGGAGACCCGCCCGTACAAGAAGCACGGCAATATCCCGATGTAGCGACGAGTAACTATGGGCTAAGCCGCTGATGATGCGAGGGGGGTATGGGTGGGAATAGATAACAACCGAGGGGAGGTGGGGGCTGGATTCCCGTTTTCACGGGAATGACGTTCTTAAAGGGTATTTAGATAATGGGCAAGACACTAGCCGAAAAAATATTGAGCGAAAAGTCCGGCAACGATGCCAAAGCCGGCGATATCGTTATCGCGAAAGTGGATTTGGCTTTCGTGCAGGACACCACGGGACCGCTGACAGTACGCACATTCCAGTCGAGCAGCATGACCAAGCTGGCCAATCCGAAGAGAACGGTATTGTTCATCGACCACGCGGTGCCGAGTCCCAACGCCAACCTCTCCAACGACCATATCCTGCTGCGGAACTTCTCGCGGGATAGCGGCTGCATCCTCTCGGAAGCCGGCGACGGCGTCTGCCACCAGATAGTCGCCGAAGCCTACGCGCGGCCGGGCGACGTGGTGGTGGGCGCGGACTCGCACACGGTAACAGCGGGGGGACTCGGGGCTTTCGCCACCGGCATGGGCTCGTCCGACGTGGCGGTGGCCTTCGGGCTGGGTAAAACCTGGTTCCGCGTCCCGGAGACTTTCAAAATTGAAGTTTCAGGAGATTTACAAAAGGGGGTCAGCGCCAAAGACCTTATACTGCACTTAATCGGCAAGATAGGCGCGGACGGCGCCACTTACAAAGCGCTGGAGTTCCACGGTTATACTATAAAAAAGATGAGCATGAGCGGTCGCTTCACCATCGCCAATATGGTAGTGGAGGCGGGGGCCAAGGTGGGGCTATTCGCCTCGGACGAGACGACGCGCGCGTATCTCAAGGGGGAGGGGCGGGGCAAAGACTACAGACCGCTGGCGGCCGATGCCGACGCCACCTATGAAAAGACGATTAAAATAAACGCAGCCGAACTTGAGCCGACCGTATCAAAACCACACACGGTGGACAACACGGCTTTAGCCAGGGAGCTACTAGGCACGAAAATACAGCAGGTGGTTATCGGCACGTGCACCAACGGTCGTCTGGAAGATTTAGTCGCCGCCGCGAATATTTTAAAAGGAAAGAAAATAGCCCCATCGTTGAGGTTAATCATCGCCCCGGCCTCGCGTCGGGTGCTGCTGGACGCTATAGAGTCGGGGTATATCAG
Source organism: uncultured Dehalococcoidaceae bacterium (assembly GCA_964500415.1). Lineage (GTDB taxonomy): Bacteria > Chloroflexota > Dehalococcoidia > Dehalococcoidales > RBG-16-60-22 > JAFGPF01. The sequence goes on along the minus strand of CAZCOB010000009.1, from coordinate 39,969 downwards.
GGACTTCGTCGAGTCGGGAGCCATTATTTTACCGCCCGGCTGCGGGCCCTGTCTCGGCCTGCACCAGGGGGCGCTCGGGGACGGGGAGTCGTGCCTGTCCACGGCCAACCGCAATTTCGAAGGGCGCATGGGCAATCCGAAAGGCTTGATTTACCTCGGCAGTCCAGCCACGGCGGCGGCCTCGGCGCTGACCGGAGAGATTACCGACCCCCGGGGGGTGACGTAAGTGCTCAAAGGCAAGGGCCACAAGTTCGGGGACAGCATTTCCACCGACCACATCATACCGGGTCGGTACGCCCACCTCCGCAGCAACCTGCCGGAGCTGGCCAAGCACGTGTTAGAGGACGCCGACCCGAATTTCTCGGCTAAAGTGAAACACGGCGACTTCGTGGTGGGGGGGAATAACTTCGGGCTGGGGTCGAGTCGTGAGCACGCGCCCCTCGTCATCAAGATGGCGGGAGTCAGCGCCATACTGGCGAAGAGCGTGGCGAGAATATTCTTCAGGAACGCCATCAACCTGGGACTGCCGGTGCTGATATGCGACACCGATAAGATTAGCGACGGCGACGAGCTTGAAGTGGATTTAGCGGCGGGGAAAGTCAAAAATTTAACCAACGGCAGTACGCTGACCTTCGGGAAGATTCCCGGCGTCATGCTGAAAATCCTCAACGAGGGCGGGCTGATACCGTATATCCAGAAACACGGGGATTTTAAGTTATAAATGCTAAGCCCTAAATAATAAACTGTAAAGAGACGAGATGCTTCGCTACGCTCAGGATGACAGGTGCGGGGCTGGGTGGAAAACTACGGGCTTAGCCGAGGATGTAACGGGGCGGCCCGGGTGGGAAAAGATAACAACCGAGGGGGATAAGGCGGGGCAATACAGATTGCCACGTCGCTGCGCTCCTCGCAATGACATAGAGAGAGGACAAAATAATTGGCATATAACATCACGCTGATACCCGGCGATGGGGTAGGGCCGGAAATTACCGGGGCCACCAGACGGGTCTTGGAAGCGACAGGCGTAGAGTTCGACTGGGAGTTGGTCTATGCCGGCGCCGAGGTCATCGAGAAATACGGCACGCCCCTGCCCGACTACGTGCTGGAATCGATACGGAAAAACAGGGTCGCCCTCAAAGGCCCGGTAACGACGCCGGTGGGCACGGGCTTCCGCAGTGTCAACGTCGCCATGAGAAAGGCTTTAGACCTCTATGCCTGCCTGCGTCCCTGCAAGACCTATCCCGGTGCCCCCACTCCCTTCAACGATGTCGATATAGTCATCGTCAGGGAGAATACGGAAGACCTCTATGCGGGGGTGGAGTTCGAGAAGGGGACGGCAGCAGCCAAAGACCTGATAGACTTTATCAATAACAGACTAGGCGAGGTCATTAAAGACGATTCCGGCCTGAGCATCAAGATGATTACGGAATCGGCCAGCCGGCGTATTATCACCTACGCCTTCGAGCACGCCCGCAGGTATGGACGCAGGAAGGTAACGGCCACGCAAAAAGCCAACATCATGAAGTTCTCCGACGGCCTGTTCCTCTCGGTGGCGCGGGAGGTGGCTGCGAAATACCCGGACATCGAGTTCCAGGAGGCGCTTATCGATAATCTCTGCATGCAGCTGGTACGCAGGCCGCAGGAGTATGATGTAATCGTCGCTCCCAACCTCTACGGCGATATCATCTCTGACCTCTGCGCCGGACTGGTGGGCGGGCTTGGATTGGCCCCCGGAGCCAACATCGGCGACGAGATGGCCCTGTTCGAGCCGACGCACGGCAGCGCCCCCAAATACACCGGGCAGAACCGGGTCAACCCGATGTCCATGATGCTCTCCGGTGTGATGATGCTGCGGCACCTCGGCGAGGCTAATGCCGCCGACCGACTGGAAAGCGCTATCGTGGCGGTCATCGCCGAAGGTAAAAGCGTCACCTACGATATGAAACCGACCCGTGATGACCCTTCAGCCGTGGGCACGTCACAGGTGGCGGATGCGGTCATAGAAAAGCTCGAATAAGCCGTTTGACATTAGAGAAGCTAACTACTAGAATTGTGAATGCTGAAACATTGGAAGGGCGATAATGGATAAGAAAGAAATGTACGAATTTATCACGGCCAACCCCATTGGCTACATGGCCACCGTGGAAGTCAACAAGCCGCACGTCCGCGGCATGGGAACGCATAAGGCGGACGAGAACGGCATCATTTACTTTACCAACCGCACCAAGAAAGTTGCCAAACAGCTAATCGCCAACCCGGAAACGGAAGTCTGCTACTTCGCCAACGGCACCCAGCTAAGGGTCAGCGGCCGGGCGGAAGAGGTGAAAGATAACGCCCTCAAGCAGGAAATCGTCGATAAATACCCGTTTTTGAAACCGAATATTGAAAAACACGGCTTGGACTATATGGCTGTTTTCAGGCTGAAGCCTGTAGAGGCCTCCACCTGGTCCATGCAGAACATGACGGGTGATACCACCCCGGTTGATTTATAAAAAGGAGTTCCATCGTGGATAAAAAAGAAATACTGGAATTCATAACCAAGAACCCAATCGCATATTTGGCCACCGTTGAAGGTAACAAACCGCACGTACGCGCTTTAGGGACGTACCGGGCGGACGAAAACGGCATCATATTTTCTGTGCAGTCGGACAAAGACGTTTATAAGCAGTTGACTATTAACCCTGAAACCGAAATCTGTTATTATGCCGACGGAGTCATGGTCAGGGTCAGCGGCCAGATGCAGCCGGTGGCCGATATGGAGCTTAAAAAGGAAGTCGCGGAAAAGCGTCCCTTTTTAAAGCCGGGTGTAGAGCAAAATGGCTGGGACTACGTCGGGGTATTTAAAGTGATTAACGCTAAGGCTACTGTCCTCGATATGAAAAACCCGGCCCCCAAGACCTGGATGGATTTATAAGGCAGGTTAAATGAGCTCCGAAGAGAGCAATACCGACTGTATTTTCTGTAAAATCTCCAGCGGGGAGATACCGTCCCAAATACTCTACCAGGATGAGGATGTCGTCGTGTTCCCTGATGTCAGGCCGCTGACACCCGTGCACCTGCTCGTTATACCCAGGAAGCATATTACCTCCCTGGCAGAGATGGCTGGTGATGAAACACCCATTATCGGGAAGATGGTAAAGGTAGCCAACCAGGTGGCCAGGGAGCAGGGTATTTCAGAAAGCGGCTACCGGCTCACAATCAATAGCGGGGCGGACGCGGGGCAGGTAGTATTCCACCTCCACATGCACCTCATGGGGGGACGGCATTTAGACTGGAAGCATTAGGGTTGCATTACCTTTTACTTGCCTCACCCCCGGTGGCTCTCTCCTGTAACACTTCATCAGGAGAGGGGTATTTAGTTGGCCTGTATTATTCGCTTAAAACGCCAGGTCCGGTTTCCAGATTTCCCAAACATGGCCCGCCCGTGTTAGCGTTTCCGTCTCCGGCGGCAGGGTCGGCTTGCCCGGCTGCCACCCGGAAGGCATCAGTTCCAGGGTCTTCTGGTGGTGCTGGAAAGCCCTCAACTGGCGCAGCACCTCGGCCACGTTACGCCCCACCGGCGGAGTCAGGACCTCCATGGCCTGGATGATGCCATCAGGGTCGATAAGAAAGCGCCCGCGCACGTCTAGTCCCTTCTCATCATCGTAAACCCCGTACAGCGTGCCTATCTTGCCTCCGGGGTCGGACGCCATGGGATACGGAATTCCGCCCTCCACCATTTTGGAAAGCTCCACTTCCTGCCATACCTTATGTGAGAAATTACTATCCACGCTGATGGCTATTACGTTGACTCCCAGTTCCTGGAACTCGGGGTATTTAACGGCAACTGCCGCTAGTTCCGTAGGTCAGACGCAGGTGAAATCAGCCGGGTAAAAACAAAGCATTACCCACTTACCTTTAAAATCGGCAAGGGTAATTTCTTTAGCGGTGCCCTCGTGAAACGCTTTGGCGGTAAAATCAGGCGCCTCTCTGCCTACCTGTACGTCCATTTTCATTACCTCCCTGTAATTATCTCAGGGTATAATTGTATCACTCTGATATTTTGAAATCAATAATACACCTCTTATCGCGGAACGTGAAAAAACACCCCTCCTGTGCTATCGTAGTGGAGAAGATAACATCAAACGCAAGGAGACTCTGATATGATTAAGCTCATCACCCTTGTTAAAAGAAAACAGGGCATCAGCCGGCCGGATTTCTATAAATACTGGAAGGAAACGCACGGGCCCCTCGTCGCTCCCCATATTCCCCACATGAGAAAATACGTCCAGAACCACTTCATCGATGTGCCCGGCTTTGAGTACGAAGGCGACGGCATTATCGAGGTTTGGTATGACGATGTTCAATCTATGCAGGATTCGCTGGCTTTCAATGCGAACCCGGAAGCAAAGAAGCTCGGTCTGGGGGAAGACTGGGCTAAAATCGCGGATATGGGCAGGCCGAAGATGTGGGTAGCGGAAGAGCACGTCATCAAAGACGAGACTGTTTAGTCGTAAACGGCGCTTCTTGCACCTCACGTAGCTTTGCAGTAAAATAGGGTCAGTTACGCCTGAAAGAGAGATGATGATTAATCTTCCCGTGCTGGTCTTGAACCAGAGCTACGAGCCGATGACGGTATGCCGTGCCCGCCGGGCAGTCGTACTCGTCTATCAGGGCAAGGCGGAGATGCTCGAGGACGGACTCGGCTATATTCATACCATCGATAAAACCGTCCCGCTGCCTTCGGTCATACGTCTTTCCCGGTTAATCAAGCGGCCCCGCCGAAAAAGAAAGATGACCCGCTACGAGATATTCAGTCGCGACCGTTATACCTGCCAGTACTGCGGCGAGCAGAGCCGGCACCTCACGCTGGACCACGTCGTACCGCGCTATCGCGGCGGGCAGCATACCTGGGAAAACGTCGTCAGCGCCTGTGTTGCCTGTAATCGCAAGAAAGCTGGCCGTACTCCCGTTGAAGCCAATATGAAGCTGATTCGCCCCCCTAACCCCCCCACCGGTGGCCCCTTTTACATTGTCCCTTATCAATACCTGAGAAATCGGGACGATTGGCGTAAGTACCTGTATCAGTAAGAAACGTCGGCAAGGGGCAGTTCTACCGTAGCTTCGCTATCCAGTTCAATCATCACCGTTTCCTTCAGCGGATTATTCCCCACCACCGTAGCCTCACCCATGCGCGTGGATACCCGCTGTCCTACCTTGGGCATTTTTTCCTTCATCAGGCGGTACTGCTCTCCCTCGTAGGACAGACAGCACATCAGGCGGCCGCACGCCCCGGAGATTTTCATCGGATTGAGCGGCAGGTCCTGCTCCTTGGCCATCTTGATGGAGACCGGGGTAAATTCGGTCAGAAAGCTCGTGCAGCACAGGGGGCGACCGCACCGCCCGAAGCTCCCCAGTAATTTGGCTTCGTCACGACTGCCCACCTGGCGTAATTCTACTCTGACCTTGAATTTTCCGGTCAGCCGCCGCACCAGTTCCCGGAAGTCTACCCTCTCTTCGGCGCTGAACAGAAACATCAGTCGGCTGCCGTCGAGATTGTATTCGGCGGAAAGCAGCTTCATGGGTAGCCCGAGTTCGCCAATCATCTTGCCGCACTCGCTCAGAACTTCCTCCGCCTTGGCTTCGAACTCCTCTGCGTTAGCGATGTCCTCCGGTTCTGCCTTGCGTATCACCGGGCTGAGATTATCCTCCGTCTCGCTGGCCAGTACCTTCCCGGGGGCGATAGCCACGTATCCCAGTTCCATGCCACGGCTTGTCTTCACGACGACTTTATCGCCGGGTTCCAGCGCGATATCTCCGGCGTCGAAGTAATAGACCTTGCCGGCTCTCTTAAAGCGTATTCCAACAGTATTAGCCATATTTCACGGAAAACCGTTTGTTTGGATTTTCCCCTCCACCTCCTTCCTTTATCGGCATATCGAGCATCATTACCTCCAGCGCCAGCCGCGTATTGACGTTCTGCCTTAGCTGTTGCGCGGCCGCCCCGATGCTCTCGATGAATTCTTTTATCTGGCTCAGCCGGTAACCATCGGCCGTTTCACTGAGTTCATCCTTGCGGTCTATATTGGTTATCATATCATGACAGCCCAGTTTAACCAACATCAGGTCGCGCCAGTAATCGAGCCACAGGTCGAGTATCTCATAGACTGCACTCCTGCTCTGGCTGAAACGGGAGGCGAGCCTGGCCACATAGTCGAAACGCTCTTCGTAGTCGGCCTTAATAGTATCCACCATGCTGTTTAATTCCTGGTCGCGATGTTGCAGCAGTCTATCGTCTCCGTTGGCCGTAATCGCCCACCCCGGGCAACCGTGAGAAAGCCCGGCGAAAAGCCTGGCGCGCGCCGGTTCGATGCCGAGTTGCTCCACCAGCGCCGATGCCGCCTCGTTTATCGATAGCGGCGGAAGCTCCAGGCGCTGGCAGCGGGAGACCACCGTGTCCGGCAGCAACCTGTCGTTTACCGTCAGCAGTATGAAGGTCACCCTCTCGGGAGGCTCTTCCAGGGTCTTTAACAAACGATTGGCCGCATCCAGGGAAAGAAGTTCTGCCATTTCTATGATGAAAACCTTGCGGAGGCCTTCGAAAGGCGGCAGGTTGGCCGAGTGCTGTATTTCTTTTATTTGCTCGATATGAATCAGCTTGGCTTCCGCCGCATCCTCGTTCCTGGTCAGGCCGATAATCTGGACATCGGCATGACCGCCGGCGTCGATTTTCCGGCAGGAAGTGCATTCGAGGCAGGGACGCTCGGTGGCTTCACAGTTGAGCGCCTGCGCCAGATTTTTAGCCAGGGTCATCTTGCCGATGTGCTCCGGCCCGACAAACAGGTAAGCGTGGGCCAGCTTTCCTGACTCCAGACTATGTTGCAACAGAGAGACCGCGTAGGTCTGTCCGATTACCTGCCACATTAAGAGTATCCTCGTTATATAAGGTCGTTCCGCGTAAGGTCCTGAAGCGTTTCCCGGCGCCGGACCAGGCGGGCTTTCCCATCCCGCACGAAGATTATCGCCGGGCGGAAAGATGCATTATAGTTGCTCTGCAACGGTACGCAGTAAGCGCCGCTGCCCGCTACCGCCAGAATATCGCCCGCTTTGAGTTCCGGCAGCTTTATTTCTTTAATCAAAATATCCCCTGCTTCACAGTACTTGCCGGTTATAGTGACTGTGTCGGTATCTTTATCCGTAGGGCGGTTGGCTATCAATGCTTCCTGTACGGCTTGGTACATCGGCTGGCGGATGTTGTCCCCCATCCCTCCGTCCACCGAGACATAAGTCCGGATGCCGGGGATGTTCTTGATTACGCCGACCGTATAAAGTGCTACACCGGCCTGCGCCACGATTTTTCTGCCTGGCTCAATCATCAGCCTTGGCGCTTCGAGTTTAAGCTCGCGGCAGCGGCCCGTAAACCTTTTAATGATTTCCTCGGCGAAGGCCGATATGGGTGGCGGCGTCGCCTCTGTCATGTACTGTGCACCGAATCCCCCGCCGATGCTTATCAGCCTGGTCTGGAAGCCGTATTTTTGCTTGACGGCGGCGGCATATTCCAAAACCATGTCCAGCGACGTTAAATAAGGTTCGTACTCGAATATGCCGGAGCCGATGTGAAAGTGCAGTCCGTCCACGTCGAGGTTCTTCGCTGCTAAAGCTATTTCGACTGCTTCGTCCCAGGTGGCACGGGTCAGCCCGAACTTGGAGTCCGCGACACCGGTCTTATTGTATTGGTGAGTATGCGGGTCGATGCCGGGATTAAGGCGCAGCAGGATATTAACCTTCTTCTTACCGGCTATTTTGATTAGCATCTCAAGCTCCGGCAGGTTGTCCACCACGATATGCCCGATTCCGGCCTGCACCGCCATCTCCAGCTCCTCGGCGGACTTATTATTACAGGGGAAGTGTATTCTTTTTGCCGGGAAACCCGCCGCGCGCGCGAAAGCCAGCTCCCCCCCTGAGACCACGTCCAGGTCAAGCCCCTCCTCTTCAACAAGTCTAATCATGGCTTTAGCGATAAAAGCCTTCGGCGAATAGCTGACGGTAGTGTTGGCATAACGCTTGCCGAACTCCGTCTTGAACTCCCGGCACCGACTGCGCAGATCCATCTCATCGAAGACGTATAAAGGCGTGCCGAACTCTCCGGCCAGCGCCACGCTGTCGCACCCGCCGATTACCAGGTGGTCTTTCTGGTTGACCTCGGCCGTCTGCGGGAACACCACCAGCCTCGGAATACCCTGCCCGTTGGTCATATCTACCTCTCACCATAATGTTATCAGCGCCTGTCCTTGAAGTCAATGTAAATTTATCCTGTTTCATCGGTTTTCTTGCCTGAAATAGCTTGGCGTTGTAAAATTAAGTAAGCACCCTCCGGAGAGCTCGATTCTTTTTTGGATGATGTCTTCCCGCCGTTTTCGATTTTGTATGAAGTATGGGATTGAATGAGTGAAAAAAAATCTGGATGAGTACCGCGACGACAATCTGAGGATGGCCGGGCCGGCGGCGGACGGGGGAGGCATTGCGGGGTACGGCCGGAGGGTCTTCAGTTCCTTTAGAAACCCGGTGTACCGCCTCTACTACTACTCCCTGATAGGCCACTGGGCCCCTATGCAGATGCAGATGGTAACCCGAACCCTGCTTATTTACCGCATCACCGGTTCCGGGTCCATCCTGGGCCTGATGGCTCTGGCTGGGGCTATCCCCATGCTTCTCCTCTCACTCTACGGCGGCGCCCTGGCCGATAGGGTAGAGAAGAGGAAGATACTGATTTATAGTCAGGCGGCCTCGGCCCTGGTTTCGGTCGGGGTCGCTGTCGCCCTATCCATGAATTACCTGAGTCAGGACGTGCCCGGCTCCTGGTGGATTCTGATGGTTTCCAGCGTGCTTCAGGGCATCATCATGGGTATCATGATGCCTTCCCGCGCCTCCATGGTCCCCGAAATCGTCAGCCCGGAAGACCTCATGAATGCGATATCCCTGAATAACATGGGAATGAATGTTTTCCGCATTGTATCCCCGGCGGCCACGGGATTTATTATTGCTGCCTGGGACTTTGATGCCGTCTATTATGTTATGACGGCTCTGTATATATTTTCCGTTTTTTTCCTGTTCAGGATACCGCCCACCCGCCCGGTAGTCCGTCAGGGGAGCAGCACCGTAACGGAGGTATTGCAGGGATTCCATTACATGCGTGGCGATATGATAGTCCTGCTTGTCCTCCTGTTCACCCTCGGTTGTACCATACTGGGTATGCCTTTTAACATGTTATTACCCATGTTTACCGAGGATATATTGAAGGTCGGGGAAGTCGGTCTCGGGATACTGATGGCCGTCTCGGGAATAGGTGCCATCGTGGTATCATTCGTCCTCGCTACTCTTTCCAATAAAAAACGTGGCATTCTGATGCTGTTCAGTGGCCTTATTTTAAGCCTGGCGCTGACGGCCTTCTCCTTTTCTACCAGCTGGCCCCTCTCTTTAACACTGGTTATTTTCATCGGATTGGGGCAAACGGGCCAGACGGCCATCGGCTTTACCCTGATTCAGTATTACGTCGACCCAACATACCGGGGACGTGTCATGAGCTTTATGATGCTGGGTTTCGGCCTGTCGAGCCTGGGGGTGGTCTTCGGCGGGGTAATGGCGGATTTCATGGGGATAGAGTGGTCTATCGGCGGACTGGCTATAGCTCTGGGCGTGCTGAGTGTGGCCATGATTGCTTTTTCTTCACGCCTGAGGAAGCTGGACTAGGTTGCCCGCATTGACACCGTAGGTTTAAAACCGTAGAATATTTTATCCTTATTACTTGCTGGAGGACAGAACATTGTATAAGAAAGTTACCCTGGATAACGGACTTCGACTTGTCACCGCCGCTATGCCCCATACGCGGTCGGTGTCCATCAGCTTCTTCGTCGGCGCCGGTTCTAGGTACGAGAGGGATGAACAGGCCGGTATTTCACACTTTATCGAGCATGTTTGTTTTAAAGGCACGAAAAAACGCCCGACTTCCGCAGAAATCTGCACGGTTATCGAGGGAGTGGGGGGGTTGCTCAATGCCGGCACCGATAAAGAGATGACCGTCTACTGGTGCAAGGTGGCGCAGCCCCACTTTGCCAGCGCCCTGGATGTGCTCGTGGATATCATCACCGAATCCACATTCGATTCCAGGGAAATCGAAAAGGAACGCCAGGTTATCATCGAAGAGATTAACATGTCTCTGGATTCCCCGCCGCAGCGCGTCTCCATGCTCATTGACGAGTTGATGTGGCCCGGCCATGCCCTGGGCCGCGATATCGGCGGCAGCAAAGAGTCGGTGGCGGCTATCACCAGGGATATGATGCTCGATTATCTTTCGAAGCAGTACCAGCCCGGTAATACGGTGCTGTCTATTGCCGGCGATATAGACCATCTGGAAGTGGCCGGTGCCGTCAGCCGGGCCGTCGCCGGGTGGAACGGACGCCAGACTTCCCTCGAATACGAGCCTTACCGTGAGAAGACCGGGCGGCGAGTGCTCGTTGAAAAACGAGATACCGAGCAAACTCAGTTATGCCTGGCCCTGCCGGGCCTTTCGCTCACCCACCCCGAACGTTTTAAGCTCGACCTGCTCAATGTCGTTCTCGGCGAGGGTATGAGCAGTCGCCTTTTCACGGAGATTCGCGACAAGCTGGGTCTGGCTTACAGTATCCATAGCTATGCCGAGCATTTCCTCGATACCGGCGCTATCATTGTCTCCGCCGGAGTGGACAATAAAAATTTACGGGTGGCTGTCAGGGCTATCCTCGAGGAGCTGGCCCGGATGAAAGAGGTTGTCCCGGAGGCGGAGTTATCCAAGGCTAAGGAGTTATCCAAGGGGCGTCTCTTGCTGCGCATGGAGGACGGCCGCAGCGTGTCCGGCTGGATGGGCGGTCAGGAGCTTTTATTAGGAAATATTCTCACCGTAGACGAGGTAGTTGCCATCGTTGATGCCATCACGGCTGAAGAACTCCAGAAGCTGGCCGGAGAACTGCTGGTGGGTGAAAAATTACGCCTGGCGGTAGTGGGGCCAGCCAATCCGGACGACCCTCTCGAAGAACTGCTGAAGCTTTAACACGGTATCAATCGTTTGCTTTCTATTACTTAAGAATACGTCATTGCGAGGAGTCGCCGACGACGAAGCAATACCCTGTTGACAACCCCGCAATATTTTCGCCTTATCACGTGATACCCCAGCCCCAAAAGAAGCGGAGCGTCTAAGAGAGGCGGAGCCTCTCTTAAAAAATATTACTCCCTTCCCTTCATAAATCCTCAAGGGGAGGGGGTCAGGGGGATAGGTGCGCCTTCCACCTCACTTCCAACCAGAACCAACCGCCGTAACCACCTCGCTTACCATAACTTTAAAACCAATTCAAAGCTACTTCCCCCTATCCATCCTCGAATTGTTGCCCCTTAAAAAACCCCTCCTTGGAAAAATGAAAAGGCCGCAGTTTTATCACTGCGGCCCCATCCATATTTCAATTGTATTATATGATTGTGGTCATACTACATCATGCCGCCCATGCCACCCATGCCGTCCATTCCGGCGGGCATACCACCGCCTCCCTTCTCCTTCTCAGGAATATCGGACACGAGCGATTCGGTTACCAGTACCATAACGGCGATACTGGCAGCGTTCTCCAGTCCGGTACGGACCACCTTGGTCGGGTCGATAATGCCCTTTTTAACCATGTCACCGAACTCGTCGCTCTCGGCATCGTAGCCGACGCCTTTCGGGCTCTTTTTCACGGTATCGATGATTACCGAGCCGTCCTTGCCGGCGTTAGAAGCAATCCAGCGCAGCGGCTCGTTGACCGCCTGGCGCACAACGTCAATGCCGGTGGCTTCATCTCCGGTTAATTTTAACTTATCCAGGACCGGGAGAGCATTGAGCAGTCCGACACCGCCGCCGGGCAGGATTCCTTCCTCGACGGCAGCCCTTGTCGCCGACAGCGCGTCCTCAACACGGTGCTTCTTTTCTTTAAGCTCAACCTCGGTGGAGGCGCCCACTTTAATAACGGCCACGCCGCCTACCAGCTTGGCCTGTCTCTCCTGCAATTTCTCGCGGTCGAAGTCGGAGGTGGTCTCTTCAATCTGGGCTTTAATCTGCTTGATTCGGCCTTTGATTTCCTCCTCGGAGCCTTTGCCTTCGACGATAGTGGTGTTGTCTTTGTCGGAGGTTACGCGGCGGGCCCTGCCCAGGTCTTCTACGGTGACGGAATCAAGTTTCCTTCCTACTTCTTCGGAAATGACCTTGCCGCCGGTGAGAATGGCCATGTCTTCGAGCATCGCCTTGCGGCGGTCGCCGAAGCCGGGAGCCTTGACGGCCAGGACGTTGAGAGTGCCACGTAACTTGTTAACCACGAGTGTAGCCAGAGCTTCGCCATCGATATCCTCGGATACGATAAGCAGATTTTTAGAAACCTGAAGTATTTTCTCCAGCGCCGGCAGGAGGTCGGAAACCGCAGAAATTTTCTTATCGGTAATCAGGATATAAGGGTCTTCAATTTCCGTCTCCATACGCTCGGCATTGGTAACGAAATAGGGGCTGATGTAGCCGCGGTCGAACTGCATGCCCTCGACATACTCTACTTCATACTGGGTGCCCTTGGACTCCTCAACGGTGATGACACCGTCTTTACCTACTTTCTCCATAACCTCGGCGAGTAAATTGCCGATTTCCGGGTCTTTGGCGGTAATGGTGCCGACCTGGGCAATCTGCTCCTTGTCTTTGACCTCTGTTGAAGCCTTTTTCAGCTCCTCGACGATAGCCGCGGTGGCTTTCTGGATACCTCTCTTCAAGGCCATGGCATCGGCGCCCGCGGCTATGTTCTTGAAACCTCCGGAGATAATAGCGTGCGCCAGGAGTGTTGAGGTGGTCGTGCCGTCGCCGCAAGCGTCGTTGGTTTTGCTGGCGGCCTCTTTGACCAGCTGGACGCCCATATTCTCGAAGGGGTCGGGAAGCTCGATGTCCTTGGCAATAGTGACTCCGTCATCAATTACCGAGGGTGCCCCCCACTTTTTATCCAGCGCCACGCAGTGCCCCTTGGGTCCCAGGGTGACTTTCACCGCATCCGCTAAAGCATCGATTCCCTTTTTCAGGGCATGTCTTACTTCCTCACCGAAAATAATTTGTTTTGCCATATTCTTCCTCCTTAGCTTCCCTTGTTATTTGGACTTCTTTGCCAGAATATCACTCTCGCGAAGTATAATCAGCTCTTCATCGTCAACCTTGATTTCCGTGCCGCCGTATTTGGAATAAATTACCACGTCACCGACTTTCAGGTCCAGCGGTATCAGTTTACCCTCGTCGGACATTTTACCCGGTCCCACGGCCAGGACCTTTCCCTCCTGAGGTTTTTCCTTGGCTGTATCCGGTATATATATCCCGGACTTCGTCTTCTCTTCCTTTTCGGTGGGTTTAACCAGAACTCGGTCAGCCAGCGGCTGCAATTTAGCTGCCATACCATTCCTCCTTTCTCTTTTGAAAATCCATATCCCGTTACACTCGATTAGCACTCTCAGGGCGAGAGTGCTAACATCTACATAATACCGCAGATAGGGATTCATCGCAACCCAGACTAAGACAGTATATAGGTATTTACAGCAACTGACATTCATATTACTCATCAATACGCGATAAATCTCTTTAAAATAAACCTGAAACACCACTTTTAGGTAAAAGCTATCCTTGTATTGGCTTTACCCCAATGGTCTGTTTTCCCCATTGTTATGTATGGGTGGCTGAACTATAGGTTAAGCCGGGAATGATACAGGGGTGGCATGGGTTAAAAAAGGATAACAACGAGGGGTGTGGTGGGGTGAAATTTATAAAATGAATTAGAGCTATTTTTGACGATTTGCACTGCATCGTGTAAAATCTGGGCATGAGTGAACGTTCGGGGATGAAATGGATACAATGGGATAACCAGCGAATCCAGGCATTACGCCGTTATTTGGGCTTAACCCAGCGTGAGTTATCGGATAAACTGGGAACGCGTCAGCAGACCATCAGCGAATGGGAAACGGGTATGTACCGACCACGCGGTGCCTCGGCGACCCTTCTCTCTATGGTTGCCGAGCAGGCTAAATTTAAGTATGAAGCCGGTAAAAGAAAAAGAAAGAAAAAGCCTTGACAGAATACACGGAAACGTGTAATATGAATTTAGTCCGGTAGCCTATGGGAGATGGGTTGTCTGCTCAAGGATAGAAATTTACTTTAGTTATTTATGATTGCAAGGTTGTCCCTTCAGGGTAATTTTTATGAGGAGTCATCGTAGTATCAGTAGTTTGAGGCCGTTTTTCAAGCCGGAAAGCGTCGCCGTTATCGGTGCTTCACATAAGCCAGGGAAGGGCGGCTATAACATTATCGAGAACCTGCTACGGCTTGGTTATCCCGGGAGAATATACCCGATAAATCCCCGGGCAAAGCAAATTCTAGGCCTGACCGCTTATCCCGGACTTAAACATATCTCCGAAATCCCCGAACTGGCGCTCATCGTGCTACCGCCTTCTATGGTGCTGGCGTCACTCGAAGAATGTATCGTCAAGGGAGTTAAAGCGGTCATTATCGAATCCGCCGGCTTCGGAGAAATGGACAGATCAGGTATAAAACTGGAAAAACGGATAGCCCGGATGGCGGAACAGGCCGGAATAAGAGTTATGGGGCCGAACAGCGTCGGCACGATAAACCCGGAAAGTCGTTTGGATACCAGCCTAGGCCGGCTGAACAAGCTGTTTTTACCGGGTGGTGATATCAGGCAAGGGCTGGTAGGGTTTCTCGGACAGACCGGCCTGTTTACCGGCGTCTTTCTGCCGTTGATTAACGGTGAAATCGGCATCAGTAAAGTAGCCTGCCTGGGCAATAAGTGCGATGTCGATGAGAGTGATATATTGGAGTATTTCGGGGAAGACCGCAGGACGAAGATTATAGCCATGTACCTGGAAAGTATCAAGGACGGCCAGCGTTTCCTTGAGTTGAGCCGACGCATCGTCAGGGAGAAACCGATAATCGTCCTGAAGTCAGCCGTTACCGAGAGTGGGGCCAGGGCATCGGCCACCCATACCGGCTCCGTGGCCGGGGAGGACCGGGTTTATGACATCGCTTTCCGGCAGGCGGGAATTATCAGGGTAAGCAGCTTCGAACAACTCTGGGATGTTGCCAGGGCTTTCGTCTATGCACCGCTGCCACAGGGGAACAGGGTGGCTATCATCAATCTGGCCGGGTCGGGTTGTGTTACCGCCGTCGACGCCTGTATCGGGAGCGGACTCAGGATTGCAGAACTGGCTCCAACCGCTAAAGCTAAGATAAAGACCGTTTACCCAGACTGGTGGCGGGTGAGGAGTCCGGTAGATGTCTGGACAGCCGTTGAGGCCAGCGGCTTTGAGGCGACCTATACCACCGTTCTCAGGGCTGTCCTGGAGGATGGCGGCGTGGATGCGGTCGTAATGATTATGGCTGCCGTCGACTGGTTGCCCGGTAAAGACGTACCGGCACTGTTCACCGGTATCCGGAAAGACTTCCCGCAAAAGCCCATCATGGCCGTCAGCCCTCTCGGGGACAGAAGCATTTACCTGAAGATGTGCCAGGGCTTTCAGGAGCTTGGAATTCCCAGTTATACCAGCGACGAAGATGCCATAGTGTCGCTGGCGGCACTGTACCGCCACCGGCAATACCTTCTTCACACTGGTTAGCCCCAATAAAAAGAGTAAAACCGGCGAATAAAGGGGTGTTTATGCCGGGTGCTTTTCCGGAGAGCCGGGTTGTTGAAATATGGCGGGACCGCGTGCTGGGCAGGACTGACCTGCTGACCGAAGACAACGAGCCGGTCAGGATAGTGTATCCGGGCAGGCTCAATGGAGACCGCGGCGCCGATTACAGGGATGCGGTTATCGCCACCAGAGGGGGGTTGTTGAGGGGCGATGTCGAAATTCACGTTAAATCCAGCCACTGGTGGGCACACCGGCACCACCATGACCCCGTCTATAATCGGGTAGTGCTGCATGTCGTTCTCTGGCATGACGTAGCCAGGGCTGTAATTCTCCAGAATGGAAAGAAGGTGCCGACTCTGACGCTGTACAGATTCATCGAGGGCCGCACCGGCGGGAACGCTGACCCTGTTAAACCTCTCCGGAATTGTCAATTGCCCTGCCGCAATACGCTCTATCGGCGGGATACGGACTTTACAGGCGGGGTTCTGGACAGTGCCGGAGAACAGCGATTTCTCTCCAGGGTAGCTGAATTCCAGGCGGAACTTAATCGATTGGATACGAGTCAGTTCCTGTACCGGGGAATACTGGGGGCTCTGGGCTATAGCAAGAATAAGTGCCAGATGTTAGAGCTAGCCGAGCGGATGCCGCTTTATAGACTGGAATCGGCGACAACTGGCATAATACCGGATGCCGAATGCCTGGCACGGTATCAAGCTATGTTGCTGGGTATGGCGGGGCTGTTGCACCCGCAGCGTACTGGAGCTTGTCGCGGGGTGAACATGGCTGGAGATTGGGTTACTAGGCTGGAAAGAATATGGGCTGACTGCTGTGAAACGGCAGCAATGTCGGAAGACGACTGGCATTTTTTTAAGGTCAGGCCGGGCAATCAGCCTGCCCGCCGCATCGTGGCGATGTGCTATCTCCTGCTTCGCTACAGGGGGGAGGGGATGTTGAAGGGGCTACTCGACAGGCTTGATGTGGTGGCGGTTGAGACAGGCTATCGTGAAATAGAGAGAGCTTTGCTGGTGGCGGATGACGGCTACCAGGTTGGATGTGCGAACTCCGGGTTGCCGGGTGGGAGGGGCTTGCCGGCCCTTCTAGGCAGGGGGCGGGTTGCCGATATCGCCGTTAACGTGTTCCTGCCATTTGCCGTCGCCTGGGGGTGGGCTAATTCATATAAGCAGCTGGCCGCTAAAGCCCTGGAAATCTATCATCAGTACCCCGTATTGGACGGAAACGCGCTGGAAAAACACATGATGAGACAGCTGGGAACCGGCCGTTACCTGGTCAACTCGGCCCGGAGGCAGCAGGGGCTGCTCCATATTTACAAGACTTTATGCTCGCAGGGTAAATGCCGTGACTGCCCGGTAGTAAGTGAGATAGGTTGACTGGCGACGGTCTAAAAGACAGATTCTTTTCAAATAACTCTATGGTAGAAAGAATAATATTACATATTTTGTCTCAATTTCATAACGACTACAGATAAGGTGATGGAAACAGTACCAATTGCTATGAAAGCAGCTTGTTGTTCCCACATATCTGTTGTAAAGCCAGAACGGGCCCACTCGATAAAGGTTGAGCCGATGTGTCCCAGCCCCGCAATAAACAGTACCCAGACACTGATTGTGGCAAGAGCTTTGAAATAAGATGGCATTTTCAAAACCTCCCTATTAATGTTCCTGGTCTTATTATACTCCTTGGTGTCAACTGTTCTTACAGGTACTCTACCACCCCGTTGAGACTGCTTATCTTGGGGCAGTCGATATCATCCCCGTAATAATCATTTCGGTCGATAAGTATTCCCTTCATGCCGGCCCCTCTGGAGCCGACGATATCGACTTGGTATTGGTCGCCGATATAAATAGCTTCAGAAGGCTGGACTCCGGCCCGCCGCAGCGCCTCCTGGAAAATTTCGGGTCGCGGCTTGCCGGCGCCCGCATCCTGCGAGGTTACTATTATTCCCAGCCAGGAGGGCAGTTTCAGCTTCGTCAGTGTTTCGGTCATATCCTGCTCTATATTGGAGATTAAGCCCAGGGTCAATCCCCTGCCTTTCAGGTCGTTAAGAAGGGGCGTCACATCGTCGAAGAGGACCAGGTCCATTCTCGATTGCATCATCGCGCCCAGCAGATTTGGAATAATCTTCGGGTCGTATTTAATGCCGGCTTCACGGAGCAGTATCTCCTGGTGCTGTGCGTACAGGGCCATTTTTTCTTCCGTCGAGCGGTCGCTCAGCGGACGCCGGGCAATCTCGTTGTAGATGAATTCATCGGCTACTACGATAGGACGTTTCAGCATCTCAGGACTGGCTTCGATGTCGAAATCTTTGAGCACTTTAACCTCGATTTCTTCCCGAGGTGGCTCGTATCTTACGAGCGTCTGGTACAGGTCGAAAAAGACTGCTTTTATCATGACAATGATTCCTTTCCACAGAATATCTATAACATTGTAGTCAAAGTTACCCTGTCTGTAAAGGGACGGTTAAGATATGCGTTAGGTTTGTTGTACGAATAATTCAAAACTGGTATAGTAGATGGGTGAATCCCCGGAATTATTTAGTTGTGTAACTATGGCTATTATTAAAACTATCAATCTAACCAAGAAGTTCAAAGACCTAGTCGCGGTGGAAGATGTCAACCTGGAGATTGAGGAGGGCGAATGCTTCGGTCTTTTGGGGCCCAACGGCGCCGGCAAAACGTCTCTCATCAGGATGATAACCGCCGTATCGCCGCCGACTAACGGTGATATCTGGGTGGACGGAAGGGAACTAAAAAAATATCCCCGCGAGGTTAAGGCTATACTGGGGGTTATCCCGCAGACAGACAACCTCGACGAGGATTTGACGGTGATACAGAACCTGCTCACCTTCGCGCGCTACTTTGCCATACCCAGGAAAGTGGCTTATCAACGCAGCGTGGAGATACTGCATTCCATGGCACTCGAAGAGAAGCGTGATAATAAGATTGATGAGCTGTCCGGGGGTATGAAGCGGCGCTTATTAATAGGCCGGGGGCTGGTTAACGCGCCGAAAATCATCATTCTGGATGAGCCGTCGATAGGCCTGGACCCCCAGGCCAGGCACATGGTCTGGCGGAAACTGAGGGAGTTGAAGAGCCAGGGGATTACCCAGCTGGTGTGCACGCAGAATATGGAGGAGGCCGCCCGCCTCTGCGATCGTGTGGCGATAATCCACCAGGGGAGAATAATAGACATCGATACTCCAAAGGCGCTGGTTACCAGATATATGAGCAGCCGGGTCTGGGAGATTGATTTGACATTGGAGGAGAGAGATTCAATAATCGGGGAACTGGAGAGCCGCCGGCTTGAATATGAAGAGTTCGCCGGTATCGTTCATGTCTTCCCGGAGGATGACAGCCAGGCAGAAGGTCTTCCCGGGGTGGCCCGGGCGGCCACTCTGGAAGATGTATTCTTCAAACTCACCGGGAGGTCGTTAGTAGAATGAGACCTTTCTCCTGGCGATTTTACCGTCTCTGGCAACGGGACCGGGATGTCTTCTTCCGGCTCTGGCACTCGGAAGGCGCCGGCGCCATTATCGAGCCGATTCTCGTCCTGCTGGCCTTCGGCATGGGGATGGGGGCATTTATCGGCGATATAGGCGACCAGAGATATATTGAATTCCTTGCCCCCGGTATTATAGTGGCTTACGCCATGTTCGCCGCCAGCTTCGAATGCACCTACGGCAGCTATTTCCGGATGGAGCACCATTACACCTTCGATGCCATTCTGGCGACGCCACTGAACGTGGAAGATATTACCGCCGGCGAGATATTCTGGGGAGCTACCCGCGCATTTATGACGGGTTGTATCATACTGGCCATCTCAGCGGCTTTCCAACTGGTGCCTTCTTTCTGGGCACTGCTGATACCTCTGGTGGCGGCACTATCCGGTCTTATGTTTGCCTCCATTTCATTGTTTTTTACCTCCATAGTGCCTTCAATATATACGTTCAACTTCTTTTTTACGCTATTTATCACCCCGATGTTTCTCCTGAGTGGCGTCTTTTTCCCGCTCACCCGGTTTCCCGAGATAGTACAGACGTTGAGCTGGATAGCACCTTTAACGCCGGTAGCCCATCTTGCCCGGGGACTGTTTCAAGGGGAATTTCATCCGGAAATGCTGCTGTCGCTGGGTATTATCGTCGTCTGGACAGTGGTATTCTTTTCCATTACGCTGGTAACGATGCGGCGGCGGCTGACGAAATAGGGATTAAAAATGTCAGTCTTGTCAGGAAAAGATATAAGGCGTTTGATTGAGCAGGAACCCCCGCTCGTGGAGGGGTGGCTTGACCTCGATAAGCAGGTGCAGGCCAACGGTTTCGACCTTACCCTGCGCGAGGTGGCCGTGCCGCAGTCGATGGGGAGTATCCCGGCGGCTGGTGGTCAGAGGGTGATTTCCGACCTTTCACCGCTGGCGTTCGACGGGCTGGACAGCATGGAGCTGGTCGCCGGCATCTATATCATTACCTACAACGAGATAGTGCACCTGCCGAAGAACATCATGGCGCTGGGACGGCCACGCTCGAGCCTGCTGCGCTGCGGGGTTACGGTGGGCACGGCGGTATGGGACGCCGGCTACGAGGGGCGTTCACAGTCGCTCCTGGTGGTATACAACTACCGGGGTTTCCGGGTGCAGAAGAATGCCCGCATAACGCAGCTAGTTTTTTTTACGTTAACTGGAGAGTCGGAAGGGTATAACGGGGTTTACCAGGGAGAGAATATCTGAGGAATTTTGAAAATAAGCACTCCTGGTATTATTTACTTTATTGTATATACAATTTCACACGCTTTATCCCCCACCGCCACGGATTTAAGTATCTTCATTTCCACTTCCTGTCCCAGGGCGGAGCCTATCATGTTCACATCCAAGGACATTAGAGCTTCACATAGCTCTCTACTCGTTCCTTCTATGCCAAGCGGGCACCTTGATAATTTAAGGCGAAACACATCACCTGACGATTCCACTACCTCCATGGCTCCACCTAATATCGAGCTCATCATCTTAAAGCGTTCGGCAATGTCGTTCATGTCTTTAGCCGGCATCGCCTGTTGCATCAGCTTACCAATCTCCGCACCATGTTGGCTCATCACATCAGTTATTAGCGGTAAAGAGCCCTTTCCGTATTTAGCATAGAAACCCTTGCTCAAAGCTCCATTTGCCATCATCATTGTCTGCAGCATAGCCCCAGTTGATCTAAGTGCCTGTTCCACTGTTAATTCCCTCCTTTTTCTGCGATAATTATCAGACTGCTAAGAAATAATTCATCATGTTTTACCCTGTGATTAAAAAGCAACGTTATTTAAGTGTAGCTATCACCCCCTTTCCGTATTACTGGAAGTAGAAACATCGGTTAGTCTAGTTGATTTCAGCAGGATTGTCAACGGGATAAGCTATTGTAAATCCCCCTTTATTCCCCCTTTTTCAAAGGGGGAAACTTGGGCGGGGCAACTATGGGATAAGCAGAGAATGTGCCGAGGGCGGTTCGGGTGGGAAAAGATAACAGCGAGGAGGGTGGCGGGGCAAAGATGTACCTTATAGCCCGGTGACCTGGTGCGTTTTGAAATCCAGCGCAAGGTACACCGCCCCGGGAGACCAGTCCGGCGTGGCGTATAAACGCCGGCCGTTCGGGGCGAATACGTAGCCGCCGCCGGGGAAGTCCTCGTCAACCGTCCGGCCTGCCTGGGTCGCCACGGCAATCCAGATACCATATTTTTTGGCGTAGCCTTCCAGGTATTTCTGGCATTCGCCCTCCCACCACTCGAAACCCGACCGCCAGTTCCGGTCTGCCTGTTCGCCGTAGAGTCCCGGTGCCGCCAGTTCAAAGACGATTTGCGCCCCCTGCCGGGCACATGCGGCAAAGACCGCTTCGTTGCCGATATCGGAGCAGATAGCGATGCCGAAGGTAAGGCCGTCATGCGTGAAAACGGGGACGGAATCTCCCGGCGTGAACCACGCCTTTTCTTCGTCTTTGATGGTCTTTTTGCGGTAGCAGCCGATAAGTTTCCCGTCGCGGATGGCGACCTGGGTAATAAACGGCCTGCCCGCGGGGTTATGCTCTATGAGGCCGGCCAGAACGGTGACTTGCCGACCGCTGGTCATGTTAAGAATGGCGTCCATTTCCGCCCCGTCCAGGCGAATGATAGCTTCCGGGTATCTGGTGGGGTCGGCGTAGCCCGTGATGCTCATTTCGGGGAAGCCGATGATGTCTATGCCTTTCATATCGGCTTCGGTAATATGTTCCGACAGGATTTTCAGATTTTCGGAAATTGCCGCCTTCTCGCAGCACATTTGAATCAGACCTATTTTGAGCGTGGAAATTTCCTTTTTCACAGGGAGTAGCCCGCAAACTGCTCCGCTACAAAGTCGGGGACGGGCACCGTACCCAGTAAAATCGGTTTCTGGTGGCAATCGCTGCCGCCGGTCATGAGCAGGCCGTGCTTGCGGCAGAACTCGATATAGTGTGACGTGGTGGCGGCGTTATTACGGGAGTGCCAGCATTCCACGCCTTCGATATAATCAAGCATGTGTTCCCGTATAATTTCAGTCTGCTCCGCTAAATCGCGGGTTATGGCGACCAGCGAGGTGCCGTTGGGGTCGTTGGGGTGGGCCAGAACGAGCCTGCCGCCGGCGCCTCTCAACAGGGCAGAGGCTTCCTCCAGCGTCAGCGGGTACTTGGGTACATCGCATTTGACGAGGTATTTATCGAAGGCTTCCTGACGGCTGCCGACGACGCCCTTTTTAATAAGGTAATCGGCGATGTGGGGTCGGCTGAGAATACCGTCGACGCCTTCCTGCATTTTATTGAGGTCTTCATCCGAAAATAAGGGGAGGCTCTCATTTTTAAACTCGGCGTTAAGGTTAGCGATGATTTGATGGGCTCTTTTTTGCCGGTGCTCTCTTATCAAGTGCAGTTTGTTCTTGAACGCCGGGCTGGTGTAGTCGTAACCGTACCCCAGGAAATCGAGGGAAACCGATTTACCGGCGTAAGGGAAGGTAACATTCAACTCGACGCCGGTGATATAGGCGATTTTGTGTTTTTTAGCCAGTTCGACGGCCTGCCCCTGGTGGTCTATGGCATCGTGGTCGGTGATGGAAAGCAGGTCGATATTCCTCTTTTTGGCTTCGGCAAAGACTTCCTGGATAGTGAGGGCGCCGTCGGAGCCGGTGCTGGTATGGATGTGGAGGTCTATCTTCATATGACCTCCGTTTTACCTTTTCTCCTGGCGGGTGATATACCAGTCTTCCGGCGGGTCTTCGGTGGTATCTACTATCAGGTGGATGATATGCAGGTGGGGATTGAGTTTTTTTAGATTATTTAAATCTACTGCCTCGAACTTCTTTTTGTTGTTGAGGTAGGCTTCCTCGGTCAGGGCGTTGGAGACATAGTTTTCCTTGTCGCGCGCCAGGATGCGCCGGATGGAGACATCCCGGGGGCAATCGGTCTGGAGGATAACGAAGGTCTTCTTGTGTCCGGCGGCGATGGCCGCCGCCCGCTGCCGCAGCGACCGGGTGACGAAGGTAGCGTCCAGTATAACGCAGTTGCCGCTATCCAGGGCTTCGTCCGCCTGCCGAAACATCTCGTCATACACCTGCGTGCGCTTATTCATGTTGCCGGCGACCTTCGCATCGAAGATATCTTCGTTTTTCAGCACCTCCAGCCGGATAAGGTCGGTGCGCAGGAGCTGGCAGCCCTTGATTCTGGCGACCTCCCCGGTGGTCTCCGTCTTCCAGGTGCCGGGGAGTCCGCAGGCGATAAGCAGAAAGCCGGGTTTGAGTTGGGTTTTAATATATTCAGCGAAGGGTTCTCTCATTTATTCGCCTCCTCATAATGCACAACTAACATACCTTCATTGTTCCAGTCCATAAACCTGTCCGGGTGCAAGGTATTGAGGGAACCTTTCCCGTAACGCCAGGCGGACAAGATAGCAGAAATGACAGGCATCTACGTATTCACTATCATGGTCAACCTTATATTCCCTGGCGAGAAGCGCCGGCCCTCCTTTAACCAGCGGACCGCAGATAGGGTGCGAAAGGGCTTCGTATTTGTTGACCAACTCTGATAACGGTGTTTCCAGGAAATTGCCCATACTCAGCCCCTGGCAAAGATGAACATTGCCGTAAGGGTCAAGGTGGACCCTCTTCGGAGATTCAAGGTCTTCATACGGGCATTCGGTAAATTCCTGCCACTTTCTTTGCGGAAGGCCTGCTATCAATTTCTCCACGGCTCTCCCTCTAAACATGGTGGTGCCGCCGATAATCGGCTCTCCCCTGGCGGTCTCTTCATCCATGCCTGCCGTGACCGATGGCTTATCGATACAAATCTCGGCAACGGGTATATCCAGTCGTTTTGCTACTTTATGGGCGCGAACAACCGGGTTATTATCTTCATCATCGTAGTGATACGGGTCATTGCTCATACTCAGGTCGGCAACGCCCAGTTCATTGAGGGGTTTCAACCAGATTTCTATATCGTCGTTATCGGTAGCAAAATACGCATTGGTTACCACACCTACCTGGAATCCCCGACTTCGAGCTATTTTAATACCCTCAAGCATTATGGGATAGAATAGAAACGGCTCGCCTCCTTCAAAATATACCCAGTCAATGGTGCCGATTTTAGCTGCTTCATCAAGAAGCTCTCGTATCTGGCTTAGCGTAAAAGTGCCCCGAGCGCGCGGGCTGCTATAGACGAAACAGTGGTCACATTCCGAATTACACATATAGGTCAGCAGAAAATGTAATCCCGTCAACATAATGCTCCTCCTCTAAAGATACAGACGTTTTATCCTCTTATAAAAACATTCCAAGTTCGATTTCGTCACGGAGGGGAATACCATCATTGCCGATTAAGGGAATTTCCGGCTTCAATTTACGTGATTGTTCAACGGCGTTGCGGTACACGGCCACCAGGGAAAAACCCCTTTTCTGGTAAAACCGCAGAGCAGCCGTGTTATCGTTGCTGGTTATCAACCACAGGCGTTTACACCCGGCTTTAGCGGCGACATCCTTAACCGCGTCTATGAGAGCCGAGCCGATGCCCGTTCTCTCGACCAGGCTGTTCATGGAAACAATTTCACACTCGTTGCCGTTGATATGGTAGGTGACCAGTCCGGCGGGTTTGCCTTCGTGTACGGCGATAAATCCGGGCAATTCATCGGCCTGATGCATTTTCCCGCGCGTAACCATCACCGGGCCAGCCCACCATTCTTTTAGTAGATTATTAACCCAGTCTTTATCTTCTTTATTTAGTGGCCTGATTTGAAACGATTTCATCTTTTATTGATACGCGGTTGTCGGCTCCGGCAGCTTTTTATATTCCTCTTTAGATTCAACGATACTTCTGATTAAGGCTATAAGCTCCCTGAGTCTTCCGGCTTTTTCATCGGGATTGGTTATTTCGTCTCCCCAGTGCAGCTCTTTAGCCTGAGAGTTATATTCGACCTTGAAGTAATAACTGGCATATGGAGTAACGATGCCCACAGGCTCGCCGGGAGGCACGGATACGGAGAAATTATCCGGGTAATTAAAGAAATCAATCTCAAGCATCTTTTGATAGACGCTGTCCTTCTCTTCGTCAGTCAGGGTTAGCTCTGTGCTGATAGACGGGTCGGCGACCATGTCTTTAGTACAGGTCCCCTCGAAGGTGTCCAGTATATTTTTAGCGCCAATACCGTATTTGAAAATCAGGTTGAAATCGGGTTCTCCCGAAGGTTGCTTGTCACAGCCCGTCACGCCTGAAAGAATGACCAGTGAACCTATAAGGATTATAAATAACCAGACCTTTTTTTTATCGGTTCTCATTTTATATAAGATTCCGCCAGCTCGAAGTAGCTGCGGGTATTTTCCAGTATGTTTGTCTTTTCCCCGGCGGAGATATACGGGTCGGCGTACTGGAAGCAGCCTACCTTGGCCCGCACGCAGGCGCGGTAGCATTTGTAGAAATTTAGCAGTTCCCTGAGTTCATCATCGCCGCTCTCTTTAACGTAGGCATCGATGAAGCTAGCGGAAAGGTCGGGCCGGCCATAGCGGTCGAGGTCCATGGCCAGGAAGGCAACCTCCGAGGCGACATCGCAGTAGCGGAAGCGGTCGTTGAACTCGATGCAGTCGTAAATGCAAATGCCTTTGTCGAAACAAATATGGGCGGCATGAAGGTCGCCGTGGCAATCGCGTATCCTGCTTTCAGCTACACGCTTCTTAAACAGATAATCGTTTTTCTCAATAAAGTCGCTGTTCCAGGTTTTAAGGCGCCGGTGGGTCTCCGCGGAGACGGTGGTGCCGATGTATTTTTCGGTCTGGGTGAAATTTTCAATCGTGTTCTGGCTAACGGTAGCAATGCCGCCGAATTCATCCACTTCTCCGCCGGTGGCCGCCTTTCGATGGAATGCCGCCAGGGTAGCCGCCAATCCGGCGAGCATTTCCGGCGTCACTTTATTTTTCGTCAGCAGGTAGTCCATCATGGCTTCGCGGGGCAAGCAGCGCATCTTTACGGCATATTCTTCGACCGCACCCCTGCCGTCCATGACAATACGCCCCTCGTCATCGGTTACCGGCACGACCTCCAGATAGGC
Organism: uncultured Dehalococcoidaceae bacterium; assembly: GCA_964500415.1. Classification (GTDB taxonomy): domain Bacteria; phylum Chloroflexota; class Dehalococcoidia; order Dehalococcoidales; family RBG-16-60-22; genus JAFGPF01. The sequence goes on along the minus strand of CAZCOB010000009.1, from coordinate 13,684 downwards.
ATCGGGGCAGAGCCTGCGGTTAAGCTCAAGCTCCTTGATGCAAAAGGTGAGGCGTTTTTCCAGCGTGGTGTAGTCCAGGAAGCCGAAATCCACCGGCTTCTTTATCTTGTAAACGAAGTCGTCGGCGATAAAGACGTAGGACATCTGGGTCTGCAATAACTCCACACTCCGGGGAGGGGTGGGGTAAGCCCGGGGTTCGAGCAGGGCTTGAATCAATTCCGGTAGCTCGGACATATGGATACACACCTATAATAGACTTTCAGCGCAGGAGTCGCCAGACCAACACCGAGATTCTCACGTCGTCCCGATTTTATCGGGACTCCTCAGAATGACTTTTAAAGTAAAGCCCTGAAACGAAGGGGAAAGACGTTTTATTTTGCAGTCTTAGACTGTGCTTTTCTCTTTTCCATGGCTTTTTTCGCCGCTTTCAGGTGCTTGTGCCAGGCGTTTCGCTTGGATTTATTCATCACTAATAATATAGCCTAAATTTCTATTTCTTGCCAGTCCCCTCATTCACCCATGCCGCAAAGCGGGCGAAGGAGCGGTCGTAGGTGCGCTCTATCTCCGGGGGAAAGACGCAGGCGGGCAGTTCATCCATCTTCAGGTGATAGGCGATACATTCGCAGCACTTACCCTTACGGGGGCAGGGCTCGTAGGTGCAGTTGCACATGGCTTGGTTGGCTTCTATATTGCATTCCATTTTTAAATATACTTTTTCCGCATCTCGGCGGAGAGGCCGATAAGCAGTTCCAGGGCTTTTTCGGCGCCTGCCTCGCCGAGGGGTATCAGGGTGCAGCTGGGGGTGAGCAGGCTGCGGGCAATGATGTCTCTGAACGGCAGACCGTTTCGGGTGAAGGGGGCTACCGCTTCTTCGAGACGGTCCCGCAGGCTGGCGACCGTTTCCCTGTCCGCCGATGCTACATCGTTGGGGATGATGCCCCAGGCGATGCAGCCTCCCCTTCCCAGAAACTTCGTGATTTCGTCGGGGTAGAGACTGACCGATTCCGCATAGTTGTACGTATCGAAGTTGAGGATATCGAGCTTCGTTTTCAGCAGCACGGACCAGTCGGTATTGCCGCAGCAGTGCAGTCCCTTGAGTCCGCTGATGCCTTCGAAGACCTCGTCAATCATGGCGGCAACCTTTTCCGGCGAGGAGAAGGGGCCGGCGGCGACCGACGAACCGTAGGAAGCCATGTATGGCTCGTCGACGAAGATGATGGTGTTTCTGGAGATTTTTTTAAGCTCTTTTTCCTGCCAGGCCGCCTTGAGCTTAAGCAGTTTGGGAACAGCATCTCCGAGTATGTCGTTATAGAGCACCGCGCGTTTATTTTCGTCGGTGACGGTGAGTCCCCAGGAAAGCGGGCCGGTAACGTGGCCCTTGACCGCCAGCGGGGAAAGGTCGGACTGTTCTAGAAAGGCATAGAATCCCGCGGCGTAGTCCTGGCTGACGGGGAACTTGTCTGCATTATTCTCCAGGTAGGCGGCGTAAAGCTCTTCCAGGGGCTTCTGGAAGTCTTTAGAGGTGTCCACGTAGATGCGGTCGTTCGCGACGACCACACCGGGGAAGCCTTCGCTGTACTGGACGTACATGTTCTCCAGGAAAGAGCGCCGGGGGAGCTGGGGCCAGGCGGGGATATCCTTCAGGTAGCGTGTTATCAGCGAGCATGACTGAAGGGGGTCGGTGTGGGGCATGCTACCGATTATCGTGGGCAGGCAGTTAAATTCGATATTTGACATAAAATTAAGCCTTTTTGAGGTATTTTCCGATGAGAAGGTCGAGTTTTTGCTTCTGCACGGCGGGTATGGCAGAAAGGTCGGTGACGAGGGCGGGCCCCAGGGCCGAAGCGCAGTCGCATTCCCTCTTTGCAGGCAGTCTCCCCGCCGCCAGCCTGACGGTCTTTTTGGCGAAGTCGATGTTGCTGTGCATGGTTTTCAATATCGCCTCGACGGTGACGGTCTCGTTGGTCTCATGCCAGGAATCATAGTCGGTAATGCAGGCAATCGACGCGTAGCAGATTTCCGCCTCGCGGGAGAGCCGGGCTTCCGGGAGGACGGTCATGCCGATAACGTCGGCGCCCCAGGCCTTGTAGAGTCGGGACTCGGCACGGGTGGAGAAGGAGGGGCCTTCCATGGCGATGAAGGTGCCGCCTTTATGGACGGTGGCGCCGGCTTCCAGGGCGCATTGATAGATAATCTGGCTGAGGACGGGACAGAAGGGGTCGGCGAACTGGATGTGGGCGACGATGCCATCGCCGAAGAAGGTGGTGGTGCGGTGACGGGTGCGGTCGATTATCTGGTCGGGCACGAGGAGGTGGCCGGGCCTCAGTTCTTCTTTAAAGCTGCCGCAGGAGTTCGAGGAGATAATGAACTCGACGCCGAGGCTCTTTAGGGCGTAGATATTGGCGCGGGCGGGGACCTCCGTAGGGGAGATTCGGTGGCCCTTGCCGTGGCGAGGCAGGAAAGCTATACCCACCCCGCCCAGCTTCCCCACGACGATAGCATCCGAGGGCTTACCGAAGGGGGTATCCGGGTGGAGCTCCCGCACGTCTTTCAGGCCTTCTATATTATAAAGCCCGGTACCGCCAATAACGGCGAGTTTAGCTGATGGCATGGGGTGTTACCTCCTTTTGTAAGATTTGTGTAAAATAAGTGTAACATTTATGTTACATATTATGACAAAATGTGTTGACAAATGCCATAAAATACCGTATAATTAAGCTACAAGATTGAAAAAATGGACTGTCGTAGGACGGATCGGCGGAAGGGGCTCATCGCGAGTCCTTTCCGCTTTTTAGTGGCATATTTAGCAGCTTCCGCCCTATGTTTTTCGGGAATACTTTAAATCCGACTTGACCCCGAGCCGGGGCACTTTTACCTAGCCATATTTTATCCTTATATAATTCCCATTCCTCGTATTTATCTTTTTCCCCATCAGGGTATTCAATCATTTTTGACATTGGATAAGCTATCCAGTCTGATATCTGTAAGCCTTCAATATTCTCTTCTTTCTTTCTGAATTCAATTGCATTTGGAAGAACATCCCTGAATTGCCAGTCACGAATAAATTGTGTACCATTGTGCAATATTTTTGAATACCAATATTGTATCGTTTGGTCTTCTTTTTTCCCGCGACTTTCAGCGATTATTATACCATTTGCTTTATCCTCTCTAAGAAATAGAACGAATCTCTCGATAATAAAAGTGAAAATAATAGAATATATATCCTCCGGTAAGTAGGCATCTATACGCTTAACACCATATGTGTTATAGTAATCTGCTTTATTTATTGCCGAAATCAGAAATTTGATATCTAGGCTGGCTAAATGCTGTGAAAAGTCTATAATAAAGGCATCAACATTGTCTTGGTTTTTTAGTATACTAAAATCCTGTTTTCGCGTTTGTATTTTGTGTCTGTGTAATACTACATCCTTGCGAAAGATTTTTCTTTTTACCCCTTTAATCGGTGGGATAATATTATTAACATAATATATATCATCTATTATACAACCACACATGCAGAGGATGGGACGGCGTGGGTCAAATTTAGGGTATCCCCAGTCCCCAGATTCATCTAAATATAGAATGTACACCTCACCCCCTTAACCTCCTGTTCAGCTTCCCTATTATACCACCCGAATAGCAAAAATAGGAGTGTGAACAAATTTTCACGTGTAATTGCGGTGGGGTAGCATAAGCTGGCGGGATAAGCCGCAGGTGATACTGGGTGGTTTGGGTGGGAATAGATAACACAGAAAAGGGGGGAATAGGGGGGAGGTGAAAACCCCCTTTACCTGCGGGTTATTCTAATACTTCATTTTTTACTGGGATTCGAGTTTCTTATTCAGCGACTCTATTGTTTCCACGAATTTACGGTCGTGGGCTTCCCTGCCCTCGGTAAACATCGCCGGGTACCACTCTATCTTCTGGAGTCCTTCGATTATCGGGTTGATTTTATCGAAGGGGATGGATATAAGTATGGTGCCCGGGGGGAATACCTGCTTGGCTTTCATGCCGTGGGACACGTCGGTAATGATATAGTTCAATTCGCCGCTGATATACGGGTAAGTGGTTAACCAGGAACAGGCGATAACCGGCGTTCCCTGGCTGGTCCACATCTTTCCGGTCGAATAGCACATCGCCCTGAGGATAATTTCCAGTTGAGTGGGGTCGGCGGAGAGAATCAGCACATCCGGGGCGAACGCCAGCTTATCTATAGACGCGAAAGCGACGTATTTAACGCTGTTCCTCTCGAGTTTGGTGATGTAATGATAGAGCCTCCGGTTGGCGCGGGCTTCCTCGAATATATTCAGGGCCGGTCCGATGTGACCGCTTTCGAAAACAGGGTCGCTGCCGACCATACCCGTAATCACAGGCCCGACACAGGTAAAGTTGTCTACCGTAGCGTAAAAAGGTTCTGCCTGCTGGGCTTCCTTTATCATCTCGCAAATGGACAGGTTTTTTTCAAGCTTCCCTATTCCGTCCGGTTTGAAAAGGAGAAACTTGATACCGACAGGTTTTAGATTAAAATTGAATTTCTCGAATAATGATAAGTCCGGCAATGCTGAATTCATATCAACCTCCTTTTTTCTATCTCGTTCTCTTATCCCCCTCTTTAACGTCCCTATTATACCACCCGAATGTTAAAAATAGGAGTATGGATAAATTTCAGGTGTAATTATGGTGGGGTGGGGTGTAAGCTCGCGGGGTAAGCCGTGGATGGTACGGGGCGGTTTGGGTGGGAAAAGATAACACAGGAGGGGGGATAAGGGGAGGCAAAATAATGCGTATATAGAATATATACCTCACTCCCTTTATCCCCCTCTCCAATCTGCAGCTCTGGACAAGACCGAAAGAAAGTCCGATTGGAGAGGGGGAGGGGTTTTGAGAGGGGGCGCAGCCCCCTCTCGCGACGCACTCCCCTGTTTGGAGGTGGGTATGAATAAAGCCCCTATAAAAACCCCTCACGTAATAAAATTTGACAAGACACAATAAAGTATGGTATAATTAATACACAATTGAAAAAGGCCTGTGCCCCCGCGAGGGGGTTTTTCTTTTGTATATCGGAAAGTCCCGCCCGATTCTTTAATTATTACCCCCAGCTCTTAAACTTATTCGGCTTGAGGTTCAGGGCGGCGTTGCGCCTGGACTCGGTGCTGGGCCTGCCGGTAACCGGGTGCTTGAAGTGGAGGGGATAGATATAGCCGGAGGGGTACCCGGTATCGTACTCCGCCCAGACATCAGGGTTGAGTTTGCGTCGCTCGGCGGGGGCTTCTTTAGATTCGGGGGGACCCTGGGGCGCTCCACCGTGAGTATAGGCATAATGCATGTTCAGGCGAAGTGTTAAAATCTTCCAGACGCCGTCTTCCTTGATATAGTCCATCTCGTAAATGACCGCCATATAGGCGGGGTCGAGGGGAACCGTCGGACGGGAGAGGATGTTCCCGTAGCCGTACCATCTACCATTAGCCTTCTTAGCGTCGGGGTCGACCGTTATCACCGGGGAGACCTGCATGACCATGTGGAGGAACCCCGGGGGGACAACGCGTCCGGGGCCGAAGTACCTGCGGATGCCTTCCGGGCCGTTATAGGTGCCCTCGACAAAGGTAGCGGACACCTCCGGGCTATTTGAAAAACAATCGATGATTTCATCGCTCATCCAGTGCTCCAGATAATAGCCGTAGGCGCACTGCAGTCGCTTGATGTCTTCTATATCATGGAGGGATTGAATCTGTTTATCCCTGGCTTTAAGCTGCTTTTTAAGAGATTTAACCCCGGATTCCAGGGAATCTAGTCTGGCTTCCAACGAGCGGGTGTTCATGGCGTAACTCCTTTATGCTTGTTGTTTAATAATACCTTTAATACTTACCCGATACGGCTTTCTGATAATGCCCATCTCGGTAATGATGGCGGTGATATACCGGTGGGGAGTGACATCGAAGGCGGGATTAGCAGCATCAACGCCTGCCGGGGCGATAGACACGCCCTGAAGGTGAGTAACTTCATTGGGGCTGCGCTCTTCGATGGGGATTTCTTCACCGGTCTTGAGGGAGGGGTCGATGGTGGAGGTGGGGGCGGCGATATAGAACGGGATACCATTCTCTTTAGCCAGCACCGCCAGCGCGTAGGTGCCGATTTTGTTGGCGGCATCGCCGTTGGCGGCGATTCTATCGGCGCCGGTGATAACGCAATCGACCTTCCCCGTCCTCATAAAGTGTCCGGCCATGCTATCCGTAATCAGAGTCACCGGCACGTCAGCCTTTTGAAGCTCCCAGACAGTCAGCCGCGCTCCCTGTAAAAGCGGGCGGGTCTCATCGGCGAGGACTTTAATGCCTTTTCCCTTACTGTATGCCGTGATGATAACGCCCAGGGCGGTGCCGTAGCCGGACGTGGCCAGCGGCCCGGTGTTACAGTGGGTCAGGACCGTCCAGCCGTCTTTAATCAACTCCGCCCCGAACAGGCTCAGGCGGCGGGTGGCGTCCGCCTCTTCCCGGTGTATTTTTACGGCCTCGTCAACGAGGGCTTGCTTAATCTGCGTCACGCCTTTGCCTGAATCAGCCACTGTTTTCATTCTTTCCAGGGCGAAGAACAGGTTGCGGGCGGTGGGACGGGTGGCGGCGATGGCATCGATAACGGCGGGCAGCTTATCAAGGAATGCATCAAAGGTCGCAGCTTCGATTTTCCGGGAGCCGAGAGCCACGGCATAGGCCCCGGCAATACCGATGGCCGGGGCACCCCTTATTTTCAGTTCCCTGATGGCCGAGGCGATTTCCCGATAGTCTTCGAGTTCCAGGTAGACTTCCTCCCCGGGGAGGCGTGTCTGGTCGATGATTTTAACTTTATCGCCGAGCCATTTAATGGGCTGATAGTCCATTTATAGAACCTCTTCCCCTGTGTCCCCCTCTCCTGGCAAGGTTATCAGGGGAGGGGGAATATAGAAGAGGGGCTTTGCCCCTCTTAGGCGCCACTTTTAGGGTACGGGATTGTCGCCTCTCTCAGTCGCCCTTATTTATTTCGCTGTGCAGTTTCTCCCAGTGGTCGCGTTGCAGTTCCATGAGCAGGAAATTGTTACCGTTGCGGTTTAGCTCTCCGCAGGGCGTAAAGCCGCATTTTCGGAAGCACTGCTGTGCCCGCAGGTTCCAATCCAGCGTTTTCAGATAGAGGCGGTGGATGCCGGTCGTCAGGAAAGCATGGTCGACCATCGTATTGACGGCGTCGGCGCCGTAGCCTTTATCCCAGTAATTGCGGTCGCCAATCATGATACCGATTTGTGCTTCACCCTTCTTTTCATCGATGTCGTAACAGGTACAGTTGCCGATATGCCTGCCTTCGATGGTTTCCACCGCCAGGGGGTATCTGTTGAATTTCGGGCGACGTACCCCGGTGGCATGGTCCAGCAGATAAAGCGAAAAGGGCATAATAAGCTTGGGGGCGGCATCAAGCCTGGCCAGTTCAGCGTCCGACTGCCATTTATAGTCGTTGCGGGCATCGGCTAGTTTTTTCTCACGGAGTCTGACCTTGCTCCCGGTCCTTCCCCGAAGGATGTCTTCCTTCAAGGGTTTAAAGGGAGCCGTGGCAATACTTTTCCAAAATTTCACAATTAGTAAAAGACGTGATTTTTACCTTAATTCTCGTCTTCCTCGTCCTCCTCGCCGCGTTCCCATATCGGCTCGGTGAAGTAGTCTATATATTCTTCCATGGCCTGGGCGGCCACCTGCTTGATTCTCTCTCCGGCCTCCACGGCCATTTTTGCCAGATCGGCGAAGTCGATTTTCACTCCCAGCATATCGGTAAGGACCTTCAATACGGCCAGCGCCGCCATGGGATTGGGCACGCGGCTGGCGTAAACGGGCACCTCTCCCAGCAGGCAGACGCCGTCGATATCTCTCTCTTTGGCCACGCCCAGCAGCAGGCCGTTGAGGCCCGCGATTTGCAGGTTGCTGGAGGACTCCAGATTATATTTTTTTAAGTCGGGTGTGACGAGGTGGCTGGTGGCGACGCCCCAGACCTTGGGCGGCTCGGTATGGTGGATGCGGGTGATGGCGGCGGCGCAGGTGTAAACACGCCCGGCGCCGAACCTTTCGCCCACGTCCAGGACACAGTTAGCCAGTTCGTAGCCCTTGGCGGCAGGCTGGTCGTCGCCGATGAGCAGTATCAGGTCGTTACCGTCGCCGTCGTTTTTCCAGTAGTAGAACTGGCTAAGGGGGAAATTGGGTTCATCCACCACGTTGTCCTTGACGGTTACGCCGATGGGGTCGAAGAAGTAGGGGGCTTCCAGGTAGCCCAGCTCTTTGAAATTGAGCTTGGCTCTAAGGTAGTTGGCGATAATCATGGCGACGTTGCCGATGCCGGGCCAGGCGGCGAGGACGCTGGGCTTGCGGAGCTTGGGCCGGGCGGTTATTTTTATGATATTGTTCATTTCAGTTTACTCCCTCCATAAAGGGCCGTGGGCGGGAATGGATTCATAGTGGTTTGCCGATATTATTATTTTAATGCTTTGTGCAATTTATTTCTAATTAAGAGTGGTGACTCCGCTCCTCCCCTGGATTCTGGCCTTCGCCAGAATGACGGCGGATTGCTTCGTCGCTGCGCTCTTCGCAATGACTTTATTTTTAAGAAGACCAAATTGCTTTCTTAGCCGCTTCGCTTGCTATATCTACAAGAATATCCCTTAAACCATCCGCTGCAACTTTTCCAGCTTTCGCAACAAGCTTTTTGAATCGGGTTGCTGCTATAGGAGTTTGAGGTGTATCCCTCACAATATCATCAAGGCTTTTCTTCAAAGTTTCTCGTTCTTCTGGACTTAAATTTTCAAACTCGTCAGTTAACTCTTTAGCTGCTTTGAGCTTTTCTTCTGTCCACGGATAAGGTTTACCGCAATTAGGACAGAAGCTTGGCAATGGCAAATCAGTATAATTAAATGTTCCCATAGAATGCTACACTAATTATAAATATGACGCAGACCTTCTAGGTGGTTCATGATAGTGACCCCTTATGGGGTTATTACATTTTGGACAATTGGTAATAGTTGGTGCCCCACACTTATCACAGAATTCCTTATTATGCTCAGGGTGTGATTTTGACATCGAATTGATTACATGTCCGTTAATGCAAATTTGCGCTGTATCGTACCAACCGCCACTCATATCTTTTTCCTCCTTAGTCAGATAAAGTAAATATTAAGCTAGCTAATACGGAATATACGTAAATCATTGTTCAAAAAACGCATGTGTCGCTGCTGCTGCTGACTCCCAATATGAGTCCGCGAGTGAAATATTAGCTCTGATTGCAGAATATTGAGAAGTGATTTGGTCTTTCATCTGTTTTATACCCAATTCACAGGCTTCCATGTAGACACCCAAAGCTTTCACATAAAGCTCCTGAACCTCGCGTAACTTTATCATATCAACTTCTTCAAGTTCAGGCGCTTCCTTCACACGTTCTAATATAGGGGGTAACTTCCCAAGAGCCTCTGAAAAGGCTTTAAACCTCTTTTTATGTGAATCACTGTGAGCAGCTTTAGAAATATTTCTTAGTATTGGGTCAGCATCAAGTCGCTCTCGTGAGAGTGAGCCTAGCCACTTAACACATCTTAGTTCATCCATATTAATACCAATATCCATATCATCTTCACCCCCTCCTCTACCCCTTACTGGAAACTGCTAGCCCTTTACAGTAAATCGGCGGGGTCCGGAGGAAGCTGCTTATCCACCGGGTCTCGCTGCCGACGGCGGCAATGTTTTTGAGTATTTCATAAATATTGCCGGAGACCATCGTATCCTTGACCCTGCCCACTATTTTACCGTTTTCCACCTTGTAGCCGAGCAGCACGTTGCCGGAGAAATCGCCGCCGAGAACGTTGCCCTGCTCCGCCCCCATAAGCTGCTCGACGACCAGCCCCTCTTTAATATCGGCCACCATATCGTCGAAGGAGGTCCTGCCCGGAGTAACGATGAAGGCGGTGGGGGAGGGGGCGGGGAGGCCGCCGCGATTGCGGCTGCCGTTGCCGGTGCTTACGGTGCCGGCCAGCGCTGCTGTTTGTAAATCGTAGAGAAAGCCCCTGACAACGCCCTTTTCTATAAGGGGAGTGCGCTGACTGGGCACACCCTCGTCGTCGCAGGGGCGGCTCCCGGGACGGTATGCGACGGTGGGGTCGTCATGCAGGGTGAATGTTTTATCGAAGACGGTTTTACCCACTTTATCGCCCACCGGTGAGGCCCCCTCCAGGACCATCTTGCCGTTCAGGGCGGACATCAGTGGCAGGATAAGGGCACTGCCGACGCCGTTGGGGGTGAAGACCACCGGCAACTGGCGGGTCGGCGCTTTAGCACGGTTCTTCGCCAGGTCGAGCTGCTGCCGTACCATATCCGTGACTTTTTCGGGGTCGGATAAGGGGTGACAGGAGCTCTCGCTCTCGCCGACGAAAAGCATATCCGTATCTTCAATGAGGTTGCCTTCGATATCCAGACTGAAGAAGCTCTTGCGGTATTCCGCCCGGCCGCCGCGGGAATTCATGATACGCACCGAGACAGCTCCCCGGCTGACCCCGGCTTCGCAGATAATTCCCGGTGTATGGCCGGTAATGGCGGCTATCATCTCTTCGCCGAGGTCAATCATTTCTTTAATGGATACCGAGTCCACGGCGGGGTCGTAAGTTTTCACTGCAGGATAGTCATGCGTATCGGGCAGCTGAAACCTGGCAACCGTACCGAACTCGGCGGTCTCCACGGCATTCCTGACCAGTTCATCGGCATCACCGGTCCCGGTGGTGGTGGCGTAGCCGATGCGGCCGTCCTTGACGATACGCAGGGCCACGCCCGTGGTCTGGTTGGTCTGGAGCTGCTTGAGTCGGTTGGCTTCAAAGCGTACCTGGGTCTCTTCGGAGGAGACCTCAAATATTTCCGCCTCTTCGGCTATCTTTTTCGCCCGGGCCAGGATTTGCTCCATTTATTTACCTCCGACCAGGCATTGTTGAATACGGATATGGGGGCTGCCGTTGGAAACGGGGAGGGGCGACTGTCCCCCCTTGCCGCAGCCGCCGCCCTGGTTCATATCGAGGTCGTTGCCGATGACGTCGATGTTTTTCAGCGTGGTGAAGACGTTGCCGGTAAGCATGACCGGCCGCAGCGCCTCGGCGATTTTGCCGTTGCGTATCATGTACGCCTCGCCGGCGGAGAAAGTGAACATCTCCATACTGGTCATGCCGCCGTACCAGTTCTTGGCGTAGATACCTTCTTTGATATCCGCAATCATTTCATCGAAAGTGACAGTGCCCGGCTCAATGTAGGTGTTGGTCATGCGGACGATAGGAGGATAGCGGTAGTTGATGGCGCGGGCATTACCGGTGGGTTTTTCTTTCATCCTGGCGGCGGTCTCGCGCGAGTGCAGCCTGCCGACGAGCCTGCCTTCCCGGATAAGGTAGGTCTTGACGGCGGGGACGCCCTCGTCATCGTATTTGTAGCTGCCGCGCAGTCCCGGTTCGGCGGCGGAATCGACGATATTAAGCTGCTTCGTGCCGAACTGCTTGCCCAGCTCCATAATCTGGCGCATGCGGTCGTTCTCGTAAACGAAGTCGGACTCGGATAAATGTCCAAAGGCTTCATGTACGAAAACACCGGCCAGAACGGGGTCGAGCACCACCGTATATTCGCCGCCTTTAGCCTGCGGCGCCGAAAGCAGCTCGACGGCATGGCGGGCCATTTCCTCTATCTGTTGGTGGAGTCCTTCAATAGCACTGAAGTTGCCCCGACTACCCAGGCTTAACCCGACCTGCTGCACCTCGCCGTCTTTAGCCGCTATGGCCGTCAACCGCAGGGCGACATCGGCCCTTTCCTGAGTAATATAACTGCCCTCCGAGTTCAGAAAAATAACCTTCTTATGGCTGTCCGAATAACCGATGGTGGAGGTCTGTATCTGCGGGATGCTCCAGATAATATCGTTATATTCGTCGAGCAGCTTTTTCTTTTCCGCCAGGGGAGTGTCCACAGGATTTTTCGCCGACCCGCCCGGCACATCATCAACCGCCGGTTCTACTTCGGCCAGACTACTTTTACCGCTGCCGGCGGCCCGCGCCTGTTCCTCAGCCAGCGCGACGCGGTCGGACACATCATCAAAGCTATTAAAGCTGGTGAATCCCCAGCCTCCTTTGGCCAGGGCACGGACGTTACCGCCGCCGGCGGTAGCCCGACCGATTGACTCCAGGCCCTTACCACGGTAGGTGATATGGCTGGTCTGGTTTTCTTCGAAGCGCGCCTCAAGATAGTCAGAGCGTGACTTCTTAAGCTTTCCGGCCAGACCGTGGGCGATAACATTAATTTCCGGCATATCAGTATCCTCAACGGGTGAAAATGCGATGGCCTGCAATTAAGTAAGTTTACCCAACGCCGGAGCGTATTGTCAATTTGGGGGGAGGGGGCGGCTGGAAGCCGTCCAGCCTTGACACGTATCAGCCTGTTAGCTTAAACTATTAGAGGAATTTTCCTTTTCAAATCAGGTCCCCTTCATCTCAAACGATGAGAACAGGTGCGTTATCCGAAGCAACCAAGCGAGCAGAGAGGAGATAAGGCCGTGACTTACAAGACTATTCTTTACGAAAAAGCCGATGGAATTGCCACAGTTACCCTCAACCGCCCGGAAGCGTTGAACGCCCTCAACAGTACCGTCTATACCGAGCTTTACGATGTGTTCGAGGCGATTGAGAACGACGAGAGCGTACGGGTGGTAATCCTTACCGGCAGCGGCGAGAAAGCCTTTGCCGCCGGCTCGGATGTCGTCGAGATGCAGAACATGAACACCCTGGATATCCAGAAGTTCGTGGCTACCATCAGGAAGGCGTCCGACCGTATTTATACCCTCACCAAGCCGACGATTGCCGCCATCAACGGTTACGCCCTCGGCGGCGGCTGCGAGCTGTCCATGTGCTGCGACCTGCGGATATGCTCGGAGAAGGCCAGGTTCGGCCAGCCGGAAATAAACCTGGGGCTGATTCCCGGCGCCTGCGGCACCCAGCGTCTCGCCCGCCTCATCGGGGTGGCCAAGGCCAAGGAACTGATTTTCCTCGGGGATATAATAAAGGCCGACGAAGCGCTTAATCTGGGGCTGGTCAATAAAGTCGTCCCGCCGGAGAAGCTGATGGACGAAGCCATGGAGTGGGCCACCAAGCTAGCGAGTAAGAGCAGTCCGGTGCTGGCCATGGCCAAGATGGCCATCAACACCGGCATTGATACCGATATTACCTCCGGCCTTAATATGGAGGCGCGGTGTGTCGCCCTCTGTTTCGCCACCCAAGACCAGAAAGAGGGCATGAAGGCATTCCTGGAAAAAAGGGAAGTGGAATTTAAGAATAAGTAATTTACTCTTTTTAGTAATTCCAGCGAAAGCTGGAATCCAGGGGGAAAGGGTAGCTGGATTATCGGGTCAAGCCCGATAATGACAATTGAAAAACAGAAGGAGGTTGATACCGTGGCAATTAAGAACGTGTTTGTCATCGGTGCCGGAACCATGGGCAACGGCATCGCCCAGGTGAGCGCCCAGGCGGGTTACAACGTGACGATGTCCGATATCAAGGACGAGTTCATCAGCAAGGGCATGGCCGCCATCGAGAAGAGCCTCGACCGGATGGTGAGCAAAGGCACGATGCAGGAGAGTGAAAAGGCAGAAATAATTTCCCGCATCAAGACCACCCTGG
>CAZCOB010000008.1:0-66396 GCA_964500415.1 uncultured Dehalococcoidaceae bacterium | reverse complement strand
GCAGCCGGTCAGGGGACTCTTGGTGCAGGCTACCCAGCGGGAAACGCTCTGCGCCGGCGTACCCGCTAGCACCCCGGGTACGAGTAATATTTTGTTCTGCTCTCCCAGGGGGTCGATGTTGGGGGCAAGTTCATCGTAAAGGTACTTTACCCCGAAGCCCCGCCCGGCAATAAAATTCCGGGCAACCTCCGCAGGCAGTAGCTCGTTAACGACCTTACCGGTCGAGAGGTTCACCCTGAGGAATTTACCTGCGTATCCTTTCATTATCCACCTCAGCAGAAAAATGTTCAGTTAATCACATTTAAATACCGGAGAAAGCTGCTGTCAAGAACGCTTACTCGATAGCCATGCTGTCGTAGGGTTCCGGTGCATCCAGAAGGTGGTTAAATAGCTCCTGTCCGATTTTCGTTTTTTCGTAGGGATTCCAGCGTGAAGGCGGCCCGTTCTCCAGTCCGGAGCTCAACGTACCGGCCACGGGGACTTCCATCCAGCCCTTATCGTAAGGAGTACGGAAGAAAGGACTGAAAATCATGTGCCAGAACCGCCACTCGCCGTCTTCCTTGACGTAGTCCACCATATAGACTCCCCATATCCACAGGTTGCCGGCGCAGCCTGGCGAGAACCAGATGCTCTGCGCCGTCTGGCCGTCTCCGGCTATTTCGATTACCGGCCCTACCGCCATGTGCATGGTAAAACCTCCCAGCCTTGTTTTCTGCTGCCCCACCATCTTGTAGAAAAACCTCTCCACACCCTCCCTCTCTTTAAAGACGCCGCTGTCCGATGCCTCCATCCTTATGCCGGGGGTCTGGCGGGCAAAGCAGCGCTCGACGATTTTCTCGTAGTCCTGTTTAAAGAGCCAGTACTGGTACTTACGCTGCAGCTTCTTAATTTCTTCAAGGTCGACGAGGTACTGGACTTTCCTGCCGAGTTCTTCAATATCCATAAATTCCACCTCCTGTAACAGGTAATTATTCCTTTCCGGGGGCTGTCTTATTAAATAACAGATATGCTGGAGGGACAGTCCCAGCAAGTACACGCGTTTATATTAAGGCTAAATTTCATAAATACTATGACTTTATGTAAAGGATAATACTATTGTTCGTCGGTAATATACCCGGCAGGATTGGATTCTTTCAGGGTACCGGCACCCGGCATCACGACCATCTGTATATGGGGTTTTTCTACCTTCTTCCACGTCAGGGGGCCATGTTCGACGCCTCTGGGGATAAATAAAGCCGAGGTTTTATCGATAACGATTTTCTCGCCGCCCACTACGAACTCTATTTCCCCGCCGAGGTATTCCGGGTTGTCCGGATCAGCGCCGATGTGCAGCACGATTTCATCATAATCATGGTCGTGCTTATGGATATGCGGGTTCGGTTCGGGCATCTCGTATATCCAGCCGATTTCGATATAAGTGTTGCTCCCGGGAACAAGGCCGTTGCTCATGAAGGTCATCGTGGGATTCTGGCGTCCCTTGATTTCCTGATTGCTGCCGACTTCATAGTGGGGTTTTTTCACCAGGTTCTTTTGATAGCTTTTCTTTACCATTTCTCAGACTCCTTGAAAAATTGATATTCGGCAATTGGTGGGGAAGGAGGGGACAATAGGCAGAACTTTCGAACTTGAGTTCAGCCTCACAATTTAACCCGATAACTTCCACCGGGGATAATTGTAGCAATTGTTCCATCTATGAGCAAGTTGGTAACTAAGATAATGAAGTCTTAAAGATATATGCTATGAGATTAGCCATGTTGATTTTAAGCTTTGGTTTTACCGAGGCGGGCAAACATTAAAACCTATCCGATTACAGAATCTTAAACTGCGGAGAATCTTCCTCCCGTTATTGCGACAAAATCCTGTTGTGCCTCCAAGCCTCGGGTGCTATAAAAACGACCATAGTACATATGTTCTTATAATGTATCATCATGCTTTTGAGATAATTGACGATGACTACGGTACAGGCACCGGCGGAAAGTCTAACAAGAATTCATGGTCGGGGCGCACTTCTCTCAATCCTAGAGAAAGAGACTATCCTGACCGGAATTAAGGTTTTTGATGGCGGACGCTTCGTCGTAGAAGCGGAGGACTGGAGTTCGTACTGGCAGCCATTGCACAAGCTTGGACATAAAAAGGTGGAGGAAAATCTTGATGCACTTCATTCTGCTTGGCGCGATTACCTCCGCTCCGGGTTTAATTCCCTCCTGAGGCAAGAGTTCTGCTTCCGCTATTTTTCTTTGCTTGATGGTCTCTTATCTATTTATACGGAATCTGATGCTAACCAATCGTGGTTACATGCCCTGCATACAGCCTTAGGATTTGAATGTTTTAGGATAGCTTCAGCGACTGCCGATAGTGAAATTCTTGGTGCTGGCACCTGTACAATTCGAAATCCGTGCTACTTTTTGGCGAAGCTCAGGATGCCCGATGTGCTGGACGACCCTCAATTCCTTCCAATCATCACGGTTGTGGGCACCGAGAAACCGGAGCTATTTTATCATTACAGACAATATGCTTTATCTCCAGATTCACCGATTTCATTAATGTTCTATCTAGCGGTTTCTGAGGAGAAACGTTCTGCTAGCTTCAGGCTAATCAACTCTTTGGCTGGTGGTGTCAGCTACGGAATTGATCCTCGCACGCGTGAGCGGGCTAAACGCTTATACCAAAAAATTATTCGACCTATAGTGGAGACTGACCAGCTGAATGACTCTGGAACCCTTTAGCTGGAGTTTGTTGATGTTGGCGCTGGCAGTGGAGGGCTTACTTCCGCTATCTGCCGCCAGATTCATGATATGGGATTCAAGTTGAAGTTCCGGCTGTGGTTTGTGGACCTGAAGCCTGCCGACCCTGCCCGCTTCTTTGGTGATAAGAAATTGAGAGGCGTCGTTGATAGTCTGTTATTCCTTGGTGACGATTATAGAAGCTGGCTGGACAGAGAACAACCGCTACCTGCCGCCAATGGTCTTCGTATTGCCTTGGTATCGAGGCTCTTTAACAACCTGAGTTGTTTTTCCATTCACCGTCTCGACGGAAGGTGTCCAAGCCTGCTTATTGAGAAGATGGCAATATTCCCAGACTCAGATGCTCATTTGCCTCATCACTGTTTAGCTCCTGGTGGTAAAGGAGTAGAGGCGCTGGTGATTTCAAATACTCGATTAGCCTTACCCAACGGAAGGATCTTTGCCCAAGTCTCCCTTTCTGATTTCTACCGCGGAATGTATATAATATCAAGACTGAAAGGCTCTATCGATACTCCTGAAGAGGGACTCTTCCTACCTGTCAGGTCATTTAATCCTGAATGTTTGGTTACATCGGGAGGCAGAAGTGTGATATCCTGTCTGGTTGAGAACTGTGACTACGTTATCATTGAAGACGCTGACCTTAAACCGCAGGATTTAGTTGAGCACGTGAAAACGTTTTCGGCACATTTAATCACTATCCAGGAAATGACCAAAGCCCTGGGGCTGACTGGAAACTACGCTTACATAATCTGGCTTAAAAACAAGCCCAAGGAAGAACCAAACTTTGGTGGTGAGCGGATATGGTAACACTCATAAAAGCTGATCGTAGGTCGGCCGTTCTCACACCATCAAGCATTGCTTGCCTATCTCGCATGCCGACAGTTAACCTAACTTCCGGCTGCGCGCACGGTTGCGTCTATTGTTACACGCGCGGATACAGTACCCACCCCGGTGAGGATAAAGTGGTTCTTTACCAAAACACTCTGGGTAAACTTAAAGAAGAACTGGCCCACAAGAGAAAAAGGCCGCAAGCCGTCTATTTCAGCCCCTCCAGCGACCTCTTCCAGCCCGTACCGGAAGTATTGGAAATTGGTTACCGTGTTTTGGAACTCTTGTTTTCTCAAGGCATCGGTGTAGCCTTTCTAAGCAAGGGGTATATCCCGGATAAGACCATGATTCTCCTACTCAACAATGCGGACAAGGTCAGGGCACAGATAGGAATTATTACGCTTGACGAATATATCCAGCGCATGTTTGAACCAAATACCGCTAGTCCCGGGAAGCGTATCGAGCAGATAGCCAAACTGGTCGCCGGTGGTATCGCCACTGAGGCTAGACTTGACCCTGTCCTGCCTAGTCTTACCGATAGTAAAGTCGCTCTCCGACAACTTTTTTCGGCTCTCGCCAAGGTGGGTGTTAAACGTGCCGCAATAAGTGTCCTTTTCCTCAGGCATAGTGTTGTCGAGTCCCTCAAGCGCAATATCCGTGACAGGGAGGTTCTGCACAGGCTGCTTAGTTTCTACGAAGAGGCGAGACCAATGGCAATCCATGCTGAGCGTTCTTCCGTCATTGCTCTGCCAAGCGCGGTGAGAGCCGAAATCTATACGCGCATTGGCCGAGCCGCTGAAGAGCATGGGATAGGACTTTCCATCTGTGCCTGTAAAAACCCTGACCTTGCTCATGGAACCTGTAATATTGGCGGTACCTGGCCGAAATCTTCTGAAAGTGATGCTCAACTGAATTTGTTTGACCAAGGGGACTGACCTGCCAATGAACCGTGTAAAGATTCAGGAGATTCCTATTGAACTGCTGTTAGAGCATCCTGAGAACAGTAACTTCATGAATGCGGAAACAGCCCAAAAACTGCGGCGTCACATCGAGTGGACAGGCAGGTATGAGCCCTTGACAGTACGACCACATCCCAGCGAAGAGGGTAAGTTTCAGGTCATTAATGGTCACAACCGGTTGCGAGTCCTTCGTGCTCTCAATTACCAGACGGCAAACTGCGTTGTCTGGAATCTGGATGATGACCAGACCAGACTTTATCTGGCGACCCTCAACCGTCTTTCTGGCAGCGACATTCCCGAGCGTCGGGCAGCCCTTATAGATAACCTGCTTCAAGCTTTTGATATAGATGAGTTGACAGCACTTCTTCCTGACGATAGAAAACAAATAGAGGAATTAGAACGGCTGTCCCGTCTCGAACTGGATGACTTAACTAAGCAAGCTATCCCTGAAGAGAGGTTTGAGGTTCCGGTTATCCTCAGCTTCATGCTAGAGGAGTCGGAAGCTAAAGAAGTCAACCTTGCCTTGGACCTGATCCTCAACACAGAGAAGGAAAAGCTTTCCCGCAGTCAGGCTCTTGCTCATCTTGCCCGTTTCTATCTGGGACGTTGTAACTGTGTTTGGTGAGAGGAGTAGCATAATGGAAGATGTTTATACGGAAAAGCTTGCTTGGTTCAAGCAAAACGAAAAACCAGAGGCAGTGCTTTTGATAGCAGACAACCCAGAACTTATCAAAATTGTCGTTGCTTGGACAAGCCTAGACGTGAGACGTGTGGATAAACTCACAAGGCTTCCTAGTGAGTCCGAGAGTGAAATATGGGAGTGGCTTTGGCAGAATGCGAAATATTCTCTGTCTGAACTTAAAGAGAAAATTGGAATTTCCTTTTCCGAAATAGCTTTGGAAAATAAAACGAAACCACTTATTGGGAATCGCGTTATTTACCCTGATGGCACAGTGAACTCGTTTGTTCAGAGATACCTGCGAGAACGGGTGCTAAAGCTCTTCGAGACAAAACTAAAGAAGTCCGTTAAGAAGAGTGGACCTTAAAACTTGTCAAATGATGGACGAGTGGTTTTACCGAGGGTTTTACCGTGTTTTACTGGGGAAGGGGGGACTCGAACCCCCACGCATCGCTGCACCAGATCCTAAGTCTGGCCCGTCTGCCAGTTCCGGCACTTCCCCCACGGATGTTCTTCCGTACTATAACATTTTGTAATTCTTGTCTCAAGTTATCCATAAAATACCAGGAAACATATGAATATTCCTTCAACAGGGCTGCTTTGATAGAACCTTTAAAAATAAGTATTCAGGCCCTTGCAAAAGCCATTAATCTCTGATAGTATTGACATACATAGAAAGTCTAAGTAAATACAGCGTATACGAGGTGATTTTTGTGGCAACGAGACGTGATCTGGTTAAAGGTAGTTCCAACTCCCTGCTCCTCAGCCTGCTTGAGCAGCAACCGATGTACGGCTACCAGATTGTCAAGGAGCTTGAAGCCAGGAGCCAAGGCTACTTTAAATTCAAAGAGGGGACTCTCTATCCGGCCCTCCACCGCCTGGAAAAATCGGGGCTGATTACCAGCAGGTGGCAAACGCTGCCCAACGGACGGCAGAGGCGATACTACTATATTACCGCTAAGGGACAGACCAAACTGGCCCTGGAGAAATCCCAGTGGCACGACTTTTTAACGGCCATTAAACTGATCCTCCAGCCGGGACCGTCCAGTTCGTAGAGGTTGTAGAGGTACAGGTAATGACACCGGAATTAATTCAATACCTGGAGAGTATCAAGCACAGCGCCAGGCTCGAATATGCTGATGAGACAGCAGTTCTCAGCGAGCTTGAAACGCATATCGAAGATAAAATCCACGAGTTAACCGAGTCCGGGCTTACCAAAGAAGAGGCGATTGTAACCTGTCTGGGTGAAATGGGGGGCATCAAGCTGGTCGCCCGGCAGATATACGAAGCCTACAGCCAGGGCAGCTGGAAGCAGGCCCTGCTGACCTCAATGCCCCACCTCCTTTTCGGCCTGATGTTTGTACTCAACTGGTGGCACTATCCCGGCTGGTTGTCCATAGTGCTCATACTTATCCTCGCTACGACCATCTACGGCTGGTGGCACGGCAAACCGAACTGGGTTTTTTCGTGGCTGGGGTACACCCTGCTGCCGGTACTGGCCGTGGGTATTGCATTGCTCTATCTTCCAAAAATATGGTCGCTCCTGACACTACTTGTATACTTCCCGATGGCATTATGGTGGCTCTTCCGCATCATCGTTCAAACCAACAAACGGGACTGGCTTTTCAGCTCCCTGATGCTGCTGCCCCTGCCGATTATCGCCGGCTGGTTTCTCGCCATATCACCTTCAGGAAAGCTTACCGAATTCAATCTTCAACTTCTGGAATACTTTGCCCCCTGGATAGGCCTGAGCTTCATAGTCCTGGCATTAACCATCGCGGCTTTTATCCGTTTACGCCAGCGCTGGTTAAGGGTCGGCCTGCTTGCCACGTCAGGGATGCTGACAGTAACCCTGATAGTGAACTACACGGTGGGACAGCTTAATACATTCACCTTCTTCGGGCTGGTTCTGGTAATGTGGGGGGTACTCCTGATGCCTGCCGTGCTGGAACGCCTTTTGAAGAGGGGTCACATTACTATTCTGAGGCGCCGGAAGATTGCCGCCTCCAAATCTTAATTAAACAAGATGGATAATAACACCCTGGAGGTTCCAACGAAGAAGGTAGCCGTCGTTACGGATAGCATTTCCTGCCTCACCAACGAACTGGTTGATAAGTATGATATCGGTATTATTCCGATAAACTTCTACGCCGGCGGTAAGCTCTATAAGGACTGGGTGGACATTACTCCCACCGAAGCATACAAATTATTCATGGCTGACCCCGAATCATTCAAGACCTCGGCGGCTTCACCGGAGGACTGCCTCCAGGCTTTCCGCATTGCCAGTCGGAAAGCGGAGAGTATTTTTTGCGTTACCGTCTCTGCCAAACTGAGCACGATGAACAATGCCACCTGCGATGCTAAAGAACTGGCCAGGGCCGAGCTACCTGAAACGCACATCGAGGTTTTAGACTCGTATTCGGCAACGCCTTCCGAAGGGATGGTCGTTCTGGCAGCCGCCCGGGCGGCCGCTGAAAATAGAGACCTTGCCGAAGTCATCCGCGCTGCCGAGGAGGTCAGGGACAAAGTCAACGCCATCGTTTTTCTGGATACCATCCGCCACGTTTACCGCTCCGGGCGCATACCCAAGGTAGCCTCCCAGATAGGCTCGGTTCTGAACATTAAACCGTTGCTTACCATTTCCAAGGTGGTACACTTTACCGGAATGGCCCGGAACAGAAAGCAGGGTATCGAACGAATGTTGCAGATGATGAGGGAGAAAGTGGGCGATAATCCGATACATGCTGCCGTAACCCACGCTTACGCGCTTGACGAAGCTGAAAAACTGAAGGAGAGGGTTGCGTCCGAGTTCAACTGTATCGAGCTGTGGCTTTCCGAGTTCAGTCCGGTCATGGGTTACGCCTGCGGTACGGGGACAGTTGGCGTTGCCTTTTACCCGGAAAATTAGGAGGAGAGATATATTATTTTGAATATCGCGGCGGCTATAATCATCGGTTATCTGCTGGGTTCCATCCCCTTTGCTTATATCGTCACCCGCCTGAGGAAAGGCGTCGATATCCGGGAGGTCGGCGGCGGTAATGTCGGCGCCCTGAATACCTACCGCGAGATAGGCCCGGCGTTCGGGCTGGGAGTCCTGGCCCTGGATATCATCAAGGGCGCTGTGGCCGTACTGGTTGCCCGGTGGCTGGGCCTCCCGATTGCCTGGGTCTGCGTTGTCGCCTTTGTGACGATAGTCGGCCATAACTGGCCCGTCTTCCTGAAATTCAGGGGGGGCAAGGGGGCGGCTACCGTGCTGGGGGTGCTGGTGGCGCTTACACCCGTGGAACTGCTTATAAGTGCCGCCATAGTGCTGATACTCATCGGGATTACCCGAAACGTCAGGCTGGCCCTGGGCGCCCTGGTCCTGGTGCCGCTGTTACAGTGGCTTTTCGATAAAGATATTATCTACATTGCCAGCGCCCTGGTGCTCCTGCTGTTTATCGGACTCAGGACGCTGATTGACCTGAGGAGAGAGCTGGCTAAAGCCGATGTAAAAAAGAACCTTATCATCGACAGGGAATATACACGCTGGCAGACCAGGAAAAACGGATAGAAGCAGTATTATGAAGAAAGTAGCCATCGTTACCGATACCACCGCCTGTGTTCCCCGGGAACTGGTAGACCGGTATGATATCGAAATAGTGCCGGTGCAGCTAATCGTAGGGGATAAAGCCTACCGCGACGGGATAGACATCACTCCCACCGAGTTCTACTCCCTGCTGCGACAGTCTAAAAAATTACCCACCACCTCCAGTTCAGCACCCGAGCCTTATCTGAAGGCTTACCAGAACGCCAGTAAAAGAGCGCAGAGTATCCTTTGCATCACCGAACCGGCCAAGTTCAGCGCCATGTTCGAATCGGCACGGGTGGCCATGGCAACGGCGAAAAACACCCTGCGCAACGTAGCTATCGAAGTTATGGACTGCACCACCGCCGCTGCCGGACAGGGGCTGGTAGCTCTGGCCGCCGCCAAAGCCGCCTCCCTGGATAAACCTCTGGAGGAGGTTAAAGAGGTTGCTCAAAACATTATGTCAAGGGTAAATTTATACGCCACCCTCGATACCCTTACCTACCTGGTGAGAAGCGGCCGTGTTCCGCAGGCCGCCGCCCTGGTTAATTCCATTCTCAGTATCAAGCCCATTTTCACCCTCAACCACAGCGACGCCCACACCGTGGCGCTCCCCAGAACGATGAAAAGCGCAATCAACCGCATGTTGAAGCTGATAGAGTCGGTGGCAGTCAAGGGGCAACCCCTGCACGTCGTCGTAATGCATGCCGATTCCCCGGGGGAAGCGATAACCCTCAGGGACAGGATTACCGCTCAGTTCGTCTGCCGCGAGATATTCATCACCGAATTCACGCCGGTCATGGGCGTTCACACCGGGCCGGGGCTTATCGGCGTGGCTTTCTACGGCGAAGAGTCGGGGGTGTAATAATCCTTTCATATTTTTAACCTCACCCCATATAAACCTCACCCCCTTTATCCCCCTCTCCAACCAGCCTTTCGGTATTAATACAGGCATATTTTGGTCGGAGAGGGGGAAGAATTTCATAAGAGGGGCGAAGCCCCTCTTATACACCCCTTTTGAGTCTTTTACCCCATCTAGCCAAACAGCCCAAAACCGATTATAATCTAGGGTGTAAGTACGTCTTGTAAGATTACACCCACTCCGTAAAGACTATAAGACAGGGTAATCTCTGAAAGGAGACTATAAATGGAGA
Organism: uncultured Dehalococcoidaceae bacterium; assembly: GCA_964500415.1. Classification (GTDB taxonomy): domain Bacteria; phylum Chloroflexota; class Dehalococcoidia; order Dehalococcoidales; family RBG-16-60-22; genus JAFGPF01. Next base: position 56,464 of record CAZCOB010000008.1, on the reverse strand, counting down.
TAAAAGCCGTAACCGGCAATCTTATCAATATCAAGGCCGGTGCCATAATAGTCAATCACTTCGAGGGGACGAAAAACCCGGAAGGCGATGCCGCCGCCGTGGACAAAGCGCTGGATGGCGCCATATCCCGACTGATAAAAGAGGGTGATATCAAGGGCAAACTGAACGAAGTTACCCTCCTGCACAGTCCGGGTAAACTACCGGCGAACCGCGTCGTCGTGGTGGGCCTCGGTAAGAAAAAGGAGCTTAACATCAACAAGGTACGCGGCGCTGTAGCCGAGACCTGCCGCTACCTGCGCGGGAAGAACGTGACCAGCGTGGTTACCGGCTTACAGGGAGCCGGGATTTACGGTATAAAAACAGAGGACTCCGCCCAGGCTGTCACCGAGGGCGCTTTACTCGGACTGTACACTTTCCGACGTTATATCACCAAAAAGGAAGATAAAATCGGCGAAATTAAAGACCTCAAAATAATCGGCAAGCCAAAGGCAACGTTGACAAAAGCCATCACCATGGGCCGGATAATGGCGGAAGCCGCCAACTGGGCCCGGGACATGGTCAATGAGCCGGGTAACTTTATGACACCCACTCAGATGGCGGAGGCCGCCCGGGAGCTGGCTGAGAAGTATGGACTCAACCTGGAAATTTTCGATAAAGAAAAGATGGCCGAACTGGGCATGGGGGGGCTGCTGGGCGTATCGCAGGGGAGCCAGCAGCCGCCCAAGTTCATCATCCTCCAGTATAAAGGCAGCGATTCCGATAAGGTAGACTTAGCCCTGGTCGGTAAAGGCATTACCTTCGATTCGGGAGGCATCTCTATCAAGCCGTCAGAGTCTATGGCCGATATGAAGGGAGACATGGCCGGAGGCGCTTCGGTAATGGCGACTTTGATTGCCCTCGCCCGGCTCAAGCCCGTCATTAACGTCACCGCGCTTGTTCCCGCCACGGAAAATTTGCCCAGCGGCACGGCATTGAAACCGGGCGATATTATTAAAGCCATGAACGGCAAGACAATCGAAGTCCTCAACACGGACGCCGAAGGGCGCCTCATTCTCGCCGACGCCCTGAGCTACGCCAAGAAACTCGGCGCCAAGGCCATCATCGACGTGGCGACTCTTACCGGGGCCTGCGTGGTGGCACTGGGCAATATCTGCACCGGGGCTTTCAGCAACAACCAGAGATTTACCAGAAAGGTAGTCGCCGCCGGGAACGAAGCCGGCGAACTCATCTGGCAGCTGCCGATGTATGAAGAATACAGGGAACAGCTTAAAAGCGATATCGCGGATATCAAGAATATAGGCGGTAGGTGGGGAGGGGCTATCACTGCCGCCAAATTCCTGTCCGAGTTCATTGACGACACACCGTGGGTCCACCTGGATATAGCCGGCCCCTACGATACCGATAAAGAAAAAGGCTACCTGGTCAAAGGCGCCACCGGAGTGCCGGTACGCACCCTGGTGAACACAGTCCTGGCCCTGGCAAAGAAATAATTAACAACACTGTAAGGAGGAGCTACATGAAAATTAAATGGTTGGGACATGCCGCTTTTCTCATTACATCGGATAACGGTACGAAGATTATTACCGACCCTTATGAGACCAGCGAAGGCCTGAAGTATGGAAAGATAAACGAGACGGCAGATATCGTCACAGTCAGCCATGACCACGGCGACCATAATAACGTGGCCGCGGTCAGGGGGAATCCCCAGGTAGTCAGGGACACGACCGTAGTCAAAGGAATCAATATCAAGGCCATTCCCACCGCCCACGACGACAAGGGCGGCAGCGAGAGAGGTAAGAATACGGTATTCTGCTTTCAGGTAGATGGCGTGCGCATCGTCCATCTCGGCGACCTGGGGCACCTGCTAACGGACAATCAGGTGGTAGAAATAGGCAAGGTGCATGTGCTTCTCGTCCCGGTGGGGGGTAACTTTACCGTCGATGCCAGGGCCGCCGGAGAGGTCTGCGAGCAGGTCAGGACCCGCGTAATCATCCCCATGCACTATAAGAACGATAAGTGCCTTTTCCCGATAGGCGGAGTGGAGGAATTTATTAAGGGCAAGACCAATGTCACCCAGGTGAACGGCAGCGAAATCGCCTTCACCGTGGCCGAGCTACCCACCGGCCCCCAGATCATGGTCTTAAAACCGGCTCTTTAGGTCACGGCAAGAGTCGATGATAAACCCTAATGACGTAAACCTCATCATCTTCGACACAGACGGGACGATTATACCATCCCTCCCGGCGGTGTACGAAGCGGTAAAGCGTGCCCTTACGAAGTTGGGCTGGCCGGTCAACTTCGGTCCGGAGGATATCAATAAATTCTTCGGGCTGCCGACGGATTCGTCGGGCGGCGGACTATACGAGTTTATCAGACCCGAGTGGAGCCATTTAACCTGGGAGGTGGTCAGGGAAAAGGTACGCGAAGAATATAAAGATACCTTCCGGGAAATAGCGGAGACCTTTCCGGGAGTCAGGGAAACGCTCGCTACGCTCAAGAAGAGAGGCTACCGGCTGGTCTTATACAGCAATGCCTCCACCATGTACTTCGACATGGTCATTTCGACCTTGAATATCCGCGATTACTTCGACTATACCGAATGCGTTTTTGAGAACGACCTGACCAAGCCGGAACTGGTGCGGAAAATTATGGATAAATTCGGCGGCCTGACCGCCGCCGTAGTCGGAGACAGGTCTCACGATATCGAAGCCGCCCGTGAGACTGATTCATTACCTATCGGCGTCCTTTTCGGCTACGGTGGCGATGAACCGGAGCAGGCGGATATTACGATTAATAAATTCGACGACCTTCTAGCCATCTTCGACCAGCGACTGCCGTTATTCGAGGAGATACTCGGGGAAATCGACCGCAGAAAATCACAGAACAGACCGTTTGTCGTGGGGATAAACGGCATCGATTCCTCCGGAAAGACTGTGTTTTCCGAGACACTCGGTAGCTATCTGGTCGCCAGGAAACGTAAGGTACAGGTAATCAGTCTGGACGATTTTCATAATCCCCGTGAAATCAGGTATGCCGGAGAAAATCAGGTCGATAACTACTATCACCGTAGTTTTAATATTCAAACTATCATCGAAAACCTCTTAATTCCTGTCCATCAAAAGGGTGAACATTCCGTAACGCTCAAGCTGCTTAACCTGCCTGCGGATAAATATGAAACAGACAGGGAGTATTCTTTCGCCCCGGATACGATTGTCCTCTTCGAAGGCGTTTTCCTGTTCAGAAAAGAACTGGCACAATATATCGACCTTAAAATCTTTCTGGATATCTCTTTTGAAGAGAGTAAGAAACGTGCCAGAGCAAGAAATTCCGAGGAAGTCCATAATAAGTACGATACCAAGTACCTGCCGGCGCAGACGAAATACCTTGAGGAATATCCGCCACAGGATGTTGCCGATATAGTCATTGATAATACTAATTGGGAATATCCCCGTATCAAATATCAGAGATAAAATCGTAGTACGACAAAGTCGCTTCAAATAATGCCATTTTCCCGTAACTTTTTTTGTTATTTTACCCTAAAATTCTTTCCGTTCCCCTAGAGGATATTGACTCTATATGGTAGAATACTATATAGGGGGTAAGGTCTCACCAAAAACAGGCATTCACTTTGGAAATAAGTTCAATTGTCCTCGCAGGTGGTAAAAGTCTACGTCTTGGTTATGACAAGGTTTTAGAAAGGATTGGTAGTAAAAGTCTACTCGAACAGGTAATTTCCCGCATAGACTCCCTAAGCAAAGAAATAATAATCGTCACGGCAAAAGAGAGAACCTTCGCAGAGTTAGCGGACCATCCGAAAGTAAAAACAGTATCGGATATCTTACCCGGACAGGGTTCTCTGGGTGGTATTTATACCGGACTGGTGAAATCGAGTTCGTTTTATAACCTTGTCGTGGCTGCAGATATGCCTTTTTTGAACGAGTCGTTGTTGCGTTATATGATAGAGGTTTCAGATGGTTTCGACTTCGTACTGCCGCGAGTCAATAATTTATACGAGCCACTCCACGCCGTCTATTCCCAAAACTGCGTCGCCCCTATCCAGTCTATATTCAACCAGAATAAGAAAGTCATCATCGAACTTTTTAATTACGTAAAAGTAAAATATATAGGTGCCGAGGAAATCGACAGGTTCGACCCACAGCACCTGAGTTATTTCAATATTAATACGAAAGAAGACATGGAACGAGCTAGAAAGATTGCCGGAGGAGCCGCCGATTGATGTTAAGCGTTGAAGAAGCACTGCAAAAGATTCTCGATGAAGTAGATACTCTTGAAGAAGAAACGGCACCTATCCTGGAATCGCTGGGACAGGTTCTCGCCGAAGATATTAAATCAGATATTAACGTACCCCCGCTGGATAATTCCGCCATGGACGGCTATGCCGTCATGTCTGCGGACACAACCGGAGCCGGTGAAAAAACACCCAAATACCTGCGTGTTATCGATACGGTCATGGCAGGCTCCATTTCCAGGCAGGAGGTCGTACCCGGTACAGCGGTACGCATCATGACCGGGGCGCCGGTTCCCAGAGGCGCCGACAGCGTCGTTCAGTTTGAGAATACCGACGATGACAAACACAAAAAATCAGCCCCCGACCAGCCGGTTACCCGGGTAGGCATTCTATCCGAAGCCCCATCCGGCCTTAACATCAGGAAGGCGGGAGAAACCATTTCAAAAGGGGCTATTGCCCTGAAGAAAGGAACCGTCCTCAGAGCTGCCGAAATCGGCATGATGGCCTCACTGGGATACAGCCGGGTAAAAGTCATCCGCCGCCCGGTGGTGGCCATTCTCTCTACCGGCAACGAACTCGTGGAAGTCGATAAACCCCTGCCCGAGGGCAAGATACACGATAGCAACGGCTACAGTATCGCCAGTCTGGTCAAGCGTTACGGGTGCGTTCCCAGGATGCTGGGGATAGCTAGAGATGACGAGGAATCATTAATAAGCAAGCTCAAGCAGGCTCAGGATGCCGATATGCTGCTGACTACCGGCGGCGTATCTATGGGCGACTACGATATGGTAAAGGATATACTGGCCAGGGATGGTGAATTGGTCTTCTGGAAGGTGCGGGTAAAACCGGGGAAACCCCTGGCTTTCGGCAAAATTAAGGGCAAAAACAAAAGTATACCGCACATGGGATTACCCGGCAATGCCGTCAGTTGCATGGTCAGCTTCGAGCTTTTTGTAAGGCCGGCGCTTCTGAAGATGATGGGGAAAAAGAATTTCGCCAAGCCCACGGTGGAAGCGATAATGGAAGATAGCGTCAAGAACGACGCCGGACGCCGTCTCTACGACCGGGCTATTATCGAACGGCGCAACGGCCACTACTACGCCCGGCTGACCGGCTCGCAGAGTTCGGGAATCCTGACCTCCATGAGCCTGGCCAACGGGCTTGTTATCATTTCCGAAGACAGAAAAATCGTGAATAAGGGCGAAACCGTCCAGACATTAATGCTGGACTGGAATGAAGAAGTTAATATTTAACCGAACAGTCGATAATTTATATGCATTTAATTATTTCTATTGTAGGTAAATCTCATTCAGGGAAGACGACACTGCTGGAAAGCATCATCGCCGAGCTAAAACAGCGCGACTTAAAAGTGGCCATCGTCAAGCACTCGCACCATGCCAATGACCTGGACACCACCAGCAAGGATACCTGGCGTTTCACCAGAGCCGGCAGCGAGCTGTCGGCCATTAACTCGCTGGACCACCTGGCTATCTACCGCCGCACCGACGGTTATTTCGACCCGCAGGAGATATCCAGCTTCGTTCTCTGGGACTACGACATTATACTGACAGAAGGATTCAAGAGCAGCAACTACCCCAAGATAGAAGTCCACCGCGCCGAACAGGGTAAGGAGTTACTGACCGATACCCGTCAGCTGCTGGCGGCGGTCACGGATGAGCCGCTGGATATCAAGGTGCCCCAGTTTTCCCGGGATGACATCGCCGGAATAGCCGACCTTATTGAGAATACGATAAATATCAGACAGAGCGAAATGGACGTTAACCTGATTGTTAACGGCGCCAACACACCCCTTAATCCGTCACTCCAGGACCTGCTGGTACGCACCCTGTTTGCCATGATGCCCGCTCCTCAAGGCAATGGCGAAGTTAAAAGCCTGCATGTTTCCCTGAGGAGGAAGAGTTGATATTTGACACCTCAGATTTTGTTTTTAAGGTACCGCCGGTGGTAGCCCGGGCGCGACGCGTCCTCATCAAACCCAGCGCCTCTTACCCGCTGCCCTATCCGGTAAGCACCAGCGCCGATATGCTGGCATCCATCATCGCCAGTATCCGGCGGGTCAGCGATGCCGATATTCTTCTACTGGAGGGCGCCCCCGACGGCGTACCCACCCGCCCGATATACCAGGCGCTCGGTTATGATTTCCCGCGGGTACTGACGCTGGATGTCAGGGATTGCATCTTCGTGGAAGTGGACAATCCGCTACCCAAGCCATTCGCCATGCCGACTTTCTGGGTACCCAATGTAATACTGTCCAGTGACTACCTGATAACGGTAGCGCCGCTCAAAACCTATAACGGTACGGGCAGTTTCTCCATCATGAACCTGCTTTCGCTGCTGCCGAGCAGCAAGTACAACAAGGACAACGGAGGCGGCTGGGAAAGCCTTTACAGCCTGGGAATCGACAAGGTGCTGGCCGACCTCTATTTCACCCTTCCTTTCGACCTGGGGATAGTCGAAGCCAGGCAGAAGTTCGCCGTCAGTCAAGACCCCTCGGAGGGAGAAGTCGAGGAGTACAATAAAGTGTTCATCGACGAGCCTTACGAGGTCGACGGTGAAGTGGCCGACGCGCTGGGGCTTAAGGTAGGCTATCTCGACCTGATAAGGTCGGCCAAGGTAGAGCTCGAGGCTTGAGCAATCGATAGTCGGCCATGCTGGCTAATGACTGACTTTAAAGTCCCTAAAACTTCCGGTATATTCGCCCCAGCCGGTGACGACCTTATTCACCCGGGCGTGGCGAGGTCCCAATTTCAGATAGCTGACCAGTCTCTCCAGATTTTGCCTTTCTCCTTCCGCCCTGACCTCCACCGTGCCATCCGGCAGGTTACGCACATAGCCGGTCAGCTTTAACGCTTCCGCCCATCTTTCAACGAAGGCACGAAAGAAAACCCCCTGAACACGACCGTGCACCGTCGCCTGAAGTGAGGCAAGGCCAGCCATTATCAACAACCCCCGTCCCTTCCGTACGTAAGGCTATACCTCTTCCTCCTCCTCCCTCTTCTTCCCCTTCTTGATTACCTCTACATTGGCTGGTGTTGGCGTAATATTAATTTGGGGCAATTTCTTGGGGTCTTTTTTTTGTTTTTTCGGTTCTCTATGCCTGTAATCGCGACTACCCATGATAACACCTCGCTAACGTACCGGAGGTACTCTTAAAAGCAGTTTAGCAAATGTAATCTATTCCGTAAAGTCCCTCTGGAGCCGTTCCAGCGCCGCGCGGGCAGCTTCTGTTTCGGCAAGTTTTTTACTCTTGCCGGTGCCCCTTCCCAGAATCTCATCACCCACCATCACCTCAACCGTAAACGTCTTATCGTGGTCCGGGCCTGCTTCGGCAACGAGACGGTAGGCAGGCATTAATTGTAACTTTGACTGCGATAGCTCCTGCAGCTTCGACTTGTAATCGGCGCCTGTCCCCTGGCCAATAACCCTCTCCCACTCTTCACTCAGCAACCTGACAACCGTTTCTCTGGTGATTTCCAGGCCCTGGTCGAAATAAATGGCGGCAATGACCGCTTCCACGGCCCCTGCCAGGTTGGTTTTTTTGCTCCTCCCCCCGCTGGACTCCTCCCCTTTACCCAGAAAAAGATAATCGCCGAGGCTGATACTCCGCGCCACGCGGGCCAGGGTTTCCCGGCGCACCAGCGCCGCCCGGAGTCTGGTCATTTCACCCTCGGCGAGGCCGGGGAAATCCTGGTACAGCTTATCCGCGACGATAAAGCCCAGGACGGCATCGCCCAGGAACTCCAGCCTTTCGTTATGGCCGGAGACGAGGGCGGGGTATTCGTTGACGTAGGAGCTGTGCACCAGCGCCTGCTCCAGCAGAGCAGGCTCGTTAAAAGTTACTCCCAGCTTTTTTTGCAAATCGACTATATCAGGCACGGGACAACTCCCTTCACTAAATAAAAATAGCCTGTTATTGCGGAAGTGTCAAATAGATGGGGTGTTTATTGTCTCTAAGATAGCTTCATGTTATAATTTAGCCGTCGCTGGGGAGTCGTCTAGTGGTAGGACAGCGGACTCTGGATCCGTCAGCGAAGGTTCGAATCCTTCCTCCCCAGCCAGAATAACCGGGGGGCGCATTCGTCTAGCGGTTAGGACACCTCCCTCTCAAGGAGGAGATCGCGGGTTCGAATCCCGCATGCGCTACCATACCTCTGCCTCCCATTACGGGAAGCAGGTATTAGTGGTAGTTCGAAAAAGCTCTTGGTATCAGTGTTGGCAATGGATTCATCAGGCATACCGTATTCTAATAAACCAGCTGCTAATGTCCCGGAGCTTGCCTGGCGGTCTTAAAAAGGAGGTATATATGGTCACCCGGGGGGAGGAGAAAAATCCGAGCGGAGAAGAAAAGCCCAAGAAAATCATGACTCAGCCGCTGCCCCAGATTCTTGATGATATCGAGAATAGCATCAAGCTGGCCGATGAGGCTGCCGATAACGCCCGGAAAGCGGCCGAAGAAGCCCGTAAAGCCGGGGAGAAGGCTGCCAAAGAAGCAGAACGGGTAGCTTCTGAGGCTATTGCCAGGGTAGAAAAAATAGCCAAAGATGCCCTGCAAATGGCTGAAATGCTAAAAACTACAATCACCGAAGCTACAGCTGTCATTGATAACAAGCTTAAGAAAAAAGTTTAACCGGACACTTGACAACCATTACAAGGTTATTATAAAGTTTCGCAAACTCAGCTATAAGAATGGTATTGCAAATCGATAGGCTGCGCTGCTTTTCGTGCTGCGTATATGTAAATTGGTTAATATTGTTAATGTAAATAAATAGGGGAAAAACGGTTATGTAAACCATGGTAAGTTAATTCCTTTATAAGGTTCTCTATAAGCTCATAGAGAATTTTATATTGAAATTTAAACACTGCCATGATAAATTGCAGATGTCACCATCTCATGTAGAAAGCTGCTAATCAGGGAGGTGATTGTATGGAAGACACATGAGCCGGACCCTACGAGGTCTAGTACGGATTAACAGGAGGTTTTAAATATGTGGAAAAAAGTTTTAAAATACATGATACCACTAACGATTTGCCTGTCGTTACTAATAACCGGAGTGGTAGGCTGCGCTGAAGAAGAGGAACCAGCACCAGCACCAGCGCCAGCGCCAGCACCTGAACCAGCACCGGCACCAGTTAAAGATAAAATCGTTGTCGGTATGGCTAGACCGCTCTCCGGCCCGGCTGCTATCATCGGAGATTCGGCATTCAAACCTATCTATGAGACCTGGGTTCCCAGGGTTAATGCTGATGGCGGTATCTATGTAGAAGAGTACGGTAAGAAATTACCCATCGAACTAATAATCTACGATGACAAGAGTGATATTGCCACGATGACCAGGCTGACGGAAAAGCTTATCCTTGAGGATAAGGTCGATTTCATATGGCCTTCCTGCGGTACTGCCTTCATCTTCGCCCAGGCTCCTATCGTCAATAAGTATGAGTACGTACTGATGACGGCCGAGGGCGGTGCTACAAGCATCAAGGATGCGCTTCCCAGCTTACCTTATGTTTTCGTCACCCTTAGCTTCTCCGACCATTATCAGCTGCCGGTTCTGGCTGACATTCTTGCCGCTAAAGGCGCCAAGACTGCTTATATCACCTACATCGCTGACCTTCATGGCATCGAGTATTCCGGTGTCGCCGGTATTGAATTTCCGAAGAAGGGAATTGAGATCCTCGGTGTTAAGAGTGTCGCTCCCGACATCAAGGACCTCTCGCCGGTAATCAAGGAAGCCAAGGCGTCTAATGCCGATGCTTTCTGTGCCTTTGCCTACCCCGACCAGGTACTCCCCGCCACCGGCACATCCATCGAGCTTGGCTACAACCCCAAGGCATGGATTGGCGGCCCCGGCGTTAACTTCGGTTTCTACCAGGCTGCTTTTGGCCCGATGGTCGAAGGCATAATGGGCTTCACCTGCTTCGCCAGAGGCCAGACTGACGCACTCGACGAGTTGGCTGACATCCTCTACGAAGGTAAGCCCATAGAAGTTCAGGACTGGTGGGGCCATCCGTTCTACTGGGCCGGACTTGACATGTGGAAGGCCGCTATCGAGAAGGCCGGAACCCTGGACCAGGAAACAATAAGAGACATAATCGCTACGGGCCATCTGGAAACGGTCCTCGGAGACACTTGGTTTGAGAACGGACTCATGTCCAAGGATTGCCACCCCGGCGAAATCGGTCAGTGGCAAAATGGGGTGTTTGAAGTCGTAGGAGGCAATATTCCTACCGCAGACATGGTCTACCCCAAGCCGGCATGGCCCACTGGACCCTAATATAAAGTAGAAATAGCAATAAAATAAATGCTATAATGGCGTGAACAGTAAGCAGGCTGTCTAAACGGTGAGCAGTGACTCTGCCCTGGTCATTGTTCCTGTAGGAAAAAATATCCTGCACCTTTAGACAGCCTGCACATATTGTTGTAAACTATAATAATTCATTACGATGGTAACATTCCTTGACATAGTCATTGCCGGACTGCTGCTGGGCGGCCTCTATGCCCTGATTGCCATGGGACTCAGCCTCCAGTACGGTGTAGCCCGGGTGCTGAATGTCTCCCACGGCGAGTTTATCATGCTCGGGGGCATGCTCACCTGGACGCTCTACACGGTGCTGGGAATTAATCCACTCATAGCCGTGGTTATTTGCGGTCCCGTTGCCTTCATTATCGGTTTTGCCATGCATCGGACCCTGTTCAAAAGCCTCTTAGGCAAGTCGCCAACAGTAAACGCTTTCGAAGGCAGCTCCATGCTGGCGGCTTTCGGTCTCCTCTTCATCATTCAAAACGTAGCTCTGATAATCTGGGGGTCAGAATTAAGGAGCTACTCATATCTGCAGAGTCCGGTGGATATTGCGGGAGCGATCTTCGGCGCCAGACGTCTGGTAACTCTGGCTTTCGCCGTAGTCATTGGTGTAGCCTTTTACATCTTTCTGGCCCGCACCCGCATGGGTAAGGCTATCAGGGCCGCGGCCCAGGACCCGACCACCGCGGGACTCATGGGAGTAAATATCGATAAGGTACTGGCCATATGCTTCGGCCTGGGTGCCGCCCTGGCCGGTATCGCCGGCGTGCTTATCAGCATGTGCTACCCCGTTCACGGCGTGATGGGCCTCGAATACACCATCATTGCCATCATCGTGGTCGTCCTGGGTGGCATGGGCAGCATCCCCGGCGCTTTTATCGGGGGGTTCATACTTGGCATCATCGGCAGTATTGTATCCTATTTTGAGCCGGGCCTGGCACTTGTCGCCTACTATGTTATCTTCATATTCCTGCTACTGGTAAGACCGAAAGGCATTATGGGTAAGTAGAGAAATGAGTACTACTGGACTAAATCTTAAAAAGCTGTGGGTACCCGGGATATACGTTATAATCCTGGTGTTCCTGGCTACTTTACCCATGTTTGGCTCAGCGTACTCGATTATATTTCTGATAAGTATTTTAATGTATGTCATCCTGGCAGTAAGCTGGACTGTTTTCTCCGGACCAACCGGTTACATCTCGCTGGCGCCGGCGGCATTTTTCGGCGTCGGGATTTACACCTCGGCGACACTCGGGAACGACCTTCCTTTTACTGCCCTTATTATCATCGGCGGTCTCATCAGTACCGCCCTCGCCCTCCTCGTCGGCGCGCTGACCTTGAGATTGAGGGGCATCTATTTCGCCATATTCACCTTCGGACTCGTCGAGCTTATAAAACATACTCTCCTCTGGTACGAAGTTAAATTTACCGGCACGCGCGGCCGGTTCGTTGTCGTAATAGATAACGAGACTATTTATTATGCCCTGCTCATTGTACTGGCGGTATTACTGATTACCGCCTTTATAATCCGGCGTTCCAAATACGGTCTGGCCCTGCAGAGCATCGGTGAATACGAGGAGGCAGCTTCTCATATGGGTATCAACGTGACCCTGGTGAAAGTTCTCGTCTTCGGCTTCAGTGCCTTCTTCATGGGGGCCGCCGGGGCTATCATGGCAACCAGATGGACATACGTTGACCCGTATATAGCCTTTTACTTACTCTTTTCCTTCATGCCTGTTTTAATGGGTATTCTGGGAGGTATGGGGCAATTCTACGGGCCGATTATAGGGGCCGTCATGGTCACTTACCTGGAGGAACTGTTGTTAACCAAGTTCCCTTACTACTATATGCTTATTTTTGGTGTTATACTGGTAGTAGCCATACTCTACCTGCCCCAGGGGCTGGCAGGCCTGATAGAAAAGATGCGAAGACGTTATTTGGGAGGAGAACGTGCACGTACTTGAAGGTGAGGGCGTTACCAAATATTTCGGGGGACTTGCCGCCATATCCAATGTCGATTTTTATGTTGACCAGGGTGAGGTACTCGGACTCATCGGACCCAATGGCGCCGGTAAAACGACCTTATTCAATTTGATTTCGGCAGCTCTGATTCCCAAACCCGGTATAGTAAAATATAAAGGTGTAAATATTACCGGTAAGAAACCATATAAAATCTGCCGGATGGGAATAGCCAGGACTTTCCAGACGGTTAAAATATTTGCCAATCTGCCGGTTTTTGATAACGTTCGCGTTGGTTCACTCTTCGGAACTTTCCTAAAAATGTCACCGGCTGAGGCTGAAAAAACGACTACGGACTTACTGGAATTCGTAGGGTTGTCCGACGCAAGTAATATCCCGGCTAAAGACCTGACACTGGCCAACCAGAAACGCCTTGAAGTAGCCAGAGCACTGGCCACCAAACCGGAATTACTGCTGCTTGATGAGCTGATGGCAGGCCTTAACCAAACTGAGGTTGCCCAAGCTATGGAACTGGTCAAACAAATACGGGAAAAGGGAATTACCATTATCATGATTGAGCATGTTATGAGAGCCATCATGAATGTGTGTAACCGGATTATCGTGCTCCATCACGGCCAGAAGATAGCCGAAGGAACTCCCCAAGAGATTGCCAACAGCAAAACGGTAATCGAGATATACTTAGGAGAGCAGACCAATGCTGGAAGTTGATAATGTTAGTACGTTTTACGGTCAGATACAGGCACTATGGGATGTCTGTCTGAAAATCGACGAGGGAGAAATAGTAGCTCTAATCGGTGCCAACGGCGCCGGTAAGTCTACCTTGCTTCATACCATATCCGGGATAATACGCCCTACCTCGGGCACAATAACCTTTCTCAACCAGAGAATCGATGGCCTTTCACCTCACTCTATTGTAGAACTCGGTATCTCTCACATACCCGAGGGCAGGAGACTTTTTATAGACATGTCAGTGCACGAGAACCTGGAGATGGGAGCCTATTCCGGTCGCGCCTGGAAAAACAGGCAGAAAACCCTGGAGCAGGTTTACGAGCTCTTCCCCATATTAAAAGAAAGAGCCGGGCAGCTGGCCAGTACTTTAAGCGGCGGTGAGCAGCAGATGGTGGCCATGGGGCGGGGATTGATGTCAAAGCCGAAACTGTGCATCATCGACGAGCCGTCAAGCGGCCTGGCACCCAGGCTGGTGCAGGAAGTCTTCGAGAAAATTAAGTCCTTGCGCGAGCAGGGGATTACCATATTACTCATCGAGCAAAATGTCCACCAGACACTCCAGATAGCCGACCATGCTTGCGTGCTGGAAAACGGCCGCATTGCCCTGCAGGGGGCCTGCGAAGAACTCCTCAAGAGCGACCATATCAGGAAAGCCTATCTGGGACTTTAAATCCAATCTGCTGAACAGGCATCCTTAAGAGACCTAGCGCTTCATATCAGGTAGCCTACAGTATTTCACCATGACCCGCGATATGTTATATAATTATATCTGCGCATTACTTAACGAAATAGGAGGAACCATGGATTTAGGTTTTAAAGGAAAAGTAGCCCTTTTAACCGGGGCCGGCAGCCAGATTGGCTTCGGGAAGCAGATTGCGCTCCTGTTGGCAAAAGAAGGGTGCGATGCCATCGCCGTCACCGACATTAATCTCGATGACGTTAAACTAACGGCGGAAGACGTAAAAAAAACCGGCTGCAAGTGCGTAGCCCTGAAAGCCGATGTCACGAACAAAGCTGAAGTCCAGGAGATGGTCAAGAAGGTCATCGCCGAGTACGGCAAAATTGACATTCTTTTCAACGTTGCCGGCGCTATCCTCGGCGGAGGCCCCCTGGAAGAACAAAAGGAAGAACTCTGGGATAACGAAGTCAGCCTCAACCTTTACGGCACGCTCATCGTTACCCAGGCGGTTCTCCCCCATATGAAAAAACAAAATTACGGCGTTATTGTCAACATCGGTTCCGGCAGCACCCATATGTACAGTCACGGTGTATCCACGTATGCCATGGCGAAGGGCGCCGTTGATACCTTTACCAAGCAGCTGGCTACCGTGGAAGCCAGGTCCGGCATAAGGGTCAACTGCGTCGCCCCCGGCCCTTCACCCACCAATTTCATTAAAGCGCCCGACAAACAGGCGGTGGTGGACATGCTGGCCAAGCAGATACCGATGGGCAGAGGCGCCACCGCGGCGGATATTGCTAACGCCGCTATCTTCTTCGCGTCGGACATCTCCGGATATATCACGGGTCAGGTCCTCCACGTCTCCGGCGGCTCGGTTTTGTAATCACAAAAATATAAATTTTTAAATATATAAATACCTTCCAAGCTGGCCCATTCTTGACATCTGGCACATATTGTACTAAAATAGGTCAGAAGCTCATGGCACAACCTGAATCTGCTTCGGGAGGTGTATGGTGAGGCTTCATAAACTACTGGGAGTTTGGCAGGTGGACTGTTAATGCCCTGCCACGGGTGGGGCAAACAGAAAGCGAACCCGCCTCGATAAATTAAGCTGGAAGTCCTTCTGTAAAGCAGAGGCCCGGCATATAGGTGGTAATCACCATAAGTGAGTTGGGTTCGTTACCAGGAAGTCTTGTGAGTGGAGGTTGCTTGAGAAAGTGACCTCCACTTAGTTTTATGAAAAAATCTGACCTAGTTCGTCTCTTCCTCTGGCGTGGACCTCAGTCCGGTGCTGTCCAGAAGTTCACGATAGAATTCGGCAATATCCTCGTCGTAAATTTTACTCTCGGCCTTCTCAAACGGCATAATCAATGACTCCCGGTATATCTTCTCGATATCCGGCATCAGATTCAAAAAACTCTGAGTAATATTCTCCGACTCGTCAGTTAAATGATCAGTTTCAGCTCGCGTGGGAATAACCGTCTTCACCCCGAATAGAAGCAGGCCACAGACAATCGCCCCGGAGATGAAGCTGATAGCTACCTTCACCGTAGTCGCCCCCCAATCTTAGCCTGAAAATAGTACTGGTACTATAGTTTCATTTTGACACAGTGTTATAAACCCCCATATAAAAATCATAAAGAATATATTAAGGGCGGGTTAATTTTCTATAAAGAATCGGTCCACCCATCCTTGACATAGCCCTCGCTGCGCACCTAAAATGTCGGCAGCAACGCTATCGGTTCGGGTTCTCCCTGACAGGTTTTTCAGGAGGCAATATGAGCAATAGCATCCGCGTGGTGCCGGCCATCCTTACCGACGACCCCATAGCCCTGGGTAAAATGGTGCTCCAGACCGAGACTTTTACCGACTTCGCCCAGTTCGACATCATGGATGGCCGTTTCGTGCCTTCGCGGAGCGTATCCTGCAAAGAGATAGCCTCACTTGGAACCAAGCTCACCTGGGAGGCGCATCTCATGGTGTTGCACCCGGAAAGCTACCTGGAAGAGTTCCAACAGGCGGGGGCGCAAAAAATCGTCTTTCACTACGAAGCCACCCCGTCGCCGGACCAGGTTATCCGGCAGATTAAAAAGCTCGGCATGATGGCGGGGCTGGCTCTTAATCCGGAGTCTCCCGTCGAGGCCATCCGCCCCCTTCTCGGTGAGCTGGACAGCCTGCTTTTCCTCTCGGTCAATCCTGGATTCTATGGCGCCAAGTTCATACCGGAAGTACTGGATAAAATAATAGCCTTCCGCAAGATTCACCCTCGTATGGAAACAGGCATAGACGGCGGCGTCAAGGATAGCAATATCATGCAGATTGCCGAGACCGGTGTGAACGTTATCTACGTCGGCAGTGCCATCTTAACGCAGCCGGACCCCGTTGAAGCCTACCGTCGGCTGGTCCGGCTGGCCGAGGCATACGCACCCTGACCTGACCCTGATTGGAAATAGTAGCAAAAAATAAAGGAGCCATGATGTTCAAGGTAAAAGCAACGGTAACCGGTTACGGCAAGGACGAAAGCAAGGGCCCCTGCCACATGCGCCTCAGGATAGGCGATGAAATTACTTACGACGGTGAGACGGTTGCCGGAAGAGTATGCCCCAATATGCTGCCGCAGCTAAGCCAGGCGTTCAATGCCCTTTTTGCCTCCGGAGGCAGGCATAAAGAAGGGGAAATGCCCGGGAGCTATTACCCCTTCTGGCACTCTCCCCAGAGCGTATACGACCCCGCCTATAAAAAATACGACGGTGTGGGCTTCCGACCGACCCTGGAAAGGCCGGAGGAAGGTTATAAGTTCGTCGCCGATGAAACACTGTTCGATAATCCGCCGGGAGGAAAATTCATCATCGGCAAAGGCACGGAGAAAAAGGATATCAACCTGCAATGCGGGGACAGCCATACCTTCGTGCAGTTCAAGGTAGAAGCCTTTGACATGGCCGACAGGGGCGATGCCCTCCCCTATTACCGGAGGGCGATGACGATATTAAGTAAGATTTCCAAGAAATCGGGTATTGCCATGGATAGTATAATAAATGAGTTCACTAAAGACGAGAGAAACAATATCTACCCGTCGTTAGGCCAGAGAATCGTGGCGATACTGGTCGGGGAACTCGAACTATTACGCTATGCAGATGTCGAAGACAATAAGGTGACTATCACCGATAAGGGTAAGAAGAAACTGGAGAGCTTTAAGGCCAGTCTGACGGCAGAAGAAAGAGAAGCGCTGAAGCTATAAGCGTGCAGTCCTGATAACTGTATAGTACCTTATTTTCCGGGCTCTCCCTCATTTGCCCAGTTCTGCATTATCTCCTTGATACGCTGGGCTAACCCGGGATTGGAACGCAGGCGCTCGATAAAAACGGGGCACCCTTCCACCAACGAGTTCTGCGCCGCCGTCGCCATGCTGGAAAGCAGGTTCTGCATGCCCAGGTCCATCTGCTGAGGAATACCCATACCCGGCGCCGATTGCTCCAGCTGGCGGCGGATATCCTCGGCTGTAAATTTCATCGGCATGACGCAGCTCTTATACCAGGGACATTCCTTGCACTGGACAATCCCGTAGGCCTCATTCAGGATATCATCCATGATTCTCTCCCTTACGATTCGACTTCCATTAAAGAGTTCACCAAAAACCAGTCAATGTGAGCCCTCTCTACGAAGGCGCCTTTCTGTATATTCCTTATTATACCATTATTATCAATCAAATAGGTGGTCGGAATCGCGGCTGCGTTATATAGCATCCCCACCCTTCCACCAGAATCGAGGAGCACCGTAAAAGAAAGGCCATAAGCATCCATGAATTCCTGTACTGCCGGAGCAGGTTCCCTGAGGTTGACCGCCAGTATTGTCAGCCCCCGTTTATTCCATTCCTTATCCTCGGATACCTCCTGTAAAAAGGGCATTTCATGACGGCACGGACCGCACCAGGTCGCCCAGAAGTTAAGCAATACCGGTCTCCCTCGCAATTCATCTAGTTTAACGGTTTCTCCGTCCAGACTCTTAAGATGGAAATCAGGCGCCGTATTTCCAGGTATAGGGGCCTGAGGGGCTTGCTCTCCCCCCGACTCCTCTGAGCAACCGAGTACGGTCAACACGACTATCAGCAGGAATAAAGCTATAATAATATTTTTTAATCTTCCCATGATACCCCCCAAATATATCATAATGCGAGCGAAGAAATCCAGGTCAGCCTACCCATCAGGATAAGCACGCCGATTACTATCAGTAGCAGACCGCTGATGATGTGGATTAAGCCGGAATAGCGGCTGATACGCTTTAATACCGGCAGGAAAAAATCAAAGGCCGCCCCGACCATCAGAAACGGGAGACCCAGTCCCAGCGAATATATAGCCAGCAGGTAAGCCCCCTGCCAGGCTGTCGCTCGTACCGAAGCTATCGTCAGGATACTGCCCAGTATCGGCCCGACGCATGCCGTCCAGCTGATGGAAAAGACAGCCCCGATGGTGAAAGAACGCAGGTAACCGGTGGTGCTGCCCATAGAGGGAGACAGGCGTTTTTCATAATTCAGCCAGGGTACTTTCGTGGCCAGAAGAATAAATAAGCCGAAAGCTATCAGCAGGCTGCCGGCTATCTTCCGTAGCAGTGCATAGTCCGGGTTAACAGCGTAACCGGTCAGCCCGACAACTACCCCGAGGAAAATAAAAACGACCGAAAAGCCGAGTACAAAGCTAAGCGAATGTAAAAACACCGGCACCCGGATACCTTTGGTATCGGTATCGAATATTCCCGGACCGTAAAGACTGGCCAGGTACACCGGTACCATCGGCAGCACGCACGGCGAAAGAAAGGACAGCAACCCGCCGCCGAAGGCGACTATAAGCGATACATTTTCACCCACTGGTTACATTTTATAACTTATCTTAGCCACGTTGCTACATATATTAAGAATAGCACTGTAGACAAAACACGCTTGACGCCTTATAATTTCAGATGCATACCCCGTTATCATTATAATAAGTTTCATAATAGAGGGGGAAGCCGAGGGCACCGGAGGCGCGGGCGATAAATTATCATAAGAGGAGGAAATTATGCCGCTATATATCATGATGACCAACCTCACCGATGAAGGCAGGAAAACGGTAAAAACAAACCCGCAGAGGATTAAGGAAGTCAACAAAGAAGTGGAGGCGATGGGCGTAAAAATACTCGCCCAGTACGTTACTCTGGGCCAGTACGACTTCATCAACGTCCTGGAAGCCCCGAGTAATGAGACCATCGCCAAGGTAGCCACCGAGCTCGGTTCGCGCGGGACCCTGCAGACCAATACCCTGGCCGCCCTGACGCTGGACGATTTTATTGATAGTCTCAAAAAGTAAAGTAACGGAAAATCCCGGTTCCCTTTAGCTGCTTCCGGTTTGCCATTCACCCGTAACGATGGGAGGATTACTATTAGACCTCTGAGTTTTACCCAGATTTCTCTTTACCAGTCATGCCCCCTGTGCTATAAACTACAGTACATCGATGGCCTGAAGCCCAAGGATAAGTGGTACTTCAGCTTCGGCACCACCATGCACTCCTGCGTCGAACGCTTTTTTAAGGTCAGCACCCCACCACCCCCATCACTGGAAGAACTGCTTCAGTATTACGAAAGTAACTGGCTCTCTCAGGGCTACGAATCACCCGAGGAAGAAGCCAGGTATAAAGAATACGGGAAAGAGATACTAACCCGATTCTGGGAAATCCACAGCGCCGATTTCCACATGCCGGTAGCCCTGGAGCGCAGTTTCTACATTGACATCGATGGTATTAAGCTGAGGGGCTTCATCGACCGGGTAGACAAGCTGGATAGCGGCGGACTATCGGTTATCGACTACAAGACGAATAAGGAGCTTTTTACCGCCGATTACCTGGCGGATGACCTCCAGTTGACGATATACCAGATGGCCGCCGAGCAGACCTGGCAATTGCCCGTGGAGATGCTCACCCTCTATCACCTGAGGTCGAACACCGCCTGTAACTGCCCGCCGCGGGGCCAGGAACAGCTTGAGCAGGCCCGCCGACTCGTTCTGGAGGTGGCGGAGAATATTACGCAGGGCAAATTCCCCGCTACCGAAAACCAGTACTGCCCCTGTGATTTCCCGGAGCACTGCCCTTACTATCGCCACCAGTATTTAACCGTTGCGCCTCAAACATCCCGCCAGGAGCTCCTGCCGGGAATCGCCGCTATTGATGCCGTCGAGCGGTACGCCGCCCTTCAAGCTCAGATTAAAGAACTGCAAACGCAACTCGACGAGGCAAAGCAGACGATTATCGAATACTGTCAGGCCGAGGAGCTTAACCGGGTTTTCAGCAGCGAGTACGAAATTACCTATAAACTCATGGAAAGAACGGGCTTCAACGAGGACGAGGTCAGAGCCCTGCTTGAACCGGAGGGACTCTGGGAAAAGGTGCTGGGATTCGACCCGTCGCGCCTCAAACAGCTTCTCACCGATGAGTCCACCGCCGAAAACATTAAAAAGCAAATAGAAACTATAAGACGCGTCACGTCCACCTACCCCCAGTTATGGTTAAGGAAACACACTTCGGAAGAGGAATAAAAATCCTCCGTAAAATAAGCTGAGCTAAGGAGTCGCTATTGTCGAGGTTACTTCTGGTAAGACACGGCAGGACCAAGCTGCACCGGGCAGACAGGTTCTGGGGCAGCACCGATATTAAGTTAAGCGACATCGGCGTCAGGCAGGCGGAACAGCTAAGAGACCGCCTGGCCAAAGAAAAAATAATCGCCGTTTACACCAGCATACTGAGTCGCGCCCGTGCCACTTCGGAAATAATCGCCTCGCGACACAAAGCTGAAATTCTCGCGTGTCAGGAATTGAACGAGTGTAATTTCGGCTATGTCGAAGGGCTTACCTTCGAGGAAATAAAGCGACTCCACCCAAAGCTGGCCGAGGAACTTCTTAACCGGAAAGCGGTAGCATTTCCCGGCGGTGAAAGCTTTGAAACACTGGATAATCGCGTCCGCAGCTTTTTGAACCAGCTGAACAAACACAAGGAGAAGGAGACGGTGCTTATCGTAGCTCACGGTGGCCCTTTGCAGATAATGATTTGCCACCTGCTGGGAATACCTGTAAAGCACTGGCGGCAAATACGACTTGATTTAGCATCGCTCAGCATCTTGGAGACCTACCCGCAGGGTGCCATTTTAAACCTCCTCAATGACACTTCCCATCTTAAACTATAGTTAATATGACGAAAGTTTTTGCTTCATGGAGCGGCGGCAAGGACTGCTGTCTCGCCCTGCACCGGGCGGTGACAGGCAGGCTGGACGTCCGCTATCTTGCCAACATGGTCACCGGGGATGGAGAGCGCTCGCGCAGCCACGGCATATCCTCCGCCGTCATCAGGAAACAGGCCGAGGCGCTCGGTATTCCCATCATGCAGCAGCGTACCGAAGGAGATAACTACGAAGCCCAGTTTATCACGATGCTTAAAGTCTTTGAAAAGGAAGGCATCGAAGGTGGCGTTTTCGGCGACATCGACTTTAATCCTCACCGAGAGTGGATTGAAAGGGTCTGTAAGGAAGCCGGTATGACGCCGCACCTGCCTTTATGGGGCGAAGACCAGAAAAAGCTCATGGAGGAGTTAATCGACGCGGGCTTTGAAGCGGTTGTCATTGCCGTCAAGGCGGAAATCTTCGGCGAAGAGGTCTTGGGGCAGAAAATAGACAGGGATTTTATTAATCAAATAGACAAAATGAGCAGGACAAGAGATATCACACCCTGCGGCGAAGCCGGCGAATATCATACACTGGTTATCGACGGCCCCCTGTTCAAGAAACGGCTGGAAATCACGGAAAGCCGGAAGGTAACGAGGGACGAACGCCATTTTCTGGATATCCTGGGCACGGAATTTAAAGTTAAATGAGCTTTGGAGAGCAGGTAGTATGACGAAAATAATCGCTAAAGTGATATCGCAGCAGGGCACCTGCGAGGCCGGTCATAAGGTCGGCGACGAGTTCATCATCGGCCAGACGACGCCCTCGGGAATGTGTTCCTGGGCGTTTTACACGTTATTTCCTTTCGCCGAGCCGCTGCAGTTCGGCGGCTCTTTCCCCTGGGAAAGCGGCCCGGATAGAGCCCGCGTGGCCTGCCCCGACCCGGATAATCCGGTGATATTTGAAATCAGGCGGGTGGAATCCGAATAAAATGTCCTGACCTGTACCACTCAAGGTTAAATGGTATACTACTTCTAGAGGAATGCAGTGTATACAGATAATGAACTGAAACAGATGATTCATGATGCGGACACAAGAGCATACGCTGGTCGATTCGAGCGACTCCGTTTTTTACTCTCTCAAGAAGACGCAGAACCATCTCCAGTTTCTGCTCTTGCGCGTGAATATTACGAGGAAGCAAGATTATGTTGGTACATTGGTGCGTTCGTAACAACAATAGTACTGACCCAACTTTGTTTTGAGGAATTATTACGATCGCATTATAGAGTGTCTAAAGGTGTTAGCGGTTACCTTAATGAACACTTGAAAATAGACGATGCTGGTTTTAAAGCATTAATTGATCAGGCCAGAACCGAAAATCTGCTTAGTACTGATGAGTTCAATGCGTTAAATAGAGTTCGTCGGGATTTCAGAAACCCATATGTCCACGTGCATGATTTTAAAGTTGATAATGACTTCTCAAAACCAAACTTTATGAAACAATATATTAAGATCACTGCGCCTGAACTAGTGGATTATGGTGTAGAGGATGAGGCCAGAGAAGCAATTAGTTCTTTAGTCGGCATGTTCCGTAAGATATCACGTCGTTTCTTCCCAATATTGTAAGAAATTATCCATTTTACAAAAGGGCGTCCAATAGGGGCGCCAGCCCCTCTTTTTATTTCTTCCCCCTCTCCTGTGAAACCTCGTCATGAGAGGGGGACTAAAGGGGTGAGGTAGAAACTAACTACCCCCACCCCACCTCGTTTGTTATCTTTTCCCACCCTAGCCGCCCTAGCACCATTCTCTGCTTATCTCGTAAAACATCCCCCCACCTTTTCCCCTCTAATCCCCTGTGCTATACTTGCTATTAAGAATTAAAGACGAGGGTATTCCGTGACCGGCTCCGACGAAGCAAAATCGAAAATCGAGCAATTAAAGGCCGAAATTAACCGCCACAACTATCGTTACTACGTGCTGGACAGCCCGGAAATCAGCGACGCCGAATACGACGACCTGATGCGGGAACTCAAGAAACTGGAGGAACAACACCCCCAGTTCCTGACGCCGGACTCTCCCACCCAACGCGTCGGTGCCGCTCCGGTCGAGGCCTTCGGGGTAGTGGCGCACCCCCAGCCCCTGCTCTCACTCGGCAACGTTTTTTCTGAAGACGAACTACTCGCCTGGTACACACGAACCTCCCGGCTGGCCGGTGATATACCATTCGACTTCGTCGGCGAACACAAGATAGACGGACTGGCCGTAGCCCTGACCTATATTGACGGTCAGTTTGTGACCGGGGCCACCCGCGGCGATGGCCTCAGGGGGGAAAATATCACCCAGAACCTGAGGACCATCCGCAGTATTCCCCTCTCCGTCCCCGGAGACACCCCACCCCGCTTCGAGGTGCGGGGAGAGGTCTACCTGTCTAAAACGGGCTTCCATAAGCTGAATAAGGAAAGAGAGGAGGAAGGGCTGCCCCTCTTTGCCAACCCCCGCAATGCCGCCGCCGGCTCGGTGCGCCAGCTTGATTCCCGTATCACCGCTAAACGCCCGCTGGATATTTTCATCTATATGCTGGGCTACCCCATTGGTGCGGAAGCCCCCAGAAAAACACACTGGGAGACCATGGAATGGTTGAAATCGTTGAATTTCAAGGTAAATCCCAACAACCGCCGGCTGAAAAATATCAAAGAAGTGGAAGAGTATTACAAGACCTGGGAAGCGCAGCGGGAAAGCCTCCAGTACGAGGCCGACGGCATCGTTATCAAGATAAACCAGCTTACTCTGCAAGAAGGGCTCGGGGACATCGGCCGCGAGCCGCGCTGGGCCATCGCCTACAAGTTCCCCGCCGTCCAAGGCACCACTGTACTCAACGACATCGGCATCAGCGTCGGGCGTACGGGCACCCTCAATCCCTACGCCATCCTGGAGCCGGTATCGGTGGGAGGCGTCACCATCAGGCAGGCCGCCCTGCACAACGAGGACGATATCCGGCGCAAGGATATCCGCATCGGCGATACGGTCATCATCCAGAGGGCGGGAGAGGTTATCCCGGAGGTTGTCGGGCCGATTGTCAGCAAGCGCACCGGCAAGGAAAAAGAGTTCAGCCTGCTGGAAAAGTTGCCGAAAAACGATAAGGGACAGCCAGCCTGCCCCGAATGCGGCGGCGAGGTAGTCAGGCCGGAGGGCGAAGTCATGTACTACTGCGTCAACGCCGCCTGTCCCGCGCAGGCGCAGCAGCGTATCGAGCACTTCGCCTCGCGCGGGGCCATGGATATCCGGGGAATCGGCGAAAATCTCAGCGCCACGCTTTACCGGGGAGGGCTGATTAAGGACATCGCCGACTTGTATGCATTAACAGAAAGACAACTATTAAATGCAAGAGACTTAGCTAAAAGTACGATTTCCAAGATGGAAGAGGCAATAATATCCAAGAGATACCTCCCTGTAAATCAAGTTTCCGTTCTAAAAAGACTCACCGACAGGATATTATCTAACAACCAGGATAATAACTCTGTTCACACTAATTACGGCTTATCCAAAACACAAATAAACACCTTAAAAGAAAGAGTGGATAGCCTTCTCCCTGGAATATTAAAGGAAACTGGTATAAGCCAAGAACTAACATGGGATGATGTTCTCTCACTAGAGAAGCTGGCAGATAAAAGCGCGGCGAATATTATCAATGCTATCAGGAACAGCAAAGAGCGCCCGCTGGCCAGGGTTATCTTCGCCCTCGGCATCAGGCATGTCGGCGCTGAGATGGCGGAGGTCCTGGCCGGTAAATATCACAGCCTTGATGAACTGGCGAAGGCACCGGCGGACGACCTGGTGGAAATAAGCGCCGTCGGCCCCAAGATTGCCGATAGTATTACCGCTTTCTTCCGGCAGGAAGACAACCTGAATATTATCAATAGGTTGAAAGAGGCCGGCGTAAGATTGGAAGAAGCCAACGAAGCTCAGAAAGAGCTGCCCCTCTCCGGCCAGGAGTTCGTCCTTACCGGCCGGCTGGAATCTTTCTCCCGCCAGGAGGCGGAGGCCAGGATAAAAGAACTCGGCGGCGCCGCCAAGGACAACGTCACCCGCAAGACCGATTACGTCGTCGCCGGCGTCGACCCCGGCTCCAAGATGGCCCGCGCTCAGGAACTGGGTATCAAAATACTTTCTGAGCAGGAATTCCTTAAAATGCTCGAAGAGGCGACTTGATGAAACTCATCGTTGGACTGGGTAATCCGGGGTTTTTATACTCTCGCAACCGCCATAATGTCGGCTTTATGTGTGTCCGCCACCTGACCAGGACGTATGGTATCCGCTTCGACAGGCAGCAGGGGCACGCCCGCACCGGCATCGGCAATATTGCCGGCAATCGGGTCGTGCTGGCACGCCCCCAGACCTATATGAACGCCAGCGGCGAATCGGTGAGCGCCCTGGTAAGAAGGCTCAATATCACCCCGGCCGACCTTATCATTATCCACGACGACCTCGACCTACCCACCGGCAAGATACGCCTCCGGCTCGGCGGTGGGTCCAGCGGGCATAAAGGAATCGACTCCATCATCGCCCGTCTCGGCACCAAAGACTTCTACCGTGTCAGGGTCGGCATCGGGCGACCCGAGATAATCGATGGTACCGATGCCGAAAAGGAAGAGGCGGTTATAGACTACGTCCTCTCCGACTTTACCCGGGAAGAGAAAAGGATTATCGACAAGATTATGCCCGACGTCGGCCAGGCCATAGCCTGCCTCCTCACGGAAGGCCTGTCCGCCGCCATGAACAAGTTCAACTAACCAGACTGCCTCCCACATCCCATTTCTAAGTTATCTATTCCCACCCTACCACCCTCGCATCATTCTCTGCTTAGCCCGCGGAGTGGTGCCCACGAAGGTTTTTTGCTACATTCCAATCTCCAATGTTATAATTTCCATATCTGAAGGAAATTTTCAATGAAGGATAAAATCATATTCATCGGGGTTATCGGCGGCGGAGCAGTCTCACCACAGGTAGCCAGCATCGCCGAGGAAGTAGGCCGGGAGATTGCCCGTCAGGGCGCCGTGCTGGTCTGCGGGGGACTGGGGGGCGTTATGCAAGCCGCCTGCCGGGGCGCCAGCAACGAGGGCGGACTCACCATCGGTATCCTCCCCGGAAATAGCCGCCTGGACGCCAATCCCTACGTTAAGATACCTATCGTTACCGGATTCGGCTACGCCCGGAACGTGGCGGTCGTCAAGTCGGCGCAGGCAATCATCGCCATCGACGGTAGCTACGGCACGCTCTCGGAAATCGGCCACGCTCTGCAAAGCGGCATCCCCGTCATCGGCCTGAATACCTGGTCGCTCTCGATTGACGGGAAGGCCGACGATAGTATCATCATAGCCGACAGTCCGAAAGACGCTATAAACAAGGCTTTAGAGCTTATCAATAACCAGCCGTAATTCCAGGGAATGGGAGTGTAAAATGTCAACGATTGAAAATGTAAAAGCCATGGAAATACTGGATTCCCGCGGCAATCCTACCCTCGAAGTGGAGGTCGAACTGTACGACGGCACGCTGGGTCGCGCCGCGGTGCCCTCCGGGGCCAGTACCGGCACGCACGAAGCCGTGGAGCTCCGCGACGGTGACAAGTCACGATATAACGGCAAGGGCGTCCTCAAGGCGGTCGCCAATGTCAACGACAGCATTGCCGGAGTCATCATCGGGATGTCCGCCGAAGACCAGACGGCCATCGACCACGCCCTTACAGAACTCGACGGCACCCCTGATAAATCGCGCCTCGGCGCTAACGCTATCCTGGGAACGTCGCTGGCGGTAGCCCACGCCGCCGCCAGGCTCATGGACATGCCCCTCTACCGCTACCTCGGCGGCGTGAATACCTATACCCTGCCGGTGCCGATGATGAATATCCTCAACGGTGGCAGGCACGCCGCCAATTCCACAGACCTCCAGGAGTTCATGGTAATGCCGGTCGGTGCCGTTAGCTTCAGCCAGGCCATGCGTATGGGCGCCGAGGTTTACCATGCCCTGAAGAAAGTCCTCAAGGACAAAGGGCTCAATACCAATGTCGGCGACGAGGGCGGCTTTGCCCCCTCCCTTCCCTCCAATCGGGAGGCGGTGGAAGCTATCCTGGCCGCCATCGAGTCGGCCGGCTACAAGCCCGGCAAAGACTGCTATATTGCCCTCGACCCCGCCTCCAGCGAGTTCTACGAGGACGGCAAATACGTTCTCGCCAGGGAAGGCAAGACGCTGACCTCCGCCGAGATGGTTGACTATTATGTCAAGTGGGCTGCCGAATACCCTATCATCTCTATTGAGGACGGCATGGCCGAGGACGACTGGGAAGGCTGGCAGCTTATCACCGAAAAACTGGGCGGTAAAATCCAGCTTGTCGGCGATGACCTTTATGTCACCAACGTCGGGCGTCTCGCGCAGGGCATCAGCCAGAAGGCGTCCAACTCCATCCTCATCAAGCTTAACCAGATAGGCACGCTGACGGAGACTATCGACGCCATCAGGATGGCCCAGCAGTCCGGCTGGACGGCCATTGTCAGTCACCGCTCCGGTGAGACCGAAGATACGACCATCGCCGACCTTGCCGTGGGACTGAACACCGGCCAGATAAAGACCGGCGCCCCCTGCCGCTCCGAGCGTACCGCCAAGTACAACCGCCTCCTCCGCATCGAGGACGAGCTTCAGGAAAGCGCCAGCTATGCCGGACTGAAGGCATTCTATAACCTGAAGGGAAGAAATGACTGATATTTCACCGGGTATCACCTGGATAAAGCTGCCGATTGATGATATTGGGGGGCCGTCGCATATTAACGCTTATCTTATCCGCGGGGATAAAGGCTATCTCCTCGTCGATACCGGCTGGAACACGGACGCGTCATTCGGCACCATGCACAATACCCTGGTTAAAAAAGGGCTGGGATTCGAGTCAATCTCCCAGATACTGGTCACTCACGTCCATCCCGACCATTTCGGTATGGCCGGCAGAATAAAAAGACTCTCCGGGGCCACCATCGCCATGCACCCCATCGAAAAAGATTTCATCGAACCCCGGTACGTCCACATGGAGGAATTGCTACACCAGACCGACCGTATGCTCGTTGATAACGGCACGCCCCGAGAGGAGATGGAAAAGCTCCGGGACGCCACGGTGGGATTGGAGCAGTACGTCGATGCCACCCCGCCCGATATCACCCTACGCGATGGGGACACCATCACTACCGGCGAGTTTACCTTCCGCGTTATCTGGACGCCGGGGCACTCATCCGGCCATCTCTGCCTCTACGAACCCGAGAAGAGAATCCTGCTCTCCGGCGACCACATTCTGCCGAAAATCACGCCCAATATCAGTGTCCACCCGCAGTCGATAGAAAACCCGCTCGGCCGGTATATAGAGTCGCTCAAAGAGCTAAGAAGGCTAAACGTCGAGCTTGTCCTGCCCGGCCACGACCAGCCCTTTACCGCATTCAGGCCGCGCATCGACGAAATTATTAAGCACCACGAGCAGAGAAACCAGGAAATTCTTACAATCATGGGAGAGGAAGCCAGAACGACCTACCAGATAGCCCGGGAAATAACCTGGGGAGATAATTCCCGCTGGCAGGACCTGCCTGAATTTCATAAAAGAATGGCTATCTTTGAAACGCTGGCTCACCTGGAGATGATGGCCAACGACAGCATTGTCAACAAGCTGCCCGGAAAAGGCATTATATATTACCGCCAAAACTGATATAATAAGTCTAAATGAAAAAGATTGGCATCACCACTACCGTGCCCGTAGAGGTTTTGATAGCCGCCGGTTATCAGCCAATCGACCTGAACAATGTCCTCGTTTCCGACCCCGATCCGGGGCGGCTCATCACCATCGCCGAAAGGGCCGGCTTCCCGCTCAACTGCTGTAGCTGGATAAAGGGTATCTACGGGGTATGCATGGAAACCGGCATCCAGGATGTCATCTGCGTTACTAGCGGCGATTGTTCCAATACCCTCATGCTCATGGAGATTCTGAAACTTAGAGGGCTGAACACTATACCCTTCGCCTACCCCGAACGACCCGATACTCACCGCATGCAGGAAGCCATCAAAGCGCTGGCATCGATTCTTTGCACCACGCTTGAAGCCGCTGATGAAGTCAGAGAAGAACTCCAGCCGGCCCGCGACCTTGCCCTTAAACTGGACAGTCTTACCTGGCAGGAAAATACGGTCAGCGGCCGCGAGAACCACCTCTGGCTCGTCTCCGCCTCCGACTTTAACCAAAATTTTCGCCAGTACCGACAGGAGCTGAATAATCTGGTGGAAGCCTGCTCGCAGCGTCCTACCTACCCCACCAGCGAACTCAGGCTGGCCTATATTGGTGTGCCCTCGGTCTATGCCGGAGAACTCTACAACTTCATCGAAAAACACGGCGCCAGGGTCGTCTTCAACGAGGTTCAGCGTCAGTTTGCCATGCCCACTCCCGGCAAGTCCCTGGCCGAGCAGTATTCCAGCTACACTTACCCCTACTCCATCCACGAGCGTCTCAGGGATATACAAACGGAACTGCCCAAAAGGCGGATAGACGGCGTTATCCACTATGTGCAGGCCTTCTGTCACCGCGGTATCGGCGACATCATCTTCCGGGATGCGCTTGACCTGCCCGTGCTGACGCTGGAAGGCAACGCCGACTTCTTCCTGAATAACCATATCAAGACCCGCATCGAGGCTTTTTTGGACATGATACAGCGGAGTCGGTCCCTCCAAAGGAAGGATAAATACAGCAAGGCTCTTAAAGGATAAGCGAATAATATTTATACAGGAGGCGAAAATGAAAACCAGAATCGGCATCAATGGCTTCGGTCGTATCGGCCGACTCACCCTCAGGGCCATGAAACAGTACCACAAAGACGACCTGGAAGTGGTCGCCGTTAATGACCTGGCCGATACGAAGACCAATGCCCACCTGCTGAAATGGGACAGCGTCTTCGGGCGCTATGCCGGCGATGTAGCTGCCGGAGACAACGCCATCATCGTTGACGGCCAGGAGATTAAAGTAATCCAGGAGCGTGACCCCGCCGCGATACCCTGGAAGGACTACGGTGTCGATATCGTCATCGAGTCCACCGGCCTCTTTACAGACGCCACCAAGGCGGTCGCCCATCGCAGCGGCGGCGCTAAAAAAGTTATCATCTCCGCCCCCGCCAAGAACGAGGACGTCACCCTAGTCCTCGGCGTCAACGAAAAAACCTACGACCCCACCAAGCACAATGTCGTCTCCAACGCTTCCTGCACCACTAACGGCATCGCCCCACCCGTCAAGGTCCTCCATGAAAACTTCAGAATCAGCAAGGGACTGATGACCACCATCCACTCATACACTAACGACCAGGTAGTGCTGGACACCATTCACAAAGACCCGCGCCGTGCGCGTGCCTCCGGCCTGAACATGATTCCCACCACCACCGGTGCCGCCAGACTGGTAGGCCGTCTAGTCGAAGGACTGGAAGGTAAAATTCATGGTTTCTCGATGCGCGTGCCTACACCGACCGTCTCTGTTATCGACTTCGTTTGCGACCTTGAAAAAGAAGTCACCGTGGAGCAGGTTAACGAGGCTATGAAGAAAGCCGCCGCAGGGCCTATGAAGGGTATCCTGGAGTACTGCGATGAAGAGCTGGTCAGCATGGACTTCAAGGGTAATCCCCACAGTTCCATCATCGACGGTCCCGGTACTATGGTCATCGGCGGGAACATGGTCAAGATACTTGCCTGGTACGATAACGAGTGGGGCTATAGCTGTCGCCTCGGTGACCTGGCCGTTTACATGGCTCAAAAAGGGCTGTAATAAAATAAAAAAACACACCGCGTACATAAGTACTGATTGACAAGCCATTGCGGAATTGCGTAAAATAAGTAAACCATCTGATTAAGGTGAGTTATGAAGTTAGTTATTGTTGGCTTCGGACAATGCGGCGGTAGAATCGCCGATGAGTTTGCCCGCCTTAACGGAAGAGCCCGCGGCCTCCGCGGGCTGGATATTATTACGGGCGTTCATGCTGTAAATACCGACCGCGCTGACCTGAGTGGGCTGACAACTATTAAATCCGATTACGAACACCGCATTCTAATCGGTAATAAGAAGACCAGCGGCCACGGCGTTGGGAAAATCAACGAACTGGGTGCAGAGATTGCCCGTGAAGACGCCGATAAGGTCGTCGAGACAATACGGAACTCCAAGCATTTCCAGGAGACGGATGCCTTTCTACTTTGTGCCGGGGCGGCCGGAGGCACCGGGTCCGGAGCCATCTCCGTCATGACACAGCAGATAAAAGAACGTTATGTAGATAAGCCGGTATATAATCTCATCGTCCTCCCCTTTGACCATGAAGAGTCGACTGAAGAGCGGACGGTTTATAATGTGGCCACCTGCCTGAAATCAAGCTACCTGGTGGCTGATGCCATCTTCCTCGTCGATAACCAGAGATACGTTATGAAAGATGAGCATCTTAGAAATAATCTCGATAAGATAAATCACAACATCGTGCAGCCCTTTTTCAACCTGCTCTGCGCCGGCGAAGAAATAAAGTCCAGGTACATCGGCGCCAAGATACTCGATGCCGGTGATATCATCCAGACGCTGGTAGGCTGGACCACTCTAGGATTCGGTCGGTCACAGACCTCGGGATTCAAATCACTCTTCACATCAACCCGGCACTTCAGGGTAAAGGCGTCTGAGACGCAGAAAGGAACTCAGGCACTGGACGAAGCCATCAGCGGGCTGTCCATTAAATGCAATCCCCTGGACTCAAAGAGAGCACTCTACCTCGTGTCCGCCCCCGCCAAGGAAATTAACGTTGACCTCATAAAAGAGCTGGGGACTTACATCAAAAATATGGCTCCGGAAGCAATTATCAGAAGCGGTGATTATCCAAGAGAAAAAGGCACCATGGAGGTTACCGTAGTGCTTTCGGAGATGAGCGACATGGAAAAGATCAGGAATTACTTTAGCAAAGCCATCAATCTCATTTCGGAACAAAAGAAGCGCCAGGAAGGCTTAGTAAGCACACAGCGAGGGATTGATATCACGATAAAAGACATCCCCTCGCTGCTATAATCAGACTATCTAATTGACCACCCCATCCAATACTTCGGAAGACCCCGCTATATAACCCTAAATGCAGGTAACTCTTACCCGATACAGGGTTCCCCTGACACCCTTGTAGATAGCAGTCTCCGAAAAACCACCCTGAACTCTATAATTATCTGGCTATCTTGGAATAGATTTGCCAGGCTTGCTCGATGGTATCTTCGCGGATTTTCCAGGATTTCGTAATTTGCTCTTCACGTGCTCTGGCAGCCTCGGTCAGGGAAGACTCATAAGCTCCGCTGGCCGCCTCCTGGGCACTCCTGAAGGCTTCCTCAGCCCGCGCGATGACATTCTCACGTGCTTTGGCGGCTTTGGCTATCGCTTCATCGCGGTCTTTTATAGCCTGAGCCACATTAGCCTCGTACGCTCTATAAGCCTGCTGCTCCGCCCTCTTATAGGCTTTGGCTACCTGCATTTCATTCTCGTGGTAAGCCCTGGCCACCTGACGTTCGGCGTCAATGTAGGCAGCATAAGCCATCTCAGCTTGGCTCATAACCTCATCAAGCGGACTTTTCGGGCTCTCTTCTACTGACGCTGGAGTCCCCTCGACCACCTCAGAGGGTGTTTCAGCCTCCAACTCTGCCGGGGTAGAGGACTTCTTGGTTCGCTCTTTCTGGTTAGCCACCAGGCACCTCCTTTAATTCATCTTATTAGTTTAGCAGCTTTATTATCCTGAAAATTATGGGTAATAATCAATGGGACTCCACTTAGTGCCAAGTATATTGCCCGCCTTATAAAAAGTCAAGCAATTTTCACGCTTCTCACACGGACAATTTCGCAATCTTTTTTATAATATTTTATAAAATTTCTCAATAGCCAGAGGGCAGCAGACTAATCATCTTCTGCATCAGTATCTTTTTCTTTTCTACCCTTTTTAGCCTGTTGAGCCTTTTTAGTCTCGTACATCCTGGCCAGAGACTCCAGGCGCTCTTCTATTCTACCCTTGCGGCCTTTACTCACCCCCATCGCTCCTTTATCCGCCTTTTCCGCTTTATCCGTTTTCTCTTCCTTATCTACATTATCCATCGCTTCCGATACAACATCTATCGCCGCTTCAGCAGCCTCAAAGGCCGCTTCTCTCTCTTCCTCGGCTTTACCCAGCACCACGTTCAAGGCATCTTCAGTTAAAGGTTCTTCCGGAACTTCGGCTGCCTTATCGCCCTCTTTTTTCCGTCCTTTTTTCAGGCCTTCTTCATAAGCTTTGAAGGATGCATCGGCAGTGTCCCTGGCAACCTGACCGGTAACTTCGGCCCGACTTATCGCTTCTTTAAAAGCGGATATAGATACACTGGCCGCCTCCCTGGCCACCCTGGCTGATGCTTCCGTCGCCTCCTTGATGGCTTTTACCGTTCTCTCGGCCGATTCTCTGGCGGCCTTTATCAGCGTTTCCGTCACTTCTCTCGCTGTTTTTATGGCAGCCTCAGCCGTCTCCTTGGTCTCCCGGCTTATCTCCTCGGCACGCGCTATAGCCGCCTGGATTTCCTTCTCTGAAGAGGCGGCTGTCTCTCTGGTGGTGGTAATGGCAGCTTCGATAGCTCCCTGTACGACTCTTGTTGATTCCTCCGCGGTTTCTTTAGCCGTCCTGCTTATCTCCACGGCTTTAGCTACCGCATCCTCGGACTCTTTCTTCGAAGCTTCGATGGCTTCACGGGCAGCTCTGGCTGATTCCTCGACAGTCGCTCTGGCCGTGTTAACCATTTCCTCCATCCGGGCAATAGCTTCCCGATATTCGCTGGATGAAGCTTCGTCTCTTTCTCTAGTTTCCGTGCTCAATTCCTCGACTTTGGAGAGTACTTCCCGTGATTTCTCTGTTGATTCTTCCGCAGCCTGGCGGGCAGTCTGGGCTGCTGCTTCCGAGGCCTCTTGAGAAGCCCTGGCGGAAGCCTCGGCTGCTTCCTGGGATGTGCGTGAAGACGCCTCAGCTACTTCCTGAGACACCCGTGAAGACGCTTCGGCTGCTTCCTGAGATGTGCGTGAAGACGCCTCAGCTACTTCCTGAGACACCCGTGAAGACACTTCGGCTGCTTCCTGAGCCACCCGTGAAGACGTTTCGGCTGCTTCCCGGGATGTACGCGAAGACGCCTCAGCCGCCTCACATGCAGCTTGGGCGGATGCCTCAGCCACCTCCATAGCCTTTCTCCCCTCCTCCTCAGCCTGAGCTATAGCCTCCTGGATTTTCCTCACCGATTCTCCGGCAGTCTCTCTGGTTTCACGGCTAATCTGCTCAACTCTGGTGAGTGCTTCCAAGAACTCTTTCGCATATGATGCTGCGCTGTCCTTAGTTTCCTCACCGATCGATTCAGCCCTGGCCATAGCTTCCTGTGCTGCCTTTATCGAGGCTTCGGAAGCTTCTTTAGCTATCTTAATAGCCACCTCGACCGCCTCCCCGGCTTCCGCGGCTACCTCTTCAGCCTTACGCTTTGTTTCCTGGGAAGCTCTCTGTGAGGCCTCACCGGCCAGCTTGGCCTCCTTACCAATCGCCTCAACGCGGTTCGCCGCTTCCTGGGATGACCTCTGGGCAGCTTCGGCAACCTCCCTGGCGACCTTGCTGATCGTCTCTGCTCTTGCAGCTACTTCCTCAGCCGCTCTGGCCGCAACTTCGGCAGCTTCACGAGTAAATTTACTCGTCTTTTCAGCCCGACCTACAGTCTCTTTAGCTGCTTTATTGGTTGCGTCAGCAGCATCCCGGGTTTCACGGGCCATTCTATCAACCCGGTTGCTAATCTCTTTAGCAGTTTTAAGCGATTCGTCGGCGGCTTCCTTGGCCGTCTTGACCGATGCTTCGGCCGTATCTATCGCTTCCTTTGACGTTTCTTTGGCAGCTTCGGCTATCCTCTTGGCTTCACGGCTAACCTCATCAACGCGGCTCATGCCCTCCTGAGACATCATTAATGCCGATTCCGCGGCATGCATCGCCTCGCCGCTTATCTTTTCCGCCCGTGCGATAGCCTCCTCAAACGATTTGGACACCAACTGCGTAGTCTCTTTCGGTCTCTTGGCAACTTCTTCCGCCCGGCTGATAGCCTCATTGGCGGCCTTTATCGCTTCGTCGGCGGCTTCTCTAGCCTCCTGGCTAATCCTCTCCGCACGGCTGACCGCCTCCTGCGCTGATCTGGATGCAGAAGCGGCAGCTTCCCGAGATGCCTTGCCGATCTCCTCAGCCCGGCGTGCCGCTTCCAGGGCGGTTTTCGTCGATTTCTCGGCCGCCCCTCTGGCCATCTTGCTCAGCTCTTCAGCCCGGGCAACCGCCTTTTCGAAATTACTGATATTACCTTCTACATCTTCTTTCAATTCAGGAGACATCCGTCAACACTCCCCAGGTAATCCTTATAAACCATTCTAAGTATAGCATATTCTATTATAGACCTATCAATTTTTCAATAAAAGTGGCCATTTACGAATAAATAGCAGTTATGTAATGCGCCTTAATAGTACTAAAAGATAATATAAAAAATCCAGTAAGAACAATTGACATTCTCATGCTGTTATGCTAAAAATAGCATAACTCTATTTAATTGAGGTGAAATATGAAATTAGTGGTTGTCGGACTAGGGCAATGTGGCGGCAGGATTGCTGACGAGTTCGCCCGGCTTAACGGTAGAGCCCGCAGTCGGCGTGGAATGACTATAATTACAGGTTGCTTTGCGGTCAACACGGACGCCGCCGACCTCAGCGGGTTATCCAGTATCAGTAATGACCACCGGCACCGGATTCTCATCGGCAGTCGTAAAACGGGCGGTCATGGCGTCGGCAAAATCAACGAACTTGGTGCCGAAATAGCCAAGGAAGATGCCGATAAAATCATCGACGCCGTCAGGACCACCAAGAGATTCTTCGAAACGGATGCCTTCCTCCTTATTGCCGGCTCGGCGGGCGGTACCGGCTCCGGCGCTATTTCCGTGATAACTCAGCACCTGAAAGAGCGTTACATTGACAAACCCATATGGAACCTGATTGTCCTTCCTTTCGA
The DNA here is from genome assembly GCA_964500415.1 of uncultured Dehalococcoidaceae bacterium. Classification (GTDB taxonomy): domain Bacteria; phylum Chloroflexota; class Dehalococcoidia; order Dehalococcoidales; family RBG-16-60-22; genus JAFGPF01. The sequence goes on along the minus strand of CAZCOB010000008.1, from coordinate 20,235 downwards.
ACATGAAGAATCAACCGAGGAAAGGACCGTTTTCAATGTGGCCACCTGCCTCAAGTCCTGCTATTCTGTAGCCGATGCAGTCTTCCTCGTTGACAACCAAAGATACGTCAGAAAAGATTCTTCCCTGCATACGAACCTGTCCAAAATAAACGGTATGATATCCGAGCCGTTCTATAACCTGCTCTGTGCCGGCGAAGAGAAAAAGTCACGCTACATTGGCGCCAAGCTGCTTGATGCCGGTGATATTATCCAGACAGTAGTCGGCTGGACTATTATCGGCTACGGCAAAACGCAGGCACCGCTGTTCAAGTGGCCATCAGAATGGAGGAGCGACTTCCGGAAGAAGGGCACGGAAATTCAGAAAGGCATCCAGGCTATGGATGAGGCTATCAGCGAGCTATCACTCAAGTGCAACCCCGCTGATTCGCGACGCTCCCTGTACCTGGTCTCCGGCCCCGCCAAGGAAATGAACATGGACATGATCAAGGAAATCGGAGATTATATGAGAGATATCGCCCCGGAGGCCATTATCAGGAACGGCGACTACCCCCGTGAGAGGGGCCTGGTTGATGTCACCGTACTCCTGTCCGAGCTCAGCGACGTGGAGAAGGTCAGGGACTACTACCTTAGGTCTACCGACCTTATCCCCGAGTTCAAGAAACGGCAGGAAGAAACCGAGGACAAGCTCAAGGCTCTGGACGACGTTTCCAAGGACATACCCTCGCTGCTGTAACATTTCAACATTTGTATTAACTTATAAGGAGTACAAGAGGGGCTAATGCCCCTCTTTCCTTTTCGATGATATCTATTCCCACCTGCCGCTCCGTACTATCGGCGGCCTAGCCCGTATGGGGTAAGGCTTGGAAAAATTACGGGATATGCCATGAATGCCGCAAGGGCGGGCTTGGGTGAGAAGAAAAATCTCAGAGGCGGGGTGGAGTCGGGATGAAAGAAAAACACAGGGGCGGCGGGGGAACTCGGGTAAGAGTTCAAAATATGGCAATACCAACACAGTAAAAAGAAACAAAAACTAACGGAATCACGCGTAAAAATTCTTGGGTAATGCGCCTTTTTAAGGTATAATATAGACACTATGGCTTCTCAGGTATTTTACCGCAAGTGGCGCCCCCAGCTTTTCGCCGAGGTAGTCGGGCAGGAGCACGTTACCCGGACTCTGCTCAATGCCCTGGCCAGCGAGCGTATTTCCCACGCCTACCTCTTCTGCGGACCCCGCGGCACCGGCAAGACCAGTACCGCCCGCGCTCTGGCCAAGGCGGTCAACTGCCTCACTAACGGCAAGGGTGAACCATGCAACACCTGCAACATGTGCCAGGCTATAACCGAGGGCCGGGCACTGGATGTTATTGAAGTAGACGCCGCCAGCAATCGCGGTATTGACGAAATCAGGGACCTCCGGGAGAAGGTAAACTACGCCCCCAACCAGGCACGGCGCAAGGTCTATATCATCGATGAAGTCCACATGCTCACCAAGGAAGCCTCCAATGCCCTGCTCAAGACGCTGGAGGAGCCCCCGCCGCACGTTATCTTTATCCTGGCGACCACCGAAGCCCACAAGCTCCTGCCGACCATCCTCTCAAGGTGTCAGCGCTTCGATTTTCACCGCCATTCCCAGATAAACATGGTCAAAGAGTTGTCCCGTGTCTGTGAAGGCGAACACATCAATATCGAGCCGGAGTCGCTGAGGCTCATCGCCAGGGCCGCTACCGGCAGCATGCGCGATGCCCTGAACCTCCTTCAGCAGCTTAACACTTTCTACGGCAATGAGATTACCCTTAAGCAGGTGCAGGCCCTTCTCGGTATCTCCGGCGACCAGCGCGCCGGCGAACTGGTAAAAAATATCATCGATAAAGACATTGCCGCCGGAGTCGCCACCATCAACAACGTTAATAACGACGGATTAGACCTGCGCCAGTTCAACCGCGATGTGGTGGAATACCTGCGGGCGTTGCTCCTCGTCAAGACCGGCTCCGGTGACTCCATCGAACTTACCACCGACGCTGTCAAAGAACTCAAGGAAATTGCCGCCGCAGTACCCCTTACCACGATACTTAAAGCCATCAAGCGCTTCGGCCAGCTCGACCTTGGGCTGGATAACTATTCCACTCTGCCCCTGGAGCTGGCCCTGGTCGATTGTACCCTGCTGGAAACCGAGGAAAAGCGAGAACCTGTCCGCCAGCCGGTGCCCGAACCAGCGGCCAGAACAACCCCCCGGAAAGCCACCCCTACACTCCCGGAACCTGAAGTCGCTCCGCCGGAAGAGCGAAAAATACCGGAACAGGGGGCACCCGCTCCGGTAGCCATAGAGGAACCCACACCATCGGAGGAACCGGAACCGAAAGTATCCGAACCTGTCGCCAGAGAAGAACCGGAACCATCCACTGCCGATGCCGATACCGGTGCTCTGGCATCCGGCAGCGCCATTGAACAGCTTCAATCGCAGTGGAGTAAAATCATCAACGAAGCGCCGGACGGAATGAGTAAGACTCCGGCCGCAGCCCTGCTCCGGAGCGCCCGACCGAAAGAAATTAAAGACGATATCATCATGTTATCTTTTAGATACCCTCTTCACAAAGAGAACATGGAAAAACTCGATAATCAAAAGACCGCGGAAAAAATCGTGAGCAGCTTCATGGGGCGTTCCTGCAAGGTACGCTGTGTCTACGAACACGAAAATAATCACCTGGTAAAGGCAGCGCTAAAGATGGGTGCCCAGCACGATAACGGGGAGGAAACATGAATAAATTTATGATGCAGCAGGCCCAGAAACTCCAGGCGCAACTGCTTAAGGCGCAGGAAGAACTAGCCAATCTTACCGTAGAGGCCAGCTCCGGCGGCGGTGCCGTAACGGTCGTGATGAATGGCCAGCAGCAGATACAATCGGTAAAAATATCGCCGGAGGTGGTCGACCCGGAAGACGTTGAGATGCTCGAAGACATGGTGCTGACCGCCGTCCGCGAAGCCCAGGTCAAGGCGCAGGAATTAGCCGCCAAGCAGCTGGGCGGACTGACCGGCGGACTTAAAATACCGGGCCTGACCTAAAAGGAGAACCGGCATTGAAAAACGACCCCACCCCCGCCAGCGACGCCATCGGCAGGCTCGTGCAGGAGTTCAGCAAGCTGCCGGGCATCGGACCCAAGAGCGCCCAGCGCATCACCTTTTACCTCCTGCGCTCGCCCGAAGAAGAGGCCAGAGCCCTTGCCGAGGCCCTGCTGGGATTAAAACAGAAAATAACCCTGTGCTCCCTTTGCTGTAACGTCACCGAGGTCGACCCCTGCCCCATCTGCCGCAATCCGCAGCGCGATACCGGCCAGATCTGCATCGTGGAGCAGCCGCAGGATATCATCGCCCTGGAACATACCGGTGTCTATAAAGGACTCTACCATGTCCTTCACGGTGCCATCTCCCCTACCGAGGGCATCGGCACCGACGACATACGCATCCGCGAGCTGCTTACCCGACTTCAGAATAACACCGTGCAGGAGGTCATTCTGGCCACCAATACCAACCTCGAAGGCGAGCAGACGGCCATGTACCTGAGCCGCGTCATCACCCCCCTCGGCATTAAGGTCACCCGCCTCGCCCGCGGCCTCCCCTTCGGCACCGAGCTTGAATACGCCGACGACGTTACCCTGACCAGAGCCCTGGAGGGAAGGTCAGAGTTCTAACCTTCCCGATAAAATTCCTGGGAGGTAAAATATGTCCCTCATACCAGCCTTTGATATCGGTGTCTGGAATGCCTGGATTTTCTCTGTCTTTACTTTTCTTCATATTTACCTGGTAGCAATGGTTGTCAGAAAAGACATAGGCAAGAAAATGGATCACGGGCAGGAAGAGCAGAAAAAGCTATACATCGCTTCTATTTTCTGGCTTATTATTCTCCTGTACTCCATCTTCCTGCCATTAAAACTCGGTACAGCCTGGCTTTACACGGGCATTACTCTTTATCTGGTCGGCACGGTATTCCTTACGCTTTTTTTCACGGATGTCGCAGCCACTCCTTATGGCCAGCCTTTTACTCGTGGTGCTTATCGTTACTCGAGAAACCCTATGTACATCGGTATGTTCCTGCAGTTTATCGGAACGGCCGTAGCCGCGGCCTCGTGGCTTTTCCTGTTATTAACTCTAATATTGATTTACGCGATGTGGTCTGTCGTAAAAGTCGAAGAACGCACCTGCCTTAAAAAGTATGGTGATGCCTACCGTGAATACATGGACAGGACTCACAGATGGATAGGACTACCTAAAACTTATTAAAGGGGTGAGGTTAGTAAATGTCCTGGGTACCGGCCTTCGAAATCGGACTCTGGAACGCCTGGTGGTTCATGTGCGTTTACCTCCTGCAGTGGCTGGCCGTAGTCCTCGCCGGCCCCAAGCTGGCTCAAAGGACCAGCGCCCCCGCTGACATCGAGCCAAGCAAATCTCAACGGAGAAACGGCATAGCCGTTACAGTTACCTGGATAATCGCCACCCTCTACTCGATTTTCCTGCCCTTCTATCTCGGCACGATATGGTTCTATGTCGGACTTGCTTTTTTCATTATCGGGCTCGCCATACTCATTATCGGCACCGTCAGCTTTGCCAGGTCGCCGGAAGATAAGCCCGTCACCGGGTATGCCTTCCGCTATTCACGCCACCCGGGGTACCTGTCCATGTTTATTATATACCTGGGGGTGAGTCTCGCCGCCGCTTCGTGGCTGTTTTTCCTGATTACCATCGTCACCGTTGTCTTGCAGCGCCAGACGGCGATACTTGAAGAAAATTACTGCCTCAGGAAATACGGCGAAGCCTACCGCGAGTATATGAAGAGGACTCCCCGGTGGCTGGGAATACCTAAACAATATTAATAAGGGGCGTTTAAGAGGGGCGAAGCCCCTCTTCTATAATTACTCCCCCTCTCCTTCACCCTGCCTCAGAAGGAGAGGGGGACACAGGGGGTGAGGTAGAAATGAGAAATGTTTTAAACCAGATTCAATTAGCATTGGAAGATTCGCGTCTTTACTATTTAACACTTTTTATTTGTCTGACTATTCCTGACATTTGTGGCGCAATGAGTTCTGATAACGGTGAAGCTACTAGGGAAAAGTACAAAGACTGGTTTGATAAGTACGTTGCAAATAAATACTCTTCATTTTTAACCAGTGATGACTGCTATCGTTTCAGGTGTTCGTTACTACATCAAGGTAGGTCTCAACACCCAATGAGTAACTATTCGAGAATTATCTTTGTGGAACCAACAACAACCACGAATGTCTTTCACTGTAATGTGCTCAACGATGCTCTAAATTTGGATGTACGGATATTTTGTAGAGATATTCTTACAGGCGCAGAAGTCTGGCTTCAGGAATATGAAGGAACAGAAATTTATAAAAAGAACTACGATAAATTCATGAAGCGGTATCCCGAGGGGCTTGCTCCATATATCGGTGGTGTGCCAGTAATAAGTTGATACTACACATAACAGCGTGCTTTAAAATATTAAGTAAGAACAGATAATAAAAATGTCGGAACCGCGTAATTACCAAACAGAAGCCATTGTCATCAAGAAGACCAAGCTGGGGGAGGCGGATACCATTCTCACCTTCTTTACCCCCCGCCTAGGTAAAATACAGGGCTTTGCCAAAAGCCTCCGTAAGCCCAGAAGCAAGCTCGCCGGGCACCTGGAACTCCTTACGCACAGCCAGGTCTCCTTCGCCCGCGGTCGCAATATAGACACTATTACCGGCAGCCAGACCGTCAACAGCTTCATGCCCCTTAAGAACGACCTCTGGCTGACCTCCTGCGGATTGTACGTCGCCGAGCTTGTTAACCAGTTTTCCGCCGAACACCAGGAAAATTACTCCCTCTACCACCTGATGTTAGCTACCCTGGAACGACTCTGCGGCGAAAATAATAAAGAGCTTATCCTGCGCCATTTCGAGCTCCACCTCCTCGAAAGTGTCGGCTACCGTCCCCAACTCCATGAATGTGTCGTCTGCCACAAAGGGCTGGAACCGACCACCAATTATTTCAGCCCCTACGCCGGCGGCATGCTTTGCCCGGATTGCAGCCTGAGCCAGCCTTTTTCATACCCCCTCTCGGTTAACGCCCAGAAAGTCCTGCGGCTCCTCCAGAGCAGCGACTACGCCGGGGCCAGCCGCGTGAAAATCGACCCCGAACTGGCCGCCGAGATTGAGAACGTCATCAGCGGCTATCTCAAGCACCTGCTCGAAAGAGAGGTAAAATCAGCCGCCTGGCTGGATACCCTCAGGGAACAGCGTCTGTGGTCTCATTCCTGATTAACAATTATCCCCCCTGCCATTGACAGCCATATTATTATAGTGCATAATATGGGACGTATAAGATAAATATATAAAAAAGGCAGGTATAAATGCTCAAAATCAGACTAAGGCGTGTTGGAGCCAAGAAAAAGCCCAGTTATCGACTGGTTGTCGCTGACATACGGGCACCCCGCGATGGAGCATTCGTTGATATTATCGGGCATTACGACCCCATGACCGACCCGGAAACTATAGTAATTAAAGAGGATAGAGCACTGCACTGGCTAAATCAGGGCGCCAAACCGACAGATACCACTGCCAGACTGCTGGGTAAGGCAGGTATCCTGGATAAGTTCAAACCAGTCAAGGAGAAATCATGAAAGACCTAGTGGAGTACATCGCCAAGTCCATCGTCAATGAACCCGATGCAGTGAATGTCGAAGAGGAGACCAATGATGAGGGCATCACGCTGAAGCTGACCGTTGCCGACGATGACAAAGGGAGAATCATCGGCAAGCAGGGTCAGATTGCCCAGGCAATGCGCACCTTGCTCAGGGTAAAAGCGGCCAAAGCTGCCACCAGAGTCAGGCTCGAAATTTTGTAATATAACCCCCGGCTACCCCTTACTTTATCGGAGACGGAAAAATATATCTCTCTCCTTCCCAACTTGTGTCTCTCAATCACGAGATGCTCGGAAGCTAAACAACACTCTGCGGAAAATGGAGCACAACCAGGATAACCCTCTGCCCGATGGACAGTATTATCACCACCAGATTATCGGGCTTCAGGTCAGAACAACCCGGGGTGAATACATCGGCGACATTACCGATGTTCTCACTGGCAAAAGCAACGACAACTATATCGTCAGTGGCGCCAGCGGAGAAATTCTTATCCCCGCCATAGAAGACGTCATCCGCTCTATCGACCTTAAAACGAGTGTGATAACCATCGAACCTATGGAAGGACTGCTGGAACTCAACGAAAAAAAGTGCTAAAATAATCACCAGCTTTAAGCGTGAAGCAATTTTAATAATTCAAGTTTGGAGGTAACAATATGGCAACTGATACGGAAAGCATAATAAAAGATTCTATTTCAGCGGTGAATTCACACGACATTGATAAGGCAATTTCTTTCTACACGGATGATTGTATCTACGAGGATGTCGCTGCTGGACAGGTCAACCACGGTAAGGAGGAGCTAAAGGCCTTCCTTCAAGAAATGTTCGATATGAGCCCAGACGTCAAGTTTGAGCTTAAGTCCGTTTTCAGCACCGGTGATTGGGCAGCCAGCGAATGGGTCATGACCGGTACTCATGCTGGTAACACTCCCGGATTACCAGCCACCGGTAAAATTTTCTCGATTCGCGGTGCTTCAATCCACCAACTGCGCAACGGCAAGATGAGCGGACAATCCGATTACTGGAATTTGATGTCATTCCTGCAGCAGGTCGGGCTAATGCCCACGACCGCACCGAAATAGTTTTGTAGATTGATGATACGCTTATTAATGAAACGGTCTTTACGGCAAACCAGGTTCATACACGGAATTACAGCTTCCGCCGCCGCTTTATCTTCTACAATACGTTTTTACGCGCAAACCGGGTCTTTGCATCGGATAATGACGCGTACAGCCTCTAATACTTTGAACTACTATACCCCTCTATGGTATTATATATCTGTCTAACAACCCGGGCTCTCGCAATCCGATACCGTCTTACCACTGTAACAACACGCGCGATATACAGCCAAAAAACAATAAGGAGGATTATACATGCACGCAACAATTCAGAAGCCAATCGATGAAATCATCGGGTATCTGAACCCCGGAGAAAGGGTGTTCGTCGTTGGCTGCGACAACTGCGCCGCCAAATGCCAATCCGGGGGGATACCTGAGACAGAGGAGATGGCAAGACGGTTAAAAGAGCGAGGGGTGGATGTAATCGGATGGTGCGTACCCCAGCCCAAGGGAGTGTCACTTTGTAAACTCGCCAACACAAAAAAGGTACTTCAGGAAGAGTATGGTGAGCAGACCAAAGAGGCCGATTCTTTCCTCATCCTGGCGTGCGGCCAGGGAATCCATACCGTTATGGACGCCACCGACGGCGGTATGGTCCACTCCGGGTGCGATACGATTTTCGGCGGCGAAACGGTAACGGATGATTTTATCACCGAATATTGCTCTTTATGCGGTGAATGCATCGTCGAGTACACCGGCGGCCTGTGTCCGGTGACACTCTGCGCCAAGAGCCTGCTCAACGGCCCCTGCGGTGGCGCTAAAGACGGTAAGTGCGAAGTCGACAGGACGCGGGACTGCGGCTGGCAGCTTATCTATGACCGACTCAAAGCGCTTGGCCGACTTGACGAAATGAGGAAATACCAGGAGCCCAAGAATAATTCCAGGTGGAGCCGCCCTCGTTCTCTTAACATCGGCGATAGAGAGGCGACCTTCAGGTCCCTCTCCGGAGACCTGACAGTTTCACGGAAGGACTAGATGAATCAACTCTAAGCAAGGAGTAAGGAGTAGGAAAAATAATGAGTAAACTGAAAGAAAGACTGCGCAGCGGAGAATTCGTCGTCACGGGAGAAATCGGCCCCCCGAAGGGAGCGGATATTGATAAGTGCCTGCACGATGCCGAGGTACTGCGGGACTACGTAACTGCCATCAACGTAACCGACCTCCAGAGCGCGGTAATGAGGATTGGTTCGCTGGCTGTTTCCAGCAAACTGGTCGAACGACACCTGGAACCCATTTACCAGCTTACCTGCCGTGACCGGAACAGGTTAGCCCTGCAATCGGACCTGTTGAGCGCCTGGGCGCTGGGTATAAAGAATGTTTTATGCCTCACCGGCGACCACCCCATCATGGGTGACCATACCGAAGCCAAGCCGGTTTATGATCTCGATTCGGTACAGCTATTGAAGGCAGCCAGTACACTGAATCAGGGTCATGATATATCGGGCCATGAACTCGAAAGCAGCCCCGCGTTATTCCTGGGGGCAGTAGTAACCCCGGGTGTGGACCCGATAGAGCCGCAAATCATCAAAATGAATAAGAAAATAGAGGCCGGAGCCAGCTTCTTCCAGACCCAGGCCGTTTATGATCTGGATAAATTTGAGAATTTCATGAACCGGGTGAAGGAGTTCAACGTACCTGTTATCGCCGGAATCGTCATACTCAAGAGTGCGGCTATGGCCAGGTTCATGAACGAAAACGTGGCCGGCATCACCGTCCCGGATAACATTATCGACGAAATGTCGGATACCCCGAAAGAAGACCGCAAGAAGAAAACGGTAGAGATTACCGCGCGGATTATCAGGCAGGTCAGGCCGCTATGCCAGGGAGTCCACATTATGCCCCTGGGATGGGACGAACTGGTGCCCGAGGTTATTAAAGAAGCGGGAATTTAACGAGAAGCTGATAGCTTTCCAGGAACAGGTTTTACCGCACCGATAAGGCTGTATAGAAGATTTTCTCGATAGAGAGATAATCTGAAAGTGCTTATTACTCTTACAGCTTGCGCCGCCGCTTTATCTTCTCCGCCACCGTCAGCCTGGCCATGGCACGCTGTAACGATGCCTCAATCCTGGCCACATCTGTTTCGGCAGTCTTTTCCATCAGTCTCTGCTCGGCTCGCTGCTTGGCGGCTTCGGCGCGTTCTGCGTCGATTTCCTCGGCTCTCTCGGCGCTGTCCGCCAGGACAATCACCCGGTCGGGGCGTACCTCCAGGAAGCCGCCGGATATAGCCAGCGTATCCTCCTCGGCGCCCCGCCTCACCACCAGCTCGCCCGCCTGTAAAATAGTCATCAGGGGAGCGTGGTGCGGCAGTATTCCCAGTTGCCCTTCGGCGCCAGGGGCGATAACCGCATCCACGTCCTCGGAATAGACGATACGCTCCGCCGTCACAATATCGAGTTTAAGACTGGACATCGGCCTCCGCTCCTAATTTCTTGGCGCTCTCCACTACCTCTTCGATGCCGCCTACCATGTAGAAAGCCTGCTCCGGCAGGTCGTCATACTTACCTTCGAGGATTTCGGCGAACCCGCGTACGGTATCCTCCACCTTCACGTACTTACCCGGTCGACCGGTAAACACCTCGGTCACGAACATCGGCTGCGATAGGAACCTCTGGATACGGCGCGCCCGGGATACGGAAAGCCTGTCCTCCTCGCTTAATTCCTCGATACCCAGAATGGCGATAATATCCTGGAGGTCCTTATAGCGTTGCAGGACTCTTTGCACCTCGCGGGCGACGCGGTAGTGCTCCTCCCCGACCACATTGGGGTCGAGGATGCGTGAGGTGGACGTCAGCGGGTCGACGGCCGGGTACAGACCCTGCTCGGCGATAGACCTCTCCAGCGCCACCACGGCGTCCAGGTGCCCGAAGGTGGTCACCACGCCGGGGTCGGTATAATCGTCGGCGGGCACGTAAATAGCCTGAAAGGAGGTAATCGACCCCTTCTTGGTGGAGGCAATCCTCTCCTCGAGCTCGCCCATTTCCGTGGCCAGCGTCGGCTGGTAGCCCACCGCCGAGGGCATTCGCCCCAGTAGCGCCGAAACCTCCATGCCGGCCAGCGTGTAACGGTAGATATTATCGATAAACAGCAGTACGTCCTGGCCTTCTTCGTCACGGAAGTACTCTGCCATGGTCAGTCCGGTCAGGCCCACCCGCAGGCGCACGCCGGGCGGCTCGTTCATCTGCCCGAAGACCATCACCGTTTTGTCGATGACGCCCGACTCTTTCATCTCGTTCCACAGGTCGTTGCCCTCGCGCGAGCGTTCGCCGATGCCGGTAAAGACGGAAAAGCCGCCGTGCATTGTAGCGATGTTGCGGATAAGCTCCATGATGATAACCGTCTTACCGACCCCCGCCCCGCCGTAGGCCCCGATTTTACCGCCCTTGGTAAACGGCGTTATCAGGTCGACCACCTTGAGGCCCGTCTCCAGAACCTGCGTGCTCGTTTCCTGTTCTTCAAATGTGGGTGCCAGCCGGTGTATCGGCCAGTGGTCGTCGGCCTTAACCTCACCGAGGTTATCCAGGGGAGTCCCCATCACATCGAAGAGCCGACCCAGCGTAGCCCTCCCCACCGGCACTTTAAGGGCGGCGCCAGTGTCCACGACTACGGCGCCGCGCTCCAGGCCGTCGGTAGGCGCCAGAGACAGGCACCGCACCCAGTTGTTCCCCAGGTGGTCCTGCACTTCCAGCACAATTTTGCCGTCGCCGGAACCAATCTCGACAGCATTGAAAAGCGCGGGCAGCTCATCGGGCGGAAATTCGATATCCACCACCGTCCCTATTACCTGGGCTACTTTTCCCTTAGCCATAATAACCCTCACAAATATTCAATTTTTCTTATTTATTCTTCCAGGGCCACTACGCCTCCGGTAATATCCAGAAGCTCCTTGGTAATGGCCTCCTGGCGTGCTTTGTTATACAACAGAGTCAGGTCGCCGATAAGCTCGTTGGCGCTGTCCGTAGCGTTTCTCATCGCCACCATCCTGGCCGACTGCTCGCTGGCAATCGATTCTAAAATAGCATGGTAAATCTCCATCTCCACGAACCGCGGCAGCAGCCCGCCCAGCACGCTCTCGGCGCCGGGCTCATAAATATAATCGACATTCTCCGCCTGCGGTATCACCGCTGGCTCCACAGGTAAAAGTTGCTTCATGACCGGCCTCTGCACCATCATCGAAGTAAACTGGGCGTAGGATATGTAGACCATATCTACGACACTGTTAGAGTATTCATCGATAACTATATGGGATATCGGCAGCGTCTCCAGGAAAGCGGGCTGGTCGCCCATCTGAATAAACTCGGCAGTTATATCGATGCCAGAACGAACCGAAAAGTCTCGTCCCTTACGCCCCACCGTAACGACCCTGGCCGGCTTTTCCTGCCCCAGGATAAAACGTGCCAGCCCGCGGTTCAGGTTGGCGTTTAGACCGCCGCACATGCCACGGTCGGGGGTGATGTGCACGATGGCTATCTTCTCTACCGGCCGCCGTTGTAATAACGGGTGCTGCAGGCCGATATCCGGCAAAGCCGCTAGGTCGGCGATAACCTGCTCTATCTTTTCGGAGTAAGGGCGCCCCGCCAGTCCCCTCTCCTGCGCCTTGCGCATTTTGGAGGCGGCAATCATCTCCATCGCCCGCGTAATCTTGGCTATGTTCTGGACGCCTTTTATCCGACGCTTTACTTTACGTATGTCCGGCATAGTTTATTTCTGCAACCCTCTTCTTATTTCCTCGAGATTATCCTTCATTACCGGCGCCATCTCGAAATATCTACCCAACTTATCGCAGATATATTCGCTGCAATAGGCGCAGTTTTTAATGCTTTTTTCCTGCCCGCATTTTCTCACCTCACAAACGAAGCATTGACCTACGTGTTTGCCGGTGGTGGGGATGCAGCCCACACAGTTTATATCCTCGGCTTTAAATGGGTGATTGTATTTTTTAGACCAATCTTCCGCCGTTTCTTTACGCAGTTTATCATCGTTTTTCTGCGTGGCAATATAGGCGGTACAGTCGGTGCAACTCAACCCACAATAGGCAATTATCTTTGCCATTATTTATTATCTCCAAAACAACTGCGGTTAATCTTTGACAAACCCCTGCTTGAACTCCTCGATGACTTTTTTAAGGGTTTCTTCGTCCTGCTCGCTGAGGTCCTTCGTCTCGGCGATTGTCTTGCCTAAATCGGCGTAGTTGGCCTCCACGAACCGGTGGAAGTCCGCCTCGAAAGCGGCCACCTTATTCAGCGGAATATCATCCATGTAGCCGTTGATTACGGCGTAGAGAATTGTCACTTGATTCTCCAGGGACACCGGTACGAACTGGGACTGTTTCAGGACCTCCTGGATACGCTCGCCTCGCTCCAGCTGCGCCCGGGTAGCTTTATCTAGCTCGGCGGTGCCGAACTGGGCGAAGGCCGCCACCTCGCGGTACTGGCCCATGTCCAGCTTGAGCCGGCCGGCCACCTTCTTCATGGCCGAAGTCTGCGCCTTGCTGCCCACGCGCGACACCGAGATGCCCACGTTCAGGGCAGGCTTGATGCCGGCATTGAACAGGTCCGACTCTAAATATAACTGTCCGTCGGTGATGGAAATGACGTTGGTGGGGATATAGGCGGAAACATCACCGGCCAGTGTTTCGATAATGGGTAGGGCCGTCAGCGAGCCACCGCCGTGTTCTTTATCGTATTTCGCTGCCCGTTCCAGAAGCCGACTGTGCAGGTAAAATACGTCGCCCGGGTAAGCCTCCCGGCCCGGCGGTCGGCGCAGCAGCAGGGAAAGCTGCCGGTATGCCCAAGCGTGCTTGGAAAGGTCGTCATAAATAATAAGTACATCCTTGCCCTGCTCCATGAACTCCTCGCCCATGGCACAACCGGAATAAGGTGCCAGGTACTGCAAAGCCACGGAGTCGGAGGCGCTGGCCATAACGACGATGGTATGGTCCATGGCGCCGTACTGGGTCAGTATGGCCACCACCCGCGCCACCTGCGATACCTTCTGACCGACCGCCACGTAAATACATATCAGGTCGCCGCCCTTCTGATTGACGATAGCGTCGAGGGCGATGGCCGTCTTGCCGGTAGAGCGGTCGCCGATAATCAACTCGCGCTGTCCCCGACCGATGGGGAACATGCTGTCCACCGCCTTGATGCCGGTCTGCACCGGCGTATCCACCGAGGCGCGCAGTACCACGTTGGGCGCCACCCGCTCGATGGGCCTCACCTTGTCAGTCTTGATAGCGCCCCTGCCGTCCACCGGTCGTCCCAGCGGGTCGATGACGCGCCCTATCATGGCGTCGCCTACCGGGACCTCGGCGATACGACCGGTACATTTGACCTCATCGCCTTCCTTAATCCGGGTATAGTCCCCCAGGACGACGGCGGACACGCTGTCCTCTTCCAGGTTCAGGGCGATGCCGATAATATCATTGGGAAATTGAAGCAGCTCATTGTACTTGGCCGAGGCCAGTCCGTGAATCCGGGCAATGCCGTCGCCGACCTCTATCACCGTGCCGACATCCACCATGGTTACGGCCGTGCCGAACTGCTCAATCTGCTGTTTTAATATAGATACAATATCTTCGCCTCTCGTTGTCACCTGAGCTACCTCCTTTACCACACAGTTATGTCAATCTCGCTAGCGCTTCCTCTCCATGCCGACCAGTTCCCTCTTCAGGGCTGTCAGTTTGCTGCGGGTGCTACCGTCCAGCAGCTTGCCCCCGACCCTGGCGATAACCCCGCCGAGAATCTCCGGGTCGACTTCGGATTTTAACACTACTTTCGTGCCCACCAGGGTGCCGATATTATCGGCCAGCTTCTCTTTATCTTTATCGTCAAGGGGAACGGCCGTAACGACATCCGCCGTCTGTATCCCGCGGTAAGCATCCATCATCCGCTGGTACTCTGCGGCAATTTCCCCTATCATTCCCACCCCTCCCCTGGTTATCAGCATCAGCACCAGGTTCAAAGCCAGGGGACTGATATCGCCCAGTCGCCTGGTCAGCAACTCGGACTTTTTATCAATCTTTATCTTGGGGCTTTCCATGGCCGCCAGGAACGTAGCGTCAGCGAGTGCGCCGACAATCTTTTGCAGGTCGGCCTGCCACCGTTCCAGTTCTTTTTTCTCCAGCGCTATCTCGAAAACTGCCTGAGCGTAGCGCCGCCCATAAGCTTTTCTGGCCATATTATCCTTACCATCGTCATGTCATTCTGAAGGAGTCCCGATAAAGTCGGGACGACTGAAGAATCTCGGGAAGGGTAGGTGGGAAAAGCCTCACTCCACCCCTGTATCCTTCACTTCGTTCAGGATGACAGGATAATATTCTTCACTCCTTCTTCTTGGTCGAGCTCTCTTCCAGCACCTTTTCGATAAGTTCGCGGTGCTCTTCCTTATTCAGGGATTTCTCGATAACTTTGCCCGCCGCCAGCACTGTCAAATCAGCAAACTCGCGGCGCACCTCGCCGATGGCGTCGTCGCGTTCCCTCTGTATCTCGGTGCGCGCCCGGCCCAGCAGAACCTCGGCTTCACTCTTCGCCTCTTCCTGCGCCTTCTGCTTGACCTCTTCGCCGGCTTTCACCGCCCGGGCTATCCTCTCCTGACTTTCACGGCCGGCCCCTTCGAGCTGCTTCTTCAGCTCCTCCTCGGTACGGGCCGACTGTTCCTTCACGGCCTCGGCCTGCTCCAGGCTCTCCTTGACCCGCTTCGACCGCTCGTCGAGCATCCGCATAATCGGCTTGTAGGCGACAAAGCGCAGAATGACCAGCAGGATAATGAAAGAAACCACCTGCGTCAGCAATGTCGGCACACTTACTCCTAGCTTCTGAAGTCCTTCCCATATATTTGAAAGGATCTCAACAATACCGCCCATTTTTACCCCCTAAACTGCTTCAAAACAAACGTCCGCAAACATTTAACTAATAGCTACAACCTCCGCATTACCCGGGTATCAACTACATCGTTAATACCGCGTGTACCAATATACCGGCGATGACCATCACACCCAGTATCAGCGCGGAAATAATAGCCGCTATGAAAGTGGGTATTCCCTCATGTTCCATAATTACCCCCTTACGAACACACTTATTTACGCAATCATGGCAAGTATGATAGCCACAATCAGGGCGTAGATGCCAATAGCCTCGGCCATGGCGATGGCCAGAATCATGTTAGTCATGATTGGTCCCCTGGCCTCAGGATTGCGGGCTAAACCCTGCATCGCTCCGTAGCCGAGAATGCCGATGCCGATGCCCGGTCCCAGGGCACCCAGCCCGATAGCCAGTCCCGCCGCTAACATCTTGATTGCTTCTGCGTCCATAATCCTTCCTCCTTAATAATTAACGCTTCGATATATCCTTAATGTGCCTCGCCCTCATGTGGAGACACCGCCATAGTCACGAAAACCAGGGTCAGCCCGGCGAAGATAAGGGCCTGCACGAAGCCCACCAGCAGTTCCAGGCCATAAAACGGCAGGGCCAGCACCCACGGTACCAGAAAGGCGGCGATGAGAAGCAGTATCTCGCCCGCCGTCATATTGCCGAATAACCTGAAAGTAAAACTGACATTTCGGATAAGTAAGCTGAGAACCTCCAGCCCGCCGACAAAAATATCGATTGCCCCGGAGAAAATTTCTATGGGGTCAAACTTGCCCTTAAATACCTGGCCGACGCTCCGGAACAAACGGCCGAAGTTAAGATACTGCCGTACGAAGCCCATGCGGGCATCCTTCATTCCGTAGAATATAACGAAAATAAAAGACACCAGCGCAATAGCCAGGGGTGTGTTGACATCCGTGTTCGAGCCCCTGAGTAACTCATGGTGTCCGAACAATATCGAGCCGAACCCCGGAATCAGGCTGAGCCAGGCATTAAAAAGGACGAACAGGAAGATAGTACAGACGACCGGGAAAAACCTCCGCCCGTTTTCCTCGCCGGCGATGCTCCCGCAGAGGTCAAATATCCAGCCCAGCAGGAACTCGAAAGCCGCCTGCAAACGACCGGGCACGAGCTTCATCCGGCGGGTAACTGCCCAGCTGATAACCACCAGGAATATTACGGTAATCCAGCCGGCGAGCATCGTGTTGGTAATCGGCAGGCCCAGGACATGAAAGAGCACCGGCGCCGGAAGGTGTGGCTCTGGCGACTCCACGGTCATCCAGCTGAGCCATTCCATCTCACCAATAAGCTTACTGCCTATGGGCCCGGCCAGAAAACCGAGGATAACAATAGCCAGAGCGATGATTGCAATGATAACTAATACAGGAAAAGAACAGCCGAGGCAGCCGCGCTTCTTTGGCTCCGCCACTAACCGTTCTCCTTGTCTTGCTTGTCGTTCATGAGGGGTCGAATCATCCGATAAACACCGATTATAGCTATCACCAGTCCCGCCACTAAACCGATTATCATAAAAAGTGGCTTCTTCGCCCCGAACCACCAGCCGGCAAACGTCCCCCCCACAATACAAGTAGCTATGTAAAATCCAATACCGGTCAGCCTCAACGCCGGTATCCACCTGTTCATGCCGACCTCAACATGCCTGACCCTGAAAATGATACCAGAAATCGGCACCTCAGGTCAAGCCAGAATAGGTCTTTTGGTATAGTACCCCGGACATACGTTCTTGCCGGATAAGTCCGCTGGTTAAAAGCCAATAATTACGCCCGCTTACCCTTGAGCGGAGACGTCCCGAAATCACCTGCCTTCACCTCGCCGGAGATTTCATCACCGGATACTTTGAGATTACATTCGAGCTTCATCTGTCCCATCGGGCTGCTTATTTCCATTTCAAAGGTCACATTATCTCCACTTACCTTACCCCCGCTGAACTCCATCGTCCCCATGGGGCTTTCCATGCTGCCGCTGAGGGCATCTCCGTCGGTCTTGAGTATGAGCTTGGATTCCTGTTTCCCCATCGGTGTATCAATCTCAACGTTATAGGTTCCGTCAACAGCCATTATCTTCTCTCCTTTCGTTTTCCAGAGTCATGCCGTTTCTCCCCGATTTATAAAACTGAACGCATATTAGCAACATGACTGCTAATTGTCAAACTCAATAAATAAGCCCTGATGTTCAGGGCTTATTGGTAAACTGCAAATTAGTCCCTAAAATTTATATTCATTCCTGACGGAAAAGGCTTGGGAAATTGCCATCGAAATCTTTTAAAAAGCTGTGCATCTTCAGCAGGTCCTCATCCCCGACACCATCCATGCTCTTGAACTTCTCCACCTCTTCTTCGGTAAGGTCGGTAATAACCTCCGGCCTGGCATTTTCTCTGATTATAGCCGCCACCAGACTTCTTACGTGACAGGAGGAACAAAAGACCCTCAAAAACCACAACTCGTCGTCATGCTCGATAACTTCGATATTATCTTCCTGATAGTTCTGCCCACAGGAACCACACTTTATCGAAGCTATCAATCTTTTAATCAGGCTTTCTTCCATTTAACCGGTCCCCGCATCAGGCAGGATAACAGTAACTAGGACTTGCGCTTATCGAAATCGTCGAGGTCTAGAGTATTGATAAAATCGTAAAAAGCCGACATTTTTTTCTTCATCTCTTCATCACTGACCTTATGGCTCTCTTTTCCGCCGGCTTCGTCCGCTTCTTCAAAGATGGGCTTGCCCGTTTCTCCGTCCAGCAGAATGCCGGCCTTTTCCAGCACAGATTCGTCGGCGAAAATGGTCACCCCCGTCCTTACCGCCAGAGCCAGCGCATCGCTCGGGCGTGAATCAATCTCCACCTGCTTTCCGTCTACGTCGAGAATCACCTTGGCATAAAAGGTATCACTTTTAAGGTCATTGACGATGATAGAATTAACTGTCGCTCCCAGAGCATCGATAACCGAGTTTAACAGGTCATGTGTCAACGGTCGGGGGACTGCCACACCCTGTAGCTTCACAGCGATGGCATCCGCCTCAGCCGGGCCTATCCAGATAGGAAGATATCGGTCTGACATCTTCTCTTTCAGAATTACCACACGCTGGTAGTTCATCAGACTAACCCGAATGCTGTCAATCGTCATCTCTATCATAGCCAGTCCTCCATC
This sequence comes from uncultured Dehalococcoidaceae bacterium, assembly GCA_964500415.1. GTDB lineage: Bacteria > Chloroflexota > Dehalococcoidia > Dehalococcoidales > RBG-16-60-22 > JAFGPF01. Next base: position 1,403 of record CAZCOB010000008.1, on the reverse strand, counting down.
CCCTTTTCTCAACCGTTGTAATTAATTCTAAACCCACATCAACAACGCTGTCAAATGACACGAAGGTCTTGTTCCGTGCGTATTGTGCGTTGGAAATTGGTGTTTTACATATGATTCTTCGGGGTTTCCCTGTTGAAAGCTTATTATCACAAACTCTACAATTCAAAAGGTTGACAAGTACATTCAGCTGGTATGTTATAATAATTAACATCGCACCCGTGTCAAAACAAAAAACGGAGGCATAATAATGAAACAGGGCCAAAAAGCCGTCGTCTGGTTCAATGAAGTCACCAAAAAGGATATACCCCTGGTAGGGGGTAAAGGGGCCAATCTCGGCGAGATGACTAACGCCGGAATCCCCGTTCCCCCCGGCTTCATCGTCACCGCCGCCGCTTACTTCGACTTTGTTGAAAAAGAAGGACTCAATAGCAAAATCAAGGCGCTCCTCGACCCCGTTGACGTTCACGACAGCAAACAACTCCAGGAAGTTGCCGCCGAAGTACAGAAAATAATTCAGGATGCTGCCATGCCCCCCGAGACAGCCAAAGCGATTGAAGAGGCCTATGTCAAGATGGGCAAGGGCCTCGTCGCCGTGCGCTCCTCGGCCACGGCGGAAGACCTGCCGGAGGCTTCCTTCGCCGGCCAGCAGGCCACCTTCCTCAATATACAGGGCGAGAAAGAAGTGGTGAAGGCCGTCCAGGACTGCTGGGCGTCGCTCTTCGGCGCGCGCGCCATCTTCTACCGGCAGGAACAGGGATTCGAGCACTTCAAGGTCGGCATCGCCGTGCCGGTGCAGAGAATGGTACAGTCGGAAGCCGCCGGCGTCATGTTCACCGTAGAGCCGAATACGAGTGACCGCACCTCAATTACTATCGAGTCCGTCCTCGGTCTCGGTGAAATGATTGTCTCCGGAGATGTCACCCCGGACCACTATCTCGTTAACAAAGCCGATATGAAAATCCTTGCGAAGGAAATTAAAAAGCAGGAATGGAAACTTGTTAAAAAGGCCGGCGCTCACGGCAAGCTGGACAATGTGAAGATTGACCTGACCCCCGAGGAGCAGGCCCGCCAGAAGATAACCGACATTGAAATAGTCAAACTCGCTGTAATTGGTAAACAGCTTGAAGCCCATTATAATTTCCCCCAGGATATCGAATGGGCTACCGAAAAGGGTGAAATCTACATCGTGCAGACCCGTCCCATAACCACCACCAATAAAGTAAAATTCACCACCCATGATATTGACGCTCCGGTTCTGGTATCCGGCGCTCCTGCCAGCCCCGGTGTGGCCTCCGGCCCGGTCAAGATAGTCCCCGACCCCTCCCAGATAGACAAGGTTCTGGAAGGTGATGTCCTGGTAGCGGAAATGACCACGCCGGACTTCGTCCCCGCCATGAAGCGGG
>CAZCOB010000007.1:0-77696 GCA_964500415.1 uncultured Dehalococcoidaceae bacterium | reverse complement strand
CGGCAGAATGGAACGCCTTGGGCACCGGCCCTCCCAACTCGGTCAGAAAACGCATGGGTGGATAATGGTGCTCATACAGCTGGCGATAAGCGGCTTCAATCTCAGAGACGGTTGATTCCAGAATGTAGCCCAAGACCTTGCGCTGCTCATCGCGGAACAAGGACTTAAGCGAGTAGGTAGAACTGCCGAAGTGCTTGTCCAAAAGCCGGATGCCCTCTGTGAAATCTCCGGTCGCACAGGTCTGGGTTGTTTCCTGAACCATTACCTGATAGGCTTCTTCACCCTGGTACTCCCGGACGCCAGCATTCAGGTTATGGTCACCGAGATGGAGCACACCGAAGCTGAGCAGTGCCGACTCCTGAGTGATTTCAGAAGTGACCTTAGCCCGCCCAACCGCCAGTTTGGACTTTCCACACTCGGAGGTCTGGTAGTCTTCAGTATCTACATGGTAGCAGTACACTTTGACTTCCTTTCCGTATTCCTCAAAAAGAGAACTCACTGCGTAATGGGCAACAACCTTGGTCAGGTCTACCATGGCCGGCTTAACGCATCTTTCATAAATAAGACGGCCATCACCCTGCTCAGGTATATTGCTTTTAGCGGCTTGGAGTCTCTCCAGAAAGCGTGATTCGGTATCATCGCCCAACAGTTCTACGGCTAGTTGCACAACCCGACCTGCATACTGGATAACCTGCATGGTTTCGATACCTGAGAGATCATCGAAGAACCAGCCGCAACTGGTATACATCAGCATGGCATGGCGTTGAAGCTCCAGAAGCTTGAGTGCGGTTATTCTATCGGATTCGCTAAGCTCACGGACGGCATTCTTACTTAGGAATTGCTGGACATTCTCCGGCGAGCGGTCAAGCACTACCCCGATGTAATCGTCACGGGCAGCCCACGGGTCTTTCAGGAATTGCCCGGCCTTCTCTTCATACCTTGGAGCTATCTCATCCCGTAGCCAGTCTAATGCCTGGCGAAGTGGTGCCCGCCAGGATTGATTCCATTTGGGGTGTCTGCCACTATTGCACCCGCAGTCGTTTCGCCATCTCTCGATTCCGTGAGCGCAGCTCCAGGAAGTATTTTCAATTATCTCCACCTCGTGGGTAGGCGGGTACTTTTCAAGGTATTCACCGTAGTTCGTAACCTTGGCCAGGTTGTCAGCTTCAATAAAATTCAGCGCGTACGCCAGTGCCATGTCACCGAAGCGATGGTGATGACCGTAAGTTTCACCATCAGTAGCAATATGCACAAGCTGAGGCCAGGTACGTTCATTAGAGAAGTCATCGGCAAGTCGGCGACCGAAATCTTCGCCACTTTTCAGCAAGTCTTCAAAGGCGACGGAACGTGATATAGGGCCATTATAGAAAAGGAGGTTGAGCTCACGACCCGAGGATAGATGCAATTTATAAGCCATGGTCGGGTCTATTTTTGCCCCGCCGACATCACTCCAGGCATCGGTTCCAATCTGGCGCACCCTGCCGGCTTGATGCGGGGCAAGAATGGTGAACTTAATTCCCAACTCCGCCAGGATATCCAGCGTCTCCAGGTCTACCGCCGTCTCCGGCAGCCACATTCCCTCCGGTTTTCGTCCGAAGCGGTGCTCAAAGTCGCGGATACCCCAGAGAGCCTGGGTATACCTGTCACGGCGGTTAGCCAGAGGCAGAATCATATGATTGTAGGCCTGGGCCAGAGCCGAACCGTGGCCGGAGAAATTCTGCTGGCTGTCTCTGTCGGCGTCAAGGATGGCCTGATAGACATCAGGATTGTTGTTTTGCAACCAGGCGAGGAGAGTCGGCCCGAAGTTGAAGCTGATTTTCGCATAATTGTTGCCAATCTGAGTAATGTAGTTTTCCTTGTCCAGAATGCGTGAAGATGCATTGGGCGCATAGCACTCGGCGGTGACTCGCTCGTTCCAGTCGTGATAAGGGTAAGCCGAGTCCTGCAACTCGGTATACTCCAGCCAGGCATTCTCCCGCGGTGGCTGATAGAAATGACCGTGAATACAAATATAACGCTCTATATTAAGCCTCCTTTGTAAATAGAATGAACGATTTGGGCATTAGGTCAAGAGCGGCCTCTCCCGGTGAATTAAGCTGTTCAGGCACGGCACTTCCGTTTCCCAGCCAGCTCTGTTCTGCTGAATCCAGTCGTTTTCCCCAAATACCCGCCGGAACGGGCAAGGTGATTAGCACATCATTATCAGCAAAGTTGAACACCGCTATAACCTCATTCTCATCCTTCCAGCGGCGTACGTAAAGAATCTTGCTCTCTTCATATCCCAGCACTTCCTGGTTATCTTTACTGAGGCAGGACAGGGAAGACATTTCTTTACGAAGCCGGATTAGCTCCCGGTAGAACTCCAGAAGAACCCGGTGCTTTCCGCCCTTACTTAAATCGTGATTAAGCTTAGCCTGCATGAAGGTTGCTTCGTCTTGCGGGTCAGGCAGTTCGCCCTCCCATTTGAATGCAGCGAACTCCTCCCGGCGTCCCTTCCTAACCGCCTCAATCAGCAATGGGTCTGAGTGATGAATAAAATAGGGGAAAGGTGCTTCTTCGCCGTATTCTTCGCCCATGAAGAGAAGAGGTATATATGGTGATAACAACACAATGCCTGCCGCCAGTTTGAGCCCGTCGAAAGAAATAATCCGGCTCAGGCGTTCACCGCGGGTACGGTTACCCACCTGGTCATGGTTTTGACTAAAGACCACAAACCGATGAGATGGAATGTTCTTAGATGAAACCCCGTGCCTGCGTTGACGGTACACGGAATATTCCCCGGAATAAACAAATCCTTCTTGAATCGCTTTTACAAGGTGCTGAAGTTGACCAAAGTCTTCATAATACCCGGTTTGCTCGCCGGTCAGCAGCGTATGAAGCGAATGATGGAAGTCATCATTCCACTGGGCATCCAGTCCGTATCCGCCTTCCTCCGGCGGACGGATAAGCCTGGCGTCATTAGCGGCGCTCTCACCCATGAGGTAAACCTGGCGCTTTAATAGTACTGCCTGCTCGTGAACAGCACTGGCAAGCTCTTCTAAGAATGTATACGAAGAGGTATCAAGTATGGCATGGAGCGCATCAAGACGGAGAGCATCAATATGAAACTCGGTTACCCAGTATAGTGCGTTCTCGATGAAAAACCTGCGTACCTCGTCACTATAGGGCCCGTCAAAGTTAATGGCTTTCCCCCACGGGGTATGGTATCGACTGGTGAAATACGGTCCGAAGGCTTCCAGGTTATTGCCCTCCGGGCCGAAGTGATTGTAGACCACGTCCAGAATAACGGCTAGTCCCCTCTGGTGACAGGCATCCACCAGCCGCTTGAGACTATCTGGGCCACCGTAGGAATTTTGCACGGCGAAGAGATGAATACCGTCATAGCCCCAGTTGCGTTCTCCGGGGAATTGAGCGACCGGCATAAGCTCTACGGCAGTAACGCCCAGCTTCTTGATTTGGTCAAGGTAAGGGATAATAGCATCAAAAGTGCCTTCCGGGGTGAAGACACCGACGTGCAGCTCATAGATTATATATTCCTGTAACGGTATACCTGGCCAGAGGCTATCTTCCCAAGAATAATTGTGGTCAATTACCTGTGAAGGCCCATGTACACCGCCGGGTTGGAAGCTGGAAACCAGGTCGGGAAACTCCTTCTGCCCAAGCCTGTAGAAATACTGACAGCCTGGCTCTACACCATCAACTGTTGCCTCATGGTAGCCCCGAATATCCTTTTCTAAACAAACTGTCATCTCCTTGGGTGATATTATATGAACATTCACCCTTTCAGCCAGTGGCGCCCAAACTAAAAACCGGCAGCGGCTGTCCCCCAAATATTTGGCTCCTAAGTTACTTTCCAACTTCATGGCCATATTATCAAAGCTTTACAGTATGTTTATTTTAGTCGGAAATACAACGGGAGTAAACTCCCTCACTTTTTCCTGGAACTATTAATCTCATGTAGCATTTCATTCACTTCGGCCAGTTGACTAAACGCTTCGAAACTATAACGTATTTTGCGACTCCAGTTCGGGCATCCCTCACAAGTACCAGGTACGTTTTGCGGTAGTGTTTCCAGCCACAGGTCTTCCAGGTTAAGCAGCACCATTCCGGCACGACTATTACCTAAGAAGGAGAGACAGGCTCTAAGTATCGCGCTAACATCCGACGCCTGTTTCTGCAGCAAGCCTTTGTTCCACAGCAATTTAATTATAGCTAATTTAGTGCTCCGGCGAGCCTTACGCTCCAATTGAGCGCCTCTCTTATCTAAAAGACCAAGAGCGAGTCTTTCTTCAATATCCAAGCCCTGCCAGAAGGCAGAGAAAGGATACATATCGTGGGTATTAAGACTCGCTACTGCATTCTTGGGAACAGGGGGAAGTTTTGTTACTTCATCAGACGCCAACTCGTACTGCACTACATACATACGATAGAGTTTATGCCTGGCCATCTCAGTTCTCACATAGGCAGGCACAGTGCCCAGGTCTTCACCGACGAGGACAGTCTGATTCCGATGAGATTCCAGGGTTAGAATGGCGTAAAGCTCTTCATTACGATAGCGAATATAAGCCCCTTCGCTCGCTTCCATTCCGTTCGGAATGCAAAAAAGCCGGTGAAGGCCCATCACATGGTCAACGCGAAGGATTCCGGCATGTCTCAAGTTGTGGCGCAGGTACGCTATGGTGTATTGGTAGCCTTGTTCTCTGATTTTATCGGGATGCAGCGGCGGGCAGTCCCAGACCTGCCCTTTAGTAAAGACTGCATCCGGGGGCGCGCCAGCCGAGAAGTCCCGAACAAACAGGCTGCGCTCGCGCCAGACGTCATAGCCATTGGGGTGGACGCCCAGTGGCAGGTCAAAGTATAGCCGAACATTTTTACGCGCGGCATCATCAGCGAGAGAGCGTATCTGCTGGTCGGCCAGCCATTGCACATAAAGATGATAACGCCTTGACTGTTCCTCAAAATCGTCTCCTTGCAGAATGCCTTCCCTTGCCAATTGAGGCCACGTTTGCCAGGGAGCGCCCAGCTTCTCATTGGCAGCCCGGAAACGGGCATAATCTTGTACGCTCTGATTTTCCCCGGCGAAATCATGGAAAGCCACGAGACGGGCAGATGGCCCGGCAAAAATACACCCGCACATTTCTTCCAGGACACGGCGCTTTAATATCATTTGCTGGCGATAATCTACAAAGCTGGCGTTACGGACGGCTTCAACCTGGTCCTGGAATGATGATGACGCAACAATCTCCTGAGCTGCCGGACAATCCTTCATTTCCGGGACACTGCTTATGTCCAAGTAAGACTCGCTCCACATCAGGCGGCTTATGGGTCTATACGGGCTGGGAACAGGCCTATCATCAGGGAAATGTGCCAGAAGCGGCAAGGTAGCTATCACCCCTGCCCCCTTCTCCGCAGCCCAGGTCATAAGGGCGTTTAAATCCGTAAAATCACCGCTGGCCCAACTTTTTTCGCTAAGTAAAGCATAAAGCGGAACAAAAAGCCCCCAGTTGCGGCTTTCTGATTCAGGCGTGTAAGCAGCAAAGGGTGCCGATATTATAAGAGTCTCTTCATTTTTCCCTTGCAGGTCCAGGATAAGCCGATGATATCCCCATGGTAACGGATTTTGAAGAGTGAACTGCCTGGCAATGTGCATTTGTCCTTCCATTTCAGTTGTGGCTAACACCGGCATGTCGGTAAGAGAGCATCTGCCGTCAATGTATTCACCGTTTTCCAATAAAAGACAATAATCTATCGAGAGGTCAGCATAATTCGAAGGAAGGCGTATTGTAATTAAAGTTGGCTGACCTTCCCAAACAACGGTTACAGGCTCCAGTGGTCGTTGCCACAGTTCCAATTGTCGCTCCCGACAGGCAGGAACGATATCACGGAGAGATGAAATCGGAGCACCCAAGGCTGTTAAAACCGATAATACGGTTTCTATAGACGCCCGCCGTCTCTGGTGGGAAACGTCGTAATAGACAGTCTGTACCCCCCATATATGAGCCAGCTTATTAAGAACCTTTATACTATTTCGCAGATTCATTTTCTTACTTGGTATTATTTTATTCGCTACTGCATTTTACACCACCTTCAACTATGTTGGTAGTAATGCATAACACAGCACTGATGCAATGGTCGTATTCAGGCAAACACAACACTAAATCTGGACAAACAGCGTCGTCTGACTATGGGTGATCTACTCATCATCGCTTCTATCCCCCGAATATAATTCTTGAATTTCACTCTATATCTCGGGGGAGGGAGAGAGGAAATACTAGCTAGGTTTTCTGATATTACACAAAGCTATTTTGTTATACGCTGTTCGTAGAATTGACTTGCACCTTAACAAAACTCGGTTACTTTGGCAGGCTGGTAAGCCCTACCTATCTTATCTTATTACCAGCCAGAGTTGAGGGCAAAGCACTAATCTGAATAGGATAAGCCCATTTAACAAGCTGAAAGGATTGGCAAGCGAGCCGAGCGTGCTGGTATTAGTGCGTAATACGCCTAATATATATGAGCGGAGCTTCCTGAAACTGCCGTTCTCATTTTAACCACCCATGACGACCAGGATGATGTTATCGGTCTTCTGGGAGCCGGCGCTAACGGCTATATGCTGAAAAGCGCCAAAGGCGAGGAGTTGGTTCAGGCTATCCGCTTCGTAAGGTCTGGGGAGTTTGTCTCGCACCCGCTGATAGCGCAGAAGATCTTCAAGCGGATGCGGCGCCAGCCGGTTGCCCTTGATTTTGGGGAGCACCTGACCACACGTGAGCTTGAGGTGTTGAGGCTGGCAGCCAAGGGGAAGAACAACCGGGATATCGCCGTCCAGCTCGGCGTCGGCGTTCGCACGGTCAAGGGACATCTGATGAATGTCTTCGATAAAATGCACGTCAATTCCCGGACGGAAGCGGCAATGGAAGCATTAAAACACGGCTGGATCAACATCGAGGATGACTGAGAATAAATATGATAATTCTTCTCGGAACACTTGACATACGCCACTATATTTGGTACTGTATTGGGGTAAAGGTATGAAGGAAAATGAGAAGCTGATACGGAAATTCCTCACCGACAGGATGCACATCACGGTTGAGGATTGTGAGAGGCTTCTCACTACTTACGGTTATGAATTGCATAAAAAGGGCGGTAGCCACCGGACGTTTCATAAAAAGGGTGATACCCCGATTAACGTCGTAACTCCCAAAAACACAAAGTACGTAAAGCCAGGTTATGTAGACAAGATAATTAGAAAACTTAATCTGGAGGAATAGGATGATCACTGATATTGAGCACAAGTCGCTTGAGTTTTACTTAGGGCTCAAATACCCTGTTACGATAATCCCGGATGAAACCGGCGGCTACGTGGCAGAGATTGAAGACCTGCCCGGATGCTTTACCCAAGGCGAAACAATTGAAGAAACCTACGAGAATATGGAGGAAGCCCGTCGGCTCTGGCTTGAATCAGCTTATGAGGACGAGTTGGATATCCCGCTGCCTAGAGAGGACAGGGAATACAGCGGCAAGTTTAATGTCCGTTTCCCCAAAAGCCTGCACCGACGGCTGGACCAGATAGCCGACAGGGAAGGCGTTAGCCTTAACCAGTTCCTGGTATCGACGCTTTCAAGGGCCGTCGGTCTGGAAGAGACCAAGAGGAAAAAGATATCCCGGAAATAACCGTACGGGCTCAGGGTATCGTTACCTTGACACCAGCCCACTGTTTAGATAGATTAATGATAGCTATGTCAGAGAAGGTCGAAATGTTTACCGCCACACCAAGGACGATGAACTTTTGGACGGGGGTCGGGGAATACAACATGCCACCCTGTCACGGTGGAGATCGCCGGTTCAAATCCGGCCGGGGTCGCCACTCCTTTTAAGACACTATACCCTGATAGCAGGACCTGCCGCCATACTATCTTCCGGACGCCGGGCCAGAACCTGGTATCTTGATATAATACGATAGCCGAAACGTACCATGAAGGATTTCCTCGTGACGCATATTTAACGTCGGTCAGTTGCATCTCTCTTTTCAACGTTGCAGATAGCGGAGTGAAACGCTATAATTTTCCCGAAACGTACACAAGGAGGATGCCGAAATGGCGAAAACGAAATACGGTCATCTGGTCAAGAGTCTCTCTTTTAAGGATTATGGTACCGGCCTTTACCGACAGGGGACTGAGATGAACGGCGAGTTCCTCGGTTATGACCTCAACATACAATACGGAGCCTGCTGGTCGGCGGGTAAAATAGGCAAGGAGCCTTACGGAGCTGAGGTGCATGACTTCGACCAGGTCATGATATTCATGGGTACGGATACGTACGACATGGGGTATCTGGGGGCGGAGGTAGAGTTCTGCCTGGGAAAAGAAAAGGAAATGCACATGATTACCACGGCCACGGCGGTTGCCGTTCCCAAGGGCACACCGCATATGCCGGCGACAATCGTGAGGATGGACGACCGGTTTATATATGTGACCATTTCAGTGGCCCCGGAACTGAAGTCGACACCGGTGCCTACGGACGATACCCCGGTACAGCCGGCCAGCTTTATGCGCTCAAAGTACATGGGGAGCGTCCAGCACCTGGCTTTCACGCGTAACGGCCCCTGGCACTACGGACCGCTTAACGCGGATACTCACGAAGGGGCGATAACCGATGTCCGCGGCAAAGACTTCGAATTTCATATGTCGTATGAAAGTATGAATAAAGCACCTTACCGGTTCGGGCCGGTACCCGATAAACCACACGTACACCCGTATACCGAGTTCCTGCTCTTCATGGGGGCCGACTGCAACGATCTGAGTGACCTCGGTGCCGAGTGTGAGATGTACATGGGCAAGGAAATGGAGAAACACGTTATTAACACGCCGTCGATAGCCATACAGCCCAAAGGACACGCGCACTGTCCGCTAATCGTTACCAGGCAGGACAAGCCCTGGATATTCGCGGTAATACGTCCGTGGGGTCACGTAGGGAGAGGTAAGGACGGGTACGTAGCCTAGTGGACAAATCGCCAAAGGAGGACAAAGAAAATGGCGAAAACAAAATACGGGCACCTGGTGAAAAAATTAAACTACCAGGAACATCCGCTTGGCAAGATAGTCTGGCCTATGGGTAGCGACCTGGAGGGGCTGAACCTGAATTTTGCCTGGGGATATACCAGCTTCGTTGGAGAATGGACTCCCGGGAGAACCGGCGGACACATACATCCTTACGGCGAATGTTTTGTCTTTACCGGACTCGACTATGACCATCCGAATAATTTGGGGGCGGAAATCGAGATGGTGATGGGTGAGGAAGGGGAGAAGCATGTATTTGACACTCCCACCGTCGTCGTTGTCCCTGCGGGATTCCCGCACAATCCTATGATAACCAGGAAAGCCGATAAACCTTATGGTTTTCTGATAATTTCTCTTAATGGAGAACACAAGCCTACTGATTTACCTGATAGAAGCGGACCACTTACGACGGGAGATAAATACGCGCACCTCGTGCAGAAATTAGAGCTGCGTGATATTAATCGTAAATCGGGGGGAAACGCCGACTATATCGGGTGGTGGAGCGGTAAGGATATGGAGGGGTTCAACCTGAATTTCACCTGGGCGTTTCACACCGGACTTGGGGCCTGGCACGAAAAAGACCCGCACGTGCATCCCAACGACGAATGCCTGCTCTTCGTTGGACTGGACCCGGACAATCCCGACTACCTGGGGGCGGAAATCGAGATTGCCATGGGCGAGGAACAGGAAATCCACGTGTTCGATACCCCCACCGTGGTCGTCGCCCCGAAAGGACTGGTGCACTGTCCACTGATAACCAGGAGAGTCGATAAGCCTTACAGTTTCAGCGCCATCTGTCTGAATACCGAGCACGACACTACATTTCTCGGTTGAAACATTTTATTAAGTTACCCACGCCATATAAGGAATACCGATGAATCTTGAGCAGATTTACGCCAAGGCAGAGCCCGAATGCGCTTACTTCAACGATAAAGACTGCGTTAAGGTACGGGTAGGGGCGGCGGCGGACAATACTGAGTATGCGGAAACCGTCAATCAATTCCAGAAGCATATCAGCGGGATAAAAGCCAAAGTAATCGTCGCCGGCTCGTGGGGACTGTACGACCTCGAACCTCTGGTATTAATCGAAAAGCCGGGCAGTCCAGCCGTACTGTACCATAATATTACACCCGAAACAGCCCTGGAACTGGTCGACGATTATTTAGTGAAGGACAATCCCAGGTCGGACCTGGCTCTTGCCGGTTTCGGCGGCGATAAAATAGATGGCATTCCGGATATCTCAGAGATACCCGCTTTCAGCCTGCAGAACAGAATAGCCCTGCGAAACTGCGGTTACATCGACCCTGAGAATATCAACGAATATATCTTGCATGATAACGGCTACAGCGGGCTTTCCCGCGCCTTACGAATAGGCCGTACGGGGTTAATCGAAGGACTGGAGAAGTCCGGTCTAAGGGGCAGGGGCGGCGGGGGTTTCTCTACCGCCGAGAAATGGAAAATCTGCCGTGATTCCGAAGGCAGCGAGAAATATGTTGTCTGCGATGCCGTGGATACCGACCCCGAAGCAAAGACGGCGAAATTATTACTAGAGAGCGACCCTCATTCCGTCCTGGAAGGCCTGTTAATCGGCGCTTATACGGTCGGTGCCGGTCATGTTTTTATTTGTGTGAATTCCGAATATGCTACTGCCATAAACAGGCTAGATAAGGCGCTGGCGCAGATGAGGGAATACGGGCTGCTGGGGGATTATATTTTAGATTCCGATTTAAAATGCGAGATAGAGATTAAAGGCGTGGAGACCTCGCTGGTCTCCGGCGAGGAAACAGCCCTTATTCGCTCCCTGGAGAACAAGCAGGGGATGCCTTACCTGCGCCCACCATATCCCGCCGTAAGAGGCTACAAAGATAAGCCGACGCTGGTCAATAATGTGGAGACAATGGCTAATGTATCGTCCATTTTTCAGAGCGGCACGGAGAAAGGCAGCGATACAAAAATCGTTACCATCACGGGCGACATTGCTCACAAATATACGGTCGAGATCCCGTTGGGAACAACGCTACGAACTGTAATCATGGATATCGGGGGCGGTATATCAAGCGGGAAAGGAATTAAAGCTGTACAGTTCGGCGGGCCGACGGGACGTTATTTTGATAAAAATTCGTTAGATAGTCCGATTAATTATGAAACAATAAGTGAAATCGGGGGGATTATGGGGTCGGGGACCGTAGAAGTCTTTAACGGCGACTTATGCGCGGTAGAAATGACAAGAGATGTAATGTCTTACCTCCAGGCCGAGTCCTGCGGCAAATGCGTCTTCTGCCGCGAGGGAACGTACCAGATAGCGGACATCCTGAACGATATCGCCGATAACAAGGGGAAACCCGAAGATTTAGACATGCTCATGGAACTGGGTGAAGGAATGAAAACCGGCAGTATCTGCGGTCTGGGGCGGACGGCACCCAATCCGGTTTTAAGCAGCCTGGAGCTTTTCCGAGGCGACTATGACGCCCATATAAAAGGGGGAAAGTGTCCGAAGAAACAATAAAACTGAATATCGACGGACGGGACATCGAGACGGAAGCCGGGAAAAGCGTACTCGAAGTCGCGCTCGACGCGGGAATCTACATCCCCCACCTCTGCCATCACCCCGACCTTCCGCCCATCGGCGCGTGCCGGTTGTGCGTCGTGGAAATTGATGGTATCGAAGGGCTTCTTTCATCTTGCGTGACACCAGCTGAAAACGGCCTGACGGTCAGGACGAAAAGCGAAAAAATCGACCGCTGGCGGCGACTTGCCATGGAATTAATGCTGGCCGGACACCCGGCGGACTGCGGCAGCTGCGATAAGTACCTCAACTGCGAAGTGCAATCGTTGAAGCAGTACCTGGGCTGCGAGGAATTGAGCGTGAGAAGGCGCTCCAAACTGCTGCCGATTAATAGCGACAACCCGCTTTTCGTGCACGACCCCAACAAGTGCGTGGTGTGCGGGCGGTGCGTGAGGGCCTGCGACGATATGCGCGGCGTGGGGATATTATTTTATGTAAAGAAAGGCAGGGAAACCCTGACCGGTACGGCAGCGGACCTGCCGCTGGCTGATGCTGGCTGTCGTTTCTGCGGTGCCTGTGCCGAGGTCTGCCCTACCGGAGCCATACAGGATAGGGAGGGACTCGTCAAAGGGAAAAAACGAAGGGATGCCTTAATCCCCTGCCGGTACACCTGCCCCGCCGAGATAGACGTACCGAGATACATTCGATTAATCAGGGAAAAAGACTACTCCGCTGCGGCGGCGGTTATCCGGGAGAAGGTGCCGTTTCCCGGGGTGCTCGGTTACGTGTGCGACCGTCCCTGCGAGGACGTCTGCCGGAGGGGCGAGGTGAACGAGGCCGTCGCCATCAGGGAACTAAAGAGATTTGCCGCAGAACATGATAAGAATAGAGTTTGGAAGGAAAATTTAAACAAAAAGGACTCAACCGGTAAAAAAGTGGCGGTAATCGGGGCGGGGCCCTCTGGACTGACCGCGGCCTACTATCTATCCAATAAAGGGCACAACGTCACCGTGTTCGATTCTTTGCCGTTTGCCGGGGGTATGATGCACTCCGGAATCCCCGAGTACCGCCTCCCCAGACACGTGCTCGATAACGAAATCCAGGATATTATAAACAGTGGGGTGGAGGTAAAAACCGGCAACAGAGTAGAATCGATTGATACGCTCCTAGAGGAGGATTTTAATGCGATAATCGTCGCCGTGGGGACCCACCGGGGGCAGAAGCTCAATATTCCAGGGGCGGATAATAAAGGAGTATTGATAGGAGTCGATTTCCTGAAGGAGATAAACCTAGGGAACAAGGTGGACATCGGAGAGAAAATTATCGTCCTGGGTGGGGGTAACGTGGCTTTCGACTGCGCCCGGGCGGCCAAGCGACTCGGCGTCGGGGAGGTGCATCTCACCTGCCTGGAAAGCCGTGAAGACATGCCGGCCACGAACGACGAAATCAAGCAGGGGGAGGAGGAGGGAATCGTGATTCATCCCGCCAGGAGTTTTACCAGGATTTTAAGCGAAAACGGGCGTATCACCGGGGTGGAATGCGTAGAGGTAGCCTCACTCAGCTTCGACGAGGACAAAAATCCCTGCCTTGAAGTAGTCGAAAGCTCCACGCATGTCCTGGAGGGAGATACGGTGATATTCGCCATCGGCCAGTGCCCGGAAATACCGCCGGACTTCGGATTGGATATAAAGTCCAACAATCTCATCGAAATCGACCCGTTTTCCCTAAGCACCAGCAAAGAAGGGGTCTTTGCCGCGGGGGACGCCGTCAACGGCACGTCGTCGGTAATCAAGGCCATAGCATCGGGTCGAAAAACTGCCATCGCCGTCGATAGATACCTGGAGGGAAACGGTATCATCGATGAAAAGCTGGCTGTTGTCAGGGAGCCGGAGAGATGTATCGGGTTTAAGGAAGGCTTTGCGTTTGAAAAACGCTGTGAAGAGTCCTGCATTCTCCCGGAAGAACGGGTAAAAAGCTTCACCAAAGTAGTCAGGGACATAGATGAAAAGACGGCGACCGAAGAATCTGAGCGCTGTCTGCAATGCGACCTGCGGTTGAAAATCACATCCGTGAAATTCTGGGGCAATTACTGATAATATGATACTATCGTTCAGTCGATAGCTAAGGAGGAGAAAATGAGCAATATACCGGCAGAAGCCGAAATCGTGGTAACCGGCTCCGGCGTCTCGGGCCTGGCATCAGCGGTAACGCTGGCGGAGGGCGGCGCCAGGGTTATCGTTTTCGAGAAAGAGCGCTCCCTGGGGGGTACCTCCAACTTCTTCCATGGCATGTTCGCTGTGGAAAGCACGATGCAGCAGCAAAGATACATATTCTACAGTCGCGACGACGCATTTAAAAATATCATGGAATACAGCCACTGGCGAGCCAACCCGCGTCTGGTGAGAGCCATCGTCAGCGAGTCCGCCGGGACAATCGACTGGCTTCAGAAAAACGGGGTCGAATTTACCGACGCCACCATCAACATCCCCGACGCTCCCCGTACCTATCACCTCGTCAAGGGGAAGGGGGAGGCGATTATCAAGGCGTTAGCGACGAGAGCCAGAGAGCTGGGGGTGACCGTAATACCCGGAACGCCTGTCAAGCAATTGATCAAATCGGGCGACCGCATCGCTGGGGTTATTGTTGAAGAGAATGATGAAGATGTACAGGTTGCGACTAAAGTGGTCGTCATCGCCAGCGGCGGCTATGCCAATAATAAAGAATGGATTAAGAAATACTCGGGGTTCGACCTGGATGTAAACTTGATACCCGTCGGGAATGTCGATAAGACCGGTGACGGCATCCGCATGGCCTTCGAGGTGGGTGCCGCCGAGGAGGGTCTCGGCGTCCTGGAGCTGGTTCGCGCGGGCCCCGTAGGCACGGAATTCGCCATGGGGTCGCACCTCGAAAATGCGGCTGTCCAGCCCGACCTGTGGGTTAATAACAAGGGCGAAAGGTTCTGCGACGAGTCGGTAGGATTTGATGACGCATATGTCGGCAACGCCAACGCCAGACAGCCGGGAGACTGCACTTACAGCATATTCGACACATCCATTAAACAGGAATTAATCGAGAGAGGAACGACAAAAGCCATGGCCATGGAATTCCCTCCGGGCTCACGCACCACCGAGTTGGACCGGGAACTGGAAGCCGCCAAGAAAAACCAGAGCACGGAGGTGTTCGAGGCGGACTCAGTAGAGGAACTGGCCGGGAAAATAGCAGTCGACGCGGCGGGACTAAAAGCCACTGTCGACGAATACAACGGGTTCTGCGAGAAAGGCCACGACGACCTCTTCGCCAAGAATCCCAAATATCTCCGACCAATCAAGGGACCGAAATTTTACGCCATCAGAGCCCGGACAGTCTTCCTGGGAACACTCGGCGGAATCAAGGTAAATCACAACCTGGAAGTGATAGACAAGAAAGACAAGGTCATCCCCGGCCTTTACGCGGCAGGCTACGATGCGGGCGGTATGTACGGCGACAGTTATTCTATCGGCAATTCTTCCGGCCTGTCATCGAGCTTCGCCACCAACTCCGGCCGGATTGCCGCGAAGAATGCCCTGAAATACATCGGCAAATAAGAAAGTCAATAACACACGGAGGCAAATATGAACGTACTGGTTACCGGCGGCAGCGGACTGTTCGGCCGTAAAACATGCCTGCACCTGCTCAGGGATAAAGACGTAAAAACAGTTGTATCCATGGATATCGTACCGCCGAGAGACTGGTTTATAAAGGCCATCGATGAATACAAGAACACGTTCCGTTACGTCCGAGGAGATGTCTCGCAGATAGAGGACATCCTCAACGCGATGAAGGCTTATAACATCGATAAACTGGTAAACTGGGCGTTTTTCATGGGCGAACAGATAGAAACCAATCCCCGTATGGCCGTGAAAATAAACGCGCTGGGGATGAGCAACGCTTTCGAGGCGGCCAGACTCATGGGAGTCTCGCGGGTAATCTACGCCAGTTCGGAGACAGTATACGGTCCGCAGGACGAGTACGGAGACAGAGAGGTGACCGAGGATGACCGCCTGATGCCCAGCCATTCTTACGCCCTGTGCAAGCGCCTGGCCGAGGTAACCGCCGGACAATACGCCGAACAGCATGGCATGAGCTTTACCGCTCTACGGCCAACCATAGGGTTCGGTTACGGAGCATATTTCCCGCCCGGAACCAAATGGTTTTCCGATATAATATCGCTGGCGGCGGTGGGCAAACCGGCGATTTTCGAGTTTGACGGTACGAATTTAATCTCCCCCGTTTCCTCCGACGATTTAGCGGAATTTACCAGGATTCTGCTGCATGTTAAAGCATCCAAATACCCGGCATACAACGTCGGCGGCCCGCCGGCCAGCATGAGAGACGTGGCAGAGGCGGTACGAAAATACATCCCCGATGCCAGAATAGAGTTCGGCACGCAGAAACCGATGACCGGAGGGCGGCGCGGCCTGCCATGGAAGGTCAGCACGGCGCGGGCTAAAGAAGAGTTCGGCTTCTCCTGCATGCCGCTGGAGGAAGCGGTATTGATACATATCAACGACGCCCGTTTAGAGGCCGGGCTGGAACCCATAAAGGTGTAGAGTTAAAGGATTTTACTACTCTCCGGGCTGAACGACCTTCGTGTTACGCTGGTCGGGGGGATAAAGCTCGTCAGCCACGTCATCAAGGCCGAGTTCCTGCAACTTTTCCAGGCTGGGCTTGGTGGTAAATCTGTCCCAGTCGAGGGCGCCGAGGTTCCAATAAGCCTGCGCCTCCATGTCCCTGGTGACACCGGCCAGAGGCCCTTCCGTCTGCGGGGGAATGCCCGGTATTCTGGGATGGACGAATCGCTTTAAAGGATTATCGCCTTCGCGGAGGGTAAAGACATGCCTTATAATGGCAATCCTCTCGCCGTTCTTGAGCAGTTCTTCCCTAGAGCGGTCCCAGCCGGTAACGTATTTCAGGAATCCTGTAATATATTTATCCGGGTTCCCGGCAATGCCGCCGTGCATGCAGAGTCCGGCGGAACTGCTGACATACTGCATGAACTGACTCGGCCCGAATCCGGTGGTGTGGCGGCCGGGGGTAGCATCCATGTGGTACATGGCCATCGTCATCCTTTCGCCGAAGAAGCTGGCCTTGGGGTCGTGCATGCCCAGTTCCTGCCCGCCGATATGCACCGCGTATTTATCGGCGCCTTTGCCGATTTTCCCGGCGGCTACCTTAACACCATCGGCGAGAATGGCACCAATGCCTTCCCGCCTTACTATCTTCTCGGTTATGGCGACCAGACCGTCGGGATTACCCCAGGTCAAATCAATTCCATCCGTATCCTTTTTCGTGATGATGCCATGCTCGTACAACTCCATGGCGAAAGCGACGATGCTGCCAGTCGATATGGTATCCATGCCGTAGGAGTTACAGATGTGGTTGGCCATGGCAATCGCCTCGGCGTCGGTACAACAGCAGTTGGCCCCGAAAGCGCCGATAGTCTCGTATTCCAGACGATGAGCGCCGGCCGGGTACGGGTATTTAGTACCGGCTTTCAGGCTGGCCTTACAGACCGCGGGACAGTGCCAGCAACCCTTCCGCTTATCCAGGTTGGCTATCATATTATCGCCTTTTAGACCGGAAACGTCAGGTATTTCATTGACGCCGATACCGCCCCAGTTTTTAACGGGGGTATCTCCGTTGTGCGCCGAAGCATCACCGTGGCCGCTGGTACCGTAGACGCCGAAATGCTCCAGGAACTCCTTTAGTTCCGCAATATGCTTTTTGCGAAGATTGTTAGCTCCTTCGACGTCGAAAACGGGTACCTTCATCTCACCCCTAGCTACAATCGCCTTGATTCTCTTGGAACCCATGACCGCGCCGATACCGGAACGCCCGGCAGCATCTCCCCGGTTGGTCATAATACAGGCGCAAAGAGACACCCTTTCCCCGGCCGGACCGATGCTGATAACTTTAGAAGTCGGGCCGTACTGTGCTTCGAGGGTGTCCTCGGTTTCATAGGTGGTCTTACCCCAGAGTTGCGAGGCATCCTTTAATTCGGCTTTACCGTTATCGAGCAATAGATAGACAGGCTTTTCAGATATACCAGTGAAGAACACTCCGTCGTATCCAGCAAACTTCAAATGGGGACCGAAATGGCCGCCGGAGTTGGCATCGCCCCAGCCCCCGGTAAGCGGCGACTTCGCCACGACCGCGTAGCGTGCCCCGAATGTGGCCGGAGTGCCGGTAAGCGGGCCGGTTAGTACACCCAAGGTATTCTCCGGTCCCAGGGGGTCGACGCCGGCCTTCTGCCGACTGTAAAGAATCCGGGCACCCAGACCGTAACCGCCGATAAAATCCTTAGCGAGATTCTCATCAAGCGCTTCGTCTTTCAAGTCGCCCGTAGAAAGATTCACAAATAATAGCTTCCCCATGTAGCCTCTGGACATCATATTCTCCTTCTCTCTTGCTCTTGTCATTATAGCCATGCCCGGAAGAAGGGGTCAAATTAAGATTCCCGATTTGATGATTGCCTATAAAAGTACTAATATAGCAGGAAATATATAAAAAAGGAGCGTGAAATGAATAGAGAGCAATACCTGGAATACGCCGACCACTTTAACAACAAGAGGTACGATAAAGTCACGAGCTACTTTGCGCCGGACATCACCGTAGAGTACTTCGACAACGCCTTCGGTTCCCAGTTCCCCGCCCGCACGCTGCACGGGCCCAAGGAGTTCGAAGCCAACTACCGGGCTTTGCACGAGCACACGAGAGAAGTACTGGAACTCGGCGACTTCATGGCGGAAGGCGACCTGGTATTCGTCGAGCTTTATACCGAGTTCCATACCTTTAAAGAAGTGGAGGGGACGGGCCAGCAGTTTAAAAAAGGCGATATCAACATCATGACCAACTGGGTGATTTACAACCTCGACGATAACGGCAAGATGAAGCGCATCCGCATCGCCCATTTCAGGAACCACGACCCCAAGACTGCAAAGTACAAGTAACCGGACCGTATTTTGTAATATCAGATGCCGCCCTGTTATAATTTGAAAGCCGGCCTTTTCAGGTCGAGGTTAACGTTTTAATTTAGTAAAGGACGTGTATTTATTGATGACAGATAAAAATTGGGAAGATATGACGCCGCAGGAAAAAAGGGGACAGCGCTTAAACCGGTGGCTCAATAACGACAGCAACTTACCGACCGACGAGGCAAAGAAGGCCTACAGGACGAGAGTACAGAGACTTATTGACGTTTATAACGTGGAAGAGCCTGACAGGGTGCCGGTACACCTGCCCGTGGGCGATCTGCCGCTAAGGATGTACGGCGTCAGTTCCCGCACCGGCATTTATGATTATGAGAAAGCCCTGGAAGCTACCACTAAATTCAACGAAGAATACGGGGAGGAGCTGGAATATACCGCCATGCCTTTTATCATTCCGGGTCGGGTACTGGATTTGCTGGACTACAAGATTTACGCCTGGCCGGGACACGGTACCGCCGAAGACGGAACCATCTGGCAGTATATCGAGGGCGAATACATGACGGCAGACGAGTATGACGAATTCATCCTCGACCCTTCTGATTTCTGGATAAGGAAATACATGCCCCGCGTCTTCGGCGCCCTCGAGCCTATGAGGATGTTCCAGCCGTTCACCAATATCACGGAAAGCGTCCATGTCATGCAGTTCATGCCGCTGGCCATGCCGCCGGTGCAGGAGATGCTCCAGAAATTGCTGGATGTCGGCAAAGAATACCAGAAGATGATGGAAATCATGATGAAGGCCAGAGGCTCGGCGTCTGCGAGCTTCTCCGGGTTCATGGGGGGAGGATTTGCTAAAGTGCCCTTCGACACGCTGGGGGATACACTCCGAGGCACCAAGGGCATAATGGGTGATATGTTCCGCCGGCCCGACAAGCTACTGAAAGCCCTCGACGTGATTGCGGACCTGACCATCAATACCATTCTAAGCTCTCCAAACATCGATAATCTGACAATGGTAATGTACCCTCTCCATAAAGGCGCGGACGGATGGATGTCCCAGAAGGCGTTCGATACTTTCTACTGGCCGCCCATGAAAAAGGTCATGGACGCCTTTATTAACGAGGGTCTTATCCAGACCCTTTTCGCCGAGGGCAGCTATAATACCCGTCTCGAATACGTCAACGATTTTCCCAAAGGCTCGGTTGCCTGGTACTTCGACCGCACTGATATGTCGCAGGCGAAGAAGATACTGGGCAAGGACTGCTGCCTGCAGGGCAACGTGCCTTCATCCATGATAGTCATGGGCACTCCCGAAGAGACCAAGGAATACTGCCGCAAGCTTATCGAGGAGGTCGGCAAAGGGGGAGGCTTCATCCTTTCGGCCGGTACCATAGCCGATAATCCCAAGCTGGAAAACCTGCGGGCGATGATGGAAGCCGTGCGTGAATACGGATATTACCGGAAATAATCAATAACCAGTAAAAAGCGGAGGTCAACATGGCTCTAATCAAAGACATCTACAAGGCTTTCGAGGGCGTGGTGGGGCCGGAGAATATCACCGACGACCCGGCCATTCTCGACTCTTATGCCTGGCGTTCCGGGCTGGTGGCCAAGACCGATAAATTCGTGCCACGTTTCGAAGCCGTGACTCTCCCTAAAGATACCGCCGAAGTCCAGGCGATAGTCAGGCTGTGTAACAAACACGGTCTCCAGTTCAAGGCTTCCAGCACGGGCTGGGGGCCTTACTGCGACCCTACCGGACCGGGCGTCATCAAGCTGGACCTGCGCCGCATGAACCGAATCATCGAGATTAACGAAAAGAATATGTACGCGGTGGTCGAGCCTTACGTGATTTATGCCCAACTACAGGCCGAACTTATGAAGAGAGGTCTTAATACCAACATTACCGGTGCCGGCAGCAACTGCTCGGCGCTGCCGCTAGCAGCCCACTCCAACCTGGGGCATCTCAGCGTGAGCGGCAGCTACGGCGAAAGAAACCAGCTGGCGCTAGAATGGGTTACGCCGGACGGAGAAATCGTCAGGACGGGTTCGCTGGCAACCATCAAGGAATGGTTTTGCGGCGACGGGCCGGGGCCATCTCTACGAGGAATCATAAGAGGTAATACCATGCCGCTGGGCGGACTCGGCGTCTATACGAAAGCCGCCCAGAAAATCTATCACTGGCCGGGGCCGGCCACCTTCCCCATCGAAGGAGTATCACCTCACTATAAACCGAGCCGCGTGCCTCCCGGTTTTATGATTAGATACCTGTCATTTCCTTCCCAGGAAGCGTTGAGGGAAGCCGCGAGGCGGGTTGGCGAGGCAGAAATAGCCTTCATTTTTATGGGCTTCAACACGGCCATGATGGCGTCCAACATCGCTACGAATAACGACGAAGATGCCGCCTACCTGAAAGAATTTACTGACCTGGTACTGGGGCCGGGCTTCATGATTATCATCGCCGGAAACTCTCCGGGTGATTTCGCCTATAAAAAGAGGGTGCTTCAAAAAATAGCTGAAGAGACCAACGGTAAGTCGTTAGAACCTGTGGAAGACCCCGAGAATGCCGGGGGCTTCATATGGAGATTCGTCAGGGTTACCGGCTCCATCCGGGAAACAATGAGGGCCACGGGAGTTTTCGGGGGAGAGGTGGGCGGCACCGACGTCTTCAATCTCATGAGCAAGTTCATCGAGGAGGGCTCCAGGGTCAAGGAGGGTTTTATCCAGAAAGGGCTGCTCATGGCCGATGGCACCGACCCTTTCGTGCAGCTGATAGAACACGGGCACTGCGGTCACGGAGAGCTACTCATCCGTTACGTACCGAACAATCCCGCCGCGGTACAGGCCAGCTTCGAGGTTTTCATAGCGGCCAACCGGACAGCCGTCGAGGGACACTACGGCGTTCCCCACCATGTCTGGAGCGACGCCGTCTGCGACATGTACGGTCCGGATACATTGAATTATACAAAGTGGCTGAGGAATATCAAGAAGACATTCGACCCCAAAACGGCGTCCGAAGCCAGCCACTATGTAAATCCCGAAGACAAGTCGTAACGGCACTCAGTTACGGGAGCAATCTTTTATGAAAGAATACGGTAATATCAAAGCTCTCATCGAGGTTATGAACGCCCATGGCGTTGAGTACGTTTTCTTTAACCCGGGAATCGATAACGTTCCCGTACTGGAAACGATATCGAAATACAGCGCCGAGGGCAAGAAATCACCCAGAGGAATACTCTGCCTCGATGAGTTCGTGGCGATGACGGCCGCCCACGGCAACTACATGGCTTCGGGTCGGCCTCAGGTAGTCTCGGTACACTCGGAACTGGGCACCCTTCAAATTGGCGGCGCCCTGCACAACGCCCAGTGGGGAAAAGTGCCAGTGGTATTCTTCACGGAGAACCAGGGCCCTCCCCAGCGCACCAACTGGAGGGGAGAGGCTTTCGACCAGGGGACGATGGTACGAAACTTCGTCAAGTGGGACCATCAACTCGCTGCTGGCGAGGATATCATCGACATATTTAAGAAGGCTTTCAACATCGCCACCACCGAGCCATGCGGACCGGTATATCTGACCCTCCCGCGTGAAGTACTCTGGGACGATAAGAATATTACCGAAAAAACATCACCCGATATTGCCAGAGCAGCAATACCAGAAGCCGATGCCGAAACGCTGGACAAAGCGACCGGGATACTGATTGAAGCCGAAGACCCGCTCATCGTGACCGGCTATTCCGGCAGGAATCTAGAGTCAGTAGATTCGCTCATAAAACTGGCGGAGGCATTAAGTTCGCGGGTACTGACCACCGATATCCGGGTAAATTTTCCGAACACACACCCACTTTCGGCGTATCTCTCGGTGGCCGTCGGATACGGTAATCCCCTGTTGACCACGGCCGACGCTATTCTGGCAATCGACTATGATATGCACTACGCAGGACCACCGGCAGCACTACGCAAGGACGTGAAAATCATCCATATAGACATCGACACGGTGAAAAAGGGTGTGCCGCTATGGGGCAGGAAGCCGGATATACTGATAAAAGCCGATTCCAGTCGGGCAATTCCGGCACTTACCGACATATTGAACAAGAAAATCACCCCTGAAAGAAGAAAACAGCTAAAAGAGCGCTTTTCCAGGCTTGAAACTGAGCATAATAAACTCTCCGATGAATGGCGGGAGCTGGCGAAGAGCCACGCCAAACGAAAGCCTATTTCCGCCCACTGGCTCAGCCACTGCATTAATGAAGCAATTGATGACGACACGATTATCGTGAACCAGACCATCTCTCCGGCGACCATCGTGGCACACCTGATTGAACGTACCAGGCCGGGCACACTGCTTTCCTGCGCCGGAGGGTGTATCGGCTGGGCGCCGGGAGCGGCGCTGGGCGTCAAGCTGGCAGCACCTGATAAAACCGTCATCAGCCTGATGGGCGACGGAGCTTTCATCTACGGCTGCCCGGAGGCATCACTGTGGTCGGCGAGTTTTTACAAAGCCCCGTACCTGGCCATCATCTACGATAACCAGGGCTACGGCGCTATCAAGGGACTCTTCAGCGAAAAGTACGACGTGGACAACATGGGCGCGGATATTCCCACTCCCCCCGATTATTCTAAAATCGCCTCAGCCAATAATGCCTACGGTCGCATGGTGGAAGACCCCGCCGATGTTCCCGTGGCGTTGAAGGACTGCCTGTCCATGGTAAAAAGCGGCAAGCCAGCCGTGCTGGACGTCAGGTTGCAGCCCGTTTAAGGCATAGCCGTTTTACGGACTACAGTATCCCACACTATTTTTTCCCAGTAGCTGCGCTCTTCCTCGTAAGGCGCTTCTTCCACGTGGCAGGGTTTGCCCAGCATCATCGTGGCGCGGTTCTTGCCGTAAACAGGCCATTCTCCAATAGCCTTGCAGGAGGGGTTGCCAGTGCGGGCGAAGGCTATCCAGGCTTCCTGAATGCACTCCGAGAGTTTATCCGCGTCCGGACCGCTACCGCAGAACAAATCGTCATACCCGCCGAAGACGAAGCCGATTTCAAGAGCGTGGCAGGCACCCAGAGCACCACCCATTACTGGCGACTTCCAGGTAAAGAGATAGTTGTAAGCAAGCTGAACGTTATCACGCTGCGCTTCGACAAGTCCGAGGATGGGAATACGGAACATCAAATCGGTATTAATCGCTGACAAGAGTTCGAAGTTAGTTACCGGTTCGCCGCGTTTCTGCCGTGCCTGGTGATAGGTACTTACCAGTTCTCTGGCATCCTTTTCCAACATATAAGGAGTTATCCGTTCTATCAAACCGGCTTCGGTTAACTCGTTTATACCGGGCTGCATCATGCCGAAGAGCTTCCACTCCTCAAGATTTGAACCGATTATCGCCGGGATGTCTTTAGCGGAACCGGCCCTAGCCATCTGGTTCGGCACGCCGGGAATTACCTCGCCGTCGGTTACCGGCGCCGTCGCCGTTATCCTGGCAGCCTCGCCGGGCATGGCCAAATCTGTCCTCAGTTTCATCTCGACATCAAGGAGCTGCTGTACCGTCAGCGCTCTCAGCGCCTCGACATCATTGCCATTTATACCGACGTGTTTCAGGAACTTCTCAGCCGTATCCACGGCATCATCCAGCGGTCCCGCCGTACTGCCGACACCGCTTTCCAGAATGCCCTTGTGGAAATACCCTTTAGCCGCGGGCATCGCCATAAGACAGGCGATACTCATGCTGCCGGCTGACTCCCCAAAAACGGTAACGTTAGCGGGGTCGCCGCCAAAAGCAGTGATATTATCCTTGACCCATTTCAGAGCGGCTACCTGGTCGAGAAGTCCTTCATTACCGGTAGCGGGTATTTTACCTCCTGTTACTTCCTTCAGATTCAGGAAACCCAGCATGCCGAGTCGGTAGTTAATGGTTACCAGCACAATATCGCCACGGGTAGCCAGACCTGGATTGTCATACATGGGGTCGGAACCCGAGCCTATGGTAAAGGCACCGCCGTGAATCCAGACCATGACCGGCCGGCGAGCACCATCAAGACCGGAAGTCCAGATATTCAGGAACAGGCAGTCTTCATCCTGAGCCTGTTCAACTTGGGTCATCGGCCCGCCTACCATTGGATTCTGGGGAGAAATCGGCCCGAACTCTTTCGTCTGTCTTACTCCATCCCACGGCTTTACCGGCTGCGGAGGCATCCAGCGTAATTCCCCGACCGGCGGGGCGGCGTAAGGGATTCCCTTGAAGACGTACAGTCCTTCCTGATAAATCCCCTCTACTTTACCGGATGCGGTGGTGACTATTGCCTGCTTATTATCGCTCATATCTTCCTCCTGAAAGTACTAAAAACGGCCTTATTATATCACTACTTGTAATGATATTAAAATTTTTTAGACAAATTGCTCAGATTCATTACCTGAGCCGCCGACTTCCTCATTAAAAATAAACCGTAAAATGTAACCTAAGTTATAGTAATATTACGTTATACATCTTATAATATTTATATGATAGTTCTATTGCACATATAATTATTGTTGTTATTACGCTTTCGTTATAGAGCGTTGACATATTGTGTGCAATATGATAATTTATATTAGAGGTATGTTACTATGAGATGGGGAATGGTCGTAGATTTAACCAGATGCATAAGGTGCTATGCCTGCGTGGCTGCCTGCCGCATCGAGCACTTTTTGCCCATAGGCATGTCATGGCCGAGACTGGTAGCCATGGAAACGGGCGGCGACAGACCTACGGTATCGACTTACTCGGTGCGCTGCAACCAGTGCCAGAACGCGCCATGTGTCGAGGTATGCCCTACCGGCGCCACCTATCAGCGCGAGGATGGCATCGTAGTAATCGACCAGAGTAAATGCGTCGGCTGCCGCTACTGCGTTATCGCCTGCCCTTATCAGAACCGGACTTTCCTTTCCAGAGACAAGGACAAAGGGTTTTTCCCCGGCAGTACGCAGACCGACTTCGAAAAAGCCGGCAAAGAACGATACCCTCATCAAATCGGCACGACGGAGAAATGCAATTTTTGCGTAGAGAGAATAGATGCCGGGCTGGCTAAAGGCCTGAAACCGGGAATCGACCGCGATGCCACGCCCGCCTGCGTCAATACCTGCCCGGCGCAGGCGCTGACCTTCGGCGACCTCGACGACCCCGACAGCGAGATATCGCGCCTGATAAAGGAACGCGGAGGGTTCCAGCTGCACCCGGAATACGATACCAACCCCTCGGTGTACTTCATCGACGGTAAAATAGGATATTCCGAAGTAACGGAAACAAGAGGCGATTCCGAGCATGAGCCTACCCCGACAGGAGTGAAGTAATAAATTGGAAATACACGAATGGATGATAAATTATACCCGCCAGACGGAATGGATTGACCGGCGGGGCATCTTTCTCTGGATTGCCTTTTACGCTGGCGGACTCGGCGGAGGACTTTACCTGGTATCGCTGTACTTCAACAGCCTGTGGGGTATGTTCCTCAGTTGGCTTATTATCGCCGTGGTCAAGGGTGGCGCCCATCTTATCTACCTGGGCAAACCGCTGCGTTTCTGGAGAATCATCTTCCGTCCGAACTCATCCTGGCTGGCCAGGGGTATTATCTTCGTGCTGGCATTCACCGTTTTCGCAGCGGCACAACTGGCGCTTTCATTCTGGCTGCCGGGCACCGCTGTAGAAATTTTCTTTAAGGTGCTGGCGGGGATTTCGGCGCTGGCGATTGCAGTATATACCGGTTTCGTACTGAACACGGTCAAGGCCGTACCCTTCTGGAACTCTACATTACTGCCGCTATTATTCGTCCTATGCGGTATCCTGGGGGGATTCGGCCTCTCGGTAATCATCGGCCTGAACGGGGGGAACGTCAACGTTGCCGTCGCTGAAACGGGGAGTCGGTGGCTACTCATCGTCAATGCCCTGCTGATAGTCGTCTATCTCTGGGGAGCGTCTAACCGCGAGGCGACCGGGAAAAAATCGGTTATGGAGCAGATACGCGGCAATCTCGCCCCCGTTTTCTGGGTTGGTATAGTCGTCCTGGGTATCGTCGTACCAATGGCCATCGCCTTATCCAGCTACTTCGTCGCTGAGCTTTCCTCGACGCTGCTGGTAACCGGCGTCACCTGTGAAATAATCGGCGGGTTGGCTCTGAGGTATTGCGTACTCAAGGCGGGAGCCTATAAACCGCTGGTCGCCATTGCCCAACAATCGCCTAACTGACAGGCAGACGACCATTATCATTCTCGAAAGATATAAATGTATGAGCGAAAAAAAGATTATCAAGACCACCTGTAAAGGCTGCCACGGCGGCTGCGGCGTCCTGGTGACCGTCGAGGACGGGGCAATAACCCACATCGAGGGAAACCCGGACACGCCAACCTGGGGCACGATGTGCTCCAAGGGACTATCCAGCATCCAGCATATCAACCACCCCGACCGCCTCAAATACCCCCTGAAAAGAATGGGGAAAAGGGGTGAGGGGAAATGGCAAAGGATAACCTGGGACGAGGCGCTGGAAACAATCGAGAGCAAGATGAAGGAATCGATAGAAAAATATGGCCCTTCGTCAATCGCCGTGTCCCAGGGGACAGGGCGGGGCTATAACAGATATACTCACCGCCTGGCACGGTCGATAGGCACGGCCAATATCATTACACCCGGCTATATTTGCCACAGCCCCCGGCTGGGTATGTACGGTCTGGTGACGGGTTACGGCAGGCTTTACTGCGATTACCACGGCTGGGGCGGAGAGTTCCCCAAAACACAGATATCCTGGGCCAAGCAGCTGGAGATAAGCAGCGCCGATTCCGAGATGGCGGTTTGGTTCCTGAACTCGCTCAGGTACGTTAAGAACCTGATTGTTATCGACCCGAGGGAAACGGCACTTTCTTCCCGGGCGACACTATGGCTGCAAATACGTCCGGGGACGGATGCAGCCCTGGCGCTGGGCATGATAAACATAATCATCAACGAGGGATTGTGGGATAAAGAGTTCGTTGAGAAATGGACCTACGGGTTCGACAAGCTGAAAGAGAGAGCCCAGGAATACACGCCGGAGCGCGTCGCCGAAATCACCTGGCTCAAGGCGGACGATATCATCAAGGCGGCCCGACTCTTCGCGGAGGACACACCCGGTTGTATACAGATCGGCAGCTCACTGGAGCGTCAGGCCAACTGCGGCCAGACAATTAGGTCGATTATTTGCCTGATGGGACTCACCGGCAACATCGAAAGGCCGGGCAGCATGATGAGCTGGATGGTTCCGGATACCGGGCTTCTGGAAGATTTCTACCTTGAGCTACCGCTGACCGATGAAATGCGACAGGGAATCGTGGGCAGCGACAAATATAAAATGGGCGCGGCGCGTACCGCCCACTCGGACAGCGTTATCAAGCAACTGGTCAACGGCAATTCCGTGGTAAAAGTATGGTTCAGCGTCGGCGGCCAGCAAATACTCCACCTGGCCAACACCGGGGAGGTCTTGCAGGCAATACACAACGTGGACTTCCTGGTACATGCCGACCAGTTCATGGGACCCATGGCGGAACACGCCGATATCGTCCTGCCGGCGGCCCACTGGCTGGAGATGGATGATATCTACAATATGCACCCGCGTTTTATGATCGAGGCCATTAACAAGACCGTCGACCCACCCGGCGAGGCCTGGCCCGACAATAAAATATTTAACGAAATCGGCAAAAGGATGGCCCCCGATCTCTGGTTCGAAAACGTCGAGAAGATGCTGGACTACACGGTGAGAAAGTCCGGCCTTACTTGGAAAGAGTTCAGTGAAAAGGGTGTCCTGGCCAAGATGGGTAAAGACCAGATTTACTACAAATACAAGACCGATTACTGGAGAAAAGGCGGCGGTTTCCCCGCGCCTACCGGAAAGTTTGAATTTTTCTCCACCGTTCTCGAAGAGCTGGGGTATGATGCCCTCCCCTATTTCCAGGAGCCCGGCGAAAGCCCCATTTCCACGCCGGAACTGGCGAAAGAATACCCGCTGGTGCTTTCCACCGGCTACCGCCAGCCTTTCTATTTCCTCTCGCAGTACCGCAACATTCCCTGGTTGAGGAGTTTCCAGAAAGACCCGGTGGTGCAGATTCACCCCGATACGGCAAATAAATTAGGAATTGATGATGGAGACTGGGCCTGGATTGAATCGCCGCGGGGCAGGATAAAGCAAAAGGCAAGGTTGTTTCCCGGCATTCACCCGGGGGCAGTGATGGCTACCGCCAACTGTTTCTATCCGGAGGAACCGGGGCCGCTACACGGAATGCTGAAGTCCAATCCCAACGTGCTTACCTCGAACGACCACTGCGACCCCATGTTCGGTTCGCCGGACCTCACAGCACTGTTATGTAAAGTTTATAAAGCAGAGTAATAACTATAAAGGAGCGCAACCAGATGTCGGAATCGGAATATGAAAAATACGCAGTTCGCAAGCCACTATACGAAGCGGGACCAGGAATTAAAAACCGCCAAAGCCCAACGATGACTTTCATGAGCAGCAAGCAGGTTCCAGAAGCCAATTATTATATCGAACTCGGCTGGATATATGACATCCCCGAACCCAATCCCCATATCCACGAACACGTGCATGATTATGATGAGATTGTTCTACACTGGGGAGGCAATCCCGAAGTCCCGCAGGACCTCGGTGGAGAAATCGAGTTTTATATCGACGGGCAACCCATTACCTTCAATACCACCACCGGTATTTTCATTCCCAAAGGGACACCTCATGGTCCGTTAACCTGGAAGAAATTCCGGTTTCCACATATCGAGATGGCCATGATGCTGGGCACAGGAGACCCATTTGCCGGATGGGGCGAAAGCGGAATCTCCAAACCTAAAGAAGGACTGCCCGTGAGGAAAGAGAAATTCGACTACGAACAATATGTAATCCGCAGTCCCATGCGAGAGGCAGGTCGTGGATTTGAAAGCGGCCGCCAGACTCCAACGATGACATACATGAGCAGCACCCAGATAAACGTTGCCAACTATTATATAGAATTCGGCTGGATATGGGGCCTGGTGAAACCGGGTATCCCGGAGATGGCCCATAAGAAATTCGACGAAATCGTACTGCATATCGGCGGCGACCCGGAGAATCCCGAAAACCTCGGCGGCACGATGGAGTTCGGCATGGGCGGCGATACGCTGCAATTCGATACCAGTTACGGCATGTACGTTCCGAGAGGCCTGCGCCACGGCCCGCTAAAATGGCTCGACGTAAAGAAGCCTTTTATCGAGATGGCAATTATGCTTGGTTGCGGTACCATGGCGGAAGGATGGGGCGACAGCTTCTTCACACCTCCAGGCCAGAGTTAGCTGTGTAAGATACGGATATCATTAATAGAAAAGGCCGGGCTATGAAGTCCCGGCCTTATTTTTTATCTCAGATTCAGGTTTCGAGTCGAGTTACTGAAACACTATCACATTTCTCAACGCTTTACCCTTCACCACCGAGTCTATAGCCTCGTTTATCTGGTCCAGCGGATACCTCCCGGTGATAAGCTCGTCAAGTTTAAGAATTCCCGCCTTATAAAGATTTATCAGTTTGGGAATATGCGTCTGCAGCTCCGTGGAGCCCATATAGCTGGCGGTAAGTGTTTTCTCGTCCTTGATGAACATAAGCGGTGAAAGAGTTATGGTATCGGTAACCTTAGGCAGGCCTACCACGACGGTCATGCCGCCCGGTCTCAACATGCCAAAGCCCTGGATTATCGCGTCCGCGTTGCCTACCGTGACAAAGACATATTCAGCACCACCCGTCATTTCGCGGACGGTCGTGACGGCATCTGAATTCGCCGCGTTTACCGTATGGGTAGCTCCGAAAGTTTTGGCCGCTTCCAGCTTGCTGTCCGAGACGTCAACGGCTATGACCGGGTAAGCACCGGAGATAGCCGCACCCTGTACAGCGTTGAGGCCGACACCCCCCGTGCCGATGATAACGCAGCTGCTGAGCACCGGGACTTTAGCCCGGTTGACCACCGCACCGAATCCCGTAATAACACCGCAGGCCAGCAGCGAAGCCCTGTCCAGCGGCATGTCCGCGGGTATTTTCACCACCTGCGACTCGTGCACGATGGCATATTCGGCAAAAGTACCCGTCCTTACCATCGGGGGCAGGTCCTGTCCCTTCTTGTTGTGAGCGCGGCTTTCCTTATCCAGAGGCCACATGTAGCTGCACAAGTGGCTGCGTCCCGTCCGGCAATAACTACATTTCCCGCAGGATGCCAGAAGCGAGACCACCACGGGGTCGCCGGGTTTTACCGAGGTAACGCCTTCTCCCAATTCTTCGACGTAACCGGCGGATTCATGCCCACCGATAAAGGGCACTTCACCACCCAGTTCTCCCATGCAGACATGAATATCGCTGTGGCAGACGGCAGTCGCGGCTATCTTTACCTTTACCTCGTCTTTCTTCGGCGGGTCGATATCCACCTCTTCCACCACCAGCGGTTTAGCGAATTCATAACAAACTGCGGCTTTCATAGTGACTTCCTCCAACAGTACTTTATTGAGTATTAGCCACAATCAGTCTATTTCCCCTGTTAAATAAAGTCAAATATATGGCCGACCATTTTTGACAAAGTGGCAGGCCCGAACTCGCAATAAGACCTGTTTTTTATGAGTATGAGACTAAGGCATCCGTTAATTACGGGAGATCTGAAGGGCAAGTATATTTGTATTAGTTGAGATAATTGGGTTACTATTAGGGTAAGAAGTAAAGGCGGTTGATTATCGGAATGGAAGCGAGCTGGTGGGGTTCTTCGGCGACATTTAAAAGGTGTACCGTGGAGAAGTCCTCGTTTATACTGCTGTGCGGATTTGACCTTGCGCTGACAGTCCTGGCGGCGAACCTCGGCTTGACTGAAATCAATCCGTTTATCAGATTCCTGGTTCAGATTCCCGCATTACTTCTTATGGTTAAACTGGCTATCCCGGTTCTCATCGCCTGGTTGATGCCGGGCCGCCTCCTCTGGCCGTCAATCGGCCTGCTCATTCTTGTAGTTATCTGGAACATCAAGGAACTGGTTATTTTTCTACTTTGAGGTCTTCAGTGTCCCGCAACGCGTGCCAGAGGTTCTTCTTTCGGGTATAGCGTGCCCATCGTTTCCAGGTAAAGCCGGGCGGCGCTTACTCTCAGGTGTTTCGAATTATAATCGGGGTCTGCCTTGAGCTTGCTGTACATACTGTTCAGGTGATGTTCGACGGTCTTGATATCGATAAAGAGGGTTTCAGCGATGGCCGAGTTGGTGTATCCCTGCGAGAGAAGGCTAAGAATTTCCAGTTCGCGGGTGGTGAGCTGTTTCAGGAAGGGGCACTCCGGCTTTCCGGCGAACATGAAAGTCGCCAATGGCGGGTCGAGGATAACCTGCCCCTGGCTGACCGCCATAATAAACTGGCACAGCTGGTCTACCTTGTCCAGGGATTGTTTCAAAAAAAGCGCCATACCGCTCTCTCCACTGAGGGCCAGCCGGCGCAGCAGTTCAATATCCTGCGAGCTGTAAAATATGATTAAAATAATTATCCCCATCCTGGGATAGTCATTCCTGATTCGCTCCAGTTCTTCAATAATTCCCGAATCAAGCTTCTTGACACTCAATATTAAAACGTCAGGAACAAGCTCAGATACCGCCCGCCCCATAGATTCTATATCACTGTTTCCAGAGATTCTCAGTATTTCAACATTTGCCCGGTTCGGAAGGATATAACTGTACATTTCCCGGTAGATTTCCTGCTCTTCTACTATATATAGACTTACGGCTTCTGGCTTTTCCTGAATCATACTTTTACCTTTCTCTTTATAGCTCTTTGAGCTTCAGGCTCCCCCGGCTCACCATATTCTCCAATGGACAACTAATTATGATTGTAAGCCACATATATAAAGAGATTAATAAAAATTCATAAATATCCCATTAAAATATCATTAATTTTTCATTATGTTTTTGCCAATTGGCTAACCCCGATAGTCATCTGTCTCTGAATTCTGGCATCTCAACCCCTTATTTGCAATAGATGCTACCCCCCAATTCGTTATAGGGATTACCTTACATTCACATCGGAGAACGCCCCCAAATGATTATCAGGAAAATGATGCACCAAGATTGGTGATGGTCTCCTAGTCACTGTACGCCATCAGAGGTAGATTGGATATATCCATGCCATCGCAGGGGAGGAAGTCTTCATGTATAGATTTGTAAAACGTGTATTCAGGGACCAGCGAGGCATCACCGGGATAGAAACAGCCATTATTCTCATCGCTTTCGTCATCGTAGCATCGGTGTTTGCCTACGTCGCTCTTTCGGCCGGCCTGTTTTCCACCCAGAAAGCCAAGGAGGCCATCCACTCCGGCCTGGATGAAGCCAAAAGTACCATAGAGGTAAAAGGCAATATGTACGGGAGAATGACGGACAGCATACTGACGGAAGTATGTTTCACCCTGGCCACCACCACTGGAGGCGATATGATAGACTTCACCGATACTTCCTCGGCTAATTCTTCCAACAAGGTTGTTATCACCTATAGCGACGCCTACCAGATAATCCCATCGGTTAACTGGACGATGGATAAGCTGAACACGGACACCACCGATAACCTGCTTGATAGGAACGAGTTATTCATGATTACGGTCGACCTGACCTGTGTCAGCGAAAATGTCAGTGACGAACAGAAACCGGGTCCGTATCATAAGTTTCAACTGGAAGTGAAACCGCCCGTGGGTGCCGTACTCGTTCTCGAGCGAACTATCCCCGCCAGGGTCGACCAGATTGTCAACCTTTATTAATCAATGGAATCAGAATTATACGTCAGCAGATATATAAAGATGCGGGAAGTTATTAGAAATATAACCAAATGGGTAAAAGAGAGTAAAGATATTACCACCCGCTTGAGGATGGCTTGTGCCTTTATAGCAGGTACGGTATTGGTGGTAGTCCTGTCGCAGATTCCCGCTGTTAACGATATATTCTCCAGCCAGCCGGAAAAATACGATCTTGAAGTACCGCTACTGCCAGATGCAGCAGAATTTTCAAAGCCAGGCGGCACCTCCGATAGCATCCGCCCGCCTGACCATAATATTTACGAACTGGTTTACTCCAATCTTGAGAAGGCGGTGTTACCCGGTTAACACCGGAACAAGCCTTCATGATGAGCCGGTTAATCAGCGTAAAGGAGTGTGAAAAGAATGTGAAAATAAGGTGTAACAACTGAGGATAAAAAAAGTAATTAAATGGAAGGGGGTGATGTTCAAAGAAGCATAGGTGCTCAGGAAAATCAACGGAACAAAATACTTTACTCGAAGAATCCCATCAACTAAGGAGGAAAAATGTTAAAGAAATTCATGAATCATGAGAAAGGTATCACCGGCCTGGAGACCGCCATCATCCTGATTGCGTTCGTGGTGGTAGCCGCGGTCTTCGCCTACACGGCACTTTCAGCCGGCCTGTTCTCCACACAGAAGGCCCAGGAAGCAGTCTATTCCGCGCTAGAAGAAGCCAGGAGCACTCTTGAACTCAGGGGTCCCATTATTGCTACAGCCGGGGACACCGGTGCTTCCGGCACCGTAGCGCAGATAACATTCGTCGTTGCCAACGTGCTCGGTGGTGAAGAGATCGATTTCACTATACCGACTGTATCTGGCAGTGACGACGGATTGGCTCTAACCGGAACCAGCGCCACCAACAAGGTAGTTATCAACTACATCGATAAGAACCAGACTGCCGACAATCTTTACTGGACTAAATCGGAGCTTGGCAGCACCGATGGCGACGACCTGCTGGAGACCAACGAGAAATTCCAGATATCCATCGGCAACACTGATAACGGTACGGGTGGCGGCAACCTTCTCGATGCCCTTTCCGGTAATGAGCTGGGGCCCAATACTACCTTTACCCTGGAAGTAGTTACCCCTCATGGTGCCGTGCTGAATATTGAGCGCACCACGCCTGCCTACGTCGATACCATCATGAACCTACGCTAGAGTGATACTTACCAGACAAGCTAAAAGGAGGAAAAATGCTTAAAAAATTTCTAAGACGCGAGAAAGGTATTACCGGTCTGGAGACCGCTATCATCCTGATTGCTTTCGTCGTGGTAGCCGCGGTCTTCGCCTATACGGCATTATCGGCTGGGCTTTTCACCACACAGAAGAGCCAGGAGGCCGTATATTCCGGACTGAAGGAAGCACAGAGCACTATGGAGCTCAGGGGTTCGATGATTGCTACTGCCAACACTTCAGGTTCAAACGGTAGAATCCACCAGTTAACCTTTACCGTAGCCAACGTACTCGGTGGTGAAGCGGTTGATTTCACTCCGCCAACGAACGGTTCGAATGGAACCGCCACCGGTACCGCCAATAAGGTAATCATCAACTACATTGATAAAGGGCAGACAGTGGACAACCTCTACTGGTCCGTTGCCAAGCTGGGGAAAGAAGATGGTGATGACCTTCTGGAAGCCGACGAAAAGTTCCAGGTAACCATCGGAGGTGCGGCAACTACGCCCGGTCATCTTGGTGACGCTCTCAACCCGGACCTGAACATTAACACTACCTTCAGTATCGTAGTCATGACGCCTGTGGGTGCAGTTCTTACGCTTGAACGCACCACACCCCCGTATATTGATACTATCATGAACCTGCGCTAGCCGATTCAGTTAGTTAAAGCCTTAAATCGGGTGGGGGTTCTCCGGCCGGACCCCCACCCCAAACCTGTGATGTTGAGTAGGCGCCACCCGCTTCTGAAAGCTGTGGGAGATGTGGACGGTCGCAAACACCCGCTCCGAAGAAAAAATGGAGGTCTTTTGTGGACAAGGCCATTACTACAGCTCTACTTATAATAGCGGGAGTTGTGTGTATGATATTTGTCTTTAATAGTGTTTATCCGATGATAAACCGTTCCAGCCAAGCCATGGTCAGCATGGCCGAACAGGTTGACGAACGGATGAAGAGTCGGATAAATATTGTTCATGCGGCAAATTCCGTCGACCGCCTGTACGTTTACCTCTGGGTAAAAAACGTGGGCACCCAGCGCATCGTCAGCGTTGAAGAGAGCGACCTGTTCTTCGGGCAATCGGACAACTTTACCCATGTCCCCTACTACGAGGATGCCGAGGGGGCTTATCCACAATGGGATTTTGATATAGAGAATGATAGCGAGTGGCAGACCAGTGCCACTTTAAAAATTACCATAAGTTATACCAGTGACCCCGGCACGGGGACTTATTATTCTAAGTTCATTATTCCTAACGGTATATCTGATGAATTTTACTTCAGTATGTAACGGAGAAAAATTATGGAGACGGCTATTGTCTCAATAATATGTATAGCCTTGATAGTGTTTGGCGGTATGACAATGTCCCAGGGATTCATGACGTCGGTTGACGCCAGCACGGTGGGACTCGAAGAGGTAGGCCAGAGAGATGAAACGATAATGAGGACGGAACTGACGCCCATCAGTACCAGCCTTTCGACTCCATCCGGCCCCGACCCCCTGGAGATAGTACTGGAAAACACCGGCCAGACTAAGCTGGCTGATTTCGATAAATGGGATGTCATCGTCCAGTATTACGATACGGGCAGCGAATATCATGTAGTCTGGCTACCCTACAATGAAGATACAGCGGGGACATACGAGTGGGAAGTGGTCTGGATACAGGTGGACGGAGAGCCAGAGATATTTGAACCGAACGTATTAAATCCCGGTGAGCAGATGATGATAAGAACCTGGCTTTATCCGTCGGTAGGATACGGCACCACCAATATGGTGATTATCTCTACGCCCAGCGGGGTTACCGCTTCGACCTATTTCTCGCCCTGATGATTTGATAACAGGAGGAATAAATTAATACTAACGCCAGAGTTATTAAGGAGCGAATGATATGGCGACTGCCGTCGTCTCGATTATTTGTATAGCGATGATAGTAGTAGGAGGCATGTCATTGTCCCAGGGGATTCTCACCTCGGCGGACTCTACCGCCCTCAGCGTCGAGGGGATTGCCTTGAGAGAGGGAGAGATAATGAGAACCGATTTGGTCGGGGTCGATGCCAGCCTGCCTTCGTACGATACGCTACTGGCAACATTTGAGAATAACGGTCAGGTTAAACTGGCGAGTTTCGATAGATGGGACTTCATCGTGGAGTACTACGATGATAGCGACAGTTTCAACGTGAACTGGCTGCCCTACGTGGAAGGCTCGCCGGCCGAAAACCAGTGGTACAAGACGGGCATCTCTCTCAACGGAGGACCGGAAGCCTTCGAGCCGGATATACTTAACCCGGAAGAACAACTGGATTTGGGGGCAATTCTGGAACCGATAGCCGGCTACCGGGCGATTAAAATGACTATTGTTACTCCCAACGGTATCGCCCCTACCCTCGTCTGCGGTCCGCCCACACTCACGGCTCATACGGAAACTGTCACTCTTGTTGGAATCGATTACTTCATGCTCAAGGGATGGACTCCGGCTGACGGCTCTGCGGTAACGGAAACAACCGACCGTATCGGCAACAGGGTAACAGGCCGATGGCTTCTCCATGATGACAATGATGATTCCAGGTATGCCAGGCACTTATTCCCCCTATCCAATGTCAATGAAATTTCGGCATCCACCTGGACGGTGCGCTATCGCGGCCGGGCTTACGGCTGGGTGTCAGGAACCTGGTGGAATGCCTCGCTTAATATCGACGTTATTATCAGGAGAGCCGACGGGACTATCCGCGAGGTCATCGACACCGAAGTCGCTGCGGCTAGCTTTTATACCCGCAATTTCTGGATAAACATTTCGGCAAGTTACAGTTTCCCGGGATATACCGTGGTTGATAATACCGACTATCTGGAGATTGCTTATTACGGCGTCTCCGACTTTCCCGGGCCGAGTGGAAGCAGCTATATCAGGCTTAGAGTGGACGATGGTTCCCTGCCAGAGACCAGCCAGACCAGAATACAGGGAATCGAGTGGTCTTAAATCGACCATAATGAGTAAAGGAAGGGAAACACAACCAGAATGCTGGAAAAGTTAAAACAACTGATATTTAGAAAAGGCGAAAAGGGTAAGAGCAAGAACAAGACCAACCGCCTGATGAGTTTTGACATGTTTTACCAGCTATCATACATGTCCGCCATCGCCGCCGCCGGCGTGCCGCGCGACCAGATTTTCGAACGCTCCGCCGAGCTTCAGTGTTCCTCTGCGGAATATTTTAAAAGAGTCGAGTTAGCCCGCAAACGTTTGAAATACGATTATGCCCGGGCCTGCCGTGCGGTAGGAGAACCACTTAAAGAAGAGGACGTGAAAGGTCTACTTCTCCGCTTCTCCAGTTCGCTCATCTCCGGCGAACCCGAGGCCGATTTTCTTATGAGAGAAGCCCATGCCCGCGCCGAGGATTACGAAAACGAATATACGAGAAGCCTGGAAGGCCTGAAAATGTGGACAGATGCCTATATCTCCCTCATCCTTTCGGCGGTACTGGTAATAGTCATCGG
This sequence comes from uncultured Dehalococcoidaceae bacterium, assembly GCA_964500415.1. Classification (GTDB taxonomy): domain Bacteria; phylum Chloroflexota; class Dehalococcoidia; order Dehalococcoidales; family RBG-16-60-22; genus JAFGPF01. The sequence continues at coordinate 39,687 of CAZCOB010000007.1, read as the reverse complement.
GATAGTATCCACCATGATATGGAAAATCGAAACTTCGCTGATTATAGCTATGGCATTCATCGCTATTGGTACTACCACCGTCGGTGTCTGGCTTATCTGGCTGATCTCGCCCAAAGAGAAGATGGTCTTGCGCTGGTCAGGTTCCAAGGAACAAAAGCTGGCCAGCAAGCTTGTAAAATTCTTTCTGCCGATTGCCGTCGGCATCGGCGCCCTCTTTTTATTAACCGGGCAGAACCTGGGTTTAGCGCTTTTAGTAGTCGCGGGGCTGGTCTTTCCCATAGGCTTTATCATGATGCGCGACGACCATAAAGTAACCAAGAGGGATGATGAAGTAGGGACTTTCCTGCGTTCACTGGGCGGTGTCTGTACCGCCCTGGGTACGACGGTGAATGCCGCACTGAGCCGGCTCGACCTTGATGCCATCAACGTGCTGAGGAGCTCGGTAAAAAATCTGCACACGAGACTCACCGCCGGTATCAAGCCTAAGCTATCCTGGAAGGTATTCATCGACGAGACTGGAAGCGAACTGACTCACCGCAGCGTAAGCATGTTCTACGATGCCATTGAAGTGGGCGGCTCGGCAGGCCAGGCCGGCCAGCATGCCGCTTCCTTCGCCAACAGGATTGCATTGCTCAGGGCAAAGCGAAGGACGATAACCGGTCCATTCCGCTGGCTCTGCGTCACCATGCACACTTGCGTCGTTATTATACTGGTATTCATTACGGAGGTTATCACGTCTTTTGGCGGCATGGTAAGCAAAGCCCAGGAGACGATGCCCACGACGTCTGGAGCACCTTCCTTCAGCTCTCTTAGCAGCTTCAATCTCTCCGGGCTTGAGCTGATGCACCAGATGGTATTGCCGCTGGTCCTTATATTTACGGTAGCCAATGCTATCGTGCCCACTCTGGCGGACGGTGGCAGCAAATATAAAGTATTAAGTAATTTTGCAATTACCGCAACTATTTCCGGCCTGGCCCTGGTCATCCTGCCGGCTTTAGCCAATTCTTTATTTACATCTGTTTCCCAAATATAAGGAGGTTAATATGGAGACAAAGACCAATACAGAGAAAGAAAATGAAGCTAAAACAGTCGAGGCTGAATTACAGGAAATAAGCGACGAATTGAAAGAGATATTGCTTGATATCCGTACTTACATCATGGAAGCTCAGACACCCATCCCTAACGACCTGGCCAGGGAAAGGCTCCGTGAAGAACTTGAAGCGGAAAGGGGATAAAACATCATGGCAGAAGAAAAAAAAGTTGAAACTCTCCAAGATGATATTAAGCTGTTGAAGGGGGAAATAAAGCAGTCACTGGCCAGCGTCCGGGACTACCTGCTTAACATGGAATTGCCTTCATCGGAATTTTCCACTATTCTGGCGGCTCTCGGTAGTGACGGCAACCAGAAAGTAACCATCGACGGCAGCATCGCTAATGCCCTGGGTAATAAAGCTGCCGAAGCCGCTGCCCAGGGAGCGGAAGAGGTGGAAACTACGAAGGAAACCACCGAGGAGCAAGTCGAAGATGATTTGGAAACACCCCCCGAAGATGAAGACCTGCTCGACATGGAAAAACCGCTCAGGGAAGAAACCGAAATGCTCTCAGAAGATGACTCAATCGGTCAGGAAGAAGACCTTCCTTCCGATGATTCGCAACTTGTTCCGGAAGATGCTTTTGAAGGCGAAGAATTCAGCGAACCTGACGAAATCGGTGAATCCGATGAGCTTGATGAACAAGGTGAAATCACCTCACCTCAATCAGAGATACCCGCAGAGGAGGAACAACCTGTGGACTATGAAAAAATTACTGCTGTTGAAGCAGAATCAGCAATACCGAAGGTTAACATGCTGGCCAATTTAATTAACTGGGTTGCCAGAGCCAAGAAAGAAATAGGCCAGGAACAGTTGACTACCTTCCTCGAGGTCTATGGTATCAGCGGGCACCTGACTCCCGAATTGAAGGAACTCATTATACACCTTTCAGAAATATCAGCAGAGCATCCGGAAGTCGCCAATAACGCCGAGGTCTGGAGCCAGACTATGCTTTTACTGCACGGAATCCTGACGGGTGGCGATGCGCCGCTCCATCCGGTAAGCCCTTCCTGGAGCGAGTCCAGCAGCGAGGCGGAACTGACCGAGGAAGAAGAGATAATAGAGGTAGACAAGAATAAAGAGTCCCCGGTAAAACTGAAACTCGTCTTCCCGAATGGTGACGGCAAGAGCAAGGAGTTTTGCATTGACCTCAATCCCGAGGAGAGCAAAGATGACCCTCCTAAAAAGCGTAAAAAATGAAAATCCCCGCACAAGAGAGAGGTGACTGATAATGGCGACACAGAAGAAAAAGGAGTTTATAATTACCGGAGTACCGGAGGTTGATGAGAAGCTGGGCGGCGGTATTCCGCTCGGTTCTCTGTGCCTCATCGAAGGCCACTCCGATGCCGGTAAAAGCGTCCTGTGCCAGCATCTGACCAACGGCACCCTGGTTACCGGCGAAATCTCGGTAGCTTACTATACTACGGAAAACAGCGTTAGAAGCCTGATAAGCCAGATGGAATCGCTGGCAATGAGCGTACTTGACCATTTCCTGGCGGACCACCTGCGCGTCTACCCGCTGACCTTTCACAGTAGTATGCAGGGCGGGCAGAAACCGTTTTACGTGCTGACTCACCATTTTTCACAACAGCCGCAGGAATTTAAACTGATAATAGTGGACTCTATCACCCTGCTCGTGGCGCATAGCAATCCGGTGGCCATTATCGATTTCTTTTCCAGATGTAAAGGCTTATGTGACGAAGGTAAAACAATAATCCTGGTAGCGCATTCATATGCTTTTGAAGAAGATTTGCTCGCCCGGACCCGCTCGTTATGCGATGCACGTTTTAGATTGCGCCTGGAGCAGGTTGGCGACAGCATGATTAAACTTATGGAGGTACTCAAGGTACGCGGCGCCGAGCGCCCTACCGGGGATGTGGTCAGTTTCGATATAGAACCCAAGATGGGCATGAGGATAATACCGCTTGCCAAGGCTAGAGTCTAGGAGATTAGATGCTTCGTCTGCCATTTGAAATAAAACAGTGCCCCGGGGAATGCGGGAAGGAATGCGGGGCCGCCCTGGAAAAGTGCCCGATGTTCGGGAAACTCCCGCCTGATTTCCAGGAGGTATGCAAAAATAACCCGCACCTCCTCCAGTACCTGCGTATGCTTCCGGAGGATAAATTCGAAATCCCGCAGTACTATGAGAAAATAACGCGGGCACTCAAGGGTACTAAAAACCCCAACCTTATCTATGATGTCGGCGGCGGGGTATTCGTTCATGTCATGGCCAACCCCGAGGACGTCAGGGACTACTATGTCGCCGTGGAACCGAGTCTCATCGACGCCCAGGACAGCACACTCGACGAGATAGAACTGCGCCTTGCCGACTATGTTGAAGAGCTTGAGGGTGTAGCCGACTCCAGAAAACGGCTTGAAATAATAATGGGAATCGTCGATAGAGTTGTTTCTATTAGCGGTTATAAAACTAAAGCACCGAAACCTGATGAAACCAAGAGCGCTGAAGGTGATAAAAAAGATGATAAACAAAATAAGAAAGGGAAAAACATTCCTTTCTTTAATTCTAAAAGTAGCTCCAAAGGAAAGATACAGATAACCAGGTTCCAGTACAACAGCCTCCGGTATCTGCTACGGCGTAAGCTGGAAGGTATGGGTCTCTTGGACCCCATGATACTTGACCCCAACATCGAAGATATTTCGTGTTCCGGCCTCGGTAATATCTTTGTGGAGCATAAAATTTTCGGCGGTCTCAGGGCAAGCATCGGATTCGAGACCAACGAGGCGCTGGATAAATTCGTCATCGAGCTTGCCGAGGGCATCAAGCACCCGGTCACCTTCCGCGAACCGGTTGTCGATGCTACTCTGCCCGACGGCTCACGTATTAATATCGTCTACGGCACCGATGTTTCCAAGCGGGGCAGCAATTTTACCATCAGGAAGTTCAGCGACACACCGCTGAGCATACTGGAGCTTATCCAGTTCGGCATGCTGAGCTTCGATATGGCCGCCTATCTCTCCATCATACTCCAAGAAGGTATGAATGTCTGGGTATCCGGGGAAACGGCCTCCGGTAAAACTACCCTGCTGAACGCTCTCACTACCTTTATTCCCCCCGATGCCAAGATAGTAAGCATCGAAGATACCCCGGAAGTCCAGGTGCCGCACCATAACTGGATTCGCGGGGTTACCCGCGGTTCCGATAAAGGGGGCGACTCCTCCGAGGTATCCATGTTCGACCTTCTCAAGGCTGCCCTGCGGCAGAGGCCCAACCTTATCATTGTCGGTGAGATTCGTGGTGCCGAAGGCGCTATCGCCTTCCAGGCCATGCAAACCGGTCATGCAACTATGAGCACCTTCCACGCCGCCTCTGTATCCAAGCTCATCCAGCGTGTTACCGGCGTCCCCATCAGCGTACCCAAGACATACGTGGACAACCTTAACGTCGTCGTTATCTGCCAGCAGGTCCGGCTGGCCAACGGCGGCCTTGCCCGGAAAATAACCAGCGTTAATGAAATCGTCAGCTACGATTCGGTGGGCGACTCTTTTTCTTTCATCGAGACTTTCAACTGGAACCCGCTGGACGACTCTTTCCTGTTCCGGGGTTTCCAGAACTCATACCTGCTGGAGAATAAAATAGCTCCCAGGCGCGGCCTCCCGGAAGAGAAGAGAAGGCAGATATACAAGCTGCTGAAGCAAAGGTCCGATGTCCTGAGGCGTATGAGCGAGCAGGGTAAAACCGATTTTTACGATGTTTACGCGATATTATCCAAGGCATACCGGGACGGTCTTTTCCGTTAATAACGGGGATTGCCAGCATGGCAGACTTACGGTAGCCTGCCTTCAAGGAGGTTATAAATGCGCATAAAAAGTTTCAACATAGGCAAATTAAAAGAAAAACTGGGGAAAAACAACGGCACAGCGGAAGATAATACCGCCGAACAAATTGCCGAGATGGAAGAAAAAATCAACGGCAGAACCAAGAACCTCGAGGAAACAACACAGGAACTACAGGAACTCTCAAAAGAAACCGCCACCACTACTGAAGACGAGGCTACCCCGGTAGGGCCTCACGGGCCAATAGATGAGCTAACTATCGAGCCGGAAGATAAACTGACCGAGATAGATGATATCGATGAAGATGTACCCCCCCTTGAAGAGGGTGGTGAGGATATCAAGGTGGTCGAGCTTGCGCTGGGAAGCACTCCACCGGCAGAAGGAGAGAAAGAAGTAAAGGTGGAAGAGGATACCGGCGATGATTCCATCAATTCGCTTTTTAGTGACGATGAGGAGGAAGAAAATCCACTGGCTAACCTCATCAATGCGCTGCCGGAGGTTACATCCGAGGAACTGATAGATGACCTTAACGAAATCAAGGGCATAATAAAGGAATGGCAACAAAGCTAAAATATATATACCGTACAGTCTGGGGATTCCTGCTCACGGGACTGAGGGAATACCCCGATAAAATAGGGGGTTATCATGGTTGCCTCCCATGGCGCCGCAGTAGTAGCCTGAAATTGCAGGGCAAGCGCGAAAAATTAGCTGTGATAACTGTTGCAGTTAACGGAGCCATGGCGAAAAGCGACCGTACCCTATGGATAATTAGGGAGGCCGAAGATGAGTCACAGACGTAATAAGAAGAGATGGTGGACGAACATACACCTGAGGTACATCATAGCCATCACGGTGTTTTGTTCCATTGTTTACTATCTGCCCGTTATCGGAGGCTTTTTCGGCTGGACATCGCTGGAGAACTCCCTCAACACCCTTCATAATTTTTACGGTATCGACTTCCTGGGGCTGATATTCTTCGCACCGGTAGTTTACACCGCTTATGTTCTCGGGGTAATACCAGCGATAATGTCCGGCCTTATCGCTATGCTAATTTTCCTGCCTCATGCCATACTTATCGATACTTACCCGAATGCACTGTTCAAACCTACAGCCTTTTTCATCATCCTCAGCGCCGTCGGCTCCACAGTGGCCTTATTGCAGAGAAGCGAACTGCAGCACCGGCTGGGGATGAAGGAGATGAAATGCGTCTATGATATCGGTAAGGCGGTGGAGGAAAGCGACTCCGTTGACGAGTTCCTGTCGGTGGTGGTGAATATCGTACCTCAGGCGATGCAGTATCCCGAAGAAACCAAGGTTAGAATCACCTTTCACGACCGTGTCTTCAAGAGCAACAACTTCCACAAATCTTCCAGTAAAATATCCGAGAATCTAGTCGTCAGCGGCGAAACGATGGGTCTGGTGGAGATATATTCATACCGTGATAATCCTTACCTGAAGAAAAGGAGCCACCTGACCAAGACACTCGTCGAGAGAATCGGCGGTGCCATACGCCAGATGGAGCTGGAGCAGTCTCTCCAGTGTTACTATGAACAGCTGGAGGACGAGGTCGAGAGCCGGACGAAAGACCTGGAACAGGTGCAGGAAAAACTTATCCGCTCCGAAAGGCTGGCCGCCGTAGGCGAGCTTGCCTCGGGCGTCGGTCACGAACTCCGCAATCCCCTCAACGTTATCAGGAACTGCGCTTACCTGCTGAACATAGCCCTTACGGATAAAGGTGACGAAGAGGCAGTAAATACCTTGAAAGTCCTGGACAAGCAGATTGACATAGCTAATAAAATCGTCACCGACCTGCTTGATTTCACCCGCATCACACCTCCATCGCCGGACAGGGTCGACCTTAAAAATCTCATCACCGAAAGCCTGTCATGGATAACCGTACCGGAACACGTCACCGTCAATGCCAATCTAAACGGTCACCCCACGAAGGTCAGGACCGACGCCGAGCAGATAAGCCGTGTCTTCACCAATATCATTTCCAATGCCATACAGGCCATGAACGGGAAAGCTGGGAAACTGGACATCGATACCGGCGAAGAGAGCGACATCGTCTGGATAAAGTTCCATGACAACGGCTGCGGCATCCCCGAAGGGAATTTCGAAAAGATATTCGAGCCTCTCTTCACCACCAAACCTAAAGGCATCGGACTGGGGCTGGCCATTACCAAGAGGCTCGTCGAGCAAAACGGAGGTAAAATTGAAATCACCAGTAAGGTAGACCAGGGCACCACCTTCATTGTGAAGCTACCGCTAGAGAAAAGGAGATAGACCTGAAATGAACGAAGAAGCGACGATTCTGGTCGTTGACGATAACGAGGATTTGCTGGAGACCTTCGCGATGATTTTGAGACGGCGTGGTTTTACTGTGGAAACCGCGAGTAACGGGGTATCCGCCGTAGATAAGTTTAAAGAACATGATTTCGACGTCACGCTAATGGATATCGTTATGCCGGAGATGAACGGCGTGGAAGCTTTCCGGAAAATAAAGGAGGCGCAACCCGAAGCCTCGATAATCCTGATGACAGCCTATTCCGATGAGGGCCTGATTCAGATAGCCAGGGATGAGGGTGCTCATAAAATCATCCAGAAACCGATAAAAATAGACAAATTGATAGAAATGATTGAAGCGGCAGCCGGCAACCAGCCGATTCTCGTCATTGATGACGATGCCGATATCTGCGATACCCTGACCAAGGTGCTGAAACAGCAGGGATACAACGTATTGACGGCGTGTAGCGGCGAAGAGGCGGTTACCATAGCTCAGGAAAAGGAGCTCCAGATGGCTTTTATAGATGTAAAGCTGCCTAATATAGACGGTCTGGAAACCCTGCTGCGCCTGAAGGAAATCAACCCGGACATCCTGACAGTAATGATGACCGGATTCCGTAACGAAGTCAAAGACGCCCTGGACAAGGCCCAGGAAGCTGCGGCGATTACCTGCCTTTACAAACCGTTCGACCCTGCCGAAGCCGCCAAAATAGTAAGCAACATAAGAAAAAAGAAACGTCATTCCAGGAGAGTAGATGAAGGCTAAGGAAAGCGTGCTGGTAGTCGATGATGACCTCGATTTCCTGAATATCATCAGCCGCATTCTCAAAGGTAAGGGATACGAGGTAGAAACCGCTCCTTCCGGCGGCGACGCTTTTTTGCGCCTGAAAGAACTTTTCTATAATGCCGTTATTGTGGATATCAGCCTGCCTGACGTTAATGGCACCAAGCTGCTTTCCGGAATCCTCGAAATTCACCCGGAAATCATCGCTATAATGCTGACCGGCCACTCTTCGGTGCAGAACGCCGTGGAATCGTTGAATCGTGGCGCTTTCGCTTATCTGGAGAAACCCCTCGACCCGGATAACCTGCTATCGGTTATCAGCCGCGGCCTGGAGAAACAGCGTCTGGTGCTGGAAAACCGGCAGCTGGTGGAAGAACTGGAACGGCATAACCGTATCACCAATATCCTGCTTAACGTATCCCAAGCTGTATCCCAGTCGCTTGACCTCCAGGAAATTATAGATTCGGCGCTGGACACAGTAGCCCGGTCTACCGGCCTGGAGGCGAATTTTATCTACCTAGGCGAAAACGACCACCTGCGGTTGAAGGGGCACCACGGTTTATCCAAGAGGCTGGTCCAGTCCATGCCGAAAGAAATCAGCAAGAATAGCGGTGTTATCGGTCGTATCTTCGGGGAGGCCGGGTCCGAAATAATCGAAGAGTTAGTTAGAGATACACAAACCGACCTCAATTTTCTTATTAACGGGGGTTACCACTCATTCGCCGGCGTCCCCCTGACCATCCTGGGGGAAAGTATCGGCGTGCTGGGTGTAGCCACCAGTTTTGCGCGATATTTCAGTTCCAATAATGTCGAGCTGCTTACCGGTATAGGCCGCGAGATAGCTATCGCCGTGCGGAATGCACAGTTATACGAAGATGCTTCCAGCGCCAAGGCTCTCCGGGAACTGGACTCCATGCGTACCGAGTTCCTGGCCAACGTTTCCCACGAACTGCGTACACCGCTGGCCGTCATAAAGGGTTGCGCTAACAGTCTCCTGCAATCCGATGTTATTTTCGACGACCAGACACGGCGCGATTTCCTGGTATCCATCGACAAAGACGCTGACACGCTGACACGCCTGGTGGACGACCTGCTTATGATGTCGCGTCTTGAAGCCAATGCTCTGGAGGTAAAAAGGAAGCCTCATAAACTCGCCGATGTTATTTACGCAACAAAGGACAGGCTGGATAAGCTTACTGCCAGGCACCACCTGCGCATCGATATCCCCGACTCGCTTCCGCCGGTGTCTATCGATGACGGACGCATCAGGGAGGTCCTTACCAATCTTGTTGATAACGCGGTGAAGTTTTCGGAAGATAATACAACCATTACCATCGAAGTGCATACCAACGGCAAAAAAGAAGTTATTTTAAGCGTGGCCGATGAAGGCGTCGGCATTCCTTCGGAACAACAACTGAAAATTTTCGAACGATTCTTCCAGGGAAACGGGCGCAAAACCGGAAGGAGAAAGGGGACCGGGCTGGGGCTTGCCATTTGCCGGGGTATTATCGAGGCACACGGCGGCAGAATCTGGGTGGAAAGCGAACCGGCTAAGGGTACCAGATTCAGCTTCAGTCTGCCGGTGGACTAAAGGGGGAACGACTATGGATAAGAAAAACTTGCTCATCGTAGATGATGACCCGGCGATATTGAGACTGCTCAGTACGAATCTCAAGGCACGCGGCTACGAAGTAATTACCGCTACCAACGGCGAGGAATCGCTGGAAGCGGTGCAGAGAGATTTCGTCGACCTGATAATACTCGACCTTATGATGCCCAAAGTGGACGGCGTGGAAGTGGTACGGCGTATCCGGGAATGGTCAAACGTACCTATCATTATCCTCAGCGCACGCGGCGATGAAAACGACAAGGTTAAATGCCTGGAGCTGGGCGCCGACGATTATCTGACCAAGCCCTTCGGCATTGCCGAGCTTATGGCGAGAATCAAGACGGCTTTCCGACACCGCGGCGACCCCACCGCAGCGCCGGCACAGTCAAGCTTCGCCTGCGACGGACTGGAGATTAACTTTGCCAAGAGGCGCGTCACCGTCAACGGCAATGAGATAACGCTTACTCCCACCGAGTATTCGCTGCTGCAACACCTGGCGGTGAACTCGGATAAAGTCCTCACCCACAGTATGCTTTTACAGAGCGTCTGGGGCAGCGAATACTCATCGGAGAAGGAGTACCTGCGCGTGTTCGTGGGCCGACTACGCCGGAAGCTGGAACCCGACCCCAAGAACCCCAAGTATATCCAGACTATCCCCGGCGTGGGCTACTTCATAGCCACCGACGTGCCATAGAAGCCTCGCATCTTAATTAGACAGAAACGAAGGGAGCCGCAACGGCTCCCTTTTATTATTTGTCTAATTACCTTTTTTAGAGTACAATCAGGTATACAATTTTCCAATATAACCAATAAATTCACCGAAACAAACTCATGAACAAAAATCACCTGACTGCTTTCTACGGCTGGCATAACTGCCCGGAGTCACTACGGAGCAGGGTTAACGACATTCTCAGCTTCTACCGCCGGGCTTTCAGGGGAGACCTGGAGGGCTTTTACCTGCACGGCTCGCTGGCGATGGGCTGTTTCAATCCCAAGTCAAGCGACCTGGATTTTCTGGCGGTTGTCCGACACAAACTGACAACCGAACAAAAGAAGGCAATTATCGACTACCTTCTCGGTATCTCCGATATACGCGCTGAAATGAGTATCGTAACTATAGACAGTGTGAAAAACATTATGTATCCGACGCCATTCGAGCTTCATTATAACTACGACCATCGCGAACAGTACGAGACCGGAACCATCGATTTTACAGCTCAGCGATGTGACGATGATATGGTTCTCCATTTCGAGGTTATACGGCAACGCGGTATCTGTCTTTACGGCAAGGCTATCGAAGAATTGTTCCCGGAAATACCCCGAGAAATGAGTATCGCTTCGTTAAATAATGAGCTGAATTGGATAAACGATAATTTCGATACTCTACCTCCAACTTACATCGTGCTTACCCCATGCCGCATCATCGCCTTTATCAGGGAAGATAAAGTCATGTCCAAGAAAGAAGGCGGCGAGTGGGCGCTCGTTAATCTTCCGTCCGAGTTCTCCGACACTATCGTCCAGGTGCTTGCCGTCTATACAGGTACTGAAGACATCAAGCCATTTAACAAAGATATTCTTCACGATATTCTGGCGTACGCCAGAAAAACAACCCAATTATTAGCTAGCGAAATCATAAAATAACAATTACAAGGAGCTATTCATGAATGTAGAAGAGATGGAAGCACGGCTTAAAGCCCTGGAAAAGAAGGTCGGTATCCTGGATGACATCAACGAGGTCAAGAGGCTGCAAAGGGTATACAGCTACTACGTCCAGCACATGATGCGTGACGAGATATACGACTGTTTCGCCGACCACCCGGATGTCGCTCTATACTGGCTGGAGGGAACCTGGCTCGGCAAGGAAGGCGTGAAACGTTATTTCGGGGTCGGCTCTGACCGGCCGGAGCCGCCGCCCGGCTTCCTGCACCAGGTAATGCCGATTGCCGGCGTCGTTGACGTTGAGCCCGATGGCAGGAGGGCTAAAGGCCGCTGGTACGCCTTCGGGGGCGTTTGTGTGCCTGACAAGGAGGGCAAGCTCCGCGGCTCGCTGGTCGGCGGCATCTATGAAATCGAATACATCAAGGAAAACGGCGCCTGGAAGTTCCTGACGGTAAGGTGGATTATCCCCTATAACGTCAGGGTCCCCGAGGAATCATGGGGAACATCGGAAATGATTGGCAAGTCTATCATGGGCTTTAAAGCGCCCGACCCGGATATTCCGCCCACGCCTGACGACCCACGGTTCATGTCCGGCTATATTTTCCCCTTCCACTACAACCACCCCGTCACCGGTAGGCCGACTTCCGATAGTGAAAAGAACGCAAGGTTAATGAAAAAAAAGAAAGGTAAAAGATAGGGAGAGAAAATGGCCGAATCAAAATACGGGAAATGCATCAAAACCGGACTTATCATAGATATACCTCACTACACCGGTAAATCGGTCCTGGCGCACAACGGCGAACTGGATGCGGACTGCAGCATCGGGTACCACTGTATCACCAAACCTATGTCCTTCGACCATCCCCACTCCCACAAGTTCCCGGAAATGCTCTGCTTCATCGGGGGCAACCCGGAAGATGTTACCGACTTCGGCGCGGAGATAGACTTCACGCTGGGGGGCGAGAAACATACCATCACCTCCACCGCCGTCGTTTCCATTCCCTCCGGGGTAAAGCACTGTCCGATAGTTTTTAAAAAAGTGGAAAAACCGCTCGTATTCCTGGAAATATCGCTTACCCGCATCTGGAAACCGCCCCGGCGGCCGCCGAAGAAAAAACCAGACAAAAAATAATCAAAATAAGGAGAAAAGCACTTGACAGAATACAAATATGCGAAGTACATCTTTACCGACGTCAAGCCGCCGGAGAAACCCTTTCCCATACCGAAGCGAATACAGGAGCAGAGAGAAAAAGGTAACTATTTCGATTCCACCTGGATGTTCGCGCTGGATGATAGCGTGGTCGAAGGCGCTTTTTATACCAACTGCGTCTGGCTGTGGAAAAAGCACGGCACCGGAGACCTGGAGATAGAGATAGCCCACACGCACGACTTCGACGAGACACTGGGATTTGTGGGTACGGTGCCGGGCAAGCCCCGGGAACTGGGAGGCGAACTCGAGTTCTGGCTGGAAGACGAGAAATTCATCCTTACCAAGAGCTGCCTGATTTATGTACCCAAGGGGATGAAGCATCTGCCTCTTTATATCAGGAGAATCGACTACCCTATTTTCTTCTGGACGGCGGGAAACGGGACGATGTATACCCGTACATCCGGAAACGAGTTTTAGATATTATTTGCTTTTACATTACAAAACCATTGCGAGGAGGGTTTAATAATATGGCAGAGACCAAATACGGGAAACATATCCTTCGAAACGCGTTTAAGAAACACCACCAGATGGAGGGGCTATCGGCCAGCGGCGACGAGATGGATGCCGATTGCATTATCACCCACCATGTTTTCACCAAACCGGAGATGGTACTGAAGGAGCCACACTCTCACAGCGACTTCGTACAGCTGCTTTGCTTTCTGGGAACCAATCCGATGGATGTGCACGATTTCGGCGGGGCGGTAATCGAGATATGCCTGGGCGAGGAACAGGAAAAACACATTATCGACTCCCCTGCCATCGTCTCTGTTGCCAAAGGATTGCCCCACGGCCCGCTGAACTTCAAGAAAATCCCCAAACCCGTTATCTTCCTGGAAGTAATGCTGACACGTCGATACCATCAGGAAAAACTGAATAAATGAAACAGTAAGGAGCGTACGTGAAAATGGCGGAAACTAAATATGGAAAATACATTATATCCAAAGTAAAGCCGCCTAAAACACCACCTCCCCAGCCATCCGAGGGAGAACGTAGCGGAGAAGTCGTCGTCGTTGTAGATGACGAAGTTATTAAAGGGGCTTTTTACCTAAACTGCGCCCTGATATGGAAAGCCTCCGGCAGGGGCAGTCCGGCCGGCAGCCACTCCCACGACTGGGATGAATACATCGGATTCTTCGGGAGCAACCCGGAAGACCCGCACGATTTATGCGGAGAGGTGGAAATACATCTTGGCGATGAAAAGCATATCATTACCAAGAGCAGCGCCGTCTTTATTCCAGCAGGACTGATGCACTGTCCTATAATTTTCCACCGGGTAGACCGGCCTATTTTTTATTTCAGCACCGGCCCTCAAAGCGTCTACGATAAAAAAGGCTAAGGTAGCAATCGCTAAAGGCAACCATTAACTTACTAAAGAAACACCCTTTATTTATGGTTGCCGGTTGCTTAGAAACCAGCTTTATGTCAACCATATTTACGCCATTAACGTTAGTTACACCTGTCTCCCCTACACCACCAAATCATTAATGAGATATTTATCTTATGCCTGCGGCCGTTTATGCCCTGTTTATCGCCGCGATGTTAGTCTTATACCAGAAAATCAAACAATAACTCCAAGGAGGCTAACATGCTGGCAAAAACTAAAATTCTTACTATCAGCACCGACCCGGTACTGGTGAGTTTTTTGCAGCAAGGACTGAATGACGGTCGATATGAGATAATAAGCACCCGTCATACCGGAATCCACCTCGAGGATATAATCGAAAACGAAGACCCGGAATTAATCATTCTCGATATCATGATGCCCACGCTGGATGGAATCGGCATATGCCTGCAACTCCGCCAATGGACGCTTGTCCCCATCGTGATGCTCAGTACCTGGGGCACCGGCGACAACACGGTCAGGGGCCTGAACCTGGGTTCCGATAGCTATCTAACCGAGCCTTTTGGAGTCGATTTATTAAAATCACGGATAGAAGAGACCCTGAAGCGGAATGCCACCGTAATGCTCGACCCGTTTTCCAATACACGTACCGGAAAACGCTGAAGATACTGAAATATATACAAAGATAAGCTGTTCCCCAGCTTGGTAACGCACCCGTAGCGGGCAGGGCTTAGCCGATAAAATGCTAGGCCCTTTCTATTTTCAACGACTATTTATCACCTGAAAAGATTTATGCATTGTTTATAGCTTCTACCCACCTATTTATGATTTATTTCTCATTCCCGCGATAAGCTGATACCAAGAGAGAAAACCCAGATACGCGGCAGCTCCGGGTTACAGAACCAAATTATAAGGCCTGATGAAATGAAAAGGAAACTACTTTTTCCCCTGATTGCGGCTTTACTCCTCTCCCCCTGGCCGGTGGCTTACGCCTATGACGGAGCCATGGCAAATAACGCCCCCATGAACATAGAGCCTGCCGAATCATCTGCAGCGCCCAGGATTAATGCTTATGGGAATGCTATAGGCGGCATTACACCGGGCGACCTCTTCTATATCGATTCTTCACAGAGTAATGCCGATACGCTTTATACCCTGTACATCACCAACACCGATGAACTTATCCATCATTACCGTTATATGACTCTCAACATAGGCGTATACGTCCAGACTGATGTCGATACCTGGGAGAAAGTAATCCAAAACGAAGGCGAAACGCCGCGGGATAACTACGTAACTCTGCATAACGGTGAGGTGAGTTTCGAGCTGCCGGGGTGCGCCAATTATAGAATAACCGTCGATAAAGGCTGTTTTTACTGCCACAGCATCGGCGCCGATAAAGATGCCGCCTCACCCAGGTTCTATATGACGGTAAGCTGAATTAGCAGGGAGATTATCACTTGACCTGTATAAAAATACACGGATTGTAAGGAATCTGATAAAACATTAATGAATCGCCGCGGGAGGTAAAGAATGATTATACTGTGGATACGGAAGAAAATAAATAAAGAAACAACGAGCCCGGCCAAGGACGAGGAGGAGTCTTTTCAGAAACACGATGAGGTTATGAAGAAGTTCCGCCTGGCACACCCTGACACCAATCTTATAAATGCCAGAGATATCATGACGACTGACGGCAATGTGCTGGCGCCGGTAGACGTGGTTAAACTTACGGAGCATATACAAAACTAACACTTTATAAGCTCTAACCCAAAATATCTCCGGAAAAACAAAACAGTCAATTTTGTTAAGACTATTAATAAAGCTCTCACACATGAAGAAGCGGTGAGGGCTTTTTTTTATAGTCGCCCTGCCATGACATGCAGCTTCAATCCGCTTGCCACGATATATCTCATGGTGATAAAATGATGGACGGTAATTAGATAACGGGCCGCTAGCTCAATTGGTAGAGCAGATGACTCTTAATCATCCGGTTGGAGGTTCGAGTCCTCCGCGGCTCACTTCGTAGCTGAAACCCTGACGAATAACCTAAATTTCACTGTAAACAGCACCATTATTGAGATATTCATTAAGTAAACATCCGGCGGCGGTTGTGGGTCCAAGACTTATGGCCACCTTCTGCTATTTATGATTCCGTTTCATACCACAGCTCAGAGGCCGGCTCTAGCACCGGTTATGCGAGTGCTCCCGGATAAAAAACTCCGGAGCGTAAATTAACTTGACAAGGAGACACAAAGTAAACTACTATCTCAAAGGAAATAATTATTTAGTCGGCTGAAAATATCCAGCTTTTCAACACAACCTGGGTCCGCATGGCACAAGCATTTTTTGTTTTTATTATTTAATCATATCAAAAGCGAAAGGGGGTAAGAATGATTGTAAAAGAGAAACTGGTAAAGGCTGTTGGAGCCGGAAATGTAAGCTATGAACAAGCGACTCTGGACGGATACTCAAAAGACATGAGCTTCGTCAATACGATCAGGCCTGTATGTGTCGTAAAGCCGAGAAATGCCGGTGACATACAGAAGATAGTAAAACTTGCCAACGAGACTCTAACGCCGCTGGTGCCAGTAAGCTCAGGCCCTCCCCACTTCAGGGGTGATACCGTTCCCGGCATCGGAGGGGCCGTTATCGTGGATTTAAGCGGTATGAAAAAGATCATCAATGTCGACCGGGCGCGCAGGGTTGCCATGGTCGAGCCGGGCGTGACCTTCGGCGAACTCATACCGGCGGCGGAAAAGGAGGGCATCAGGCTCAATATACCGCTGTTGCCGCGAAAGTCGAAGACCGTTATCGGCAGCCTGCTGGAGAGAGAACCGGTAATAATGCCCAAGTATCAATGGGACATATCGGACCCGCTGGCCTGTGTTGAGGTAATCTTTGGGTGCGGCGATGAGTTTAGAACCGGGCAGGCGGCCGGACCGGGTACGGTCAAGGAGCAGTGGGCAGTCGGGGGCGTGCAAAAAGCGCCCTACGGGCCTGGTATAGCTTCCTGGCACAGGCTTATCCAGGGGTCGCAGGGAACCATAGGCATCGTAACGTGGGCATCAATGAGGTGTGAAATACTCCCCAGTCTTGAAGAGCCCTTCGTGGTTGGCTCCTCCAACCTCGATACGCTGCTCGAGATGGCTTCCTGGCTGATAAGACTGAGAATGGTCAACGAATGCTTTATTCTCAATAATACCAACCTGGCGGCTATCTTTGCGAAGAAATGGCCCAAGGACTATCAGAGCCTTAAGGATACTCTACCCACCTGGACTCTTTTCTATAACGTGGCCGGCTACGAATTTTTGCCGGAGGAAAGGATTAGTTCTCATATTAAAGGCATCACCGATCTAACCCAGCGATTGGGGATTGAAGCCGTAAAAGCAGCCGGTGGAGTTTCCGCCAATGAAATATTAAAAGTGGTCCAGCGGCCTTCCGGGGAGCCCTATTGGAAGCTCCGCTATAAAGGGGCCTGCGAGGATATCCTCTTTCTGACCATCTATGATAAGCTCGAAGGTCAAATCGGGGTCATGAATGACCTGGCTGAAAAAGCCGGCTACCCTGCTGCAGACATGGGTGTTTACATCCAGCCGATAGTACAGGGCACTGGCTATCACTGTGAGTTTAATCTGTTTTATGACCCCGCAAACCCGAGCGAGCGAAATCGAGTCAGGGAGTTATCTGCCTCAGCCATCAAGAACTTAATGGCTAATGGTGCGTTCTTCTCAAGGCCTTATGGTGAAAGTGCAGGGATGGTTTTTAATAGAGACGCGGCCACCGTTGCCGTGTTAAATAAGCTTAAGAATATTTTTGACCCAAACAATGTTATGAATCCGGGGAAAGTGTGCTTTTAATGGATGTAGAGAATAGGAACTCATCATTGAATAAATTCAGGAGGGAGCGAAGATGGCACTAGAAGATTACCAGGGCGATATGGGGATGTGCTGCCGGTGTTCGGCCTGCAAATTTATACCCATGCAAAAAGTGAAGGGATCTGAGTATTCATACGCGTGTCCCAGCATAGCGAAATATAATTTTCACGCCTACTCCGCCGGCGGAAGATTAAATATCGCAGCAGCGATGTTGAAGAACGGATTCAACTACACGGATAAGCTCCTTGATATAGTTTATAACTGCCAGATGTGCGGCGCCTGTGGTGTCTCATGTAATTACGCCATGGACATGGAAGTACTCGAGCCCATCAGTGAATTCAGGCTCAAGTGTGTCGAGGACGGTAAGACCAATCCAGCTCTGGACAAGGTAATCTCCGGTCTCCGCAAGCAGGGCTCGATGGTACCCGCCAAGGGCAAGCGCGGCGACTGGGCGGCAGGCCTGAATCTGAAGGACGCCACCAAGGAGAAGGTGGACGTTCTCTATCACGTCGGCTGTCTCACGAGCTACGATAAGGACATGCAGAAGCTGGCCAAAGCTACCGTGAAGATACTTCAAAAAGCCGGCGTCAATTTCGGCATCGCCGGTAACGCCGAGACGTGCTGCGGCGGCCGCGCCTACCAGATGGGCTACAAGGAAGACTTCCTCAACCAGGCGAAGAAGAACATGGCCATGATTAAGAAGGCCGGCATCAAGACCGTCGTTACGGGCTGTGCCGATGGCTACCAGGCCTTCAAGGTGCTCTACGATAGATTTGACCTTAAGGGTGACCTCGTAGTGCTGCATATCTCGGAATACATCGACAAACTGATAAAAGACGGTAAGCTGAAGCCGCGTAAGAAAGCCGACATCTCGGTCACTTACCATGACCCGTGCCGTCTCGGCAGGCTGGGTGAGCCATGGATACACTGGAAAGGGAAAAAGATACCGGGGGACAGGTTTGTTTTCGACCCGCCAAAGCCATACAGGCGCGGCACTAACGGTGTTTACGAACCGCCCCGGGATGTTATCGAGAGCGTTCCCGGTGTAAAACTCACGGAAATGACCAGGATTAAGGAATACTCCTGGTGCTGCGGGGCCGGTGGCGGTGTCAATGAGTCGAATCCCGGGTTTGCCAGATGGACCGCCCAAAAGAGAATAGAGGAAGCCGTATCTACCGGCGCCGAGGCGATTGTTACCGCTTGTCCCTTATGTGAGAAGACCTTTAACGAAGCAATCAAAGAAAGCGGCAGCAGCCTGAAGGTGTACGATATCGTTGAACTCGTGGAAAAGGCAATCTAAGAAAGGGGGTTAATGAATCATGGCTTTAAGCAAAGAAGTATATAAGGAATTCGAAGATGTGGTGGGAGAGGAGAATATCTGTGATGACCCGGCAATAATGCCTGCGTATTTCTCGGTTGAGTTCGCGGCTGTAATTCTTCCAGGGAACACAGCGGAAGTTCAAGCGATAGTTAAGCTATGTAACAAACACAAGTTACAATTCAGACCCATATGTACAGGCTGGACGGGAGGTTTCCCCAAGGATATTATCTTATTAGACCTGAGAAGGATGAACCACATCATTGAAATCAACGAGAAAAACATGTATGCCGTGGTTGAGCCGTATGTGATCTCGTCAGAGTTACAGGCCGAGCTCTTCAAGAGGGGCTTGAACTTTTGCATAAAGGGGGCCGGGACTAACTGCTCGGCGATGCTCAGGGGTCACGGACATATGGATCAAACCACAAGTGGCGATGACCGAAACCATCTGGCTATAGAATGGATAACTCCTGAAGGGAACATAGTCAGGTCAGGTGCGCTGGGGTCTTCGGATGAGTGGTTCTGCGGCGACGGGCCGGGTCCGTCTCTAAGGAGCATACTTACCAGTGCTGTGCCGCCAGGCGTAACACCGGGTGTATTTACGAAAGCTGCGATAAAGCTTTATCACTGGCCAGGTCCTTCTGTGTACCCGATCGAGGGGATATCACCGCATTACTCCCTGAGCGAGATACCGCCGAACATGATGGCGCGATATTTCAGCTTCCCGTCAGTAGAGAAAATGTGGCAGGCGGAGCTCAAGATAGGTGAAAGCGAAATAGCGTTCGAGCTGATGGGTTTTAATGTGTCAATGGTGGCCGCGAATATCACGACATGCAATGAAGAAGAAGAAGAGACCTTCAACCGCCTCAATAGTGAAGTGCAAGGGCCCGGCTTCTTTGTAATCATAGCCGGCGACTCTCCGTCAGACTTCGAATATAAGAAGCGGGTATTGGAGAAGATCGTCAGTGAAGCTGACGGGAAGTCTCTAAAAGCGGTCGAAGACCCCAAGATAGAAGGAATTCTGATGTGCCAATGCACCAGAATCTCTGCCTCTATCAGGGAGACATTCCGTAACGGCGGAGCCTTCAATTCCATTCCCATCATGGGCCAGAGAGACCTGACCATCAAGTGGGCGATAGGAGCCGGCAAAGCGAAGGAGCCTTTGATAAAAGACGGTTATATAGTGGATGACGGCGGAGCCTTTTTTGGATGGGGAGTTGAACAGGGGCATCTCGGTAAAACGGAGATATTCTGCAAATTCGATCCTGCCAACCCTGAAGCCAAGGCAGCCGTAGAAGGATGGCAAAAAGAGCAAAGTATGAGGGCTTTTAAGGAACGCTACTTCGCATCGACAATGGGCCCGCAAGATGAAATCGGACCGGCTTTATTAAATTACCATTTATGGTGGAGGAAGCTCACGAAAGCACTTGACCCGAATGGTGTATCACCGGAGGGAGGTGCACTCGTCTAGTTACTGCTAAATGGGGGATAAGTAGTCTTATTAAAGTATGATTGAACAGCGGCACCCCTGAGCCACGGATTTACCACGCGGCTTGGGGGTGTTTCTTTTAAGCGGTCGCTTTTTTTGCGTTAATTATTATGTTATAAAAAATAATGTCCTTAGTGTCTGGAGGATATTGACAAGAGCCATTACCAATTACTATTATTATGCTTAAGAGCCAGTTTTACCCCGTTTTGAGGATTGGATGTGTTCAAATTTAAAAAGGTTGCCCGGGGGCGGGAATGCCGGAAGGCGTTTTCAATTGAACACATCCGCGAATAAAGTATATGAAGACACCGGTTACTCTTTTACTGGTGTCTTTCCATTTTTATAAGTAAGAAACAATGAATACGGCTATTACAAAGGCTTAGCAAATGGAGGGAAATTATGGTTACTAAGAGACCGCGGACTCACCAGGGAGACAAGCCACCGGAATCTCCTGAAATAATGACCAAACCTCTCCCACAAATCCTGGGCGAAATGGAGGAGAACATCCGGGCAGCCGCCATGGCGGCTCGTAAAGCCGAAGATGCAGCTAAAGCTGCCCGGAGCGCTGCCGGAGCCGCTACTACAGCATCCACAGAAGCTGCCAAGAGAGCGGAGGAGGCCCGATTCGCCGGTGAAAGCGCCGCTGCAACCGCAACACAGGCAGCCAGCGATGCGGCATCTAAAGCTGAGGCGACGGCTAGAGCAGCCAGAGAGACTGCTGAGGAAGCCGCCAGGAAAGCCGAGGAGGCAGACAGCGGCGCCAGAGAGGCCGCCAAGTCCTTTCAAAAAGCTGCTGAGGGTGCTACCCAGACCTCTCAGGAAGCGGCTGCCAAGGCTGTTAAAGAAGGTGAAAAGGCAATTAAATCCGCTGAAGCAGCGAGACGCGTATCTGAGGACGCTGCCCAACGGGCTGAAGAAGCCAGTGCTTTAGCCAAGAAAGCCGCCGATGAAGCTGCCAGAGCCGCCGACGAAGCGGCACGTCGGGCCGAAGAAGCCGCTTTAAGAGCCGAACAGACCGCCAACGAAGCTAAATATGCTTCCGAGGAAGCCACTCAAAAAGCCGAAGAGGTCAGCCTGGCCGCTAAAGAAGCGGAAGCACTCGCCGTGCAAGCGTCCGAGGAAGCTGCAGCCCGGGCCGAAGACCTGGCCGTAGCCGCCAAGAAAGCCGTCGAAGAAGTTATTGAAAAAGCCAATGCTGCCGGGAAACAGGCCGATGAGAGCGCCCTCTCCTCAAGCACCGCTCGTGCGGCACTTGCCAAACTCGTTACCCCGGAAACGGCTACAAAAGCCGATGAAGCGGGCAGAAAAGCCAAGAGGGCAGCCGCTGCCGCTTACCAGGCAGCCGAAGAGACCGACCGTAAATCCGAGGCGGCCGCCATAGCCGGAGATGACGCTATAAGTGCGGCTACCAGAGTAACGGGATTACTGGCAGGGAGAGTCGATGAGGCGGGTAGAGAGGCCAAACAAACCGCGGCCACCGGATTTTTAACCGCGGGCAGGACCCGTAAGAAAGCTGAGGCAACCGACATTGCCGGAGATGAAGCTATACAAGATGCGGGCAAAGCGCTGCACCAGCTGGTGAGTCGTGCCGAAGACCTGGCCAAATCTGCCGAGGCAGCATCCGACGCGGCTACGAAGGCATCCGAGGCTGCCAGGCTTGCCGCCGAGTCAGCCATGAGAGCCGCCGGCGAGGAAGCCGCCGCCAAGGCCGAAGAAGCCATGAGAGTCGCCGAAGAAGCCGGACTGAAGGCGGAAACCGCCGCCCGACAGGCTGGTCAATCTGCTGAGTCGGCCATTAGAGCCGCTGGTGAAGAAGCCGCCACCAAAGCCGAGGAAGCTATGAGAATAGCCGAAGAGGCTGGAAACAAGGCCGAGATAGCTGCCAAACAGGCTAGGGAAGCTACCGAAGCGGCAGCCCATACCGCTAAAGAAGAAGTTGTTACCAAGGCGGAAGAAATGAAAAAGACCGCCGAAGAGGCGGTTCAAAAGGTCAAAGAAGTTAGCGCCGGAGTCTCTGCGTTTACCGAGGCAGATGCCGTTAGAACCGAGCGTATAGCGCGGCTGGCTCAGAAGGCTGTTGAGGAAGCGATAAAAGAAGCGGAAAAGGCCGGTAAACTGGCCGAAAAGACCGCAGCCAGCGCTAAAGAAGCGCGTGAAGAGGCATTAAAAACCCCCACCGTAAGTAGTGCCCAGAAAGCCGACGATGCGGGTGAGAAAGCCAAGTCCGCCGCTGCCGCCACTTACCGTTCGATAGAGGAGCTTGAAAGGAAGGCGGATACAGCCGCCATGGCCGCCTCTGAAGCCATCGATTCGTCTTCAAAGCTAACAGGCGTGGTGGGTAATAAAGTCAAGACCGCCGGCGACCAGACGATGGTTACATCTACCCTCGGGATGAAGACATCCGAAGAAACCCGCCAGAAAGCTGAAGCGGCCGATACTGCCGGCGATGACGCCATCGATGCCGCCACAGCAGCATTGCAGAAACTGGTAAGCCAGGCTGAAGCTCTGGCCAGGAAAGCCCAGGAATCCGCTGACACCGCCTCGAGAGCCTCGGCGGAAGCCAGGAAGGCCGCCGAGGAAGCCGGGAAGACATCGTTGAACGCTTCCCAGAAGGCCGAGGAAGCGGCGCGAGGCGCCAAGGTGCTCGCCGCCGATACCATCAAGAAAGCCGAGGAGATGTCGGCCAGAATTGAGAAGGCACACCAGCAGACCATTGACGAGGTGAAAACACTCTCCACCAAGGTAGAGGAAGCCTTCGGCACGGCCAAAGAGGCTCTGGACAGAATCAAGGGCCTCTCCCGCAGGCTGTTTACTTCCTGGGAGATGGGGATACTAATTATCGCGATGGTGGCCGCCGCTACCATGATAGGCTTCGGTCTGGCTGCCATGCTGATACCATAGACGGCCTAATAGTAATGAAGGATAGGGCATGACTCTTTTACGGGCTACTGTCACTTGATATTGTGTTGTTGGTAGTCGGAGTCATATTATTGTTGATTTAGGCAGGAGCAAAAAGAACAATATAAAAAGGCTATTCCCGGGGAAATCGAGACTGGGAATAGCCTTAATCTTTCGGTAGAAGCGTCTTACGCGCCTGACACGCGAATATACATCATCTATATCACCTTCTCCGCGAGTTCGATGATATCGTACACCTTGAGGCGACTGCCACATTCCCTGACAGCTTCGCTTAACGTCTTTTCGCACCACGGACAGGCGGAAACAATCGCCTCGGCTCCGGTAGCCTCAGCTTCTTTAATCCTTTCCACAGCCGTCCAAACGGCAAATTCGGGATTGGACTCGTTAACACCACCACCGGCCCCACAGCACCAGGCGTATTCCTTAATCCGGACCATTTCCACGAGCTTGATACCGGGTATGGCTTTAAGGACATCACGCGGTGGCTCATAAACGCCGTTAGTGCCACGCCGAAATTCCTTCGGCGGGTCGAACCGGCGCTGAATACCGGGCAGCCTCTTGCCCTTCCAGTGTATCCAGGGCTCGCCCAGCCTGCCGAGGTAGCACGGGTCGTGGTAGGTGACGTTCATTTTTACCTTTTTAGTCGGCTTGAGCCTGCCCTCTTTGATAAGTCGGTCGAGGTACTCGGTGATATGCAGCACCTCCAGGTCGCCTTCAGCTCGTACTTATCATAGAGCACCTTGAATGCCTGATAGCCGTCGGCGCAGGACGTCACCAGCGTTTCCACGCCGGTTTTTTTAATCATCTCCATGTTCTTCCTGGCCTGATTAAGGAAGTCCTCTTTGTATCCCATTTGATAGGCCCGGCCGCCGCAGCATGTCTCGGCTTCACCGGCAATACCGAAATCGACTCCCGCCTTTTTCAACAGCCTGACGGCAGCTTTGGCCAGCTTCCACATATCCCTGTCGTAGCTGGTGAGGCAGCCGACATGATAGAGGACTTTCACCTTCTGTTTAGTGGCGTCTTTGATATCCAGTCCTTCAGCCCAGTCGCCGCGCTTTACCCTGGCGCCCGGAACCATTGTACCCTGCTTACGCAGGCTGTTGATAACCTTATCCAGGGCCGGGTGGGTGTGGCCTTCCTCTACCGCCTTTATCCTTAACTCGTATATCGGCTCGATGACTTCCATGTCCAGGGCATACTTGCAGGAGACATCGCAGGCGCCGCACATCTGGCAGTTGTAGATTACATCAAGGAGCTTATCCGTGTACCCAATCCGGTTTTCCAGCATGGCCACGCCGATATTTAACCGTCCGCCCCCCGAGTAAGCATTGAAATTATACCTGGATATACTGGGGCAAATATTTACCGGCTGGAATCCCTTAACCTTTTCCAGAGGAATGAATTTACAGATACTACACTTATTGCAGAGTTCCATGTCTTCTCGTAAGTCTTCCAGCGCCATCTCATTTCCTCCTTAGAATTATCCGCTAATCACAACATATTAAAAGCAAAGCTTGCCGGGGTTCATGATATTATTGGGGTCGAATATCGATTTCACCCTCATGAGGGCATCGACCGTTGCCGCATCCCGATTTATAACCATTCTGGCGGTTTCACCGTAAGGCCTGGAGAAGAAAGCGCCATGGCGTTCCAGTTTGTTAACGGCTTCTTCGGACAGTTTCCTGACCCTGGCGATCTCTCCCGGATTGGAGTGGTCGTAGAACAGGTTGAACTCGACGTGGCAACTGCTGCCCTGCACTATCGGCTGAAGGTAGATACCCATGTCGGAGGCCGGATAGCCGGCTTCATCGGCCAGGTCATTCATGGCGGCAATCAGGCCGGGAAGCTTATCGTAGATGGTAACGAAGAATACGTCATGGCAGCCGCCCCTGGCACGGAGCTTCCAGTAAGGCTCGGCGGAGGGCTGGTTGGCGGCCTTGAGCAGTTCTACGGCAGAAATCCTGCCGATGGCTCCCACAGGCTCCACACCTGCCCTCTGAGCTACGTCGTTTATATCATTCACCTGGTATTCCACTCTCTCTTCGGCCAGATATTCGTAACCGGCCACGTTATAAAGGAGTACATAAGGAGGCAGGCTGTCCCTGATGTCCCGGTAATCCTTAGGCCACTTCCTGGCCATCATAGCCGCCAGATTGGCGTTATTAAGCACGAAACATTCGTTGACCAGGCGCAGTCTTATTATCCAGTGAATGAATTCAAAAAGTTTTTCGATATCGGCAGAACCGACGAGGAAAGGGCTTTCAATGCCGGGGAGCAGCTCGCAGCGTAACGACGCCCAGGTGACGATGCCCATTGTGCCCTGCGCGCCTCCGATTACCCGGTACAGCGAACTCTGACCCGGCCCGGCGGCTTCTTTTTGAGACCCACCAGCAGCCCACTGTTCTTCCAGAGTGCCCGGTCCGGCGGCGGCGCCGGTGCGGAACATATCACCGTTACCGAAGATAGCTTCAACACAGGCCAAGGGGTCGGCGATATCCCAGTGATACTTGGGCATTATTACCGGCTCGCGCTCCAGCATGCTGCCGATAACCGACTTCGCCTTACGCGGCATCAGGGGCATGTTGAGCCGCAGTCCTTCTTTAGCCACGGCGGGTATCAGTTCGCCGAAGGTTACACCAGGTTCACACATGGCTACCCGGTTCTTACGGTCGACCCGGAGAATTTTCTTCATGCCGCTTAAATCGACAATTACAGCACCGCCGATGCCCGGAACCGTATCACCTCGAAAATGGGGAGGCCCCGAGCTTACCGGCACCAGCGGCGTATTCGTCTCATTGGCCAGTTTGACAAGCTTCTCTACATCCACCGCACTCCCCGGTTTGACGACATATGCCGGCCTGACCGGATTCACGAAGCTCATGTCACGCGAGTATTCGTCCAGTACCGCCTGATTGCTGCTTGTGTTGCCAGCCCCTACTATTTTTGCCAGCCCCGCTTCTTCAACCATGGTTACCTCCTTATAAAATCCGAGGGTTTTTAACTTAATAAAGTCCGCAATATCACCTGAAAATCAAAACTTTGAGCTTCCACAACCTGTGTAATATACCCCTAATATAATACAGGAAATCTTACTAAATTTGCTAGTTACCACCCGAGCATATGAAGCAGGAATAAATCCCGGGCGCCTGCGAAGATAAACGCGAACGTAACGTGCTATAATGATATCGTATATCTTGAGGAGGACTGGAGAATGTCGAAGAAGCTGACCGTAATTCCCGAGCAGTGTTCCGATTGCAGGATATGCGAGCTGGTGTGCGCCATAAAGCACTTCGGGGTGAATAATCCCAAGAAGGCGGCAATCAGAATCGTCAATACATACCCTCATCCGGTGATGAGGATGCCGGTTGTCTGCAGCCAGTGCCGGGTGCCGGCCTGCGCCCAGGTATGCCCCACCGATGCTTTAAGGTGGGTCGATGGGGTGGTGCAACTATATGAAGAGGATTGTATCTCCTGTTTTAAGTGCGCGGAGGCCTGTCCCTTCGGAGCTATCTACGCCCATGAGGACTGTAACCTGCCCATCAAGTGCGATATGTGCGGCGGCGACCCTGAATGCGTGAAATATTGCCCACTGGGAGCCCTTAGATTAATACCGGAGCATGCCCTCGGTGATACCAAACGAATTAGCAACGTCCTCAGCTATACCCAGATGCGGGAGATAGAGTTTTACGAGAAGGGTGAAAAGAAGACCATCCGCTATGCTGAGATAGGAAAGGAAGAGCTATGAGCATCAAGAGCGGTTATTTCAGGAAACACCTCTTCGTAGACCTTACCCGGGGCAGCGCCGAGTACCTGGACCTTTCGGACGCTTTCCTGGAAAAGTATATCGGCGGGCGCGGCTTCGGCGCCAAGCTGGTCTGGGACAACCTGAAAAAACACGATTATAAATTAAACCCGCTGGGCGAGGAAAACCTCATTGTTATCGCCCCCGGCCCCCTCACCGGCGTTTACCTGCCTTCGTCAGGAAAAAACTCATTCATCGGAATATCGCCGGCCACCGGACTCTATGGAGATTCGTCTATCGGCGGCAGTTTCGGGGTGGAATTGAGACAATCGGGAACCGATGTCCTGTCCATTACCGGCAAGGCCCCGGAAATTTCCGTTCTCTTCGTCGATAACCACGAGATAAAAATCATTCCCATGCCCGAACTGAAAGGCAAGACTTCGCTGGAAGCCGAGGGAATTATCCGCGAAAAGCTGGACGTTCAGACGGCGCATATCGCCACCATCGGCCCGGCAGGCGAGAACCTGGTAAAATTCGCCTGCGTCAATACCGACTGGGGCCGCAACGCCGGACGAACAGGATTCGGGGCTATCATGGGAGCTAAGAACCTCAAGGCGATTATCGTAAGGGGGCATCAGGACCTGCCGGTCTATGATATTCAGGGGCTTATGGAGGAAGCTAATAAAGCCTACGACTACCTGAGGGAGCATAAGTACTTTAAATTATGGCAACAGCAGGGCCTGATGAACGTCATCGATTATGCCAATGAGAAGGGTATCCTGCCCACCTATAACTTCAAGGATAGCGTTTTCGCCAAGTACGACCAGATTAACGGCGCAACCATGCTGGATAGTTATAAAATAGGCGATAATGCCTGTTTCGCCTGCTCTATGTGCTGCAGTAACATCTGCCTGGTAAAAAACGGAGAATATGCCGGGACGGTGGTGGAAGGGCCGGAATACGAGTCCTGCGCCATGTTCGGCTCCAACGTCGGCGTTGATAACTTTGCAGCGGTACTGTCGGCGAACCGGCTCTGTGACGAACTCGGTCTGGATACTATCTCGGCGGGCAATCTTATCGGCGCCATCATCGAAGGTTATGAGAAAGGAATACTGTCCCTGGCCGACCTCGACAGTCAGGAAATCACCTGGGGCGACGCCGCCGCCATTCTGAACCTGATACGCAAGATTGCCAACCGGGAAGGCATCGGGGATATCATTGCCGACGGGTCGCGCCGCATCATCGAGAGATGGCCGGAAATGGACAAACTAATCCTGGAAGTGAAAGGCCTGGAGCAGTCCGCCTACGACAGCCGCGCTGGAAGCTCCATGGCGCTGGCTTACGCCACCTCGGACATCGGCGCCCACCACACGCGCGCCTGGACAATCGCCCGGGAAATGGAGGAGGGGCAGAGCTGGTCTGACGACGAAAGAGTGAAAACAGTAATATACCACCAGACGCTGCGTCCGCTGTTCGATATGCTTGGTGTCTGCCGCCTGCCCTGGATAGAACTCGGCCTCAACGAAAGACACTACGAGAATTTTTACAGATACATCACGGGAAATGAGCTGACGCTGGAGCAGCTTCTGGCGCTGTCCAACGATATCTACGACATGACCCGCCTGATAAACGTCCGGCTGGGCGTCAGCCGTAAGGACGATAGCCTGCCCTACAAGGTACACTCCAGCCCATCGCTGACCGGCCCAAATGCGGGTAAGGTAATTGACAAAGACGCTTTCCAGAACCTCCTTTCACTTTACTATCGTGAGCGCGGCTGGAACGAGGACGGCATACCCCCGGCCGATTTGGAAAAGAAATTCGAGGACTAGATTCAGGTAGAGTTCTTCATGGACTTGGTGGCCGGCACTTACGGTATACCTTAGCGTAATAAATTTTACCGAAACACCACTTTATTGTATAATCATGCCGAAATACCTGAACGGTTCTGCAACGGAGGCTTCTAATATGGAACTATCACCGGAGGAAAGACGGAAGATTTACGAAGAAGAGAAAGCAAGAATCGAGGCCAGAGAGCAAATCGAGCGTGAGAAACGGGGGACGAGTCAGGACACCAGTGTAAATCTGGAACCGAATGTCGCCGGTCTGCTCTGTTATGTCGGCGCGTGGATTACCGGCATCATATTCTTCATCCTGGAGCAGAAAAACAACTGGATACGCTTTCACGCTGCACAGTCCATCGTTGTTTTCGGCACCCTGTTCGTTGCCGGAATGGTCCTCGGCTGGATACCCTTCGCTGGGCAGGTTTTTTCCAGCATCATTGGTATTATCGGATTCATACTCTGGATAATTCTCATGGTCAAGGCCTATAACGGCGAACGATACAAGATGCCCTGGGCTGGCGACATCGCCGAGAGAATGGTCGTGGGGACAATCCCCGACTATCAGAAACCGTCCCAGCCTTCCGAGAGTAAAGAAACGCCGCCGCCACCACCGGCTCCTAATGATTTAGACGAACGTATTAAAAAAAAAGTAGATGACTTCTTTCAAGAGAAGAGAGGCGGCAGGATTACGGCCTCGGCTTTCGCCATTGCCTGGAGCATTATCCTGCTGGTCTTCTTTAACTTCTATTACGATTATGTCGCCTACTATAATGCCGATACAGTGGGTGGTGTGGTCACCTGGACGAGACAGTCGTTCTTTACCAGCGAAATAACCCTATGGCTGCCGATTCTGACAACCACCCTGGTGATATCGATAATAGGCCATATCGTCCTTATTATCGTGGACAGGAAAATACTACGGCAGGCGATTCACATTATAATGAACGGGTTCGGACTGGCTACCGTGGTTACCCTGCTCACCGTTTTCCCATTCGACTTCAGTGTAATACCCAACGCCTCAGCCTCGGCGGCCACACAGGTAGCGGTTACGATAGTCCTCATCTGTATCGCGGTAGGCTTCGGAATCGGCCTGGTGGTCAGGATAGTAAAGCTGCTGGTAAATATAGCCAGAGCGGCGACAACACCACAGGATTCTGCTTGAAGCCTCTTGGAACTGACTACTCTTACATATACAATTTATCTCTCCGGCGCTTCTCCCGTATGTGATTTATGTCGCTTTAATCATTTGACATCAAACACGGGCATCTTATATGCTTTTCATTAGCACCATTTTCATCCAACGAAAATAGCATGATGCTCAACACAGGAGGCAGCAGTGAAAACTATTAAAGAATCCGCAAGAGAAACCAGAGTAGCCCGCGAAGCGGATGTTGTGGTAGTCGGCGGGGGTCCCGGAGGCATTGGAGCCGCCGTATCGGCAGCCAGAAACGGCGTGGATACGGTACTCATAGAAAGGTATGGATACCTCGGAGGTATGGGCACCGGCGGCCTGGTTACGATTATCCCGCAGCTGACCGACTACACAGGCAAACAGCAGATTGTCGGGCTGACCCAGGAGTGGATTGACCGCCTTATCGCCCGCAATGCCGTGGATTACCCCAAGAAGGAGCACTGGGGCTCTCTGGACAAGGAGCTTGTCAGGTACTACTTCCAGCGTAGCTTCTTCATGACTCGGCTGGATCGGGTGGTCTACGCCGCTATCATCAGCGCTGAAATTTCCAAGGTCATCCTCAACGACATGGTGGAAGAGGCGGGGGTTAAAACATACTGCCATGCCTGGGGTACCGAACCCATCATGGAAGGCAATCACTGCAAGGGCGTCATCATAGAAAGCAAGTCCGGCCGGCAGGCCATTCTGGGCAAGGTTGTTATTGATTCTACCGGTGACGGCGACCTCTTTCCGTATGCCGGAATCGAATTTGAAGACAATATCCCCCCCAATTTCCGCATTGCCAACCTGGCCCTCTGTTTCTGGGTTGACGGCGTCGACCTGAAAAAGGCGATGGATTTCCGCATGAATAACCCGAAGGAGTTCATGGAACTGAACCGGAAAGCTATGGAAGCCGGCGGTCAGGGAGGCTTTATGCCCAGCAACCTTCCCGACCAGGACGCTGTCGTCTGGTTCCACAACCGCTTCCCCAATAAGAGCCAGGTGGACGTAGAAGAGCTTACCCGCGTCGAGTTCGAAGGTCGTAAGAAGATGATCAAGACCTATGAATTCTTCAAAGAGAACATGCCGGGTTTCGAAAAGAGCTTTATTGTCCTTTCCAGCCCCCAGCTTGGTACCCGCAGCAGCCGGCGCATGATAGGTGAATATCAACTCACGCAAAAAGACCTGGCTAACAACCAGCCGTTCAAGGATACCATCGCCATCCTCCCGGACCTCGACCGTGGGCAGGAATCTCTGGATCATCCCAATATGTACATTCCTTACCGCTGCCTGCTGCCGAAGAACGTGGATAACTTCCTCGTTGCCTGCCGCGCCTTCTCCTCGGACATGCATGTCCAGGATAATTTCAACCTTATCCCGCACTGTATCGCTTTCGGTGAGGCCGCCGGTACGGCTTCGGCTATGGCGTTACAGGCCGGCGTGGGTGTTAAGAACGTGGATATAAAAGCCCTCCAGAAACAGCTTGCCAAGCAGGGAGTCCCGCTGCCGGACGTTAACAAAAAGGTGGATTATAAATACACCGGACCGGCATTGGTCTCTTCTGCTTTTACGCCACCACACTAAACTGGATGAAAATACGAAGGTCTCAACCAGATAAGAAATCGCAAATCAGGGGGTAGCAAACGACTACCCCCTTGGAGTTGGAGGTATGTTATGTCAGCTAAACCTTCGGTCGGAACGATAACAGAACCCGCCCGGCAAATCAGAGTATGCCGCGAGGCCGATGTCGTGGTGGTGGGGGGAGGGCCCGGCGGTGTCGGCTCGGCAATAGCCGCGGCGCGCAGCGGAGCTAAAACGGTGCTCATCGAGAGGTACGGCCACCTCGGCGGCATGGCCAGCGGCGGACTGGTCAACATCATTCCTAACCTCAGCGATATCAGCGGCAAGCAGCATACCTACGGACTCACCCTGGAGCTTCTGAACCGACTGGATAAGAGAGGCGGGACTTCCTACCCTGAAAAGAAAGACTGGGGCACCGCCGACCGCAAGACGGTCGACTACTATCTGGACGCCAACCTCGGCTGGTTCTACGTCCGTGAGGACCAAAATACCGGCAAGCAGCGGGTCCTCTACAGCGCCGTCGTCGACCCCGAAATACTCAAGGGCGAACTGAACGATATGGTGCTGGAGGCAGGAGTCGACCTTATACTGCACTCCTGGGGAACGCAGGTCGTCAAGGAGGGTAACACGGTCAACGGCGTTTTCTTCGAAAGCAAGTCCGGCCGACAGGCCATCCTGGGGAAAGTCGTCATCGATGCCACCGGCGACGGTGACATGTTCGTGGCGGCGGGGGCGGAGTACGATAACGAATGCGATAATAAACGCCGCACGGCCTGGCTGGCCCTGGTCTTCTGGATGGCTAACGTCAACATTAGAAAATACGACAGTTTCAAAGCGGAACAGCCGGAAAAGTACAAGGAACTGATGCAGGAGCTAACGAAGCTAGGCGGATATCCCGTCTTTTTCAAGGGCATCCTGAAGAACCAAGAGAATGTCGTCTGGTACCACTGCATGCAGCCGCAGCCGGAACGTACCGATGCCATGGACGTGGAGCAACTGACGAAGATAGATATTCAAGCGAGGAAACGTGCCCTGATTACTTACGAGTTCATGAGGAAGCATGTCCCCGGCTTTGAGAAATGCTTCATCATGCTGACCGCCCCGCAACTGGGCACCCAGGGCGGGCGGAGAATCACCGGGGAGTACACGGTTAGCGAAAAAGACCTGGAAACGGACGAAATTTTCGAGGATACCATCGCCGTGCTGGCCAATAACGATTACGGCGAGATTTCCGCCAGGCACCCTACCCTCTGTATCCCCTATCGCTGCCTGGTGCCGAAGCAGGTCGATGGACTTCTCGTGGCCGGCAGGGCTTTTTCATCGGCGGATACCATCAACGAGGCTTTCAACATCATCCCGCACTGTATTGCGTACGGCCAGGCGGCCGGCACGGCTGCGGCCATGTCGGTCAAGGGCGGTATCCAGCCCCGAAAAGTGGACTATAAAGAATTACGCAAGAACCTGGTCAAGCAGGGAGTGAATTTGCCGGAGATAGGAGAATCAAGAGCGGTAGAGGCTCCACCTGCCCCTGAAAGGGATAAATCTGACTATTACCAGAAATACAGGTAACGGGGACATTACTGAATCTACCGCTTTACAGCCGAGCCTTTAAGCGCCTTCCGGACTTCCTCATAACCCAGGTCGAAGGCCATAATGTTAATCTCGCCCACTTTACTCTTGAAACGGGAGAGTATCGCCTCTTTAGCCGTCTCCTCTTTAACGGGCATAAGGCCCGTACCGAACAAAGCGCCGAGCATAACCACGTTGGCCGCCTGCAAACTGCCGGCCTGCCGGGCAATCCCGCTGGCATCCAGGGTAATGACCCGGTCGGTAACATCATATAGCTTATTCACTATCTCTTCACGGTCGGGATACCCGCTCTTACCTAGATAGACGGTATAAGGTATAACCGTGGTAACATTGAGCACAACAACGCTATTCTTAGCCAGATATTGTATATTCCGGAGCGCTTCCGAGGGCTCTACGGCAATGAGCACGTCGCACTTGCCCTCCGGCGTCATCGGGGCGATAACATTGCCACCCAGCCGGAGGTTGCTGAATACGGAGCCTCCCCGCTGGGCCATCCCCAGTACCTCGGAACCCTTGACGGCCACGCCGCCCCTCACCGCCGCATTACCCAGCAACTCGGAGACCAGAACGACACCCTGACCACCGACCCCGCATATTATTATGTTAATCTCGTTCTTCTTAGCCATCTCATTCTCCTGCCTTTATTGCGTCATGCGGGCAGACCTGAGCGCAGACCCCGCAGCCGGGACACTGGGTATCATCTACTTTCGCTTTACCGTTTTCGTCAACGATAAGCGCCGGGCAACTGAGCAAATTAATACATATACGGCAGTCGCAGGAAAGGCAGCGTCTGGCCTCTCTGGTCGCCTCTTCCCGGCTCAAGCCAAGCTCAACCTCTTTAAAGTTACCCTTTCGCTGTGGTACAGGAAGCGACGGCACCTCGGACCTCGCCTCTTCAGCGACGCCCCAGGTATCCACAATCAACTTGCTTTCGAAAACAGCTTCGCCTTCACGGTCGTTATCGAGAGGCTCTCCTTTAAGATACCTGTCGATTGATATGGCAGCCTTTCTTCCCGCTGCCAGGGCCTGGATAACCGTAGCCGCCCCGGTGACGGCGTCGCCGCCGGCAAAGACTCCCCTGACACCTGTCTCCAGCGTGACGGGGTCGGCTTTAATTAAGCCATCGGCGATAGCGGATTTCATATCTCCGGTCATAAAATCGAGGTCGGGCGATTCGCCGACAGCGGCAATTATCAGGTCGGTATCGATAACGAACTCCGAGCCCTTAACCGGCACCGGACGCCTTCGACCGCTTTCATCCGGCTCTCCAAGCTTCATCTTGACGCACTCGAATCCAGTCACTTTACCTTCCCTGGCGACTACCTTACTCGGTCCGGATAGCAACAATAATTTAACGCCTTCATTTTCAGCTTCGGCGATTTCTTCAGCGATGGCCGGCATCTCGGCGCGGGAGCGGCGGTAAACTATATTCACATCCTTGAAGCCGAGTCGCACGCAGGTGCGGGCGCAGTCGATAGCCACGTTCCCGCCACCCACCACCACCACTTTATCCGCTACGTTCACCTTCTCACCGGAATTCACCTTATAGAGAAACTCGGTGCCATCGATAACGCCGCTGACTGTTTCATTTTCGATGCCGAGGCTTCGGCCTTTATGGGCACCAACGGCGATAAAAATAGCGTTGAAGTCCTTCTTTAAATCGGCTAGTTTAGTATCTTTACCAACCTGCGTATTGAGCTTAATTTCTACTCCCAGTTTCCTGATAATCTCCGTTTCTTTGTTCAATATATCTCTGGGCAGGCGGAACTCGGGGATGCCCACCGCCATCATGCCGCCCAGCTTCGGCAAAGCTTCAAAAACGGTCACTTTATAGCCGGCTTTCCGCAGGTCGTAAGCGGCCATGATACCGGCCGGACCGCCGCCTATCACAGCCACCTTCTCTTTCTTTTCAGCGGCGATAGAATAATCCTCTCTGTATTTACCGAAGTCGGAGGCAGCGCGTTTAAGCGCATTGATAGCGATAGCTTCCTCGACCTCGGAACGCTTGCACTTACTTTCGCAGGGTCGGGTGCAGATTCGCCCGATAATAGCGGGGAATGGTAAGGTCTGCCTGATTAAAGCCAGCGCCTCGTCGAATTTGCCCTCTTTAATCAGGCCGATATAGCCCCGGATATCGATATGCAGGGGGCAGGTGGCCTGGCAGTAAGGCGGACTGCCGGCCAGGCATTTCTCGGGGTCGACCACATAAGGAACGACCTTTTCGCCCGCTTTTCTCTTTACCCTGGCATCCAGTATGCTGCAGAGGCGGCGGGCTACCACCAGGGAAGGCCCCTCAAATCTGATGGCTCTCTCCATAACGTCAATCAATTTGGGCAGGTCGAAGGCATCGACGACCTCTACGAATTTCACGCCGCTGGCCCTGGCTATATCTTCAATCTTTATATCGAGGGTTTCATCGCCGGTGGCACCGGGGTGGGGTTGAAAGCCGGTCATGCCCGTAGTCGAGTTATCCAGGACAACCATCGTCACGTTGGACTTATTATAGACGGCGTTTATCATCGGGGGGATGCCGGAATGGAAAAAGGTGGAGTCGCCGAGGTGCGCCACTACCGGGGCATCAATGACATGAGCAAACCCGTTGGCAAGCCCGAAAGCACCACCCATGCAGATAGACACATCATCGGAGTTAAGCGGCGGGTTAGCCGCGAGGGCGTAGCAGCCGATATCGCCCGTCTTTACCGGTTCCTTACCGGTCTCCTGCTGGTATCTCCGACAGGCGATATTGATAGCATAGGCAGAGGCACGGTGAGGGCACCCGGCGCACATGGTCGGCGGACGCAGCGGTAACAACTCGGCTGTCTCCGCCCTGATTTTATCAATCCGGGCGAAATCTACCGGGGGCTTTACGCCCGTTAATTTACATAGCGCCTCGGAGACCTGGCGCGTGGAAAGCTCCCCTACCAGCGACAGCATGTCCTTGCCGTGGATTTTCACGCGGATATCTTCGTCTTTGGCGACGACCTTTACCGCTTCTTCTACGAAGGGCTCCAGTTCCTCCACCACCAGCACCTCTGGCACCGCTTGTAATAACCGCTTCGTCAGTTCGGCGGGTAGCGGATAAGGCGTGCCGATTTTCAGTACGGAGACTTTGTCCTCAAATCCCAGCCATTGTATAGCCTCCAGGGCATAGCCGTAAGAAATACCGCTGGTAATGACACCCAGTTTGGCGCCTTCTTTTAGCGTTAATTGATTGTAGGGCAGCTTATCGACGGCCTTCTTTATTTTTTCCATCCGCTGCACGACGAGTCGGCGGTTGTTCCTGAAATTAGCCGGCAGGCAGACCAGCCTCTGCGGGTCTTTAACGAACTTTCCCTTTCGCTTATCTCTGGTAATTCCGCCAAAAACAACGTCGCTGCGGGCATGGCCGATACGCGTTACCGACCGCAGCATGAACATCTGCCCGAACTCCTCGGAGAGGCGAAAGGCATCCGCCATCATGTCCTTGGCTTCCTGCGCGGAGCAGGGCTCCAGCACCGGTATGTAGGCCTGCCGGGCGAGCAAGCGGTTGTCCTGCTCGTTCTGGGAGCTCCACTGGCCGGGGTCGTCCGCGCTAATCAGCACCAGTCCCCCGAGGCCCATATAGCTGGCCGACATCAGGGGGTCGTGGGCGACGTTCACGCCCACGTGCTTCATAATAGCTAAAGACCTCAGTCCGCTGATGGCCGCCGCCATGGCCACCTCGAAGGCGACCTTCTCGTTGACGGACCACTCGGCGTACATATCGAGTGCATCGGCGCTTTCTACCAGCGCCGCGGTGATTTCGCTGGAGGGCGTGCCGGGGTAAGACGCCACCACCTGCACCCCCGCCTCGATAGCCCCGCGGGCGATGGCCTCGTTGCCGAGCATGAAGAGCCGGGCGCCGGGGGCATCGGAAGTAATCGTTATATCAGCTACTTTATTCAATAGAATCCTCCTGACCAGAGAATCTTCTCTTTTTCATCGGGCGAATGACCGGTAAACGGTGGTTTTTATGGTGGAGTTAAAGCCTGTTCCTTCTAACATTCTACATGTTTGCAGGCGAATTTGACAAACGCTTGACAATAAACAAACCAGCATCTATTATATGACAACCAATCAGGATAAAAGGAGGAACTCAAATGTCGATAGAGTAAAACATAGAGAACTTCTGGTATCAGCAGTAAGGAGGTAAAAATGGATATTTTCGAAGTTAACGAAGATACTTGTACTCAGTGTGGAGCCTGCATCGAGGTCTGCCATCTGGGAGTGATAGATAGTCTGGAAGGGGGCTATCCTAAACCATTTGCTGAGACCGAGCAGATGTGCAGCAGGTGCGGAGCTTGCCTGGTCGTCTGCCCAACCGATAGTTTTATACATCGGGATATCACACTGGAACAATGCCCGTCGATAGATGCTTCCCTTTCGTTAAGCTATGAACAGTGTGCCCAACTCATCAAATCCCGACGCTCTATTAGGGTGTTCAAGGACACACACGTACCACGCGAGGATATCGAACGTTGCATCGATGCTGCCAGGTACGCACCTACTGGGATGAATCTGCAGAATATCCAATGGCTCGTGATTGATAACACAGAAACGATAGAACGCTTCCGTGCTGCAGGTATCGAGTTCATGAAGCCGACAATAGCTAGCCCTATGTTCGCCGCTCTTAAGGATATCTGGGAAAAGAGGATAGAAGCAAACATCGATGATTTCATGCACAATGCACCGGCAATTGTCGCAATATATTCTCATAAAGATGCTCTCGGTGGGGGTATTAATACCACGCTTGCTTTGGCATACTTTGACCTTGCTGCCAACTCTTTTGGTCTGGGTTGCTGCTGGAATGGCTTCTTCACCGCTGCAGCTAACAACTACCCTCCCATCAAGGAAGCCATAGCACTTCCGGAAGACCATGTGATTCACTCTAGTATGGTAGTTGGTTATCCTAAAAATAAGCACTATAGGATACCTCAGCGTAATCCAGCCAATATTACTTGGAAGTAGAAGGAGGAACTTAAATGTCAATCGAAGAGAACAAAGCCCTTGTCCGCCGTGCCTTTGAGCTTATGAACCGGAAAGAACTTGACGCATTTTTTCAACTTCTTGACCCTGCATACGTTGCCCACTACCCTATAGGTGATTTTCCCCTGGAGCAGGCTAAGCAGTTCGAAACCATGTATTTTGCTGCCTTCCCAGATGCTATTGCTACCATCGAAGACATGGTCGCTGAGGGAGACAGGGTAGCCATTCGAGTGACCTGGAGAGGGACACATAAAGGTGAGTTTATGAGCATCGCCCCAACCGGTAAGAAGATTAAAATGACCAATACGCTTATATTTAGAATCGCCGTCGGTAAGTTAGCGGAAAACTGGGCCACCATAGATGAACTGCGCCTGATGCAGCAGCTTGGCGTTATTCCCACGCAGTAAAATAAAAGGAGGGAATCAAATGAACATTGAAGAATTCGCACAGAAATTCATCAAAGCTGAGGACGAGGCCTGGCGGAAAGGCAACTTTGACCCCCTGCAAGCCATGGAAGACCCTAACGTAGTTATTCGTATCCCCCCCTTCCCGGACATGGTGGGTTGGGAAGCACACAAGCAGCTTATTCAGGGCACAGTAAAGGTGGTTTCCGGTCTCCGGCAGGAGTTTAAGTATTTAGCCGGCGACGGTAATTTATTCGCGTTAACCTATAAATCAAGCGGAAGGTTAACTAGCGAATTGCCGGGTTTTCCTGTACCCAAAGGTAAAGAATACTCAACCGATTACCTCTGCCTTTTTCAGTTAAATGGAGGCAAGGTTGCCGAAGCATGGATGAATGGCAGCATAACAGTTGTAGATTAACCGGCTCCCCTAAAACATAAGCACGTTGCGTATTACCTCGCCCTGCTCCGAGGACTTGATAGCCTCATTAATCTGCTGGAAGGGATAATGCCCGGAAACAAGCTCGTCCAGCTTTAGCCGCCCTGCCTTGTACAGTTCAATCAGTCGTGGCACGTCTATCCTGAGCCGAACGGCCCCCATGGCGCTCCCCGTAAGCTTACGCCCCCGCATGAAGTCGGTCGGCGTCCAGGCGGAAAGCTGTTCCCCGTGGCCGTGACCGATTACACACGTGGTGCCATCCGGCGCCGACATTAAAAACCCCTGGCGTAGTATTTCGATGCCCGCCACCGCCACGATGACGAAGTCGGCACCGCGACCGTACGTTATTTCCTGTACCTTCTTGATGGGGTCGCTTTCATTTTTCGCGTTGACCGTATGCGTCGCGCCGAAAACTTTAGCCCTCTCCAGCTTGCTATCGCGTACGTCCACGGCGATAATCGGGTAAGCCCCAACATGATTCGCCCCCTGTATGGCATTCAGCCCGACTCCCCCGCAGCCGATGACGGCCACGCTG